>NZ_DASWXC010000016.1:0-14993 GCF_036405735.1 Nocardioides sp.
CATCCCGCCGCCCGCGCCGGCCCGGGTGCTCGCCGAGCCGTGGCCGGCCGCTGTCATGGATCCCGCCGGCCGCCCGGTCGTCGTGACCGGCCGCGGCGCGGTGAGCGGGCCACCGGCCAGGTACCGCCCCGGCCCTGGTGAGGGCTGGCTGCCCGTCGCCGCCTGGGCCGGGCCGTGGCCGGTCGAGGAGCTGTGGTGGGAGCCGGGAGGCGGTCGGCGGGTGGCGCGGTTCCAGCTGGTCGCCACCGACGGCCGGGCCTGGCTGGCCACCTACGACAGCGACAGCGGCGGATGGATCACCGAGGCGGCGTATGACTAGTGGCCCGGGGCTGCCTGCATGTTCGTCAAGGTATGCAGCCCAACAGGCACTTCCCGTGTGGAGTTCCGCGAGGGGAGTGCACATTCGGCTGCATACCTTGCTGAACAGTCAGCCCCGGCGGGGGGACACCTGATGGGCTGGAACAACCCCGAGGTCCCTTGGAAGGAACTCGAGAGGCGGCTGTCGGGCAAGCCCGGCCGCGACGACGCGCCGCTGTCCCGCAAACGGCGGGTGGCGGCAGTGGCGGTCGAGGTGCCGGAGCGGCCCAGCACGCCGTACGCCGAGCTCCACTGCCACTCCGCCTTCAGCTTTCTCGACGGCGCGAGCGGGCCGGCGGCGCTCGTCGTCGAGGCGCTCCGGCTGGGCCTGCACGGGCTGGCGATCACCGACCACGACGGGTTCTACGGCGCCCCGCTCTTCGCCGAGGCGGTGCAGGCGCAGGCCAAGCTGCTCGGCGAGCGGTGGCCGGGCCTGCGGACGGTCTACGGCGCCGAGCTCTCCCTCGGCCTGACCGCGCCCCAGCTCGGCGTCCCGGATCCCGGGGCAGACTCAGGGGGCAGCCACCTGCTGGTGCTGGCACGCGGCGTCGAGGGCTACCACCGGCTCTCCGGTGCGATCACCGAGGCGCAGCTGAGGGGCGATGAGAAGGGACGGCCCGTCTACGACCTCGACGAGCTCGCCGAGGTCGGGAGGGACCACTGGCTCGTCCTCACCGGCTGCCGCAAGGGCACCGTCCGCCAGGCCCTGCGCGAGAGTACGGCGGCCGCAGGCGACGCCCTCGACGCGCTGGTGGCCCGCTTCGGACCCGACAACGTCGTCGTCGAGCTGACCGACCACGGCCTGCCCGGCGACAGCCGCACCAACGACCTGCTGGCGGCGCTGGCGGTGGAGAAGGGGCTGCCCACGGTGGCGACCAACAACGTCCACCACGCGCGACCCGAGGACCGTCGACTGGCCGGGGCGATGGCCGCGGTCCGCGCCCGAAGGAGCCTGGCCGACCTGGCCGGCTGGCTGCCGGCGAGCGGCGGCGCGCACCTGCGCAGCGGCGAGGAGATGGCGCAGCGGTTCGCGCGCTACCCCGGCGCGGTGGCGCGCTCGGTCACGCTCGCCGACGAGTGCGCCTTCGACCTGCAGAAGGCCAAGCCGGAGCTGCCCAAGCGCGGCATTCCGGCCGGCCACACCGCGGCCGGCTGGCTGCGACACCTGGTCGAGCAGGGCTTCGCGGAGCGCTACGCCGCGGCGTACGCCCACGACCGGGAGTTCGTGCAGAAGGCTCGGGAGCGCGTCGAGTACGAGCTCGAGGTGATCGAGCGCAAGGACTTCCCGGGCTACTTCGTCATCGTCCACGACATCGTCGCCTTCGCCCGGAAGAACAAGATCCTGTGTCAGGGCCGGGGCAGCGCCGCGGCCAGTGCCGTCTGCTACGCGCTCGGCATCACCGCGATCGACCCGGTCTACTACGGGCTGCCGTTCCAGCGGTTCATCTCCGAGCACCGCGAGGAGGAGCCCGACATCGACGTCGACTTCGACGCAGGCAGGCGCGAGGAGGTGATCCAGTGGGTCTACGACACCTACGGGCGCCGCAACGCCGCCCAGGTCGCCAACGTCATCGGCTACCGCCCCAAGATGGCGGTCCGCGACGCCGCCAAGGCGCTCGGCTTCTCACCGGGACAGCAGGACGCCTGGTCCAAGCAGATCTCCAGCTGGACCTCGGTCGAGGCGCCCGACGACGCCGGCGTGCCCGAGCAGGTGATCAGCCTGGCGAAGGAGTTCCACGGGGCACCGCGCCACCTCGGCATCCACTCCGGCGGGATGATCCTCACCGAGCAGCCGATCGGGGAGGTCTGCCCCATCGAGCGCGGCCGGATGGACAAGCGCACCGTCCTGCAGTGGGACAAGGACGCCTGCGAGTTCATGGGGCTGGTGAAGTTCGACCTGCTCGGGCTGGGCATGCTCAGCGCGCTCGACCACATGATGTCGCTGGCCGAGGAGCACCTCGGCGAGCGGTGGGAGCTGGCGACGATCCCCAAGGAGGAGCCGGCGGTCTACGACATGCTCTGCCGGGCCGACTCCGTCGGCGTCTTCCAGGTGGAGAGCCGGGCCCAGATCGGCACGCTGCCCCGGCTGCAGCCGCGCTGCTTCTACGACCTGGCCATCGAGATCGCCCTGATCCGGCCCGGCCCGATCCAGGGCGGCGCGGTGCACCCCTACATCCGGCGCGCCACCGGCAAGGAGCCGGTCACCTACGCCCACAAGCTGCTCGAGCCCTACGAGGTGCTCGGTCGTACCAAGGGGGTGCCGCTCTTCCAGGAGCAGCTGATGGAGATGGGCAAGGTGCTCGGCGGCCTCGACGCCGACGAGGCCGACCTGCTGCGCCGGGCGATGGGCTCCAAGCGCGGCATCGAGCGGATCGAGTCGCTCAAGGAGCGGCTGCTCGCCGGGATGGCGGCCAAGGGGCTGACCGGGGAGAAGGCGCAGGCGATCTACACCCAGATCCTGTCGTTCGCGAACTTCGGCTTCGCGGAGTCGCACGCGCTCTCCTTCGCCAAGCTCGTCTACGCCTCGTCGTGGTTCAAGCTGCACTACCCGGCGGCGTTCCTGGCTGCGCTGTTGCGTGCCCAGCCGATGGGGTTCTACTCGCCCCAGTCGCTGGTGCAGGACGCCCGCCGGCACGGCGTGGACGTACGGGGGCCGGACCTGGTGCTCTCGGGGGTGACGGCGGGACTGGAGACCGTGGGTGGGGTGGTCTCGACGCGTCTCGCTGACGCTCGCCGGCTCGACCACCGGGAGTCGCGTCTCGAGCATCGGGGGGACGACTGCCTGCGCGACCAGCAGCCCACCGCGTGGGTTCACGGGACGCCGGACCCGACACCGGAGCACCGGCGCGACACGGCGTACGCCGTCCGCCTCGGCCTGGACTCGGTCCGCGGCATCGGCAAGGACGTCGCCGCGCGGATCGTGGCGGCCCGCGAGGAGCGGCCGTTCACCGACCTGCGCGACCTCTCCCGCCGGGCCGGGCTCGACAGCGGACAGCTGGAGGCGCTGGCGACGGCCGGCGTCGTGAGCGACATGAGTCGCCGGGAGGCCCTGTGGCAGGCCGGCTGGACCGAGTCCGACGCCCATCTGGAGGGCGTGCAGCTCGCCACGGCGACGCCGCCGCTGCCCGAGATGGACGCCGTCGAGCTCACCCTGGCCGACCTGTGGGCCACCGGCGTCACCCCCGACACCCACCCGTTCGCCCATCTGCGCGAGCGGTTGGCCGGTGCCGGCGTACGCTCCGTGGCCGGTCTCGCCGACGTCGAGGGCGGCCGCCGGGTCACCGTGGCCGGGCTGGTCACCCACCGGCAGCGTCCGGGCACCGCGGGCGGTGTCACGTTCCTCAACCTCGAGGACGAGACCGGCATGCTCAACGTCGTCTGCACCGCCGGCGTGTGGAAGCGCCACCGCAAGGTCGCGGTCGGCTCCTCGACGATGCTGGTCCGCGGCCTCCTGGAGCGCAACGACGGCGTCACCAACCTGGTCGTCGACCGGCTGGCGCCGCTGGCCGAGGTCGCGCCCGACGCCGACGTCGCCCTGACCGCCCGGCACCGGTCGCGCGACTTCCGCTGATCCTGGCCTCTACGTCATCGACCCCAAACTGTCACCGTGACATTCCAAAGTGTCACCGTGACACCTCGCCACGAGAGTGACCCTTTGAACTGTCACTCCCGGCGCGAACTGTCACGGTGACACTTTGCGGGGCGGCGCCCAGGTGCGCAGCCCAACAGAGCCCGTGTGAGGTCAGGCAGACTCGGAGGGTGACCGATGCCAGCGGCCCGCTGACCGACCAGTTCGACGCCGTCCACGAGCTCTTCGCCCAGGAGTTCGCCCGCGGCCGTGCGCCCGGGCTGGTCTACGCGGTCGTCCGCGACGGCGAGATCCTGCACACCGCGTCGTTCGGCACCACGGTGCTGGGCGAGGAGAGGCCGCCGAGCGTCGACAACGTGCTGCGGATCGCGTCGATGACCAAATCGTTCACGGCGGCCGCCGTACTCCTGCTGCGCGACCGCGGCGAGCTCGCGCTCGACCTGCCGGCCTCGACGTACGTTCCCGAGCTCGCCGGTCGCCGCTTCGCCGCCGAACCGGAGCCCACGGTGCGGCATCTGCTCACGATGAGCGGCGGGCTGCTCACCGACGACCCCTGGGGCGACCGCAACGAGGCGATGACCCACGACGAGCTCGGCGCGTTCCTGGCCGGCGGGTTCACGCTGGCGGCGCCGCCGGGGGCGGTGTTCGAGTACTCCAACCTCGGCTACGCCGTCCTGGGCCGGATCGTCGACAACCTCACCGGCGGCCCCGGCGGCTACCGCGAGTTCGTGCTGCGTGAGCTGGTCGGTCCGCTCGGCATGGCCGCGACGACGTACGACGGCAGCGCGGTGGGACCGGCGTTGGCGGTCGGCCACCACCGGCCGGACCTGCCGGGTGGGCTCGAAGCGGAGTGGCGCGTCGAGCCGCCGGTCGCGCCGGGGGCGTTCTCCTCGATGGGCGGGCTGCACAGCAGTGTGCGCGACCTCGCGACGTGGATCGGCGGGTTCACGAGCGCGTTCCGCGACACCGGACTCGACCATCCGCTCGCGGCCGCGTCACGGCGGGAGATGCAGCAGCTGCAGCGGTTCGCGGGCGTCGCAGGGGCGCTGACGGTGCCGGCGGCGGTGGGCTGCGCGGCGCTGACCGCGGCGGCGACCGGCTACGGCTGTGGCCTGTTCGTCGACCACCACAGCGACCACGGCCACGTCGTCCAGCATTCGGGCGGCTATCCCGGCTACGGCTCGCACATGCGCTGGCACCCCGAGACCGGCGTGGGCGTGATCGCGCTGGCCAACGGAACCTACGCCGCGCCGGTGCCGCCGGCCACGCAGGCGCTGCGGCTGCTGGTGCGCGCGGTCCGCCGGCCCACAGGACCTGCGGTCGCCGCGACGCTGCCGGCGATCCGGGCGGTCGGCGAGCGGCTCGCTTCGGTCGGGACGGACGGGTCCGCGCGCTTCGCCGAGCCGGACCTGTTCACCGCCAACGTGGAGCAGGACGTGCCTGACGACGAGCGTCGCGCCCAGCTCGCCCGCGCCGACGACCTGGTCGGCCGCCCGCAGCCCGGCGCCGAGCACGCCGTGCTCGCGCGGGGGCTGGGAACCGCCGCCTGGTCCGTGCCGGCCGAGCGCGGCCGTCTCGACCTGGAGCTGACGCTGAGCCCGGAGCCCGCGCCGAGGGTGCAGTGGTTGACGGTCACGCCGGTGCCCCACGCACCCGAGTGGCTGGTCGCGCTCGCCCGTGAGATCGTCGCCGCCGCGCCGGAGCTGCCGGCCGGCGTACCCCTCGCCGACGACGTCGACACCGAGACGCTGTGCCGCGCCCTGGCGGTGATTGTCGCCCTCTCACCCGAGCCGCCCCGGGTGGTGGCGGAGCCGCTGGGCGGGGACGGGGAGCGGAGCGTCGAGCTCGCGGTGGTCGGCGGCGGGACCTGGTGGAAGCTCGCGCTCACCGCCGCCGAGGATGGCGACGGGCTGGCGGCGGTGTCGCTCCTGCCGCTCGCCACGACCGAGGCTGCTCTGCTCTCGCGACTGCGGGATTCGAGGGCCTGACGGCGATACTGGCGCCATGCCCTCCGCCCTTCCCGACGGTGACGTCGCGCCCGCCGACGGGTCGCTGCCGGCTGCGGCGCTCGCGGGCCTCGGGACGCGGCCGTTCGGGTTCTACGTCCACGTGCCGTTCTGCACCGTGCGGTGCGGCTACTGCGACTTCAACACCTACACCGCGCTGGAGCTGGGGCCGGTCGGGGGCCATCCCGGCGCCTCGCGGCAGACGTACGCCGAGGCGGCGATCGCCGAGATCCGGCTGGCGCGTCGCGTGCTGGGCGAGGCGGACGTCCCGGTCTCGACGGTCTTCTTCGGCGGCGGCACCCCCACCCTGCTCGACCCGGCCGACCTGGTGGCGGTGGTGGCCGCGATCCGCGACGAGTTCGGGCTCGCGCCGGACGCCGAGGTGACGACCGAGGCGAACCCCGACAGCGTCACGCCCGACTCGCTCGCCGTGCTGCGCGAGGGCGGGATCAACCGGCTCTCCTTCGGCATGCAGTCGGCGGTCCCGCACGTGCTGGCGACCCTGGACCGCACCCACGACCCGGAGCGGGTGCCCGCCGCCGTCGCCTGGGCGCGCGACGCCGGCTTCGAGCAGGTGTCGCTCGACCTGATCTACGGCACGCCGGGGGAGTCGCTCGCGGACTGGCGTGCCTCCCTCGACGCCGCGCTGGCCTGCGAGCCGGACCACGTGTCGGCCTACTCGCTCATCGTCGAGGAGGGCACCGCGCTCGCGCGACGGGTCAAGCGGGGCGAGCTGCCGATGCCGGACGAGGACGACCTCGCCGACAAGTACGCCGTCGCGGACGACGCGATGACCGCCGCCGGGCTGGCGTGGTACGAGGTCTCCAACTGGGCGCGCAGCCCGGAGAGCCGCTGTCGCCACAACGTCCTCTACTGGACCGGCGCCGACTGGTGGGGCGCCGGCCCCGGCGCGCACAGTCACGTCGGCGGCGTGCGGTGGTGGAACGTCAAGCACCCCGTGGCGTACGCCGACCGGCTCGGCGCCGCGCTCAGCCCGGCCCACGGCCGGGAGCTGCTGAGCCTCGAGGACCAGCGGGTCGAGCGGGTGCTGCTCGAGCTGCGCCTGGTGACCGGACTCGACGTCGCGGTGCTCGACGACGCCGGCCGGGCCGCCGTACCCGCGCTCGTGGCCGACGGCCTGCTGGTCGTCGACGGCGACCGGCTCGTCCTCACCCCCCGCGGCCGACTCCTCGCCGACGCCGTCGTCCGCGACCTCCTGCGTTGAGTCTCGGGTTCCCGTGGGTTGAGTCTCGGGTTCCCGTGGGTTGAGCCCCGGGTTTCCGAGGGGGTTGTCAGCTCCGGCGGCGGTCCTCGGCCGGCATGAGGATCCACAGCACGATGTACGCGATGAACTGTGGTCCGGGCAGCAGGATCGACGCGACGGCGATGATGCGGACCGTCGTCGGACTCCAGCCGAAGCGGCGGGCCAGGCCGGCGCACACGCCGGCGATGATGCGGCCCTGACGCGGCCGCGACAGTGTTGTCATGCTCATGCCTTCGACGGTACGGCGGCCGGCCGCCGTACCCACGGAAACCCGCGACTCGCCCCACGGGAACCCGGGACTCGCCCCACGGGAACCCGGGACTCGACCCACCGAAACCCGAGACTCGACCCGTCAGTGGACCAGCCGGAGGGTGAGGGGGTAGCGGTAGATCTCGCCCTGGGCGGACTTGACCGAGCCGATGATGGTGAACACCAACCAGAGCAGGCCGACGAGCGCGAGCAGCAGGAAGCCGACCAGGACCAGCATCAGGATGGCCGAGACGATGCCGTAGATCAGGATCGAGAGCTGGAAGTTGAGCGCCTCGACCGCCTGGCGGCGGACGTACGGCGACTCGTTGCCCTTCACGAGCAGCACCACGAGCGGGCCGAGGAAGGCCAGGGCGAGCCAGGCGCCGATGAAGGCGCTCCAGTGCGCGGCGCCGCCCCAGGTCTGCTCGCTGGGGGAGATGGGGACGGGTTGGCCGGAGGAGTACGGCGGGAACGACTGGCTCATGGCTCGACCGTAGTCCTCGCGAGCCGCCTGGACACCCGTTCCCGGGGTCGGTTCAGGGACGAACCAGGGAACGTCCGGGGTCACTCCACCGTCACGAAGTCGATGAGCTCCTCGACCCGGCCGAGCAGCGCCGGCTCGAGGTCGTCGTAGGACTTCACCTTCGACAGGATGTGCTGCCAGGCCCGCGCGATGTCGGCCTGGTCGCGGTGCGGCCAGCCGAGGTGCTGGCACACGCCCTTCTTCCACTCGATGGTGCGCGGGATGGTCGGCCAGGCGCCCAGGCCGAGCCGGTCCGGCTTCACCGCCTGCCAGATGTCGACGAACGGGTGGCCGACGATCCGGACGTGCTGCCCGACGGGGGAGCGCACGATCGCGTCGGCGATGCGCGACTCCTTCGACCCGCGCACGAGGTGGTCGACGAGCACGCCGACGCGGCGTTGCGGGCCCGGCCGGAAGTCCTTGAGGTGGTCGGCGAGGTCGTCGACGCCGCCGAGGTACTCCACGACCACGCCCTCGATGCGCAGGTCGTCGCCCCACACCTTCTCCACCAGCTCCGCGTCGTGGCGGCCCTCGACGAAGATCCGGCTCGCCCGCGCGACCCGCGCCGGGGCGTTCGGCACGGCGATCGAGCCGGACGCCGTCCGCTTCGGCCCGGCAGGGGCGGCGGCGCGCACCGGGGCCACCAGGATGACCGGGCGGCCCTCCAGCAGGAAGCCGGGCCCGAGCGGGAAGGTACGCCGGCGTGCGCGCCGGTCCTCGAGCGTCAGCGTGCCGAGGTCCCGGTCGACCGCGACGATCTCACCGCACCAGTCCGTGGTGACCTCCTCGACAACGAGGCCGAGGTCGGCCGGCGCCTCCACGGCGCGACCGCGCTTCGGCGCGCGCCAGTCGGTGGCGAGGACGTCGGATCCGTAGCGGTCGGCCATGGCCTCATTGTCCCAGCAGCCACAGCCGTCACAGGTCAGCGCAGCCCGGCGAGCCGCGTGGTCGGAAACCGGGTCAGGCCAACGGCAGCATGGTCGGCCCCGGCGGTGGCGCCTGGGCGTCGAGCGCGAGCCGGGCGAGCTCGGCGTGCTGCTCGAGCACGAAGGCCCGGTCGACCGGTCGGCCGTGACCGGGGACGACCACCGAGGAGGCGGTGAGCATCCGGACGACGACCTCGAGCGTCGCGGGCCACTCCGCCAGGAAGGAGTCGGGCCCGATCCCGGGTGGTCCGGACTCCTCGACCAGGTCCCCGGCGAGCAGTACGTCGGCGTCGGGCACCCGCACCACCAGGTCCCCGCCGGTGTGCCCTCGGCCGGGGTGGACCAGCTCCACGAGCCGGTCGCCGAGCTCGACGACCGCGACGCTGGAGAAGGTGTGGTCGGCCGGCACGATCGCGGTCGCGAGGATCTCCTCGGCGCGCTCGTCGTGCTCCTCGCCCGACCGCAGCTGGTCCTTCATCCGCTCGCCGGCGGCGACGGTGGTCTCGGCCGCCTCCGCGGTGGCATGGATCGGCACCGGACCGAAGGCCGAGCGCAGCGCGTCGTTGCCGAAGGTATGGTCGAAGTGCGCGTGCGTGTTGACGAGCCCGGTGACCGGACCGACCCCGAGCCGGCGTACGTCCTCGGCGACCTGGCGCGCCGCCACCGCGGAGGCGTGGGTGTCGACCAGCAGCAGCCCGTCGGCACCGGCGATCAGGCCGATGTTCACGTCCCACCAGGCGTAGCGCGCGACCCAGACGCGGTCGGCGACCTCCTGGAACCCGGTGTCATGCATGCTGGCGAGGCTAGCGGCCCGCAGGCTGGCCCCGCAGGTAGGATTGGCACTCAGAATCCGGGAGTGCCAGTCCGGTCAGCCGATCTCGCAGGTGAGGAGGTGCAGCGATGCAGAACGACCGCCGGCTCGCCGTGCTCCGAGCCATCGTCGAGGACTACGTCGCGACCGAGGAGCCGGTGGGCTCCAAGGCGCTCGTCGAGCGGCACGGCCTCGGCGTGTCCCCGGCCACCGTGCGCAACGACATGGCCGCTCTCGAGGAGGAGGGCTACATCACCCAGCCGCACACGAGTGCCGGCCGGGTGCCGACCGACAAGGGCTACCGGCTCTTCGTCGACCGGCTCACCACCGTCAAGCCCATGAGCCAGGCCGAGAAGCGGGCCATCGTCAGCTTCCTCGACGGCGCCGTCGATCTCGACGACGTCGTCGGCCGCTCGGTCCGGCTGCTCTCGCAGCTGACCCGCCAGGTCGCCGTGGTGCAGTACCCCACCCTGGCCCGGTCGACGGTGCGTCACATCGAGCTCGTCCAGCTCGCGCCCACCCGTCTGCTGGCCGTCCTCATCCTCTCCACCGGACGCGTCGAGCAGCGGCTCGTCGAGCTGCCGGCCGAGGTGGGCGAGGAGTCGCTGGCCGACGTACGCCGGCGCGTGAACCGTGCCGCCACGGGCGAGATCATCGCCGAGGCGGTCGCCGGGCTGGGCCGGCTCCCCGACGAGCTGCCCGCGCCCGACCACGGCATCACCAAGGCGGTCGTCGACGTGCTGGTCGAGGCGATGCAGGACCACCGTGCCGACGGCCGGATCGCGGTCGGCGGCACCGCCAACCTCGCACGGTACGGCGACAGCTTCGACTCCGCCGTCCGGCCGCTGCTGGAGGCGCTCGAGGAGCAGGTCGTCCTGCTCAAGCTGCTCGGCGAGGCGACCTCGAGCGGCATGGTGACGGTGCGCATCGGGGCCGAGGGCCCCTACGAGCAGCTGTCGTCGACCAGCGTCGTCACCACCGGCTACGGCCCGGGGGACGACGCCCTCGCGATGCTCGGCGTGGTCGGCCCCACCCGGATGGACTACCCCGGCACGATGGCGGCCGTCCGCGCGGTGGCGCGGTACGTCTCGCGCATCCTCGACGAGGCCTGAGCGCCCGCCCGACCCCGCCTGACCCCCTAGGAAGAGACAGCGTGGATCCCTACGAGCTCCTCGGCGTCGACCGCGACGCCGACGACGCCACCATCAAGAAGGCCTACCGGAAGCTGGCGCGGCAGTACCACCCCGACGTCAACCCCGATCCGGCGGCGCAGGACCGCTTCAAGGAGGTGTCGCACGCCTACGAGATCCTCTCCGATCCGCAGAAGCGCGCTGCCTACGACCGCGGTGGCGACGTCTTCGGCGGCTTCGGTGGGGCCGGCGCCGGCTTCTCCTTCACCGACATCATGGACGCCTTCTTCGGCGGCCAGGCCGGTGGCGCCGCGTCCGGCCGTGGCCCGCGCCCCCGGACGCGCCGCGGCCAGGACGCCCTGATCCGGCTCGACATCGAGCTGGCCGAGGCGGCCTTCGGCACCACGCGCGAGCTCAAGGTCGACACCGCCGTGGTCTGCGAGACCTGCCACGGCGACGGCACCGCCCCGGGCACCCGCCCGGTGACCTGCGAGACCTGCCGCGGCGCCGGCGAGGTGGCGCACGTGCAGCGGTCCTTCCTCGGCGAGATCCGCACGCTGCGGCCCTGCGCCGCCTGCCGCGGGTTCGGCACGATCATCCCGGACCCCTGCCGCGAGTGCTCCGGCGACGGACGGGTCCGCTCGCGTCGCAGCCTGACCGTGAAGATCCCGGCCGGCGTCGACAGCGGCACCCGGGTCCAGCTCGCCGAGCAGGGCGAGGTCGGCCCGGGCGGTGGTCCGGCCGGTGACCTGTACGTCGAGATCCAGGTCGCCCGGCATCCCGTCTTCACGCGGCAGGGCAACGACCTGCACTGCACGGTGACGGTCCCGATGACCGCGGCCGCGCTCGGCACCACGATCACGCTGCCCACCCTCGAGGCGGACCTGGTCGAGGAGGGCGCGGAGACCGACGTGCAGACCTCCTTCGAGCTCGAGATCCGGCCCGGTACGCAGTCGGGCACCGAGCAGGTGCTGCGCGGCTTCGGCGTACCCGGGCTGCGCGGTGGCCGCGGCGACCTCGTCGTCACGGTGGCGGTCGAGACCCCCACGCAGCTCGACGGCGAGCAGGAGGAGCTGCTCCGCGAGCTCGCCCGGCTGCGCAACGAGACGACGCCGACCGGCCAGCTCAAGGCCGGTGCCAAGTCGGTCTTCGGCCGCCTCCGCGACGCCTTCGGGCACTGAGACCAGGCACCTCGATGTCGCTGCCGGTCCACCTCGTCCCGTCGCTCGCCGACGTCGTCGCCGGCGGCACCGTGAGCGTGGACGGCGACGAGGCGCACCACGCGGTCGCCGTACGTCGGCTGCGGGTCGGCGAGCAGGTCGTGCTCACCGACGGGCAGGGTGTGGCGGCTCTCGCCGAGGTGGCCAGCACCGGCAAGCGGCTCTTCACCGCGACGATCGTCTCGGTGACCGCGGCCCTGCCCTTGACCCCGGCGGTGACGGTCGTCCAGGCCATCCCGAAGGGGGAGCGCGGCGAGCTCGCCGTCGAGGTGCTCACCGAGATCGGCGCGGCGACGATCGTGCCCTGGGCCGCGTCCCGCTCGGTCGCCGTCTGGAAGGGCGAGCGGGCCGAGAAGTCGCTGGCCAAGTGGCGGTCCACCGCCCGGGAGGCCGCCAAGCAGGCCCGGCGCTCGTGGTTCCCGGTCGTCGAGCCAATGGCCTCGACGGCCGAGGTCGCCGCCAGGATCGCGGCCGCCGACGTCGCGGTGGTCCTCCACGAGGAGGGTCACCTGCCCCTGGGCGCGGTCCGCGTACCGGAGTCCGGGGAGATGCTCGTCGTCGTCGGCCCCGAGGGTGGACTTACCCCCGAGGAGATCGCCGCCTTCGAGGAGGCCGGTGCGTCCACCGTGAAGCTCGGTGTCGAGGTGCTGCGGACCTCCACCGCCGGCCTGGCGGCCGTCGCCGCGATCCTCTCCCGCACCGCCCGCTGGTCCTGACCGCACCGTCGAGTCCCGGGTTCCCGTGGCTCGAGTCCCGGGTTCCCGTGGCTCACCGCGCCAGCAGCGCCTCGACCCGGTCGATCTCCTCGGCGAGAGAGGAGCGCTCGGTGGCGTCGAGCTCGCGGAACAGCGTCGTCACCTCGACCCGGCCGTCGACCGGCCGCCACAGTCCCTCCAGCCAGCCGTCGACGAGCAGCACCATGCCGGAGCCGCCGTTGCGTCCCATCCAGCGGCGCCGCTTGTCCGGCTCGGTGACGCGGTCGCGGCCGGCGTGCGAGAGCCAGAGGTTGTCGTAGGTCCCCAGCAGCCGCACCGGCGCCGGCGCGTCCCCGTCGGCGATCGAGGCGCCGGGCAGGTCGTAGAGCACCCGGCCGTCCTGGTCCTCGTGACGCACCAGGTCGTCCATCGCCGCGAGGACCGGTCCCAGGCGAGTGATGCCCGACCACGCGGTGACGTCGGCGGCGCTCGCGGGGCCGTAGGCCCGCAGGTAACGCCGGACGATGCTCGGGACGTCCGGCTCGGTCAACGGGAGCCCGACCCAGCGCTCGAGCCGCTCGTAGACCACCCCGCCGGACTGCTTCCAGCATCCCCGTGGCGGCAGCTGCACCAGGGGCAGGCTCACCCGGGCCAGCTGGCCGAGCGCGGCGGGCGGCAGGCCGGGGAACGCCTCCGCGAGTCGGGTGGACAGCTCGCGCTGCGGCAGCGCTCCCTCGTCCAACGCCCGCTCCAGGACGCGGACGAACTCCGCGGGGTCCAGGCCGAGCGCCGGCCGGATGACCTGGGAGACCTTCCGCTCCCGCTCCTGCACCGGTCCGGTCCAGACCCGCTGGGTGACGGCGTCCTCGGGACGCAGCAGGTGGAGGGTGCCGCGCAGCGTCACCAGCCGGACCAGCCGCGCCTCCTCGAGGGCGCGCGTGACGTCGTACGGGTCGAAGTCCTGCAACCGCGCCGCCAGCGAGAGGTACGGCGGCAGCGGCTCTTGCGCGTGCAGTCCGACCAACGAGCCGGCCATCGAGACGGGGTCGCCCGGCACCCGTTCGAGTAGGTGCTGGCGCAGCAGCAGGGTCCGGTTGAGCCGCCGGGGGGACAGCCGCATGCCGGACCGACCGGGCCTACTGGACGGTGATGTGGCGCTCGACGCTCTGCGGGGCGTTGCCCTCGCCGCCGGACGGGTCGTCGGTGCTCACCCGGAAGACGTAGGGGCCGGGAGCGAGGGTCGAGACGTCGACGCTGCCGGCGTACGGGTAGAGCTTGTCCATCCAGCCCTCGGCGGTGAAGAAGCCCTCCAGCACGACGTCGCCGCCCGGCGCGAGCACCTGCCACGGGACGTTGGCCTCGGGGGAGTTCGCGGTGCCGCTCGCCTCGAAGCTGCCCGAGACCGTGGCGTTCTCGGCCGGGGTGTCGAGCGTGATGAGCGTGTCGCCGGGAGCGGGCACGTCGGACTCGTCCGGCAGCGGCTCGCTCGGGACCGACGTGGCCGGGACCGGCTCGGGCGTCGGCGTGGTGCTGACAGCGGTGGGGTCCTCGGCGACCGTGGAGTCGTCGCCGCACCCGGCCAGGGCGAGGGCGGCGATCAGGGCGGCGGAGGCGCCCAGGGCGCGCGCGGTGTTTCGCATGAGACCAGTGTGGCACCATGCCTGAGGTGAGCACCGACTCCGACACCGCCGACTGCCTGTTTTGCCGCATCATCGCCGGCGAGATCCCCGGCGACTTCGTGCACCAGGACCAGCGCCTGGTCGCCTTCCGCGATATCGCGCCGAAGGCGCCGTTCCACGTCCTGGTCGCCCCCCGGGAGCACCAGCCGCACGCGGCGGCCTCCGCGGCCGCCGACCCGACCATCGTCGGCGAGCTCGTCACCGCCGCCGACGTCGTCGCCCGCGCCGAGGGGTACGACGACTACCGCCTGATCTTCAACACCGGCGCGGACGCCGGGCAGACCGTCTTCCACACGCACCTGCACGTGCTCGCCGGCAAGCTCATGGGCGAGGGCTTCGCCTGACCAGCGGCGCCCGTTCCTCGCGCCACCGTCAGTGGTCTCGACACGCGGTGGCGGCCTCGCAAGCTCGGCCGCCCGCTTGCTCGACCCGCCTGACCGACGCGCGGCGCTCGTTCCTCGCGCCGCCGTGAGTGGTCTCGACACGCGGTGGCGGCCTCGCAAGCTCGGCCGCCCGCTTGCTCGACCCGCCTGACCGACGCGCG
>NZ_DASWXC010000017.1:0-39604 GCF_036405735.1 Nocardioides sp.
CACCGACTCGAACACCTGCAGCACCGGGCCGGGGACCGCCCGCAGTCCGGCGGAGGCGTTGATGAGGATCGGGAAGAAGCAGATCAGCGCGGTGAGGATCAGCTTGGGCGCCGCCCCGAAGCCGAAGGCCACCACCAGCGCCGGGGCGATCGCCACCAGCGGCGTCACGTTGAGCACCACCGCGACCGGCATGATCGCCCGCCGGGCCAGCGGGGCCTCGGTGACCAGGATCGCCAGCAGGAACGCCGCGACGAACCCGATCAGCAGGCCGACCAGCGCCTCGCGCAGCGTCACCCAGCCGTTCTCGACGAAGTAGCCGGGCTCGTCGCGCAGCACGCCCCACACCTCGCCGAGCGGCGGCAGCAGGTAGGGGAACCGCTCCGCGCCCAGCCGCCAGCCGACCCCGAGCACCACCAGCAGGACGACCAGCGGCGCCCAGTACGCCGGGTGCAGCCGGCGTACGAGCCGGCGCATCACGCGACGCCCTGCTCGAAGGCGTCCCGGAGCCGCTCGCGCAGCGCCAGCTCGTAGGCGTGGAACTGCGGGCTGCGGATGAGCTCCTGCGTGCGCGGCCGCGGCAGGTCGATGTCGACGACGTCGACGATCCGGCCCGGCCGAGCCGCCATCACCACGACGGTGTCGGAGAGTCGCACCGCCTCGAGGATCGAGTGGGTGACGAACAGGACGGTCGTGCCCTGCTGCTCCCACAGGTCGAGCAGCTGCTCGTGCTGGGCCTCGCGGTTGAACTCGTCGAGCGCCGAGAACGGCTCGTCCATCAGCAGCACGTCGGGCTGCAGGCCGAAGGCGCGCACGATCGCGACGCGCTGCTGCATGCCGCCCGAGAGCTGGGCCGGGCGCAGGTGCAGCGCGTCGCCCAGGCCGGCACGCCGCAGCAGCGCGACCAGGTCCGGCTCGGGACGACGGTTGTGACGGCGGTTGACCTTGCCGGGCAGCGCGACGTTGCCGAGGACCGACAGCCACGGCAGCAGGGCGGGACCCTGGGGCACCAGCCCGAGACGCTTCTCCTCGGCGGCCCGCTGCGGCGTCGTACCGCAGACGGTTACCTCGCCCACGTCCGGGCGCTCCAGCCCGGCCACCATCCGCAGCAGCGTGGACTTGCCGCAGCCGCTGGGGCCGATGACGCTGACGAACCGCCCCGGCGGCACGGACAGCTCGACCCCGTCGAGGGCGACGGTGGCGGCGCCGTCCTGGTCGCGGTAGGTCCGGCCGACTCCGCGCACGACGATGCCGGTGTCGCCAGTGTCGCCGGTGTCGCCGGGCTCACCGGGAGACGCGCCGGCTGGCCGGCTGCCTGGCTGCGTCATGCCCTCTCCTGCCCGCGGCGGTCGTGGTCGGGGACGAGTATCCCGAATCGGTCGGACCCCCGCCCACCGACGTCCCGCTGCGCCGCTAGGTTGCTGCGGTGCACGAGGAGGCGACGGCGCGACGGCGGACCGGGCGACGGGGCCGCTGGCTGCGGCGTACGGCCGTCCTCGTCGCGCTGCTGCTCGTCGCGGGCGTGGCCCTCCAGACCTGGGCGCGGCTCAGCCTCGACACCTCCGCCGTCGCCCGGGCGGTGGTCTGGCTGGAGGCCGACGTCGAGGACATCGACCGGTTCCCGGCGCGCACCATCGCGGCTCCCCCGGCGGCCCGGCCGCTGCCGGACTGCGCCGAGACGAGGGACCCGTCCGAGCTCACGGTGACCACTGCCGGTGAGCGCCGTCGCCTCGACGGCCTGCTGCGCGAGACCCGGACCCGCGGCTTCCTGGTGCTCCGGCAGGGGTGCGTGCTGCTGGAGGCGTACGGCGCCGGCGCCGGTCCCGCCACGCTGCTGACCTCCTTCTCGGTCGCGAAGTCGGTGCTCGCCACCCTGGTCGGCATCGCGCTGCAACGCGGTGACCTGCCGAGCCTCGACGTGCCGGTCACCGACTACCTTCCCGAGCTCGCCGAGGACGACGGGCGGTTCTCCCGGGTGACGCTCGCGTCGCTGCTCGCGATGGGGTCGGGGCTCCACTACGAGGAGCGTGGACTGCCGTGGAGCGACGACGCGGTCACCTACTACAGCCCCGACCTGCGCGCGACGGCACTCTCGGCCACCATCGAGGAGGCGCCGATGCGGACCTGGCGCTACAACAACTACAACCCGCTGCTGGTCGGCATGCTCCTCGAGCGCGCGACGGGCGTCTCCGTCGCGTCCTACGCCGAGCGGCACCTGTGGGCGCCGCTCGGCGCCGAGCGGGACGCGTCGTGGAGCATCGACAGCGAGGCCAGCGGCCTGGAGAAGCTCGAGAGCGGCTTCAACGCCACCCTGCGCGACTGGGCGCGCTTCGGCCTGCTGGCGGCTCGGGCCGGCCGGGTCGGCGGCGCCGACGGGGCGCAGGTGGCCGAGCCGGCGTTCTGGGAGCGCGCGACCAGCGCCCAGCCGACGTCCGACGGCGTCCTGGCCCCGCACTACGGCCTGTGGTGGTGGCTCGACGAGGCCCGCCCCGGCGCCTTCCAGGCCCGCGGCAACCTCGGTCAGTTCATCCACGTGTCACCGAGCACCGACGTCGTGGTGCTCCGGTTCGGCGAGGACTTCGGGATCGAGGACTGGCCCGCGGTGCTGGGGCAGGTGGCCGACCGAGCCGTCGCCTCCCGGTAGCCTCCCGGGGTGCGTATCGCCACCTGGAACGTCAACTCGCTCCGCTCCCGCATCGACCGGGTCGAGGCCTTCCTGGACCGCCACGACATCGACGTGCTGGCGCTGCAGGAGACCAAGGCGAAGGTGGACCAGCTGCCGACGATGGGGATCGAGGCGCGTGGGTACGAGATCGCCGCCGCCGGGCACTCGCAGTGGAACGGCGTGGCGCTGCTCTCCCGCGTCGGCCTCGACGACGTGCAGCGCGGCTTCGAGGGCATGCCCGGGTGGGGCGACCCCGCCGAGTCCGAGGCGCGTGCGATCAGCGCCGTGTGCGGCGGCGTCCGGGTCGTGTCGCTCTACGTGCCGAACGGCCGCAAGCCCGACGACCCGCACTACGTCTACAAGCTCGACTGGCTGGCCCGGCTGCGGGAGGCCGCGACGTCGTGGCTGGACTCCCCCACCGCCCTGGTCGGCGACTGGAACATCTGCCCGACCGACGACGACGTCTTCGACGTCAAGCAGTTCCGCAACTCCACCCACGTCACTCCACCCGAGCGGGCCGCCTTCCATGCCTTCCTCGACGGCGGGTGGAGCGAGGTGACCCGTGCGCACGCGCCGGGCTACACGTACTTCGACTACTACCGCCAGCGCTTCGAGCGCGACCGCGGGCTGAAGATCGACTTCGCGCTGGCCTCGCCATCGCTGGCCGCGCGCGTCACCGGGGCCTTCATCGACCGGGACGAGCGCGACCCGGCGGTGTTCGCAGGCGCGCCGTCCGACCACGCTCCGGTCGTCGTCGACCTCGCCGACTGACCCACGTCGGCCGCCGGAGCGGGCTGCCGCGCACGACTGTCGGTGGCGGGCCTCATGCTGGCCGCATGATGCTTCAGCTCCTCCTCGCCCTGCTGACCGGACTCGTGCTCGGGCTCGCGTTCGGGGCCGGGCTCGGTGTGCTGTGGGAGCGGGCGCGCGCGGCCTCGACGCTCCTCGACGCACGCGTCGAGCAGGGCATCGACGCCGGCGAGGTCCTCCACGGACTGGACCGGATCAGCGACCAGCTGCACCACCTCGACCGGGCCCGCGTCGGCTGGGAGCAGCAGCTGGCCCAGCAGGTGGTCGACGTACGCCGCTCGACGGAGGCGCTCGGCCAGGAGGCCCGCACCCTGTCCAGTGCGCTGCGGAAGCCGCAGGTCCGCGGCCGGTGGGGTGAGCTGCACCTGCGCCGCGCGGTCGAGCTGGCCGGACTCGTGGACCGCTGCGACTTCACCGAGCAGCCGGCCGTCAGCACCGAGGCGGGCCTGCAGCGTCCCGACCTGGTGGTGCACCTGGCCGGCGGTCGCGACGTCGTGGTCGACAGCAAGGTGCCGCTGGACGCCTATCTCGACGCGATGGCCGCCGACGAGGGCGAGGCGCGCGCGGGACACCTGGCCCGGCACGCCCGCCAGCTCCGCAAGCACGTCGACGGCCTGGCCGGCAAGGCGTACTGGAAGTCGCTGCCGGCCTCGCCGGAGTTCGTGGTGCTGTTTGTGCCGGCCGAGTCCTTCCTGGCGGCGGCGCTCGAGCACGACCCGTCGCTCATCGAGTACGCCGCCGAGCGGCAGGTCGTGCTCGCGACGCCCACCACGCTGATCGCGCTGCTGCGGACCGTCGCCCACGGCTGGCGGCAGCAGGCCGTCGCCGACGAGGCCCGCGAGGTGCACCGGCTCGGCCGTGAGCTGCACGACCGTCTGGCGGTGCTCGGGCGCCACCTCGACGGCGTCGGACGCTCGCTCAACGCGGCCGTCGGCTCCTACAACGCCGCGATGGGATCGTTGGACACCCGGGTGCTGGTGACCGCCCGGCGGTTCCGTGATCTCGCGGTGACCGACGCCGACCTGCCGGCGCCGCGTCCGGTCGAGCTGAGCGCCGTACGGCGCGCCGTATCCACCAGCGAGGTCGACGACCCTAACGTTGCCGGGTAGGAGGCACCCGTCCCATGAGCCATGCGCGAACCATCTGGGAAGAGGGGCGCGAGCCGGGCCGCCAGGTCGTCGCGCTCGGGGTCGCGCTCGCCCTGACGGCGGCTGCCGTGGAGCTGGCGCTGGCCGAGCGGATCAGCTGGGGCTTCGACATCCTCTTCGTGCTGCTGTGCCTCGCGCTGGCGCTGCTGGTCACGCCCCGGGACTTCTTCACCGTCGGCGTGCTGCCGCCCCTGCTGATGCTGCTGGTCTTCACGGTCGTCGCGGTGGCGCGGCGCGGCGCGCTGGGACGCCCCGACGACAGCCTGGTCCAGGCGGTCATCGCCGGCCTGGCGGGGCACAGCCTCGCGCTCTGCCTCGGCTACGGCCTGTGCCTGGGCTGCCTGGCGGTGCGACGCAGCTACGTCAGCTGAACCGGGACCAGTCGCCGGCGCCCTGACGCAGGACCTCGGGCTGGCTGTCGGACCAGTCCACGACGGTGGTGGGCTCGGCCGGAGTGTCCTCGCCGGTCTCGACCACCACGTCGACCTGGTGGTCGAGGGTCTCCTTGACGTCCCAGCCGTTGGTCCGCGGCTCGGTCTCGCCGGGCATGATCAGCGTCGAGCTGAGCAGCGGCTCGCCGAGCAGGTCGAGCAGCGCGTGCACGAACGCGTGCTCGGGGATCCGGACGCCGACGGTGCGCTTCTTGGGATGCAGCAGGCGGCGCGGCACCTCGGGGGTGCCCGGGAGGATGAAGGTGTACGGGCCCGGCGTGGCGGCCCGGATCGCGCGGAACGCGCTGTTGTCGACGTGCACCAGCTGCCCGAGCTGGGAGAAGTCCTTGCACACCAGCGTGAAGTGGTGGCGCTCGTCGAGGTCGCGGATCCGCAGGATCCGGTCGCGGCCGTCCTTGTTGCCGACCCGCGAGCCCAGCGCGTAGCCGGAGTCGGTCGGGTAGGCGATCAGCTGGTCGTCGTTGAGCGCGTCGACCACCTGCTGCAGCAGCCGGGGCTGCGGGTTGTCGGGGTGGATGTCGACGTACCGCGCCATCGTCGTGCCCCTCAGGCCCGCGCCGCGGCGGCGGCCTTGAGGTCCTTGCGCAGCTCCGGCGGCAGCGCGAACACGAGCGACTCCTCGGCGCTGTGCACGGCACGGGCGTCGGGGTAGCCCCGCTCGGCCAGGAAGGCGAGCACGCCCTGCACGAGCGACTCCGGCACGCTGGCGCCGCTCGTGACGCTCACCGATCGGACGCCCTCCAGCCACGCCTCGTCGATCTCGGAGGCGTCGTCGACGCGGTACGCCGTCTTCGCCCCGGCCTCCAGCCCGACCTCGACCAGCCGGACGGAGTTGGAGGAGTTGCGGGAGCCCACCACGATCAGCAGGTCGGTCGCGGGAGAGATCTCCTTGACCGCGAGCTGGCGGTTCTGGGTGGCGTAGCAGATGTCGTCGCTCGGCGGGTCGAGCAGCGCCGGGAAGCGCTCGCGCAGCGCGGCCACGGTGGTCATCGTCTCGTCGACCGACAGCGTCGTCTGCGAGAGCCAGACGACCTTCTCGGGATCGGCCACCGTGACCTTGTCGACGTCCCACGGGCCTTCGACCAGCTGGATCGCCTCGGGCGCCTCCCCCATGGTGCCCTCGACCTCCTCGTGGCCGGCGTGGCCGACCAGGACGATGTCGAAGCCCTCCGCGGCGAACCGCTTCGCCTCGTGGTGCACCTTGGTGACCAGGGGGCAGGTCGCGTCGATCGTCTTCAGCTGCCGCTGTCGCGCGTCGGCGTGGACGGCCGGCGAGACGCCGTGGGCGCTGAAGACGACGGTGGCACCGGACGGGACCTCGTCGAGCTCCTCCACGAAGACGGCGCCGCGGGCGGCCAGGTCGCCGACGACGTGCTTGTTGTGCACGATCTCCTTGCGGACGTAGACCGGCGCGCCGTAGAGCTCCAGCGCCTGCTCGACCGTGACGACGGCCCGGTCCACGCCGGCGCAGTAGCCGCGTGGCGCGGCCAGCAGGACCTGCTTCTCCTCGTCGGAGAGGACACGCGGGGCGGCGAGGTCGACCATGGGTCCGAGTCTACGGGCGCAGGATGGCGGCCTCCGAATGGCGAGCCGGGCCGACTCGGTCGGTGGCACGGCCTACCGTGGGGCTCGGTGACTTATAGTCCCTTATAGCTTTCCCGAGCTATAAAGACCTATCCATGACCGGGAACACAGGAGGTGTCGGTGCTCCCCAACCCGTACACCCCGAGTGACCGGCCGCGCGTCTTCATCGGCCGCGACCAGGAGCGCACGGTGCTGCGCGACAAGCTGGCGAGGGTCGCGGCGTACGGCGAGATGATGGGCCCCCTGACCGTCGTCACCGGGCCCCGCGGGGTCGGCAAGACGTCCCTCCTGCGCGACGTCGCCGGGCAGGCCGAGGAGGACGGCTTCGTGGTCGCGTGGGTCTCCTGCGTCAAGCAGCAGCCCTTCCTCGGCGAGATCGTCGACCGGGTGGAGCGCAGCCTGGAGCGCGCCCAGGTCACGGCGCCGGGTGGCCGGCGGCTCAAGGAGATCACCGTCGAGCTCAGCGCCGGGTTCGCCAAGGTCCGCGCCCGCCTCGAGAGCAGCGCGGTCGCGCAGTCCACGGCGCTGGTCGGCCCGCTCGAGGACCTGCTCGCCCGCGCGGGCCAGCTGGTGCGGGAGCGCGGTGGGGCCGGTCTGGTCGTGATGATCGACGAGCTGCACGCCCCACTGGAGTCCGGGCGCGAGTGGGAGTACGCCCCCGACCGCCAGGCACTGCTCCACGGAGCCGTCCTGCTCAACGCGCTGCAGAACCTCGGCGGCGTCCGGGACGGGATCCCGGTCGGCGTCATCGGAGCCGGGCTGCCCCAGACCAAGGGCCTGCTGACCCGCGCCGCGACCTTCGGGGAGCGCAGCCACGAGCTCGTCCTGGGCGAGTTCGGCCGCGCGGACGCCGCCCGACTGCTCGAAGCCCCCGCCACCGAGCTCGGCGTCAGCTGGTCGCCGGACGCGCTGACCTCGGTGGTGGACACCGCCCGCGGCTACCCGCAGTCGCTGCAGATCCTGGGCGCCGCGACCTGGGAGGCTGCGAGACCGGAGCGGGGATCGGTCCTCGACCTCGCTGCTGTCGAGGCCGGATCGCGCTCGGCCCGGACCGCGCTGGCGTCGATCTTCGAAGCCCGCTGGGCGGTCGCGACCGCCTCGGAGCGGTCGTTCCTGCAGGCCATGGCGACGGTCGGCCGGGCCGTCGTACGCCGCGGCGAGATCGCCGAGCGGCTGAACACCTCCACCGAGTCGCTGAGCATGGTGCGGCGCAACCTCATCACCAAGGGCATCATCGAGGAGGCCGGCTACGGTCGGCTCCGCTTCACCATCCCCGGGTTCGAGACGTTCGTCCTCGACCAGGAGTCGATCCGCGAGGACCCCACATGACGCTGCAGACGTCCCTGGAGCAGCCCGCCCCCGTGCGCCAGATCGCCAACGCGATCGCCGGCTGGATCGACCGGCTCGGCGCGGTGTGGGTGGAGGGTCAGGTCGCCCAGGTCAACCGGCGGCCCGGCGTCGGCACCGTCTTCCTGACGCTGCGCGACACGGTCGCCGACATCTCCATCCCGGTCACCTGCAGTCGGGTCCTGTTCGACGGCCTCAACCCGCCGCTGGTCGAGGGCGCGAGCGTGGTTGTGCACGCCAAGCCCTCCTACTACGCCAACCGGGGCACGCTCTCGCTCCAGGCCCGCGACATCCGCATGGTCGGCCTCGGCGAGCTGCTCGCCCGGCTGGAGCGGCGCCGGCAGCTGCTGGCGGCCGAGGGGCTCTTCGCGACGGCGCTCAAGCGGCGCCTGCCGTTCCTGCCCGGCACGGTCGGCCTGGTCACCGCACCCGGTTCGGCCGCGGAGCGTGACGTCCTCGAGAACGCCCGCCGCCGCTGGCCGGCGGTCACCTTCGCCGTGGCGTACGCCGCCATGCAGGGCCCGCGCTCGGCGGCGGAGGTCATCGAGGCGCTCGAGCGGCTCGACCGCGACCCGTCGGTCGACGTGATCGTCATCGCCCGCGGCGGCGGTTCCGTGGAGGACCTGCTGCCGTTCTCCGACGAGGCGCTCGTGCGCGCGGTCCACGCCGCCCGCACGCCCGTCGTCTCGGCCATCGGCCACGAGCCCGACAGCCCGCTGCTCGACCTGGTGGCCGACGTACGCGCCTCGACGCCGACCGATGCCGCCAAGCTGGTCGTGCCGGACGTCGCCGAGGAGCTGCGGGTCGTCGACACCGCCCGGCAGCGACTGCGCGGCGGCCTGCACGGATGGCTGCAGCGCGAGCAGGCGGCCCTCGACGGGTTGCGCTCCCGGCCCGCGCTGGCCGACCCGCGCTCGCTGCTCGACGCCCGCCTCACCGAGGTGGACGCGCTGCGCGAGCGCGCGCGGCGCACCCTGGAGCACCGGCTCGACCGGGCCGCCGACGACATCGACCACCACCGCGCCCGAGCACGCGCGCTGTCGCCGCTGGCGACCCTGCAGCGCGGCTACGCCGTGGTCCAGGACGCCGAGGGACACGTCGTCAGCAGCGTCGCCGGCGTCGCGCCGGGCGCCACTGTCAGCATCCGGGTCGCCGACGGCCGCGTCGCCGCCACCGTGACAGCAACCGAGACCGCCACCGAGGAAGGGGAGGCCGATGGCCGCCAGTGACCAGAGCGCCGCAGCGAGCGGCGAGTCGATCACCTACGAAGCCGCTCGCGAGGAGCTCGTCGAGGTCGTACGCCGGCTCGAGGCCGGCGGCACGACGCTGGAGGAGTCGCTGGCGCTGTGGGAGCGCGGCGAGCAGCTGGCCACCGTGTGCCAGCAGTGGCTCGACGGCGCCCGGAAGCGGCTCGACGCCGCCATCGACGGCGAAAGCTGAACCGCCTCAGCCGACCGGCGCGGTGCTCAGCCGGGAGACCAGCTCCTTGAGGTCGGTCGCCGGCGCGGAGCCGTAGACGAGCACCACGGTCTCGCCGACCTCCGCGGCGAACGCGTGGTCCCCGCCCTCGTCAGTCCACGACGACCAGCGGGAGGCGACGGGACTGTCGATCATCACGTCGGCGCCCTGGCGGGCGTTCTCGTCGACATAGGTGTCCAGCAGCGTGTGGAGGTCCTCGTCCTCCTGCTGCAGGCCGACGAACCGCTCCTCGTCGGTGAGCATCGGGATCCCCCACACCAGCCGGTCCCCGGGCGTGAGCCGCACCTCGGTCGCGATCCAGCCCTCGGGCAGCGAGGTCGGGTAGACGACCGGGATGCCGGCCTCCTGGGCGGCGGCGGCGGTGTCGAGATAGTCCACCGCCTCCGGGCTGATCTCGGGCGTGGGGTTGAGCGCCCTCTGCACGACCCAGTAGCCGAGCACGGCCAGGACCAGCACGATCATCGAGGCGACCAGGCCACCGAAGGTGCGGGGATAGCGCCGAGCGCCGGCCTGCGGCTCGGTGGGGGGCTCACTCACCCGGCCATCCTCTCAGAGGCCGGCTCGCCCGCCGACCCGGGACCAAGGAGCCGCACCTGCGGACAGTCCTCCGTGACAGGTGCCCGCACATGCGGGAGCATGAGAGCGTGACGACCTACCGCATCGCCGAAGCAGCCGAGGTGCTCGGCGTGAGCGACGACACCGTCCGACGCTGGATCGAGAGCGGACGGCTCGCCACGACCACCGAGGCCGGCCGCGGTGCCGTCCCGGGCACCGCGCTGGCGCAGCTCGCGACCGCGCTGGCCGACCAGCCGGACGTGCCGAGGTCCGCCGCCGTCAGCGCCCGCAACCGGCTGCCGGGCATCGTCACCCGGGTCGTCAAGGACACCGTGATGGCGCAGGTCGAGCTGGTCTGCGGCCCCTACCGCCTGGTCTCGCTGATGAGCACCGAGGCGGCCGAGGAGCTGGGGCTGGAGCCCGGCGTCCGCGCGATCGCGTCGGTGAAGTCGACCAACGTCGTCGTGGAGCGACCGTGAGGGCACCGGCGCTCGCCGGCGCCCTGCTGCTGGCGGCCGGCGCCCTCACCGGGTGCGCCGGCGACGAGGACGGGGCGTTGACCGTCTTCGCCGCGGCCTCGCTCACGGGGCCGTTCACCGGGTTGGCCACGGACTTCGAGGCCGCGCACGGAGTCGAGGTGCGGCTCAGCTTCGGCGGCTCGGCTGACCTCGTCGAGCAGGTGAAGGAGGGCGCCCCCGCCGACGTGATCGCCACCGCGGACACCGCGACGATGAGCGGCCTCGTCGACGACGGGCTCGTGGCCGCACCCGTTCCGTTCGCCACCAACGTCGTCGCGATCGCCGTGCCGCCCGGCAACCCGGCCGAGGTGACGTCCTTCGGCGACCTGGCTCGCCCGGGGCTGCGTCTCGTGGTGTGTGCCGAGCCCGTGCCCTGTGGCGCCGCGACCGCCCGGGTCGCGGACGAGCTCGGCGTGACGCTGAGCCCCGTCAGCGAGGAGCAGTCGGTCGCCGACGTACTCGGCAAGGTGGTGACCGGCGAGGCCGACGCGGGCGTGGTCTACAGCACCGACATCGAGGCGGCGGGCACGAAGGTCGACGCCGTCGCGGCGTCGTTGGGGCCGGCCGTGGCGGAGGGGACGAACACCTATCCCATCGCGGCCGTCGTCCGCCGCGGCCCTGCCGGGAGGCTGGCCGGGGAGTTCGTCGACTTCGTGGCCCACGACGCCGCCGCCCGTGAGGTCCTCGCCGCCGCGGGGTTCGGCGTCGCATGACGACCGCGCTGCCGCGATGGCTCTACATCCCTGCCCTGCTCGGCGCGGCCTTCGTGCTGCTGCCCCTGGTGGCGATGGTGACCCGCGTGGACTGGGTGGCGTTCCCGGCGCTGGTGACGTCGCCCTCGGCCCGCGACGCCCTGTGGCTGAGCCTGCGCACCAGTACGGCGAGCACGCTGCTGTGCGTACTGCTCGGCGTTCCGATGGCGACGGTCCTGGCCCGGACGCGGTTCCGCGGGCAGGCGCTCGTGCGGGCGCTCGTGCTGCTCCCGCTGGTGCTGCCCCCCGTGGTCGGCGGCATCGCGCTGCTGGCTGCGTTCGGACGACGCGGCATGCTCGGCGCGACGCTGGAGGTGCTCGGCCTGGAGATCGCCTTCACCACCGCCGCGGTCGTGCTGGCCCAGGCCTTCGTCGCGCTGCCCTTCCTGGTCGTCAGCGTGGAGGGCGCGCTGCGCACGGCCGGCCGGCGGTACGAGGTCGTCGCGGCCACCCTCGGCGCGGCTCCCACGACGGTGTTCCGCCGCGTGACCCTGCCGCTCGTGCTCCCCGGCCTGCTCTCGGGCACGGTGCTCGCCTTCGCCCGGTCGCTGGGCGAGTTCGGGGCGACCATCACCTTCGCCGGCTCACTGCCGGGCACGACCACGACGCTCCCCATCCAGATCTACCTCGAGCGGGTCACCGACCCCGACGCCGCGGTGGCGCTCTCCTTGGTGCTGGTCGTGGTCGCGCTGATCGTGATCGGGACCGCGCGACACGGCCGGGGCGCGCTGTGATCCCCCGGATGAGCCACCCGGCGCCCGCCCTGACGTACGACGCCACGGTGGCCGACCGAGACGTCGAGGTGCGGCTCGAGGTCGCTGCCGGCGAGACCCTGGCCCTGCTCGGCCCCAACGGTGCCGGGAAGTCCACGATCCTCGGGGTGATCGCCGGGCTGGTGCGGCCCAGTACGGGCGGGGTCACCCTGGGCGAGCGACCGCTGGCCGGCGTACCCCCGCACGACCGCAGGATCGCCCTGCTCGCCCAGGAGCCGCTGCTGTTCCCCCACCTGAGCGCGGTCGACAACGTCGCCTTCGCTCCGCGCGCCCGCGGCGCGGCCCGCCGGGTCGCTCGCGAGCAGGCCCGGGACTGGTTGGCGCAGGTCGGGGTCGCCGACCTCGCCGAGCGCCGGCCCCACGAGCTCAGCGGCGGACAGGCCCAACGGGTCGCCGTGGCCCGGGCGCTGGCCGCCGAGCCCGAGCTGCTGTTGCTCGACGAGCCGATGGCGGCGCTGGACGTCGCCGTCGCCCCCGCGTTGCGGCAGGCGCTGCGGCCCGTGCTGGCCGACCGGACCACGCTGCTAGTCACGCACGACGTGCTGGACGCCCTGCTGCTGGCGGACCGGGTCGCGGTGGTCGAGGCCGGCCGGGTCGTGGAGACGGGCACCACCAGGGAGGTGCTCAGCCGGCCGCGGAGCGGGTTCGCCGCCCGGATCGCCGGCCTCAACCTGGTCGCCGGTCGCTGGGACGGCACGGCCGTAGTCGGCGAGCTGACCGTGCAGGGACTGCCGGCCGACGAGCCGCTCGCGCCCGGGAGCCGGGCCGTCGCCGTCTTCTCCCCGCAGTCGGTCTCGGTCTTCGCCGAGCCGCCGGCCGGCAGCCCGCGAAACGCGTTGCCGGCCACGGTGACCGAGCTGGAGCCCCTGGGCGACCGGTTCCGCGTCCGGACGGTCGCGGCCGGCGTACCCCTCGACGCGGAGGTCACGGCGGCCGCGGTCGCCGAGCTCGGCCTCGCCCCGGGGCTTGCCGTGAATTTGATCGTGAAAGCGACAGAGGTCTCGGTCCACGGCGTCTCGTGAGCGGCATCGGAGCCGATTCGGATGGATACAGTCGCCCCATGAGCAGCCACCACCGCCCGGAGCCCCTCGACGTCGCGCCGGCCGCGCCGGACCGCAACTTGGCCCTGGAGCTGGTCCGCGTGACCGAGGCCGCCGCCATGTCGGCCGCCCGGTGGGTCGGACGCGGCGACAAGAACGGCGCCGACGGCGTGGCCGTCCACGCGATGCGCGTGATGATCTCGACGGTCGCCATGAACGGCGTGGTCGTGATCGGCGAGGGCGAGAAGGACAACGCCCCCATGCTCTACAACGGCGAGAGCGTCGGCGACGGCACCGGTCCCGACGTCGACGTGGCCGTCGACCCGATCGACGGGACGACGCTGACCGCGAAGGGCATGAACAACGCCATCGCGGTCCTGGCCGTCGCCCCCCGCGGGTCGATGTACGACCCCTCGGCCGTCTTCTACATGGAGAAGCTGGTCACCGGCCCCGAGGCTGCCGACGTCGTCGACATCCGCCTCCCGGTCGCCGAGAACATCCACCAGGTCGCGAAGGCCAAGGGCGGCGGCCCCAGCGACGTCACGGTCGTGCTGCTCGACCGGCCGCGTCACGCGCAGCTGGCCGAGGAGATCCGGGCGACCGGCGCGCGGATCAAGTTCATCACCGACGGCGACGTCGCCGGCGCCATCTCCGCGGCCCGCGCCGGCTCCGGGGTCGACCTGCTGCTGGGCATCGGCGGCACCCCCGAGGGCATCATCGCGGCCTGCGCCATGAAGGCGCTCGGCGGCACCATCCAGGGCCGGCTCTGGCCGCAGGACGACGCCGAGCGGCAGAAGGCGATCGACGCCGGCCACAACCTCGACCCCGACTTCGTGCTCACCACCAACGACCTGGTCACCGGTGACGACTGCTTCTTCGTCGCCACCGGGATCACCGACGGCGACCTGATGCGCGGGGTCCACTACGGCCCGGGCGGCTCGGTCGTCACCGAGTCGCTGGTGATGCGCTCGCGCTCCGGCACGATCCGCAAGGTCACCAGCGAGCACCAGCTCTCCAAGCTGCGGGCCTACTCCGCCATCGACTTCGAGGGCTGAGCCCACACCCCACCCGACAGCCGCCGGCAGGCCCCGCGACACCAACAGGAGGCTCCGATGTCCGTATCCGTGTCGGAGGAGCAGTTCGCCGACGTGGGGCGCGGCATCCGGATCTGCTACCAGACCTTCGGGTCCCCCGACGACGAGCCGCTGCTGCTCGTGATGGGGCTGGGCGGCCCGATGACCTGGTGGGACGCCGAGCTGTGCCGGATGCTCGCCGAGGCGGGGTTCTTCGTGATCCGGTACGACAACCGGGACTCCGGCCGCTCCACCCACCTGGAGGGCATCGTCACGGTCCGCCGGATGACCCGGGCCTTCGTGGGACTGAGGGTCGCGCCGCCGTACTCCCTGACCGACATGGCGCAGGACGCGGTCGGGCTGCTCGACCACCTCGGCATCGACGCCGCCCACGTGTGGGGTGTGTCGATGGGCGGGATGATCGCCCAGACCCTGGCGGTGCGGTGGCCGGACCGCGTGCGGTCGCTGGTGTCGATGATGTCGACGACCGGGGCGCGGACGGTCGGCTTCCAGCACCCCTCGCTGCTGCCCGTCTTCCTGGCGCGCAGCGTCGGGCGGGAGGCGTACGTCGAGGGGTCGGTCCGACTGTGGCGGCTGATCGGCTCACCCGGCTACCCGGTCACCGAGGAGGACGTGCGCCGACGGGCGGAGGAGACCTTCGAGCGCGGTGTCGACACCCGCGCCAGCGCCCGCCAGATCCTCGCGATCCTCAGCCAGCCCAACCGCACCCGCGACCTGCGGCGGGTGACCGTGCCGACCCTGGTCGTCCACGGCCTGCACGACAAGATGGTCCACGTCTCCGGTGGCCGCGCCACCTCGATGGCGATCCCCGGCTCGGAGCTGCTGCTCATCGACGGTCTGGGTCACGACATCCCCGAGGGGCTGTGGCCGACCCTGGTCGACGCGGTGCGCCGCAACGCCGACCGGGCCGGCCGCGGAATCCCCGGTTGACCGGGGATCCCGCGACTTCGGGGGCGTTGCAACGCCCCCGAAGTTCAAGAATCACCGGTGACCCGGGGATTCCGCGCCGCCGGCCTCACTCGCTCAGCCGCAGCCCCGTCCCGGTGTCGAAGACGTGCACGTCGCGCGGGTCGGTGGTGACGTAGAGGACGTCGCCCTTGTGGACCTGGTCGCGCGCCGAGACCCGGACGATGATGTTGGAGGGCGTGCCCTCCACGTCGCAGGTGCCGTAGACGAACGAGTCCGAGCCGAGCTCCTCGACGACCGTCACGTGGACCGGGAGGCCGCCCTCCGCGGCGGAGACCAGCCGCCAGGCCTCGGGACGGACGCCCAACGTGATCCGGCCCTGCATCTTCCTCGCCGAGGTGGGATCCACGGGGACGAGGTACTCCCCGATCTTGGCCTGGCCGTCGACCGCGGTGGCCTCGATGAGGTTCATCTGCGGGCTGCCTATGAAGCCGGCGACGAAGAGGTTGACCGGCTTCGTGTAGAGGTTGAGCGGCGTGTCGACCTGCTGCAGCTCGCCGGCGTTCATGACCGCCACCCGGTCGCCCATCGTCATGGCCTCGACCTGGTCGTGGGTGACGTAGACGGTCGTGACGCCCAGGTCGGCCTGCAGCTTCGCGATGTCGGTGCGGGTGTTCACGCGCATCTTGGCGTCGAGGTTCGACAACGGCTCGTCCATGCAGAACACCTGCGGCTGGCGGACGATGGCGCGGCCCATGGCGACGCGCTGACGCTGGCCACCGGACAGCGCCTTGGGCTTGCGGTCGAGGTACTCGGTCAGGCCGAGGATCGAGGCCGCCTCCTTGACGCGGCGCTCGCGCTCCGCACCGTCGACCTTCGCCATCTTCAGCGCGAAGCCCATGTTGTCGGCAACGCTCATGTGCGGATAGAGCGCGTAGTTCTGGAACACCATCGCGATGTCGCGGTCCTTGGGCGGGACCTTGGTGACGTCACGGTCGCCGATCAGGATCCGGCCGTCGGTGACGTCCTCCAGACCCGCGAGCATGCGCAGGGTCGTTGACTTGCCGCAGCCCGACGGGCCGACGAGCACCATGAACTCGCCGTCGCCGATCTCGAGGTCGATGCCCTTGACCGCCGGGCTGTCGGCTCCGGGGTACCAGCGCTGGGCCTTCTCGAAGGTCACAGTTGCCATGTTGAGTTTGCTCCTTCACCGGCAGGTACGTGCCGGACGATCCGTAGTGAAGAGACGCCTCACGTCCATCATGGACGTGTGGTGCACCTCACTCTAGGTCATCGCGCAACCCTCGATCCGGGCGCGGAGCCGGCCGGCGGCGGGAGCCGCCACCACACCGGGACGTCCGCGGGATTACGCTTGCCGCTCGTGGCCGCTCCTGAGTTCAACTACTCCGACCTGCTTCCGATCGGTGAGGACGACACTCCTTACCGGCTGATCACGACCGAGGGCGTCTCGACCGTCACGGTCAACGAGGAGGACGGCACCAGCCGCACCTTCCTCAAGGTTGAGCCCGAGGCGATCCGGCGGCTCACCGCCGAGGCGATGAAGGACATCAACCAGTTCCTCCGCCCGGCCCACCTCGCGCAGCTGCGCCGCATCATCGACGACCCGGAGGCGTCCGGCAACGACCGCTTCGTGGCGCTCGACCTGCTCAAGAACGTCAACATCTCCGCGGGCGGGATCCTGCCGATGTGCCAGGACACCGGCACCGCGATCGTGATGGGCAAGAAGTCCGAGGGCGTGCTGACCGGCACCGACGACGCCCGCGTCGTCTCCGAGGGCGTGTACGACGCCTACACGAAGCTCAACCTGCGCTACTCCCAGCTCGCACCGATCACGACCTACGAGGAGAGGAACACCGGCACCAACCTGCCGGCCCAGGTCGAGATCTACGCCACCGAGGACGGCCCCAAGGGTCCGGAGTACAAGTTCCTCTTCATGGCCAAGGGCGGCGGCTCGGCCAACAAGTCGTTCCTGTTCCAGGAGACCAAGGCGATCCTCAACCCCGAGCGCATCCTCACGTTCCTGGACGAGAAGATCCGCTCCCTAGGTACGGCGGCCTGCCCGCCGTACCACCTGGCGATCGTGATCGGCGGCACCTCGGCGGAGTTCGCGCTCAAGACCGCGAAGTACGCCTCGGCGCACTACCTCGACTCGCTGCCGACCTCCGGCTCGATGAGCGCCCACGGGTTCCGCGACCTCGAGCTGGAGGAGAAGGTCTTCAAGCTCACCCAGTCGTTCGGGATCGGCGCGCAGTTCGGCGGCAAGTACTTCTGCCACGACGTCCGGGTCGTCCGGCTCCCCCGCCACGGCGCCTCCTGCCCCGTCGCGATCGCGGTCTCCTGCTCGGCCGACCGGCAGGCGCTGGGCAAGATCACTGCCGACGGTGTCTTCCTCGAGCAGCTCGAGACCGACCCGGCGCAGTACATGCCCGATGCCGGTGTCGCCGAGGACATCGCGGCGGGCGAGGTCGTGAAGATCGACCTCAACCAGCCGATGACCGACATCCTCGCCGAGCTGTCGAAGCACCCCGTCAAGACGCGGCTCTCACTGACCGGTCCGCTCGTCGTGGCGCGCGACATCGCGCACGCGAAGATCAAGGAGCGGCTCGACGCGGGAGAGGAGATGCCGGCGTACCTGCGCGACCACCCGGTGTACTACGCCGGCCCCGCCAAGACGCCGGACGGGATGGCGTCGGGCTCCTTTGGTCCCACCACGGCGGGCCGGATGGACTCCTACGTCGAGCAGTTCCAGGCGGCCGGCGGGTCGATGGTCATGCTGGCCAAGGGCAACCGGTCGAAGGTCGTGACCGAGGCCTGCGGGACCTACGGCGGCTTCTACCTCGGCTCGATCGGCGGCCCAGCGGCCCGACTGGCGCAGGACTGCATCAGGTCGGTCGAGGTGCTGGAGTACCCCGAGCTCGGCATGGAGGCGATCTGGAAGATCGAGGTCGAGGACTTCCCCGCCTTCATCGTTGTCGACGACAAGGGCAACGACTTCTTCACCGACCCCGCTGGCTCCACCACCATCCCGCTCACCGGCATCCGGGTGCGGTCCAAGGAGCGCTGAGCCGGCCCCTCCGCTGGTCGAGCGGCGCCCCTCCGGTGGTCGAGCGGCGGCCCTTCGGTGGTCGAGCCGGCGAGCGCCAGCGAGCCGTGTCGAGACCACCTACCGCCACCGCGTCCAGCGGTCTCGACACGTTCGGCCGCGGGCGGCCTCACTGCTCGACCAACGAGGGGTCAGGTGTTGCGCGCGCCGGCGTTGTAGTTGGCGTCGGGTCCGACCGGACCGCCGTCGTCGGCGACGTCACCGTCGCTGACCGGCTCGGCGTTGAGGCCACCGGTCTCGGAGACCTGGCCACCGGAGTCGTCCGGCTCCTCGGCCGCGGACTCGCGTCGCGTACCGGGGTGGGCGGCCGGCTCCTCGATGTCGTCGGACATGCCCGGCTGCTCGGGGGTGGGATCGCTCGGGTTCGTCATGCAGTCCGGGTACCCCGAGGCGGACCGGGCGGAACGCCGCGGCGGTCCTACGCTGGCCCCATGACCTTCACGAACCCCCGCGGCACCCGTGGCGGTCGCCCGCCGAGCGGTCCGTTGATGCGCTGGGCGAACGCGTTCATGTCCCGGCGCGCCGGTCGCTCGACCGGGTCCATGATGGGCATGAACCTGCTGGCACTGACGACCGTCGGGGCGAGGAGCGGACAGCCGCGACGTACGCCGCTCGCGTGGGTCCCCGGTCCCGACGGCAGCCGCTACATCGCGGCCTCGGCCAACGGCGCGATCAGCAACCCCGCCTGGTACTACAACCTCGCGGCCCACCCCGAGCTCGTGATGATCGAGGTCGGCGGCGAGACAATCCCCGTCACCGCCGAGGAGCTCCACGGCGAGGAGCGCGAGGCCGCCTGGCACAGCATCGTCTCCTCGGTGCCGCGGTTCGGCGCCTACCGGACCAAGACCGACCGGGTCATCCCGATCATCCGGCTGACGCCGCGCGGCTGAGGAACCACTCCCGTCCCCCGCTCGTTGGAGCGGTCGAGCGAGAGGAGCACCCCCAATGCAATGCCCCGTTGACGGCGCCACGCTGACCATGAGCGAGCGCAGCGGCATCGAGATCGACTACTGCCCCACCTGCCGCGGCGTGTGGCTGGACCGCGGCGAGCTGGACAAGATCATCGACCGGTCGCTGACCGCACCGGCACCCGCCGCGCCGGCTCCGCAGCAGCCGCAGTACCAGCAGCCCCCTCAGCAGTACCAGCAGCCCTACCAGCAGCCCTACGGGCAGCGGCCGTACTACAAGAAGCGCAAGGAGAGCTGGCTCAGCGAGCTCTTCGACTGACCTCCTGCGAGGATGCCGCCCGTGACGGGCACGGACGAGATCGCGCGGGCGGCATCGGAGCGGGGTGAGCTCGTGCTGCGGCGGCGGTACGACGGCACGCTGGAGCTGCGCGCCAACGGCGTGTTCGTGATGGACACCGCGGAGACCTCCACCGAGCGGGCGCTGGCGACCCGGGCACTGGCCCTGGTCGAGCGGCCGGCGCAGGTCCTCGTCGGCGGGCTCGGCCTCGGCTTCACCCTCGAGGCGGTGCTGGCCGACGAGCGGGTCGAGCACTGCACGGTCGTCGAGATCGAGCCGGCTCTGGTGGGCTGGCTGCGCGACGGCACCGTGCCGCACGGCCCGGCGCTGCTGGCCGACCCGCGGGCGGAAGTCGTGGTCTCCGACGTGGCGGTCGCCCTGCGTCGGAGCGCGCCGGCGGCGTACGACCTGGTGCTGCTGGACGTCGACAACGGCCCCGGCTATCTCGTGCACGACGCCAACGCCGGGCTCTACCAGGCGCCGGCGCTCACCGACGCGCGGCGCGCGACCCGAGCGGGGGGCCAGGTGGTGGTGTGGTCGGCTGCCGAGGCACCGGAGCTGGCCGACACGATGCGCCGGGTCTTCGGTCAGGTCGAGGAGCTGCCCTACGCGGTGACGCTCCAGGCGCGCGAGGAGCGCTACTGGCTCTACGCGGCGCGGGTACCGTCGAGCGCGTGAGCGACCAGAGCACCGGGACCGACGGCTTCCGCATCGAGCACGACAGCATGGGCGAGGTCCGCGTGCCCGCGGCCGCGCTCTGGCGCGCGCAGACGCAGCGCGCGGTGGAGAACTTCCCCATCAGCGGCACCCCGATCGAACCGGCCCTGATCCACGCGATCGGGCACGTGAAGGCGGCTGCCGCCCAGGTGAACGGCGAGCTCGGCGTCATCACGCCCGAGCAGGCCGAGGCGATCGCCGCGGCCGCTCGCTCGGTGGCTGCCGGCGACTACGACGCCGAGTTCCCCGTCGACGTCTTCCAGACCGGGTCGGGCACCAGCTCGAACATGAACGCCAACGAGGTGATCGCCTCGCTGGCCGGCCGCGCGGGCGTCGAGGTGCACCCCAACGACCACGTCAACGCCTCGCAGTCGTCCAACGACACGTTCCCGACCGCGATCCACGTCGCCGCCACGCTCTCGGTCACCCAGGACCTGCTGCCGGCGCTGGACGTGCTGGCCGGCTCACTGGAGCGCAAGGCCGAGGAGTTCGCCGGGCTGGTCAAGAGCGGTCGCACCCACCTGATGGACGCCACGCCGGTCATGCTCGGACAGGAGTTCGGCGGGTACGCCGCGACGGTTCGGTACGCCGCCGAGCGGCTGGCCGCCGTACTCCCCCGCGTGCGCGAGCTGCCGCTGGGCGGCACCGCCGTCGGCACCGGCATCAACACGCCGACCGGGTTCCCGCAGGCGGTGATCGCGGCGCTCTCGACGGCGACCGGCGAGGAGTTCACCGAGGCGCGCGACCACTTCGAGGCGCAGGGCACCCGCGACTCGCTGGTCGAGCTGTCGGGGGCCTTGCGGACCTACGCGGTCGGCCTGACCAAGATCTGCAACGACCTGCGCTGGATGTCGTCAGGTCCGACCACCGGGCTCGCCGAGATCCACCTCCCCGACCTCCAGCCGGGCTCCTCGATCATGCCCGGCAAGGTGAACCCGGTCCTGCCCGAGGCCACCCTCATGGTCTGCGCCCAGGTCGTCGGCAACGACGCGGCCGTGGCGTGGGCGGGCGCCTCGGGCTCCTTCGAGCTCAACGTCGCGATGCCGGTCATGGCGCGCAACCTCCTGGAGTCGGTGCGGCTGCTCGCGGCCTCCTCGCGGGTGCTCGCGGAGCGCTGCGTGGACGGCATCACCGCGAACGCCGAGCGGATGCGGTCCTACGCCGAGTCCTCCCCGTCGGTCGTCACGCCGCTCAACAAACACATCGGCTACGAGAACGCCGCCAAGGTCGCCAAGCAGGCGCTCGCCGACGGCGCCACCATCCGCGAGACGGTCCTCAAGCTCGGGTACGTCGACCGCGGCGAGCTCACCCTCGAGCAGCTCGACGCCGCCCTCGACGTGGAGTCGATGACCCACCCCTGACGTCAGCGGCGGGTCAGCGCCTGCCGGCGACTGACGGGCGCGGAGGTGTTGCCCCGTACGTCGCTCGCCTCGATGCGGACGAGCAGCCGGCCGCGGCTGAGGCCGGACAGCCGGGCGCTCCAGGCTCCCGTCGCGGACGGCGCCACCACGACGTGGCCGGCCGTCGCCCATGCCCGTGTCCTGGTCGAGGCCTTCACCCACGCGCGGCGCGCCGGCACATAGCCGTAGTACGCGCCGGCACGTCGCTGGACCGCCTTCACCCGCACGGCGCGCACCGTCGTCTCGGTGTCGTGGGCGGTCCCCCTCAGCACCCGCCAGGCACGCACCGACCGGCGCGCCGTGGGGACCGTGATACCGACCGACGGCTTGATGGTGTCGGCCTGGATCCGCACCGCGTTCGCCTCGACGGGCTCGCTGCGGTTGGCCGGTCGCGCCTCGTCGAAGAAGACGACGCTCGGCCGGTACGTGCCCGGCGTCGCGTAGAGATGGGTGAGGACGCCGTTGCCGACCGCGGTGGTCGTCGTACCGTCGCCCCAGCTGACCGTGCGCCGCACGCTGCTCGCCGGGCTGAGGTCGTCGGTCGCCACCGTGGCCAGACCGACCGTCGTCCAGCCGGCCCATCCCGCCTGCGTGGTCACCTTCGCAGTCCCGCTCGGTGGCGTGCTGTCGTTGACCACCACCGCGCCGACCGCGGCGTGGCTGACGTTGCCGGCGCCGTCGGTCAGCCGGATCTGCGGCTGGTAGCGGACCGGGGCGCCGGTCGGCACGGCGTAGTCGTGCTCGATGACCGTCTGCGCGCCGTTGGTGGCGAAGGGGACGCTGCCCGGGTCCCCGAAGTCCACCAGCACCTGGATGCCGGCCCGCGTCGTCACGTCGTCGGCCAGCGACACCTGCGTGAACGTCACGTGCACCACGTCCCCGACCGCCTCGCCCCAGGCAGCGTCGTAGACCCCGACCGGCCCCTGCGTGTCCGGGAGCGTCGCGCTCGCCGTCGCCGGGGCGCTCTTGCGGTTGCCCGTCACGCCCACGACCTGCACCGTGATGACGGTCCCGGCGCTGGCCACCACCAACGGCGTCCAGGACGTCGTGGTGATGACCGACTGTGCGAGCACCCTGCCACCGGCGAGCACCGTGCCGGCGTACGAGGTGTTGTTCTTGCCGGCCCGCCAGCTGATCGGCACGGCGTAGGAGCCTCCGGTGGCCCCGGTGATCGTGCCGATCGCGAGGTCGGTGGGGGTGCCGGGCTTCAACGGCGGCTTGGCCTGCACGGCCGGCACCAGCGTGGCGAGCAGGGCGGCGAGCAGGGCGAGCACGACGAGCAGGAACCGCAGGGTGCGGACGGCAGCGGGCATGTGGCACCTCGAGCGCTAGTGGCGACGCCTCCCGAGCGGCCTGCCCCGAGGGTCGGCGTCAGCGCCCAGCAGAGCCGAGGGGTTCGAAGTCCACATCCCCAGGATTGGGGACGGCATGACCGTGACGAGCGACCGCGGTGAGGGCCGGCTCGGCACCTCGGTCAGTACCAGCCGACGCGCTCGGAGTGGGACCAGGCGGAGCAGGGGGTGCCGTAGCGGCCCTGGATGTAGCCCAGGCCCCACTTGATCTGGGTGACGGGGTTGGTCTCCCAGTCGTCGGCGACCGTGCCCATCTTGGAGCCGGGCAGCGCCTGCGGGATGCCGTAGGCGCTGGAGGAGGGGTTGTCGGCGCGCGGGTTCCAGTTGGACTCGCGGGTCCAGAGCTTGTCGAGGCAGTCGAACTGGGAGCCGCTCCAGCCGTACTCGCCCAGCAGCGCGCTGGCGATGGCCTTCGGGTCGCCGTCGGCGGCGTCCTCGGTGCGGGTCACGGCTCGGACCTCCGTCTCGGCGGCGGACGCGAGCGCGGCGGCCTTGGCCGGGTCGAGCGCGGCGCGCCGGTCGGCGGAGCGGGAGACCGGCTCGGACCGTTCCGCGACAGCGTCGGCGGGCGCCGAAGCCGGTACGGCGGAGCCGACCGTGGCCGCGGCGGTCTCGATCCTCGGCTCCTCGGAGGCGACACCTCCGGCAACCGCGACACCGGTGGTCACGGCGGCCACGCCCCCGAGCAGGAGGGTGGCGCGAACGGCCCGCCTCGAGGCGTCGACGACGGGTCGCTCGGGCGCCTTGCGGTGCCGGGCGGCGCGGTGCTTCGACAAGTGGGAATCCTCGGAGTCGTGCGGGTGGACCGCGCTCCACCATGCACGAGGCCGCAGGGGCATGCAAACCGAACGCGCAAGAATCTGGGGCGGTTGTGACAACACTCGTCACAACCGCCCCAGCGGTCACACCGGCCCCAACTGAAGGGCTACAGCACGACGTTCTCCAGCATCTCTGTGACCAACGCCGCGATCGGCGAGCGCTCGGACCGGGTGAGGGTCACGTGAGCGAAGAGCGGGTGACCCTTGAGCTTCTCCACCACGGCCACCACGCCGTCGTGGCGGCCGACGCGCAGGTTGTCGCGCTGCGCCACGTCGTGGGTGAGCACCACCTTCGAGTTGGCGCCGATGCGCGAGAGCACCGTCAGCAGGACGTTGCGCTCCAGGGACTGTGCCTCGTCGACGATGACGTACGCGTCGTGCAGCGAGCGGCCCCGGATGTGCGTCAGCGGAAGCACCTCGAGCATCCCGCGGTCGAGGATCTCGTCGACGACCTCCTGCGAGGTCACGGCACCGAGCGTGTCGAAGACGGCCTGGGCCCAGGGCCCCATCTTCTCCGCCTCCGAGCCGGGCAGGTAGCCGAGCTCCTGGCCGCCGACGGCGAACAGCGGCCGGAACACCACGACCTTCTTGTGCTGGCGCCGCTCCATCACCGCCTCGAGGCCGGCGCACAGCGCCATGGCGGACTTGCCGGTGCCGGCCCGGCCGCCGAGGGACACGATCCCGACCTCGGGGTCGAGCAGCATCTCGAGCGCGATGCGCTGCTCGGCCGAGCGGCCGTGGACGCCGAACGCCTCCCGGTCGCCGCGCACCAGGTGGACCTGCTTGTCGGGTCCGACGCGGCCCAGCGCCGTACCCCGGTCCGAGAGCAGCACCAGGCCGGTGTGGCAGGGCAGCTCGCGCGCCTCGTCGAGGGTGATGACGCCGTCGTCGTACAGCTCGTCCAGGACGTCGGCCCCGACCTCCATCTCCGCCATGCCGGAGTAGCCGGGATCGGAGTCGGAGATCGCCTCGGCGCGGTACTCCTCGGCCTCCAGCCCGACCGCCGACGCCTTGATCCGCAGTGGCAGGTCCTTGGAGACGAGGACGACGTCGGCGCCCTCGTCGGCCAGGTTCTTCGCCACGGCGAGGATGCGGGTGTCGTTGTCGCCCAGCCGGAAGCCCGAGGGCAGGGCGGCCGGGTCGGTGTGGTTGAGCTCGACGCGCAGCGTGCCGCCCTCCTCACCCACCGGCACGGGCTCGTCGAGCCGGCCGTACCGGACGCGGAGGTCGTCGAGCGAACGCAGCGCCGTGCGGGCGAAGAAGCCCAGCTCGGGGTGGTGGCGCTTGCCCTCCAGCTCGGTGATGACGACGACCGGCAGGACGACTTCGTGCTCGGCGAAGCGTCGCAGCGCCCCGGGATCGGCGAGCAGGACGCTGGTGTCCAGCACGAACGTGCGGACGGCGGCCTGGGTCTGGGTGTGGGTGGAGCGGGAGGTCTTCGCCTGGGTCGGCACGAGGTTCACCCCTCACGGACCGCAGGCGCGCACCCTCGCCCCGGTCCTAGTTCATGCTGGCGGACCGGGAGGATGCCCGAAGGCCGGGGCGCCGGCCTCCTGTGCCCCGGCACGCCGCGGCGAGCCGAGTCAGTAGGTCGTGAGTGTTCACGAGCGGGCCTCCCGATGTGGCGGGCTTCCCCACCCGCCACTGCTGCCGAACGTACGCCGCCGCGGGCCGCCGCACCTACGACACGCCGAAATCCGTGCAGGAACATCGAGCAGCGAAACGCCACCGATGCACGTGCGGGGCGTCGCTAGAGGCCGCCGCGGCGCTCGCGGTCGGCGTAGGCGCGCAGCGCGCGGAGGAAGTCGACCCGGCGGAAGTCGGGCCAGTAGGCCTCGCAGAAGTAGAACTCCGACTTCGCGCTCTGCCACAGCAGGAAGCCGCCGAGCCGCTGCTCGCCGGAGGTGCGGATCACCAGGTCGGGGTCGGGCTGGCCCTTGGTGTAGAGATGCCCCTCGATCTGCTCGGCGATGTGCTCGGGGGTGAGCTCGGCGGCCAGCTCCTCGAGCGAGGTGCCCCGCCCGGCGTGCTCGACCAGCAGCGAGCGGACCGCGTCGGCGATCTCGCGGCGGCCGCCGTACCCCACCGCGACGTTGACGAGGGTGCCCTCGACGTGGCGCGTCGCCTCCTCGGCCGCCTTGAGCCGCTCCGCGGTCGCGGCGGGCAGCAGGTCGAGGGCGCCGACGGGATGCAGCCGCCACCGTTGCTGGTCGACGAGGGAGGCGACGGCCTCCTCGATGATCTGCAGCAGCGGCTCCAGCTCACGGGCGGGACGGTTCAGGTTGTCGGTGGAGAGCAGCCAGAGCGTGACGACCTCGATGCCGACCTCGTCGCACCAGGTCAGCAGCGGCTCGATGTTGGCCGCGCCGGCGCGGTGGCCGTGCGCGGTGTCGCGTCCCACGGCCCTGGCCCAGCGACGGTTGCCGTCGAGCATGACCCCGATGTGCTGCGGCAGCTTGTCGTGGTCGAGCCGACGGAGCATCCGGGCCTCGTACGCCGGATACAGCAGCCGCCGTACGCCTCTCTTCCAGTCGACGTCCCTAGGCACGTCCCTAGGTTAGCCATCCTCGGAGTACCTTTCGTGCCATGACGGGCAACCCCAGGAGCGAGGCGGTGCGCGAGCGACTCGACGCGTTCGCGGGGTCCGTGGCCGACGCGGTGACCGAGACCCTGGCCGAGGTGAAGCCGAAGCTGCGCGGCTGGCTGCACCTCGCCACCGCTCCGCTGGTCCTGGCCGGCGGCATCGTGCTGATCGTGCTCTCGCCCACCCCGGAGGCCACCCTCGGCGCAAGTGTCTACACCGCCACGGCGCTGCTGCTGTTCACCGTGTCGGCGGTCTACCACCGCGGCAACGGCCGCTGGTCGCCCCGAACCCATGCGCTGCTGAAGCGCTGGGACCACGCCAACATCATGCTGATGATCGCGGGCTCCTACACGCCCTTCTCGCTGCTCCTGCTCGACGGCGTGGCGCGATGGACGCTGCTGTCGGTGGTGTGGGGCGGCGCGGTCGCCGGCGTGCTGTTCCGGATCTTCTGGACCGAGGCGCCGCGCTGGCTCTACGTCCCGATCTACATCGCGCTCGGCTGGGCCGCGATCTTCTTCATCCCCGCGTTCTTCACCGGCGCGATCGCGCTGGGCCTCGGCGTCGGCATCGCCGTCTTCACGCTGATCTGCGTCGGCGGCGCGCTCTACACCTTCGGCGGCGTGGTCTACGGCTTCCAGCGCCCCAACCCGTGGCCGCGCGTCTTCGGGTTCCACGAGGTGTTCCACAGCTTCACGATCCTGGCCTTCGCCGCCCACTACACCGGCGTATCGCTGGCGATCTACGCTCTGCGCTGACCGGCCGCGTCAGCCCCTGCCCGCGGCGGCCACCAGGTCGGCCGGAGAGGTAACGGGCCGCTCACAGACGAAGCCACGACAGACGTACGCCGCCGGCCGGCCCTCGACCGGGACGCGGCTCGAGAGCAGCGGGATGTCGTCGCGTGCCTCGTCGGCGACCAGCACGACCGCACCCGACAGCCGGCGGGCGGCCGCCGCGAGCGCGTCGCGATCCGGTCCGGCCGGTCCGACCACGGCGACCTCGAGCGGCCCGTCCTGCATGGTGAACGCGGCGGCGAGCGACCAGCCCGCGAACCGCGGCGCCTGCTCCATCAGCCCGGCGACGGTGCCCAGCGCCGCCTCGGCGGCGTCGCGGTAGCGACCCTCCCCCGTCACGGCATGGGCCGCCACCAGGGCGTGCACCAGGCTGGAGAGCCCGGACGGCGAGGCGTTGTCGGACGGGTCGCGCGGTCGGGTGACCAGCGACTCGGCGTCGGACGCGGTGTCGTAGAACCCGCCGTCCGAGGCGGCGAACCGCTTGAGCGCGGCGTCGAGCACCGCCCGCGCCCGCTCCAGCCAGACCGGGTCGCCGGTGGCCTGCAGCAGGGAGAGGAACCCCGCCGCCACGCAGCCGTGGTCCTCCAGCACGCCCGCGTGCCGGCCCGCCACTCCGTCGCGGGAGACCCGCAGCAGCCGGATGGCCCCGGGCACCTGACCGTTTCCACCATCGTCCGGCGTGTCGCGGTTGGCGATGTCAGGTGCCGGCAGCAGGTGCACGCGGGCCAGCAGGTCACCGGCGGCGATCGCGGCGTCGACGTACGCCGGCTCGTCGAGCAGCAGGCCCGCGTCGACCAGGCCGCTGATCGCCAGGCCGTTCCACGCGGCGACCACCTTGTCGTCGCGCTCGGGGCGGATCCGCCGCTCGCGGGCGTCGAACAGGCGCCGCTTCACCTCCACCAGCCGCTCGGCGCCGGGACCCTCGGGATCGTGGCGGAGCTGGAGCGTGGAGGCGCCGTGCTCGAACGTGCCGGACTCGGTCACCTCGAAGACCTGCGCCGCCCAGGCGCCGTCGTCGGGACCGAGCGCCTCGACCAGCTGCCCGGGCGTCCAGGCGTAGAACTTCCCCTCGACGCCCTCACTGTCGGCGTCGAGCGCCGAGGCGAAGCCACCCTCGGCGGTGCCGAGCTCCCGGATCATCCAGTCGGCGGTCTCGCGCGCGACCCGGTCACCGAAGGGTGTGCCCAGCCGGGCGTAGAGGCCGACCAGCTGGGCGTTGTCGTAGAGCATCTTCTCAAAGTGCGGCACCACCCAGCCGCGGTCGACGGAGTAGCGGGCGAAGCCGCCGCCGAGCTGGTCGTACATCCCGCCGCGGGCCATGGCTGCGACGGTGCGGTTCAGCATGTGCGCGGCGCGGGGGTCGGCGCCGGCCATCGCCGCATAGCGGCGCAGGAACTCCAGCACCATCGACGGCGGGAACTTCGGGGCGCCGCCGAAACCGCCGGCCAGCGGGTCGAAGTCGTCGGCCAGCTTCCCCAGCGCCGTCTCCAGCAGGGCGGGCGTCACCGCACCGGAGGGCACGGTGACGCTGACGGACAGGTGGTCGCGGAGCGAGCCGGCCACCCGGCGTACCTCCTCGGCGCGGTTCTCCCAGGCGTCGACGAGCGCCTCGAGAACCTGCCGGAACGACGGCTGACCGTGGCGCGGCTGGTCCGGGAAGTAGGTGCCGGCGTAGAACGGGCCGCCGTCGTGGTCGAGCACCACCGTCATCGGCCAGCCGCCGTGGCCGGTCATGGCGGTGGTCGCCTGCATGTAGACCGCGTCGACGTCGGGCCGCTCCTCACGGTCGACCTTGACCGGCACGAAGTGCTCGTTGAGGTACGCCGCCAGCACCGGGTCCTCGAACGACTCGTGCGCCATCACGTGGCACCAGTGGCACGCGGCGTACCCGACGCTCAGCAGGACCGGCACGTGGCGCCGGCGCGCCTCCTCGAACGCCTCCGGCTCCCACTCCCACCAGTCGACCGGGTTGTCGGCGTGCTGGAGGAGGTACGGCGAGGTCGCGTCCGCGAGGCGGTTCGGCATGTCCTCCAGCCTGTCATGCGCGCCCAGCGGCCCGATGGGTCCGGCCAGGTGGCTCGATACGGAATTGCTTAGACGAGCCTCGACCGCACTCCTTCAACGGAGAAGGGGCGTCGCGCAAGAGTCTTCACGCAAACCGAGTGGCGCTCGAGGCACCCTTCGCCAGGCGAGAAGGGTGCCCACCGGCCCGTCGCGAGCCCCCGTCTTGGCCTACTCGGCGCGGTCTGCGCCTTGCGCGGCGGCGATATCCCGCGTGACGGGCTTACCGAGGGCAGCCTCGACGAGCCGGCAGAGGCGCTCGCGTCGATCTGCGAAGAAGCCTTCGAAGTCGTCGCTCCACAGAAGGGCCGGATCCACCTGATGCGGGCTGAGGTTCGCGTCGATGACGTCGTCACCAGCCTTGATCTCCTTGCGGATCGTTCTGCGGTAGACCGATGGCGCGTTGCCCGAGAGCTTGATGTTGGTCGTCTTCGCCAGCGGCGTCTTGTTGACGATGCTCTCTTGCATCTCCCACTTCACACCGTTCTTGACGCACCACGCCTTCGGGAAGACGTGGTGGATGTCGACCTTGAGCTTGAAGTAGTGCGCCTTGTCGAACGACTGGTTGTAGATCCAGTCCTTTGCTCCTTGGGCCATCAGCAAGGCATAGACGCCCTTGTAGGCCGCCGAGTTGCGGGTGCGCAGCGTGTGCAGCCGACTCTCGTTGAAGTAAGCGTCGTCCACCGTCCGCGGCACAACAGCACCGGATGTGTCGAGCGCCCATGCGGGCACCTGGTCGACGTCGCGGGCGAATCGTGTCTCGCTGGCGCTGCCGTAGAGTTCGCCCAGGATGCCGCTCCAGAACCAGCGGCGCAGACGAGCATGGACGCCGTACGCCTCCGCCTGCTGGCCAAGAAGCACCCGGATCACGGCCAATGGGACAAGCTGCTTCGGGTAGGGGAGGTCGTCGCTGGCGTGGATGTGCTCCCCGTCGAGGAAAGCGGCCGCCCACACTAGGGCGTCACGGATCTGCGGGGCCCAGATGAGGTAGTCATCAAGAGTGAGCTTGAGTACGTCTTCCTTTTTCGCAGTCGTCGCCTTCGGCCCCGCACAGGTCGCCGCCAGAGTCACCGCCTGCAAGAAGTCGTCGTTCTCGAACTTGAGAAGGACGTCGTAGTCGTCAAGGACGTCATATGTCTCGTCCCAGTCTTCTCTCAGGCGGAACGCTTCGTCGTGCTTGCTGAAGTACGCACGATCACCGGCGAACTTGGCCGTCAACAGCTCGAAGACGGTCAGCTTCACGCCGCCTTGGTTGACCTTTTCGAAGACGGTTGTTACTGCAGCCATCGAAGTGTGCTTGTCGAGCTCGATCGCGGGGATGGTGTAGCCCTGAAGAGGGGTCAGCAGGTTGATCAGCTTTCCTACGCCGTCGAGATCGTTGTGGAACTGACCCCACTCGACGATCCAGCTCGCAAGGTCGCTGCTCATCAACGACGAGACTGGAAAGTGGCTGCGCTCGATCTGCAGCGCCCTCGTCGAGACATCCATCTCGACGTCCTTGTTGAAGTTCGTCAGCTTCTTGCCGCTGCCGGGCAACGAGACGATGGCATCCCCGATGTTCTCGGGATCCTTGAGCGCCTCATCCACCCTGATGAAGTACTTGCGGTTGCCCGCGTCGCTGGTCGCAACCACTCCGCCGCCCGTCAGCGCCTGCGTGAGGGATGTCAACCGCTGCTGCCCGTCGAGCAGCAGGAGCCCAGGAGCGGTGCCTTCGGGCGGCACCGTTCCCTCGATCGCCTTCGCCTGGAAATGGATCTCCGATCCCCCGGTCTCGAGCATGAGCACGACACCCAGCGGGTGGCCGACCGCGATCGTGACGAGTAGCTGCCGAACCCGCTCGTCGTCCCAGACATACCCGCGCTGGAAGTCCGGCAACTGCACGTGCCCCGACGTCGTCCATTTGATCAAGTCGGACAACGGGTGCTGCAGGGTCTGGAATCCCACGGCGTTCCTTCCGGGCGGTGACGAGAGTGGCTCAGGCAAGCCCCGACCCTAGTGAGAACGACGGACTGGTTCGGCCGAATCGGGGAAGGCGGTTGGTTCCCGGTGTTCACCGATGTGCACAACACCTGATGGAGCGTGGCCAGGATCCTTCGCCCGTCTGCATGTCGCGACCACGAAGAGGCCGAAACGTCTACCGGTCCAGCTGTGCGAACTACACCGTCGATCCGGTGCGTTCAACGCGAGGTACATCTCAGCGTGAAACGCGTCGCCGGATCCGGCGTGGCCACGCGTCGCTGACATCCACGCACCGGACGATGAGCCGCCCACCAAAAGACCGGCCCGCTCGGATCAACGCGCGAATTCATTCCGCACGAATGAGCACTTCCAGGAACTCATGGTTGACGAACAGCCGCTCTCGGCCGACCTTGATGTCGCTGAGGAGACCCGCCTCGACCGAGGCGTGGAGCCACGACGACGCTGTCTGCCGCGAGACGTCGCATCGCGCAGCAACCGTGCCGATGCGGCAGTAGGGCTGCTCGAACAGCACGTCGAGGAACTGCGCGTCGCGGCCCCCTGGAGTGGCTGCTCTGGCTCGCTCAGCGATGTCGTCCTGACACTCACGAATCGCGCTGATTTTCCTCGTCGTCGACTCAGCAGATTCGCGGACAACGTCAAGCATGTACAGGATCCACTCGGCCCAAGCGCCCTCGGCCGTCACCGCCCGCAGGAGGCGGTAGTAGTCATTCTTCCGAGCGATGATGGCCCGGGAGAGGTACAGGATCGGCTCGTCGAGGAGACCAGCTTCGATCAGCATCAAGATGTTGATGACACGGCCCGTACGCCCGTTGCCGTCGTGGAACGGGTGGATCGCCTCGAATTGGTAATGCGCGACCGCCATCCGCACCAACGGATCGAGGTCGTCCTGCGCGTGAACGAAGCGCTCCCATTCAGAGAGCTTTTGGCGGATGACGTCGGTCCCTTCCGGTGGCGCATAGACGATCTCTCCGGTGGTCGGGTTGGCAATCCGTGTGCCGGGCATCGCACGGACATCCATGTCGCGGCCATGCAGTTGCGAGCAGATACGCGAGGCGGTCGAGGCCACGAGCGGGCGAGTCCGGATGGATTCGACGCCGGCGAAGAGCGCGCTGCGATAGCGCAGAGCCTCCTTCGTAGCATGATCGCCACCACCCGACTCGACGTGCTTGAACAGCTCATCAGCCGTCGTCACGATGTTCTCGATCTCCGAGCTCGCTTGCGCCTCCAGCAGTGGAACCGCATGGATCAAGATGTTGGGATTCGGGAGCAGTCGCCCCGCTTGCGCCAGCGTCGCTAGGGCGGCGCGGGCCTCGACGGTCGCCTTGAGCACCGCCCTCGGCTCAAGTTCGACTCCCTCAGGAGGGAGCGCCGGCAGATCGTTGAAGGGAACTTCAGGGTCCCAGGGCATGTGTCAGCTCCTTCAACACGACGGCGGAACGCGTTAAGATTCTCTGCGAAACTTAACACGTCCTCGGAACGTGTCGTCTTTGTTGACATGTCGCGTGAGGGGCCACCGAGACCGCGCGGCAATCCTCGCACCCATCCGGGCAGTCCGATCGACCTCGTCGGTAAGGACCTGGTTTCCAGAAACGGGGTGAACGGTCGACTCGCCCATGACCTGCAGGTTCACCGACAGCCGTCAGTGATCTCGAGGCAGCGACCTCGGGTCGCCAGCGGCAGACGGCGTGGCCACACACCCAGTCAGACGACATTGCGTCGAACGCTGTGAGCTAGGAGCTGCCACGGCGCCGGCAGCCGCGGCCCACCCCATCGGCGTCGCAGAAAGCACGCTCAAGCCGGTTGGGTCACCGGCTCGATGCCGTCCCACGCGCCGGGGCCGGCGGTTCCGGCCGCCTCGTCCGCCCCGAGCGCCCCGCCGCGGCGGCTGGGACCACAGCTGAGGGTCGGGTAGAAGGACCGGCTCCAGTCGCAGACATCGTGGGGCATCGCCCACAGGAACTTCTTCCAGTCGATCCCGGAGCCGTACCAGAAGTGAGGCAGCTTCGCCGGCTCCCACAGGGCGTGGAGCATCCGCAGGGTGCCGTCGTTCATGTAGTCGGTGTGCAACGGCGTCCAGCGCTCCGCGAACGGCCGATCGAGGACCTGCGAGCCGGTCGGGTACCAGAACACAGTCGTACGGATCTCGGTCCGGGGAGTGAACCTGCCGAGCAAGGTGGACATGGCGCGCAGTCCGAGCAGGAGCCAGGGGACGAACCCGACCACTTCGGCGCCGACGCCGTCGGTGACCGGCCCGGTGAGGGCGCCGTCGGGATCCTCCTGTCCCCCGCCCGGCTTCTTGGCAGGGTCACCCTGCTTCTGGTCCGGAGGCAGCTTGTTCATCGCCTCGTCGAGCAACGCCAGCCACTTCGGGTCAACGAGGTAGCGGTTGCCGGAGAACGCCTTGAGACTGCGCGCGACGACCTGCTGGTAGGACAGCGACCACTGGTGCGCGGCCGCAGGGCCGCTGACCGAGTTGACGCTCTTGAACACGACCACGTTCGCGGTCCGGCCGACGAAGCTCGTGCCCGCGGAGAACACGTTCCACTGTGGATCGTCGAGCACGGACAGCGTCGCGTAGAAGGCATCCCAGATCGGTGCCCGCGCCACCGTGCCGAGCCCGTCGCGGATGTAGGTCGGATACTGCACCGACCCCGGCACCCTGACGCGCCCCGCCTCGTCGAACGCCTCGAAGGGGAACAGCTCGTAGGTCAGGCCCCGCATGCCCGACGCGATGCGCCTGTCGAAGCCGCTCATCTCAGATCCGCGCGAACCAGAGACCCGACGTCGACCGCCGTACCGCCGCCACCTTGTCGGAGAAGTTGCCTTCGATCGTGGTGATCTGGCCCGCTCCGGCCGAGGCGTTGTTGACGATGCCGATGTGCTGGTCGCTCAGCCCGAAGATGTCGCCCTGCTGGGGGCGGCTGACCAGGCGGCCGGCGCCGGCTGCCCAGGCCTTGACGGAGCCGACGTAGCCGGGGTTGGTCCAGGGGACGCGGCGGTTGGAGTCGGTGGCCCGGTCCAGGCACCAGGAGACGAAGTAGGCACACCACGGCACGGGACCGGACCGGGGCGCGAACCACTGCACGTAGCGGGTGAGCGGAACCCCCCGGTTGCTGCCGAGTGGTTGCTCGACGACGCCCTGCCGGTACTGGCCGATCGCGATCTGCAGCATTCCGGCGTGGAGCGTCGTGAGGCCGGCCGCGTGCAGGTCCAGGTCGTCCAGGGCCCACAGGCTGGCCTCGGCCTCCTCGACCGGGATGGCCTCGGCCCCGACGAGCTCGATCCCACCGGGCTCCGGGGCGACCACGGTGTCGAGGAGGTCCGCCTCGATCGTCATGATCGGCTCGCGGTCAACGGAACGAGGGTGCACATGTCTCTCCTACGGCGTCGGCGACGGCAGCCCTGGTCTCGGGCGCCATTTCGGGGCCTTACCGTTGCCCAGCCGCCGCGGCGGGGGCAGGCCGATCGTGATGATCTCCCCCATCTGGGGGACGCACGGTCCTCCTGTCACCCCGTCGGAGCAGCGTCGCGCCCCCGGTCCGGGTCGACCAGCGCCATCACCGGGGTGGCCAGCACACCGTGGAGCAGGACCGAGGCGACGACCGTGAACGCCACCGTCGACCACAGCCAGTCGGCGGCGAGCTGCTCGCTCTCCCCCGCGGCGTAGGCCAGGTAGTAGATCGACCCGATGCCACGCACGCCGAAGAACGCGGTGGCCCACCGCTGGCCCCGCGTCATCTGACCCTCGGGGGCGAACGGCGCCAGCGCGACGATGCCCGAGAGAGGACGTACGACGAGCAGCAGGCCCAGTCCGATCACGACCCCACGCCAGTCCAGGCCCTCGAGCAGTCCGCGGGTGAGCGCGATGCCGAGCACCATCAGCACGAAGAGGGTGAGCAGCCGCTCCAGCCGCTCGACCACCTCGTGCATGGCGGCGTGGTAGTCGTGTGTGCGCTCCGCGGAGCGGAACGTCATGGCGCAGGTGAACACCGCCAGGAAGCCGTAGCCGGACGCCACCTCGGCGACGCCGTAGGCGCACACCAGCGCGGCCAGCGCCATCAGCGACTCGCCGCGCTCGGCCACGCGCAGCGAGCGGCTGCTCGAGCGGAACGCCACCCAGGCGAGCGCACGGCCCACCAGGACGCCGGCGAGCACGCCGATGGCGACCTTGGCGACCAGGTAGAAGCCGAGCCACTCCAGTCCCCAGTGCCACACCGCGCCCTCGGTGGCGAGCAGGATGGCGGCGTACACGAAGGGGAAGGCGAGCCCGTCGTTGAGCCCGGCCTCCGAGGTGAGCGTGAACCGCAGCTCGTCGCTCTCGTCCACCTCCCCCTCCCCCGTCTGCGGTCCGGCGACCTGGACGTCGGAGGCCAGGACCGGGTCGGTGGGCGCGAGCGCCGCGCCCAGCAGCAGGGCGACGGCCGGGGCGAGCCCCGCCCACCACCCCAGCAGCGCGACGGCACCGATGCACAGCGGCATCGCGATCGCGAGCAGCCGCCAGGTCGCCCCCCACGTGCGCCAGCTCGCGCGGCGGCGCACCCGCAGCGGTCGGTCCAGGGCGAGGCCGACGCCCATCAACGCCACGAGTACGGCGATCTCGGCGACGTGCTCGATGACCGCCCGGTTCTCCTGCGGATCCAGTGGCATCCCGTCGGGCAGCGGCGTCAGGCCGATCAGCATCCCGACCCCGACCAGCACCATCGGCGGCGAGATCGCCCACCGGTCCAGCAGCTCAGGCAGCACGATCGCGAGCAGGAGACTGGCTCCCGCCACGACGTAGACCAGGTCCGCGGTCACTCGGCCTGGTACCCAGCCGCGGTCGCTATGACGGCGCGACGGCGGCCGCCAGCGCGCCGTCGAGATCGGCGGCCAGAGCGGCCGGGTCGTCGTACACGACCACCGCGCCGGCCTCCCGCAGCTCGGCGGCACCGAAGCCGCCGCAGCGCAGGCCGATGGTGGGGATGCCCCGACGGTTCGCCGCGAGGACGTCCCAGGTGGCGTCGCCGATCATGACGGCCCGCCGGCCGGAGACCTGCTCGAGCGCCCGGTCGAGCAGCTCGGGGTCGGGCTTGGCCTCCTCGGCGTCCTCGCCGGTGGTCCACGCGTCGGCGTGGCGCTCGGCGTCGAGCAGCCGCAGCGCGTGCTGGGCATGCCGCGGGATCGAGGAGCTGGCCAGCACCACCTTGAGCCCGGCTCGGCGCAGGGCCCCGAGCAGGTCCTGGGCACCCGGGAGCAGGCGGGTCTGGTCGATCACCTCGTCGTAGGCCCGCTCCCAGCGCTCCCGCACCTCGTCACCGATGCGCGCCTCGGTGCGCTCGTCGGTCACCGCCGGGACGAGCCGGTCCCCGCCCATGCCGATGTGACGGTGGATCAGCCACGCCGGAACCACCTCGCCGCACTCGGCGAACGCCCGCGCCCAGGCGAGCGTGTGGTGGTAGGTGGAGTCCAGGAGGGTGCCGTCGATGTCGAGCAGCGCCGTGTCGAACCGGCTCACTGCTCGTCCTCGAACACGACAGGGACCGCGACCGGGTCCCCCTCCAGGTTGAGACGGGCGCCGGCGATGACCGCGCGGACGTGGTCCCGGTCGTGGTCGGCGCCGCGCGGGCACGGCACGTGCACCTCCCGAGCGCCGCCACCGAGCGTCGCGGCGTACCCCTCCTGCTCCAGCGCGGCCATGACGGCCGCCGGGTCCTGCCCGTCCGGCACGCGGTAGACCAGCGTGTCGGCGAGCGGGGACGCCGCGAAGGTCGCCGCCTGCGCCTTCACCTGGTCGTCGCGCTGCTTGACCGCGCGGGTGGCGTAGATGGCGATGATGACCGGGACGGCTATGAGCAGGAGCGCGACCACGGCGCCGATCAGGGCGAACGACATGCCTCCCGGTGCCCGCCGCGGCGCGTTCCCACGCAGCCGGTCGGGTACCGGCGCCGTCCCAGTCCCACCCGCGTCGAGGAGGCACCATGGGAAGCGCAGCCGAGGACCGCGCCGAGGCGGCCCGCCTGCCCGAGGGCGACGTCGTCCGGATCCTGCTGGAGCAGCACGCCCGGATCCGCGAGCTGTTCGCCGAGGTGACCACCGCCTCCGGTGACGCGCGAGAAGGCGTCTTCCACGAGCTGCGGGTCCTGCTCGCGGTGCACGAGACCGCGGAGGAGATGGTGCTGCGGCCGGTGTCCGGCGAGTTCGCCGACGAGGTGGCCGCCGCCCGCAACCAGGAGGAGGCCGACGCCACGGAGGCGCTCGCCGAGCTGGAGAAGCTCGACCTGGGCAGCCCGGAGTTCCTCACCCGGATCGCCGCCCTCCGGGAGTCGGTGATCCGGCACGCCGAGGCGGAGGAGCACGAGGAGTTCCCGCTGGTGCTGGCGCACTGCGACGACGCCATGCGCCAGCGGCTGGGCAAGCAGGTGCTGGCCGCGGAGTCGCTCGCTCCCACCCACCCGCATCCCACCGTCGCCGGCCACACCGGCGCCCAGTTCGCCGCCGGACCGTTCCTGGCCATGCTCGATCGCGCCAAGGACGCCTTCCGCCGAACGACCGACTGATCGGGTCGGCAACCGGGTCGGCAGCCGGGTCAGTACGCCGGCAGCGGCTCGTCCGGGCAGCGGTCGAGCACCCGCGTGATCGCCGCCTTCTCGGCCGGCTTCACCCACAGCCCGTAGGCCGCCTTGACCGCGACCTGGCGGGCGACGAACGCGCATCGGTAGCCCTTGGCCGGCGGCAGCCACGACGCCGCGTCGGCGTCGCTCTTGCGCCGGTTGAGCGGACCGGAGACCGCGAGCAGCCCGAGCGGGTCGTTGGCGAACCTGACCCGCTTCGCCTCCGGCCACCGCTGCGCGCCGGTCTGCCAGGCGTCGGAGAGCGCGACGACGTGGTCGATCTCCACGGCGTTGCTGGTGCCGGGCCCGCGCACGAACGCGACCGGCCGGCCGCCGTACGGGTCGACCAGCCGGCCCGCCAGCACCAGGCAGCCCCGCGTGCCCGGCTTGAGCACCAGCTCGGTCAGATCGCGGCGCAGCACGTCGTTGCGGGTGTCACAACCGTTGCGGTCCACGTCGGCCCAGGCCTGCCCGAAGCGATCCCGGTCGTAGCCGGTGCGCGGGGCGCGCCCCTTCACCGGCAGTGCCTCCAGCGCCGCCAGGGCGCTGCCCGACACCGGCGTCGCGACCGGGTCGGCCGGCCGCGGGACCGCGGGCCGGCCGGCCGGGGCGCCTGAGCAGCCGGCGACCAGCGCCGCGATGACGGAGATGACGACCGCGACGACGGCGGGCACAGCGGCCCGCCGTCGTACGACGCGTCGCACCGGTAGCCCGAGCCCCGGCCGACGTGCGCGGTCGGTCAGCCGTTGTCCCAGTCGCGGCGCGGGCCGGTGTGGGCGTCGCGCTCGGCGGCGTCCATCCGTCGCGAGCCGATCAGGCTGGCCACCGTCGTGACGGCCAGGGTGCCGATGATGACGGTCAGCGACAGCCAGATCGGGATGTCCGGGGCCCACTCGACGTGGTGGCCGCCGTTGATGAACGACAGCTCGTTCTCGTGCAGCGCGTGCAGCACGAGCTTCACACCGATGAAGCCGAGCAGGAACGCCAGGCCGTAGGAGAGGTAGATGAGCCGCTCCAGCAGCCCGCCGATGAGGAAGTAGAGCTGTCGCAGACCCATCAGCGCGAAGATGTTGGCGGTGAAGACCAGGTAGGGGTCCTTGGTCAGACCGTAGATCGCCGGGATCGAGTCGAGCGCGAAGAGCAGGTCGGTCGTGCCGAGGGTGAGGATCACGAAGAACATCGGGGTCAGCAGCTTCTTGCCGTTGACCTTCGCGAGGATCTTGGTGCCGTGCCACTCGCTGGTCGCCGGGAGGTGCGTCTCGGCGTACTTGACCAGCTTGTTCTCCTCGTACTCGTCCTCGTCCTCGCCGCCCTCCTTGGCGAGCTTCACCGCGGTGTAGATCAGGAAGAGCCCGAAGAGGTAGAAGACCCAGCTGAACTCGTTGATCGCGGCGGCGCCGATCACGATGAAGATGCCGCGCATCACCAGCGCGAGCACGATGCCGATCATCAGGGCGGTCTGCTGGTACTGCCGCGGCACGCCGAACTTCGCCATGATGATGATGAAGATGAACAGGTTGTCGACCGAGAGCGAGTACTCCGTCAGCCAGCCGGCGAAGAACTCCGCGGCCGGAGCCTGGGAGAGCTCGTGGGGCTCGGCGAAGAGTGCCAGGCCGATGCCGAAGAGGATCGCCAGTCCGACGAAGAACGCCAGGTGACGGGTCACCTCCTTCATGGAGGGCTCGTGCGGCCGTCGTCCGATGACGAACAGGTCGACGATGAGCACGCCGATCGTGACGACGAGCGTCACGATCCAGACGGCGGGAGAGGCGACCGAGTCGCCGATGAGAGAGTTCACGTGCGGATGTCTCCTCCGGAGCGC
>NZ_DASWXC010000018.1:0-91101 GCF_036405735.1 Nocardioides sp.
GCCGCCGCCCATCCGAGCCCCAACGCCGGCGTGGTCGAGGCCGCGTTCGCCGGGTCGCTCGGCCTGCGGCTGGGCGGCAGCAACCGGTACGGCGGGCACGTCGAGCACCGGGCGGTCATGGGCGAGGGCCGCGCTCCGACGTACCACGACATCCCGCGCAGCACGCGCCTCGCCGGCCGGGTGGGCGTCGTGAGCCTGCTCGCCGCCGCGGCTACCGCGACGCTCACCGCGACACTTACTGCCCGGCTGGCGGGACGGGCCCGAGCGACGGCCCCGGTGCGCTAGCATCCCGCTAACGGGCACGAGGAAGCCGGTGGGAATCCGGCACAGTCGCGCTACTGTGACACCGCCTCCGGGCGGTGGAGTCAGACCCGAGTGTCCGTCCAACCCCATCGAACAGGGACGCACGTATCCCTGAGGAGGACACATGTCGCACGCTGCTGCGGCGCCGGTCACCGGTGCCCCTTCGGTTCCCACCATCCCGGTCGCGCAGGTCGCCCCCTGGGCGCTCTTCTTCGGCTTGCTCGGCCTGCTGGTGCTCTTCTTCGTGAGCACCGACCAGGGCGCGATCTCGCTGGTGGGGGGCACCGCGATCCACGAGTGGGTCCACGACGGCCGCCACCTCCTCGGCTACCCCTGCCACTGAGCCCACTGGGCCTCGCTGAGCCTCACTCTGGCCCTCGCTGACCCCGGGGTCACCCGCACGCGCCCCCCGCGCGCGTCGGTGACGCCCGGCTGAGTCGCGCCCACCTGCAGCGCCGCGCCTGACGCCCTACGGCGTCAGGCGCCGGCCTGCCTGCTCGAACGGACCCGCATGACCGCACGCTCCCTGCTCGTCCGTGGCCTGGTCGCTGGCCTGGTCGCCGGCGTCGCCACGTTCCTCGTCGCCTACGCCGTGGGCGAGCCCCACGTCGAGGCCGCCATCGCCCTGGAGGGGACAGGCGACGGCGGCACGACGCACGACCACGGCGCCCCCTCCGCCGACAGTCACTTGCACACCCACGATCACGGCGCCGCCGCCGACGGAGGCACCGAGGTCTCCCGGGTCGACCAGCGGACCTGGGGGCTCCTCACCGGCACCCTCGCCGTCGGACTCGCCCTCGGCGGCATCGTGGCGCTCGTCGCCGCCGCGACGCTCGGCCGGATCGGCGAGCTGAGGCCCAGCCAGTCGACAGCGATCGTCGCGCTGATCGGCTTCGTGGCCTACGCGCTGGTGCCGTTCCTGAAGTACCCCGCCGCACCGCCGGCGGTCGGCAGCGGCGACACGATCGGTGACCGCACCGCGCTCTACTTCGGGTTCGTCGTCGTCTCGGTGGCCGCCGCCGCCCTCGCGACGTACGCCGCGCTGCGGCTGCGCCGGAGGATCGGCACCTACGGGTCCGTCGTCGCCGGCAGCGTCGGCTACCTGGCGGTCGTCGTGGTCGCCGGACAGCTCTTCGGCACGGTCAACGAGGTGGGCGACTTCCCGGCGGACACGCTGTGGTTCTTCCGCCGGGCGTCGCTCCTCACGCTCGCGACCATGTGGGCGGTGCTCGGTGTGGTGCTCACCGGACTGGTCGGCCGGCTGCACGCCACCGACCTCGCGCGGACGGAGCGGCGGGCGCTGGCCGCGAGCCTCTGACCCACAGGGGCGGCTGCTCCGTCAGCGCGGGAGCCGGCGGTCCGCCACGGGCCGGTCGGCCACCAGGTGCTCGACCACGATCCGGCGGGCGGTGTCGGGGTCGACGGCGCCGTACCAGACGTCGTCGGGCTGGACGCTCACCACGGGCGCCTGGTTGCACGGGAACTGGCAGCCGGTATGGGTGAGGAGCACGTCGTGGTCGCCCAGGCCGGCCTCCATCAGGCCGAGCACGAGCGCCCGGGCCGTCTCGTCCGAGCCGCGGGCCGTGCACCGCGGACCGCGGCAGAGCAGGACCTGGCGGCGGTGCCCGGTCACGTCCTCCCAGGCCGCCGAGGTGAGCCCCGGCTCGCCGCCGGAGATGGGCCTGCGCTCCTCCAACGCGGCAGCGATCCCGTCCACCGCGGTGACCAGCCGGGTCGCGACCTCGATAACCGGTCGGTCGCCGCTGCGCTCGCGCCACCAGTGCCCGGCGATCCGGCGTAGCCACGAGTGGGCCGGCGCCAGAGCGCCGAGGCTGACGCCGACGAGGGTGACCGTGTGGACGCCGGTGTCGGCGAGCCGGGTCAGCTCGCGGGACAGCGACGGGTCACCCATCTGCAGGAACGCGACCGAGGCATCGAGTCGTCCGGCCGCCGCGAGCAGCTCCTGACGGCGGTCGACGTCGGAGACCGACATGCCGACCAGGACCAGCGTCATGTCCGCTCCCTCACCCACGCGACCGCGTCGTCCACGTCGTGCACGGTCGGCACGCCGGCAGGCCCGGGCGGCCGGCGTACGACGACCACGGGGATGCCCAGCTCGGCGGCGGCGCGCATCTTGGGCCAGGTGTAGGTGCCGCCGGAGTCCTTGGTGACGACGACGTCGCTGCCGTGCCGCCGCATCAGGGTGAGCTCGCCGGCGAGGGTGTAGGGACCGCGGCTGGTGACCAGCTCCCAGCGCTCGGGCAGGCTCAGCTCGGGTGGGTCGACTACCCGGGCGAGTACGCGGTGCTTCCCGAGGGCCGGGACGAAACGGGCCAGCTCCTGGCGGCCCACCGTCAGGAACGGCCGCTCACCCAGCGTGGCGGCGAGCACCGCCGCGTCCTCGTGGGTGTCGACGTAGAGCCAGGCCGGGTCCGGGTCCCAACCGGGGCGCTCGAGGCGCAGCAACGGGACGCTCTCGAGCGGGCACGCCGCGGCCGCGTTGGCGGTCATGCCCAGGGCGAAGGGGTGGGTGGCGTCGACCACGGCGTCGTAGTCGGCCAGGGCGGCCCGCAGCCCCTCGACCCCGCCGAAGCCACCGATGCGCACCGTGCCCACGGGCAGACGCGGGCGGGCGACCCGCCCGGCCAGCGAGGAGGTCACGTCGACGCCGTCGGGCACCAGCCGGGCGGCGAGCTCGCGGGCCTCGCTGGTGCCGCCCAGGAGCAGCAGTCTCATGCGGTACCTCCGGGCGGCAGGACCGGCAGCCCGGCCGGCGCGCCGTCGCGGGCGAGCGCGAGCAGCGCGTCGACGTCGAGGTGCGCCTCGACCAGGTCGCCCAGCCGGTCCAATCGCGCCTCGCGCGCGGCGCCGAAGCGCACCGTCGACGGCCGTCGGCCGAGCAGGTCGGCCAGCAGGGCGCCGCGCAGGGCGTCGCCCTCCAGGCTGCCGTGCCACATGGTGCCCAGGACACTGCCGCTGCGCGCGCCGCCGAGGAACTCCTGGCCACCGCCGCGCGTGATCCGGCCGTGATGGATCTCGTAGCCCGATGCCGGCACCCCGAGTGCAGTGCCGGTGGGCAGGCGCAGCGTCTTCTCGGCCGCGAAGTCGGTGCGGACCTCGAGCAGTCCGAGGCCGTCGATCTCCGCTCCGGCCGGTCCCTCCACGCCGTCGGGATCGGCGATCGTGCGGCCGAGCATCTGGAAGCCGCCGCAGATGCCGAGCACGGGTCGTCCTCGACGCGCGTGGTCGCGGATCGCGACGTCGAGTCCGCGCGAGCGCAGCCAGGCCAGGTCGCTGATCGTCGACCGGGTGCCGGGCACCACCACCAGGTCGGCGCCGGCGAGGTCACGCGGGTCGGAGACGAAGACGACGTCGAGGTCGGGCTCCAGGCCCAGCGCGTCCACGTCGGTGAAGTTGCTGATCCGTGGCAGCCGCACGACCGCCACCCGGTAGAGGGCCTCCGAGCCGGCGCGCCGGCCCTCGAGGTCGAGCGCGTCCTCGGAGTCCAGCCACAGCGTCGGGTCCCACGGCAGCACGCCCAAGACCCGGCGGCCGGTCAGCTGCTCGAGTGACACCAGACCGGGGGAGAGCAGTGCCTGCTCGCCGCGGAACTTGTTGACCACGAAACCCGCCACCAGGGCCTGGTCGGCGGCGTCGAGCAGCGCGACGGTGCCGAACATCGCCGCGAAGACGCCGCCCCGGTCGATGTCGCCCACGACGACCGTCGGCAGCGCGGCGTGACGGGCGAGCCCCATGTTGACGTAGTCGTGGGCCCGCAGGTTGATCTCCGCCGGGCTGCCGGCGCCCTCGGCGACCACCAGCTCGAAGCGTGCCGCCAGGTCGTCGTACGCCGCGTGCGCGGCCTGGGCCAGAGGTCGGCGCCCGGTCTCCCAGTCGGCCGACGACACCTCGCCGGCCGGGTGGCCCATGAGGACGACGTGGCTGCGCCGGTCGCTGCCCGGCTTGAGCAGAACCGGGTTCATCGCCGGCTCGGGGGTCACGCCGGCCGCCAGCGCCTGCACCCACTGCGCGCGGCCGATCTCGGCGGTGGTGCCGTCCGGGGTCGCGCAGACCATGGAGTTGTTCGACATGTTCTGCGCCTTGTACGGCGCCACCCGGACGCCGCGGCGCGCGAAGGCGCGGCACAGGCCGGTCGTCACGATGCTCTTGCCGGCGTCGGAGGTGGTGCCGGCGACCAGCAGGCCGCTCACGCCCGGACTTCCGGCGCCCGCAGCAGGTAGACGTCCATCACCCAGCCGGCCGCCGCCTTCGCGCGATCGCGCGCGGCGTGGATCGGGCCGAGCACGTCGCCGACCCGCCCGGCGACCAGCTCCTCGGAGTCGGTGCCGAGGTTCGCCCCCCACCAGATCGACCAGTCATCGAGGTCGTCGAGGTCCAGGGTGCCGGTGAGCATGACGCACACGTTCGTCTGGCCGGCCGCGAGGTCGTCGCGCAGCCGGCGCGCGGTGGTGACGTGCACCGGGGCGCCGACCGGATGGAGAACGACCCGGTGGCGGGCCGCCAGCAGCTGCGGGGCGCTGATCCCGGGGAGCACGTCGTAGGAGATCCCCCTGCGCTGAGCCAACCGCTCGACGATCCGGATCGTCGAGTCGTAGAGCGACGGGTCGCCCCAGACCAGGAAGGCGGCGGTGCCGCCCCGCTCGCGCAGCACCCGCTCGTAGGCGTTCACGCGCGCCTCGTGCCAGTCGCGCACCGCCCGCTGGTAGCCGGCCTCGGCGCCCGTGGAGTCCGGCGACCGGTCGCGCTCGGCATCGGGCACGGCGACGAGCTCGACGCCGTACGCGTCCGCGATCGCTCGCCGCGCCGCGAGCAGGCCGTCCTCGTCGCGCTTCTCCGCCGCGAGCACGTAGTCGCACCCGCGCAGCGCGTCCGCGACCTCGGGCGTCACGTGCTGCGGCCCCATCCCGATGCCGAGGACCCGCACCTGCGTGGCCGGACTCATCCGCGGTCCTCGAGGTCGCCCTCGACCTCCAGGTAGACCTGCTGCATCGCGCCCAGCGTGGCGGCGTCGGGCTCGGCCCACAGGCCGCGGTCGGCGGCCTCGTGGAGCCGCTCGACGATGCCGCGCAGCGCCCATGGGTTGGAGCGGCGCAGGAACTCCTGGTTGGTCTCGTCCAGAACGTACTCCCGGGCGAGCTTCTCGTACATCCAGTCGTGCACGACCCCGGCGGTGGCGTCGAAGCCGAAGAGGTAGTCCACCGTCGCGGCGAGCTCGAAGGCGCCCTTGTAGCCGTGGCGCTGCATGGCCGCGATCCAGCGCGGGTTCACCACGCGGGCGCGGAAGACCCGGGCGGTCTCCTCGGCCAGCGTCCGGGTGCGTACGGCGTCGGGGCTGGTCGAGTCGCCGACGTACGCCCTCGGTGCCGCGCCGGTCAGCGCGCGCACGGTGGCGACCATGCCGCCGTGGTACTGGAAGTAGTCGTCGGAGTCGGCGATGTCGTGCTCGGCGGAGTCGACGTTCTTGGCGGCCACCTTGATGCGGCGGTAGTTGGCCCGCATGTCGTCCGCGGCCGGCGCCCCGTCCAGGTCGCGGCCGTAGGCGAACCCGCCCCAGGCGGTGTAGACCTCGGCGAGGTCGGCGTCGTCGCGCCAGGTGCCGGACTCGATGAGCTGCAGGATGCCGGCGCCGTAGGACCCCGGCTTGGAGCCGAAGATGCGCATCGTGGCGCGGCGGGCGTCGCCGTGCTCGGCCAGATCGGCCGCGCAGTGGGCGCGCACGTAGTTGAGGTCGGCGGGCTCGTCGAGGTCGGCGACCATGCGCACCGCGTCGTCGAGCATCGCCACCACGTGCGGGAAGGCGTCGCGGAAGAAGCCGGAGATCCGGACGGTGACGTCGATGCGGGGACGGCCGAGCTCCTCGAGCGGCACCACGACCAGCTCGCAGACCCGGCGGGACTCGGCATCCCACTCCGGTCGCACGCCGAGCAGGGCGAGCACCTCGGCGACGTCGTCGCCCGACGTGCGCATCGCGCTGGTGCCCCACACCGACAGGCCGACCGACGTGGGGTAGGCGCCGGTCTCGTCGAGGTAGCGCTGCAGCAGGGAGTCAGCCATCGCCTGGCCGGTCTGCCAGGCCAGCCGCGACGGCACGGCGCGCGGGTCGACGGTGTAGAAGTTGCGACCCGTCGGGAGCACGTTGACCAGGCCGCGCAGCGGAGACCCCGACGGGCCGGGCGGCACGAAGCCGCCCGCCAGGGCGTGGAGCACGGCGTCGAGCTCGTCGGTCGTCCGGCCCAGCCGCGGCACGACCTGCTCCGCGGCGAACGCCAGCACCCGCTGGACCTCCGGGTCGTCGTGGAGCGTGGCCGCGGCCGCGGCGTCCCAGCCGGCCGCCTCCATCGCCTCGACCAGCTCGCGCGCGCGGGTCTCGGCCTCGTCGACGGCGTGACGGTCGGCGCCGTCCTTGAGGCCGAGGGCGGCCCGCAGGCCCGGGAGGGCATGGCCGACGCCGCCCCAGACCTGCGCTGCCCGCAGGATCGACAGCACCAGGTTGACCCGGGCCGCCCCGGTCGGCGCGGCGCCGAGGACGTGGAGCCCGTCGCGGATCTGGGCGTCCTTGATCTCGCACAGCCAGCCGTCGACGTGCAGCAGGAAGTCGTCGAACTCGTCGTCGTCCGGCCGCTCTGAGTCATCAGGGAGCCCCAGGTCGCGATGGAGCTCGGCGGCGTGCATGAGCTGCCAGATCTCGCCGCGGATCGCCGGCAGCTTCGCGGGGTCCATCGTCGAGATCCGGTCGTAGTCCTCGAGCAGCCCCTCCAGCCGCGCGATGTCGCCGTAGGACTCGGCGCGAGCCATCGGCGGCACCAGGTGGTCGACGATCGTGGCGTGGGCGCGGCGCTTGGCCTGCGCACCCTCCCCGGGGTCGTTGACGAGGAACGGGTAGACCAGCGGCAGGTCCGTGATCGCGGCGTCGGGCCCGCAGGCGGGGGAGAGCGCCGCGTTCTTGCCGGGCAGCCACTCCATGGAGCCGTGCTTGCCGAGGTGCACGACGGCGTGCGCACCGAAGCCGCCTGCGTCGACGTCGGCGCGCAGCCATCGGTACGCCGCCAGGTAGTGGTGGCTCGGCGGCAGGTCGGGGTCGTGGTAGATCGCCACGGGGTTCTCGCCGAACCCGCGCGGTGGCTGGATCAGGATCACGACGTTGCCGGCCCGCAGGGTCGCGAGCACGATCTCGCCGGCGTCGTTGACGAACAGCCGCCCGGGCGACTCGCCCCACGCCTCGACCATCGCCTCGCGCAGCGCCGCCGGCAGGTCGGCCGTCCAGGCGTCGTACGCCGCCTTGCCGATGCGCACGTGCGCGTCGGTGAGCTGCGCGCTGGTGAGCCACTCCTCGTCCTGCCCGCCGGCCGCGATCAGAGCGTGGATCAGCGCGTCGCCCGCCTCGGTGTCGTCGGCGAGGTCGAGCAGCGGCAGCACGGGATTGCCGGTGCCGAGGTCGTAGCCCTCCTCGCGCATCCGGCGCAGTAGCCGGATCGCGGAGACCGGCGTGTCGAGACCGACGGCGTTGCCGACGCGAGCGTGCTTGGTGGGGTAGGCGCTGAGCATCAGCGCGACCCGCTTCTCGCTGTTCGGGACCCGGCGCAGCACCGCGTGGTTGACCGCGATGCCGGCGACCCGGGCGCAGCGCTCGGGATCGGCGACGTAGGCCGGAAGGCCCTCGGCGTCGATCTCCTTGAAGGAGAAGGGAGCGGTCGTGATCCGGCCGTCGAACTCCGGGATGGCGATCTGGCTGGCGTAGTCGAGCGGGCTGACGCCGTCGTCGGAGGCATCCCACTCGGCGCGGCTGCTGGTCAGGCACAGGCCCTGCAGCACGGGGATGTCGAGGGCCGCCATCCGCGCCACGTCCCACGCCTCGTCGTCGCCACCCGCGCTGGCGGTCGCCGGCGCGGTCCCACCGGCGGCGAGCACGGTGACCACCAGCGCGTCGAGCGTGCCGAGTGCCTCGTAGAGGGCGTCGGGCGCCGAGCGGAGGGAGCCCGCGAAGATCGGCACCCCCACGGCACGGCCGGTGGCGTCGATCGCGTCGGCGAGCGCGTGGGCGAAGGCGTTGTTGCCGCTCGCCTCGTGGGCCCGGTAGTAGAGCACCCCGACCCGCGGCAGGGCGTCGTCGGGGGCGGCCGGCCGCTCGGCGTACCCCCACGCCGGGATCGCGACCGGTGGCTCGAACCCCTCGCCGGTCAACAGCACCGTGTCGGAGAGGAACGCGTGCAGCTGGGCGAGGTTGGCGGGTCCGCCCTCGGCCAGGTAGCGGTGCGCCTCGGCGGAGACGCCCATCGGCACGGTCGAGAGCTCCATCAGCTCGGCGCTCGGTTGCTGCTCGCCGCCGAGGACGACGAGCGGCGTGCCGGCCTCGCGGACGGCGGTCATACCCGGCCACAGGTCGTGCGGCGACCCCAGCAGCCGGATGACGACGAGGTCGGCGCCGGCCACGGCTGCGGAGAGCTCGGCGTCGCCGGCCCGGCTCGGGTTCGCCCACCGGTACGCCGCGCCGCTGGAGCGGGCCGAGAGCAGATCGGTGTCGGACGTCGACAGCAGGGCGATGCGGGTAGGCGCGGCCATGGCCTGGTTCCTCCTCCGGGGTTCTCGCCCCGTCCATCGGTCGGATCAGCCCGCGGCCAGTGTCTGGCTGCGCCCCGCACGAAGCGGGACGTCACAGTGGCGGAACCGCCCCGGAGTCTCACCGGGTTCCTGCACCACGAGCGACCGGCAGCCTACGGGAGACCCGGACCGGGGGCGCACCGGGTCGGCCGGTCCGACAGCGACGAGGCGCCGCGGCGGGTGGCGCTCAGCCGGACCGAGGTGCCGCGTCGCACCCGCAGCGAGAGCCGCCGGCTGGCGGGGTCGATCCCCGTCGCCGCCGCGAGCGCCACCGCCCGATGGCGCCGCCTAGCGGCGGGCGGCAGCGTCACCCAGACCGTGGCCGGCATTCCCTGCTGTCCGATGTCGGCGCTCGCGGCCACGCCCGAGGTCGACAGCACGTGGGCCAACGCCCAGGCGCCGACCAGCGTGCTCATCCCGACGACCAGCACGTCGGCAGAGGCGTCGGCAGAGACGTCCGGCGGGCCGGTCGGCGCGCTCACCCCTGCGGTAGTCCGGTGCCGTGGCGCTGGAACCGGACCAGGCGCTCGTTCTCGTAGGAGATCCGCTCGTCGGTGCGCTCCAGGTCGCGGAACATGACCTTCAGGGTCCTGAGGCCGTCGGCCGACTGGCGGGCGAGGTCACCGGCGAGCTCGAGCGCGGTCGCCTCCGCCTGGTCGGCGGGGGCGACGCGGTGGACCAGGTCGTAGGACGCCGCTTCGGCGGCGTCGAGCGTCCGGCCGGTGTAGACGAGCTCCTTGGCGCGGGACAGGCCGACCAGCTGGGTGAGCCGCGCCGGCCCGACCGGCACGCCGTGGCGGGCGCCTGCCCACGCCAGCTTGAGGTTGTCGCCGGCTACGCGGAGGTCGCAGCCGGCGACGATCTCGGCACCGGCTCCCACGCAGTTGCCCACGCACACGGCGATCGTCGGCACCGGGATGTGCTCCACACAGCGGTACAGCTGCGCGAAGGCCTCCATCCTGGCCACGCCGGCCTCGGGGTCCAGCGGCTCGGTGACGTCGGCACCCGCGCAGAAGGCGTCGGTCGACGTCGTCGACAGGACCAGCACGCGCAGCTCGGGGTCGGCGGAGAGCTCGGTGAGCGCGGAGACGAGCAGCCGGAGGGTGGCGCTGTCCAGGGCGTTGCGCTTCGTGGGCCGGTCGATCCGCAACAGCTCGACGCCGTGGTCACGCCGCTCGCGCAGCAGGCTCATGCGCCCGCGCCCGTGGTCTCGCCGTCGACAGCGTCGGCCGCGGCGGTCGAGCCGGTCCGTGACAGCTCGCGCTTGAGGATCTTGCCGGTGGCGGTCATGGGCAGCGAGTCCACGATCTCGACGATGCGGGGGTACTTGTAGGCCGCCATGGTCTCCTTGCTCCACTCCACGATCTCGTCGGAGGTGGCCGTGGTGCCGGGCTTGAGGATGACGACGGCCTTGATCTCCTCGCCGTGGCTGTCATGCGGGACGCCGATGACGGCGGCCAGCGAGATCGCCGGGTGGGTGAGCAGCACCTCCTCGATCTCGCGCGGGTAGACGTTGAAGCCGCCGCGGATGATGAGGTCCTTGGACCGGTCGACGATGTAGTAGAAGCCGTCCTCGTCACGGCGCGCGAGGTCGCCCGTGCGGAACCAGCCGTCGGCGTTGATCGCCTCGGCGGTGGCGTCGGGACGCTTGTAGTAGCCCTTCATGACGTTGTGGCCCTTGATCGCGATCTCGCCGATCGCGTCGGGGGTCCACTCGATCGGGTCCCAGCCGGCGGGGTCGATGAGCTCCATCTCCACGCCGGGGATCGGCTTGCCGATCGACCCCGGGCGCGCGGGCTCGCCGTACGGCGCGAACGATGCGACGGGGGACGTCTCGGAGAGGCCGTAGCCCTCGGCGATCGTGACGCCGAGGCGCTTCTCGACCTCGTGGTGTACCTCGACCGGCAGCGCCGAGCCACCGGCGATCGCCATCCGCAGGTTCGTGGCCAGGGTCGCCACGTCGGTGTCCTCCTGGAGTGCTCCGAGCAGACCCCAGTACATCGTCGGCACCCCGGCGAAGACCGACACCGACTCCCTCAACATGGCCTCGATCGCGGCGCCCGGCTCGAAGCGGGGGAGGAGCACCAGCGTGCCACCGAACGCGAAGCCGCCGTTCTGGATGACGGTCTGGCCGAAGGAGTGGAACAGCGGCAGCACGCACAGGTAGGTGTCGGGCCGGCTGGCGTCGCAGCCGAACAGGTCCTTGCTGGCCAGTGCGTTGTCGCGCATGTTGCGGTGCCGCAGCTCGGCGCCCTTGGGCTGGCCGGTGGTGCCGGAGGTGTAGAGGATGACCGCGGTGTCGTCGGGGTCGGTGGCCACCGTCTCGAAGGTCGCGGGCTGGCCGGCCACGGCGCGGCCGAAGGTCTCCACCCCATCGATCGGCGAGGCCGCGGCCGGGTCGGCGGTGATCATGAAGAAGTCCCGGCAGCCCTCGACCTGGCTGAAGCCGTCGTAGGCCTCGGCGCCGATCGCCAGCTCGGGGGTGCCCTGGAAGGCGAAGAGCGCGACCGCTTCGGAGTCGTCGAGGTGGTAGGCCACCTCCCTGCCCTTGAGCAGCACGTTGAGCGGCACGACGACCGCGCCTGCCTTGAGGATCCCGTAGTAGACGATCGAGAAGTACGGCAGGTTCGGGCACATCAGCGCGACCTTGTCGCCGCGCCGGACGCCGCGCTCCGCGAGCAGGTTCGCGACCTGGTTGGCGGCCGCGTCGACCTGCCGGTACGTCAGCCGGGTCGGGCCCAGCACCAGGGCATCGCGGTCGGGATGCTCGCGGGCGGAGTCCTCGAGCAGGTGGGACAGGTTCGACATGGTGACTTCCTCGGAGGCGGCAGGTCGGGTGGCGGGCGGGCGGGGCGTCATCGCGGCGGGTCGACGAAGATGTCGTACTCGAGCTCCCCGGTCCCGCCGTACGGCGCGAGGTCGGTGACCCCCGCGTCGCGGAGGACGTCGACATCCAGGAACGTGTTGCCGGTGCACTCGCCGGCGGGCCGTTCGAGGATCGTGACGGCGGCATCGGCCACGATCTGAGGGCTGCGCGACCTCTCGATCGCGGCGTCGCCGCCCAGGATGTTCTTCACCGCGTCGGTGGCGATGTAGGTCTCGGGCCACAGGCAGTTGGCCGCCACCCCGTGCCCGGCGTACTCCGCCGCCCAGCCGAGGGTCAGCAGCGTCATGCCGTACTTGGCCATCGTGTACGCAGGGTGCGCGCCGAGCCAGGTCGGCGACAGGTTGAGCGGCGGACTGAGGGAGAGGATGTGAGGGTTGGTCCCCTTGCGCAGGTGCGGCAGCGCCTTGCTGCTGAGCAGGTAGGTGCCGCGGAGCTGGATGTCGGTCATCAGGTCGAACCGCTTCATCGGCAGCGTGTCGGTGCCGTCGACGGCCAGCGCGGAGGCGTTGTTGACGACGATGTCGATGCCGCCGAACGTCTCCACGGCCCGTTGGACGGCGCGTTCCACCGACGCCTCGTCGCGGACGTCGCCGACGACGGGCAGCGCCCGTCCCCCCGCAGCCTCGATCTCGGCGGCCGCGGTGTGGATGGTGCCGGAGAGCCGGGGGTCCGGCGTGTCGGTCTTGGCCAGCAGGACCACGTTGGCGCCGCGCCGGGCGGCGGCGATCGCGATGGCGAGGCCGATGCCGCGGCTGCCGCCGGACATCAGCAGGGTGCGTCCATCGAGGCTCATCCGGCGATCTCCTTGCCGAAGATCTGCCGGGCGACGACCCACTTGAGGATCTCGTTGGCCCCCTCGTAGATCTCCCCGATCTTGCTGTCGCGGTAGATCGCCTCAACGGGGCCGGCGGTGCCGTCCGCGCTGAGCTCGCGGGCGAAGCCCAGACCGCCGAAGACCTGGACGGCGTCGCGGGCCATGTCGACCGCCAGCCGGCTGCCGTAGAACTTCGCCATCGAGGCCTCCGGGTCGGGGAAGATCTCGCCGGCGTCGCGACGCAGGGCGGCCTTCAGGTACAGGGTGCGAGCGTTCTCGATCTCGGTCGCCCGCTCGGCCATGAGGAACTGCCAGTGCTGGTTGGCGCCCAGCTTGCGTCCGAACGCCTCGCGCGTCGACAGGTGCGCCACGGCGTGGTCGAACGCGGCCTGGGCCATGCCGACCCCGGCCGCGGCGATGCCGATACGGCCCAGCGTCAGGGTGGCGAGCGCGTGACGGAGCCCCTGTCCGGGCTCGCCGCCGAGCAGCGCGTCGTCCATCAGCTCGACGTCCTCGAACCAGACGTCGGCGGTGAGCTGGCCGCGGTTGCCCATCTTCTGGTCGGGTTCGCCCACGCGTACGCCGGGCAGCGAGGTGTCGACGATGAACATCGACAGCCGGTCCTCGGTGCGGGCGAGGGTGACGATGAAGCCGGCGACCGGCGAGTTGGAGATCCACCGCTTGCGACCGTTGAGGACCCAGGTGTCGCCGTGCCGGACGGCCACGGTCCGCACCGCCTGCGGGCTCAGGTCGGAGGACGCCTCCGGCTCGGTGGTCGCGAAGGCGCCCACCATGGTGCCCTCGGCCACCGGTCGCAGCCAGCGCTGCTGCTGGGCGGCGGTGCCGTGGGCCAGGACGTGGCCGGCGAGGATGCAGTGCACGTCGAAGACGGCCGCGATGCTGCTGGAGTAGTAGGCCAGCTCCTCGATCGCGACCGCGGTGGCGGTGAAGGGGTGCTCGAGCCCCTCGCCGCCCACCTCGGTGCCGAACGGGACTCCGAACAGACCGGCGGAGGCGAGGGCGTCGAACACCTCGCGCGGGAAGCCGTCGACCCGCTCGTCGCCGTTCGCGATCCGACGTGCCGCGGGCGCGACGATCTCGCTGGCGAGCTTCCGCACGCGGTCGCGGACCTCGCGGGTCTCGGCAGGGGAGAGGAGGTCGTGGTACAGGCGGTCAGCCTGACGGATGGGGTGGGGCGTGGTTGGCATGATGCTCTTTCGTCGAGAGGTTCAGCGGACAGGTCGTGGCGCAGACTCGGCCAGGCTCGTGACGACGTGTTCGGCGGCCTGCTGGCCCGAGGCGGCCGCGTCGGCCAGGGACGGCATGTCGAGCTGGTAGTCGCCGGCCAGATGGACCGGGCCGAGGGGCTGGCGCAGGGTCGGCAGCGATGCCCGTCCGCCGGGGGCCCAGAACGGGACCACGCGCGGGTGACGGCGGAGGATCCCTGCGTCGAGCTTCCCCTCCAGCTCGGGATAGACCTTGACGAGGTCCTCGGTGAAGCGGGCGACGATCTCCTCGTCGGTGAGCTCGAACAGCCGGTCCGCCTCGGCGCCGCCGGCGAAGCAGGCCAGCGCGCCTCCGGGCCTGCGGACACCGCCCCGCCGCTGAGCCGCAGCGTGGTTGAACACGGCCTGGAACGCCATCCCCGGTGTCGACACCGCGAGGAAGTCGTCCCATCGCTGGGGGCGGGCATCCTCGTGCGTGAAGAAGCCCACCACCACATAACGGCCGTAGCGGATCGCCTCGAAGGCCGTCCGGTACTCCGGCGGCAGCCCCGGCATGATCGTCACGGCGACATCGGCGGGCACGGCCACGATCGCGCGGCGGGCGCTCAGCCGTGCCGGTCCCTTCGCGTCCTCGTAGTCCACGACGACGCCGTCGGACGTCCACTCCACGCGCTGCACCGGGGAGTTCAGCCGGACGCGGTCGCCGAGGTCGGCGGCCAGGATGTCGGTGAGGGTCTGGTTCCCGCCGTGCGGAAGGGTCAGGTTCGGCACCTTCTCGGGGTCGGTCAGCAAGATGCCCATGGAGAAGACGAACTGCGTCGCGGCCGTCTCCTCCGGCTCGCAGCCCATCCACTGCCCCGACCAGGAGCGGACCATCTCGCGAGCCAGCTCGGAGGAGACGCCACGCAGCACGAAGTCGGCGCGCCGGTCGTCGAGCTTCGCCCGGACCCGCTTGGCCCACCGGTTGTCGGGGTCCATCTCCAGGAACGGCACGTTCGCGAGGATGCGGGTCCCGACCGCTGCCAGGCCGAGCCGGTCGCGCCAGGTCATGCGGGATCGGAGCATCAGGCTGAAGGGGTTGGAGGTGTCGACCTGCTTGCCGCCGAGCGCCAGCGCGACCGACTTGCCCTCCAACGTGCCCATCGGGATCTCATGCCGATGCAGGGCGTCGATGAGTGGGCCGGTGCCCTCGGTGAACTGGGTGCCGACGTTGATCCAGTAGTCGCCCTTGCGGACGGTGTCGACCCGGCCGCCGGCGCGGCCGGCCGCCTCGAGCACGACGACGTCGCGGTCGGCCAGCGTGGTCGCGGCCATCAGGCCCGCGATGCCGGCGCCGATGACGACGACCTCGTGGCTCTCTTCGCGCAGGTTTGGTGCAGTGGACGGTTCAGTGGACGGTTCAGTAGACATGGTGCTCAGCTCGCCTTCGTGGTGGTGGAGCGGTCGGTGCGGTCCAGGGCCGCGGCGACCGAGGCGACGAGCCGCTCGGTCGCCTGCCGGCAGCTCGGACTGACCGCTGTGTAGGACACGTAGCCGTGGACCTGCCCGGCCTCCCGGGTCACCTCGGCCGGAACGCCGGCTTCCAGGAGGGCCGTCGCGTAGGCATGGCCGTCGTCGTGGAGGGGATCGAACCCCGCGAGGTTGACGATCGCCGGCGGGAGTCCGGCCAGGGAGCTCGCGCGGAAGGGAGAGACACGCGGGTCCGCGGGGTCGGTCCCCTCCGGCAGGTAGTTGCCGACGAACCAGGCGATCTGCTTGGCCGACAGCGCGGGCGACCCGGCGAACTCGTCCTGGGATGGCCGGTGCTCGACGAGATCGGTGACGGGCTGGATGAGCACCTGCAGCATCGGCTGGACGGCGTCGCCCCGCACCTGCTGGCACAGGACTGCCGCGATGTTGCCACCCGCGCTCTCTCCGGCGACGACGATCCGACGCGGATCGGCACCCCAGTCGGCCGCGTGCGCGACGACGTACCTCCAGGCCGTGAGGGCATCGTCCTGCGCAGCGGGGAAGGGGTGGTCCGGAGCGAGTCGATAGCCCACCGAGACGACGTCGGCCCCGGTGCCCTGCGCGAGCATCCGTGCCGGTGCGGTGTAGCTGGCGCGGCTGCCGATGACGAACCCGCCGCCGTGGAAGAACAGGATCACCGCTCGGGGCGGCTGACCCGAGCCGTAGCGCGTGACCCACAGCCCGTCCGCGATCTCGACCTCCTCCTCGACCGCACAGGCGGGGACGCGGGCCGCGAAGAGAGCGAGGTCGCGCTCGGTCACCTCCCGTGCCTCCGCGGGCGGCAGGTCGCTGTAGTCGGCTCCGCTCGCGCTCAGCTTCATGAGGAGGGCCAGGTCGGGCGCCATCCGGTCGCCCGCGCTGTTGACCGGGGGCCGCGCCAGCAGCCGCTGGAGTGGTGCCGGCAGGCGGCCGAGACCGACCAGGAGGGCCCGTTGGGCGCGCTGGGCGAAGGTGAAGTCCGGCGCGCTCACGACTCGGCTCCGATGCGTGAGAGCGGAGACCGGGTGGCAGTGCGGGACGAGAAGCGCAGGTCCGGGTGGATCAGCCGTCCCTTGAAGAGGCGGTTGTCCTTGACGAACGTCGTGTGCATCTGCCACGGCAGGCCGGTGCCCTGGCGCGGGAGCTCGTCCTGGGCACGCTGCATGTAGCCGGCCGAGAGGTCGAAGAGGTCCCGCTTGGGCATGCCCTCCGGCGCGACCGGCACGACCATGTCGTAGCCCTTCGCGTCCATCTCGCGGATCACCTCGATGGCGAGGCGGGCGACGTTGCGGATGCGAAGGGTCCAGGTCGCCTTGGTGAAGCCGAGCATCATCGCCCAGTTGGGCACGCCGGAGATCAGCGAGCCGCGGTACAGCACCTGGTCCGCGATGTCGACGGGGACGCCATCCACGGTCGGCCGGATGCCGCCGAGCATCTGCATGACCAGGCCGGTCGCCGTGACGATGAGGTCGGCCTCGAGCTTCTTGCCCGACTTCAGCTGGATGCCCTCGGGGATGAACCGCTCGATCTCGTCGGTCACGATGTCGGCGCTGCCATCGCGGATCGCCTTGAAGAAGTCGCCGTCGGGCGTCGCACAGAGGCGCTGCTCCCAGGGGTTGTACGGCGGCGCGAAGTGGGTGTCGACGTCGAACCCCTTCGGGAGTTCCTTGGCGGTCATGCTGCGCAGGAGCTTGCGCCCGAAGCGGGGGAACTTCACCAGCACGGACACCAGGAAGTGGTCGCGCCAGATGTTCTTGAACCGCGTGAGCCGGTAGCCGAGCTTCTTGCCGAAGACCTTCAGCAGGAACTGGGCGATCGTGTCGACCTGGGGCATCGACGCGACGTAGCTCGGCGTGCGCTGGAGCATGGTGACGTGGGCTGCCGCGCCCTCGCCCGTCAGCATTGCGGGCAGCATCGTCACGGCGGTCGCGCCGCTGCCGATGATGACCACGCGCTTGCCGCCGTAGTCGTAGTCCTCGGGCCAGTGCTGCGGGTGGAGGATGTCGCCCTGGAAGTCCTCACGGCCCTGGAACCGCGGCTCGAAGCCCTTGTCGTAGTCGTAGTAGCCGGTGCCGCTGAAGACGAACCTGGCCCGGACGACCTTCGCGGACTCGTTGCCCGCCTCGTCGGTCACGGTGACGTACAGGGTCCATTCCGCGTCCTCGCTGGACCAGTCGGCCGCGGTGACCTTGTGGCCGAGGCGAAGCCTCTCGGCGAGCCCGAACTCGTTGACGGTGTCCTGGATGTACCCGCGGATCAGGTCGCCGCCGGCGATCGCCTCCTTGTGCAGCCAGGGCTTGAAGTCGTAGCCGTAGGTGTGCACCGAGTCGTCGGAGCGGATGCCCGGATACCGGAACAGGTCCCAGGTTCCGCCGACCGCGGCGCGAGCCTCGAGCAGGAGGAACTCCTTGTCGGGGAACGCATCCGTCAGGTGCTTCGCCACGCCGATGCCGGACAGGCCGGCGCCGATGACGACGATGTCGGCGTACTCCGTCGCGATGGTCTGGTTCATTGCTGCACTTCCTTCTCAGCCGTGTGGGTGAGCCCGGAGGCCCCGTCAGTTCGTGGGGTGGGGGACGACGCCCGTGCCGCGGGCGCGGGTGGCGACGATGGGCTCGGTGAGGACCTCGGCCCGACCGGTGTCGTCGACGGCGCGCGCGATGACGCGCAGCTCGAAGTCGATCGTCCGGCTGCGGTTGCCCTTCGCCGCGAGTCGCGCCTCGACCTCGATGACGTCCCCGCCGCGGACCGGCGCGAGGAACTCCACCGACGAGTAGCCGGCGAAGAGGCTCTCGTGGCCGTCCATGACGATCGCGAGGTGCGTGCCGGCGTCCCCGAACAACCTGAGCCCGAAGGCGCCGTCGACGAGGTTGCCGGCGTAGTGCGCCTCGGAGTGGGCCACGTAGCGCTGGTGGACGACGTTCATGCGATCTCCTCGGCGGTGCGACTCGAGCGGCGGAGCAGGTCGACGGCCACGAAGGCGACGAAGACGACGGCCAGGGCGACGAGGGCGACGTAGGACATCGCGTCCAGCGGTGACGCCGGCGGGTTGATCAGCCCGTTCAGGTACAGCCAGGCCATGGCGGCCGCGCCGGCGACCGTGCCGACGACCGCCAGCGGCCCGAGCCGACCCTCGCGCGCCAGGAGCTTGAGGGCGCCGGCGCAGATCAGCAGGTAGGGGAGGACCCAGAAGTAGACGATGAGCGTCGCCACTGAGTTGTAGACGTTGAGGATGTTGTCGGGGTTGAGGGCGACCATGACGAGGATCGCGCCCAGGCCCAGCACGCAGATGGTGACCACCGCGGCCGCGGGGCTCTGGTGGCGCGGGTGGATCCGGCCGGTGCGCGCGGGCAGCAACCCGTCGGCCGCCAACGTGGCCACGAAGCGTGAGCCGTAGTTGATGAACCCGATCAGCGCGGCGAAGGTGGCGATCGCCAGGACCAGGTCGGTCGCCGTGGCGACGGTGGAGCCCAGGCCGCCCTGGATGGCGAGCGCCGCCGCGGGCGAGGTGCCGGCCGCCAGGGCCTCGCTTGCGGCCACCAGCGCGGGCACCTGGAGGAAGGTGGCCACCACGTAGAGGGCACCGAGACCGGCGGGGACGCACATCACCGCGAGCGGGACCGCGCGCCGGGCGTCGCGCGTCTCCGCGGCGAGCGCCGTGCTGCTCTCGAACCCGACGAGGAACACGGCGCCGGCGGCGACGCCTTGGAAGATGCCGCTCGTGGTCGCCCCTTCGAGGGACAGCTGCGCCCCGAGGTCCAGGCCGGAGCGGACGGCGGCAGCCGCCGTGACCAGCACCATCAGCGGTACCGACACCGCCGCCAGGGTGACCGCCGACCGCACCGACGTGTCGAGGCCGCGGTAGGCGATGGTGCCCGCGACCAGCACGGCGCCGCTGTAGACGAGCATCTGGACGCCCACGTCGAAGCTGGAGTCGACGCCCACCGAGAGCAGGAAGCTCCCCGTGAAGAGCCCGACGAGGAAGGCGATGGCGCCGATCTGGGCGACGTACCCCAGGAACAGCGCGGCGCCCATGAGGATCCGCGCCCACGGGCCGAACACGTGGGAGATGTAGGAGTAGAGCGAGCCCGTGACCACGTAGCGCCGGGCGAAGGCGATGATCGCGAGACCGACCAGGCTCGTCGACACCGCCGCGATGAGTGACCCGAGCCAGGCGCCGTTGCCCGCGGTGGCCAGCACCAGCGCCGGGACCGAGGCCAGCCCGACGGGCGGGATGTACGACGCCAGCGCCAGGCCGACCAGCTGGTTGCGACTGAGGTGTCCCTCGTCGAGGCCGCCGACGGTGCCGAGCTCACCGGGTCGGGGCGTTCCTTCCGCCGCTGTGTTGCTACTCGTCATGGGGACCTCTCTTGCGCGTCGGCTCTTAGTCAGATGATTGGGTCAGGTGACCAAGTGTGTGGGGCGGATCACGCGTCGTCAAGGTCCTGGTCGGGATCGGGCGAATCGGACGCCGGCGCGAACAGCTGGTTGACAAGCCCGTGGCGCAGGTCTCACCATCATGGTCAACCGATCGAGTCAGATGACTAAGATCGATCACCGGTACACGAGGTCGGAGGGACCGAGGAATGGCCGAAACGACGACGATCACCGCGCTGCCGACGCCGCAGCAGGGATCGCACATCCTGATCGAGGACGACGCGAGTCCGCTGGTCCGCCTGATCGGGCGGACCCTGGGTGACTCCGCTCGGAGCGGTCACGCTGCCGACGGCCTGGCCCGGACCGCGGGCGTCGTCGCGGTCCGCTCGCACGACACGCCTCAGGCGGCGACGATCGCCTTCGGCGCCGGCGCCGTCGAGGTGAGCAGCGGGGTCCTGGTCGCACCGGACGCGACGGTCGTGGTCGATCTCCACGCCCGCTTCGCGCCCGTGGGGGAGCCGAGCGGTGACGCGGCGCTCGCCGCCGGCGTTCTGCGCGCCCTGCAGCCCCCGCTGCCGCACTGGCGTGAGGCGGCGGCCCGCTTCTGGCAGCTGACGCGGGGGATCCGGGGCGTTCCCGAGGTCCTCCTCGTCGACACCGAAGGGCCGGACGGGCCCGAGCACGGCCGGTTCGGCGAGGGGGCGACCGAGTACCTGGTCGCCGGGCCCGCCGATCTCCTCGCCGGCGTCTTCAGCGGCGCCGACGACTTCCTCACCGCCCTGGCCTCCGGTCTGCGGGTCCGGGGCACGTTGTCGCAGATGTCGGTCATGACGGCCGCTTCCTGGAAGGTGCGTTTCGATGTCTGACCGCTCTCAGCTCACGGACTCCGCCTCGCCGACCCCCGCGCGGGCGGTCCGGCTCGAGGCCACGAACCACGAGGGAAGCCTCCTCGGGAAGAACGTCTCGCTGGCGAAGTTCGCCGCGGGCAAGGACACCGGCTTCGCCTTCGCGGACATCCTGTTCGCCATCGACCTCAACAACGAGATCGTCCTCGGCGACGCCTTCCCGGAGTGGCGCGGCAACATCTACGACATCCAGATGATCCCGGACATGTCCACCCTGGTGGAGTGGAAGCCCGGCCTGGACTCGGTCATCGGGGACTACTGGCTCAAGGACGGCACACCGGTGCCGATCTGTCCGCGCAACCTCGTCCGCCGACTGGTGGACCGGCTCGCCGCTCTCGGGTACGGCGCCACCGCCGCCGTCGAGATCGAGGCGACGCTGTTCGAGGAGTCCGTCCAGGAGGCCCGCAGGGTCGGCTACCGCGACCTGACGCCGCTGGGTGGCAGCACGGGGGCGACGTACCACCTGGCGCGGTCCAAGGACTGGGTCGACTACATGGAGGCCGTGGTCGACCGGCTCGACCGGGTCGGCATCACGTGGGAGGCATGGACCGACGAGGCGGCCCCCGGGCAGACCGAGCTGAACCTCGCCCCGACGGACCCGGTCGCGCTGTGCGACGGCTGGGCGAGGACCCGCCAGATCATGCGGGAGGTGGCCTTCGAGCGGGGTCACACCGTCTCGTTCATGGCCAAGCCGACCGCGGGCTTCGGCCAAGGTGCCCACATCAACCTCTCCCTCCACAGCGACGGGGTGAATCGCTTCTTCGCCGAGGACGGACCCTCGGAGCTGATGCGCCACGCGGTCGGTGGGCTGCTCGCCACGATGGCGGGCGCGACCTCCGTCGTGATGCCGCAGATCACGTCGTACCGTCGGCTGGTCGACCTGACGGGCCCGCCCACCACGGTGAGCTGGGGCGTCAACAACAAGACGGCCGCGGTGCGCGCGATCACCGGGCACCCGAAGTACTCGCGCCTGGAGTACCGACTGCCGGGCGCCGACGCCAACCCCTACCTCACGCTCGCGGTCGTGCTGGCCGGCGTCCTGGCCGGGATCGAACGGCGCATCGAGCCGCCCGAGCAGGTCACGGACATGGCGTGGTGCCTTCCCGACGACAGCGGCGTGTCGCGGATCCCCGACACGATGTCGAAGGCAGGGGCGGCGCTGGAGGCCGACCCTCTGCTGCGTGAGTACCTCGGCGACGAGTTCGTGGACTTCTGGGTCGCCTCCCGGCGGTGGGAGTGGATGGAGTTCCACACCAAGGGCGGCGATCCGTTCGCCGAGCTCTCCGAGTGGGAGTCGACGCGCTACTTCGAGTTCCCGTGAGCGCGCGTGAGGAGGCCGCGGGAATGCGGCCGTTGATCGGCATCACCGGCCGCCGGTTCCGGCTCTCCCTGCTGCAGCGGGCTGACGAGCGGTACGGCGACCGCTGCATCGACACCTCGATGTCGGACTTCGCGACGCGGATCGCCGAGGCCGGGGGACTCCCGGTGCACCTGTCCTACGACACCGACGTCGCGGCGATCTGCGAGTGGCTCTCCGGCGTCGTGATCACCGGTGGGCAGGATGTCCACCCCGCCTTCTGGGGCGGTGACACCTCGGTGGTCCGGGACATCGACCCACGGACGAACCCGATGGTCCACGACGTCGCGCGCGACGAGTACGAGATCGCGCTGACCCGGGCCGCCGTCGACCGCGGCATCCCGGTGCTCGGCGTCTGCCGCGGCCTGCAGGTGCTCAACGTCGCCCTCGGCGGGACGCTCGTGCCGGACCTGCCACCGGGGTCGGTGACCCACCTGTCGCCCGAGACCGCGCCGACCGACGGCACCGTCGACCACGTTGTCTCCTTCACGCCGGGCTCGGTCGCCGCCGAGCTGTTCGGCGGCGACGCGATCACCAACTCCTGGCACCACCAGGCCGTCGACCGCTGTGGTGTCGGCGTGGTCGTGACCGGCCGGACCGGCGACGGCGTCGTCGAGGCGATCGAGGTGCCGGGACACCCCGTCCTGGGGGTCCAGTGGCACCCCGAGTGGATGAAGAGCACCGACCCGACGCTGACCTGGGTCGTCCGCGAGGCGGCCCGACTGCTCGAGCAGAGGAGCGACCGATGACCACCCACCTCACCGACCAGCCGGTCGTGCCGCCGGAGCAGATGGGCCAGGAGCCCTCGGTCCCGACGCTCACGGCGCTGCTCGCCCGGCGCGCGCAGGACGCCGGCACCCGGGAGTTCCTGCGCTTCGGCGAGTGGTCGTGGAGCTTCGCGGAGATCGACGCCTGGACGTCCCGGCTGGCCCACCGACTCATCGAGGTCGACGGCGTGCAGCCGGGCGACCGGGTCGCGATCATGCTGCCGAACGTCGTGCACTGGCCCGTGGTCTGGCTCGCGACGCTGAAGGCCGGCGCGGTCGCCGTACCGGTCAACTGCGGCTACCAGCGTGCCGACCTGGCGTTCGTGCTGCGGGACTCGGGCGCCCGCGTGGTCTTCACCGACGCGGAGCGCTCCGGCCTGGTCACCGAGGTCGTCCACGACGACGGTGAGCTGACTGGAGTGCGGGTCGTCGATGTCGCCGACGACGGGTCCGAGCCCTTCCCGGACGCGGCGCCGGCCGTGCCGGTCAGCGGCGGGACGCTGGCGAACCTGCAGTACACCTCGGGCACGACCGGCTTCCCGAAGGCCTGCATGCTCACCCACGGGTACTGGGTGCGGCTGGGCTGGATCTGCTCCGCGGTGACCGGCCTGGGACGCGACGACGTGTTGATCACCTCCCAGCCGTACTCCTACATGGACCCGCAGTGGAACACCGCGGTCGCGCTCACCGTGGGCGCGCCGCTGGTCGTGCTGCCCCGGTTCTCGGCCTCGACCTTCATGGCGGACGTACGCCGGCACGGCGCGACGTTCTTCTACGTGCTCGGCTCCATGCCGACGCTGCTCTTCAAGCAGCCGCCCAGCCCCGACGACCGTGAGAACGCGCTCCGCATGGTGCTGTGCTCCGGCATCCCGGTCGCCCTGCACGCTCAGCTCGAGGAGCGCTGGGGCGCTCCGTGGCGCGAGGTCTACGGCATGACGGAGTCCGGGATCGACCTGTTCAGCCCGTTCGACGACACCGCGGCGGTGGCGAGCGGGAGTCTGGGCGGACCCGTGCCGACCAAGCAGGTGCGCGTCGTCGACCCCCACGACCCCGGCGACACCGACGTACCCGACGGGCAGCCGGGCGAGCTGGTCGTCTCCGGGACGCCGATGATGAGTGGCTACTGGAACCGTCCCGATGCCACCGCCGAGGTGTTGCGGGACGGCTGGTTGCACACCGGTGACCTCGTGGTCCGTCGCCCCGACGGCGGCATCCAGCTGGTCGGGCGGATCAAGGACATGGTGCGGCGGGGCGGTGAGAACGTCGCCTGCGTCGAGGTCGAGGCAGCGCTCGAACGCGACGACCGCGTGGTCACGGCCGCCGTCGTCGCCGAACCCGACGACACCCTCGGCGAGGAGGTGAAGGCCTTCGTCCAGCTGGCCGCCGGCGTGCCGGCCGATCGGGCGACCGCCGAGCAGATCGTCGAGCGTGCCGGCCGGCAGCTGGCGCGCTTCAAGGTGCCTCGCTACGTCGAGTTCGTCACCGACTTCCCCCGGACTCCGTCAGAACGGGTCTCCAAGCCGGCCCTGAAGACACGGGCCCAGGAGTCTCCCGGTGTGACCTACGACGTCGCCAAGCCGAGGAGGTAGACATGTCCCATCCCACCGAGGGCTCCGGATCCCTCGACGTCGACATCGTCCGAGGCGTCGCGGTCCTGACGCTGCGGCGTCCCGAGCGGCTCAACGCCCTGGACGTCGCGACCCGCCTGCGGTTGGCGCGGGTGATCCGCGAGCTCGGCACCGGCGAGAGTGTGCGCGGGATCGTGCTCACCGGCGCGGGCCGCGCCTTCTCGGCCGGTGAGGATCTGCGCAGCGCGCCCACGACCGACACGGAGTTCCGTGAGGCGTTCGCGAGCTTCCACGACATCACCCGCGCCATCCTCGCGACCCGGGTCCCGGTGGTGGCGGCCGTCAACGGCATCGCGGTCGGGGGAGCCTCGGAGATCACGCTGTGCTGCGACGCTCGCATCGGGACCCCCGCGACCGAGTACTACCAGCCGGAGAACGGCCGGGGGATCACGATCTCGAACGCCTCCAGCGTGCTGCTCCGGCGCCTCGTCGGCCACCACGCGATGCGCATCGTCCTCGGGTCCCCGCGGGTCGGCGCCGACGAGGCGCTGCGGATCGGACTGCTCGACGAGGTCGTCGAGCCGACGGCGCTGCTCGACCGCGCGATCGAGACCGTCGTCGGGTGGACACCCGAGGGCAACACGACCGCCCTCCATCTCGCGCTGCTGCGCCCGCTCGCCGAGGAGGTCGAGGCCGCCTTCGCCCGCGAGGACGTCGCTGCCCAGGCGTCGTGGGACAGCGGCGTGCTCACGGCAGGCGTCCAGGGCTTCCTGGCCGCCAAGGACCCCCGCTCGTCGTCCCGCTCCTGAGCGGCGCGAGCATCCACAGAGAAGAGAACAGACATGATCGAGACCCAGGCCGCGGTCCTGACCGCCGTCAACGAGCCGCTCCAGCTGACCACGATCCGGGTCGACGACCCGGAGCCGCACGAGGTGCGGATCGCGGTCACCAACGTGGGGCTGTGCCACAGCGACCTGCACTACATGACCGGCACGGTGCCGACCGACCTGCCCGTCGTGGTGGGACACGAGGTGGCCGGTGTGGTGGAGGCGGTCGGCGCCGACGTGGCGTCGCTGCGTCCGGGTGACCGGGTGGTCGGTGCACTCACCCCGTCCTGCGGCCGCTGTGTCAACTGCGAGGCTGGGCACTCGACGCAGTGCCAGCGGCTCGACGAGGTCCGCCGCCGGGCGACCCCGGCGTTCCAGACGGTCGACGGCCAGCCGATCGAGCGGCTCGGCGGCATCGGTGCCTTCTCGCAGCACGTGCTGATGCGTGAGAACGCGCTGGTCAGGCTCCCGGACGACGTACCGCTGCAGGTCGGGTGCCTGCTGGCCTGCTGCATCATCACCGGCGTCGGTGCCGTGTTCCGCGGCGCCCAGGTGCGACCCGGGAGCACGGTCGCCGTGATCGGCTGCGGCGGCGTCGGGTCCGCGATCATCCAGGGCGCGCGGCTCGCCGGCGCCTCGGCGATCGTGGCCATCGACCTCGACGACGATCGGCTGAAGGCCGCCCGCGGGTACGGCGCCACCCACGTCATCAACGGCGGCGACGGTGACACCGTGGCGGAGCTGCGCCGTCAGCTCGGCGACGGCGTGGACTACTCCTTCGAGGCCGTCGGCTCGGCCCGGACCGCCGAGACGGCCCTGGCCCTGTTGCGGCCCACGGGCACCGCGTGCCTGGTCGGCATCGCGCCGGCCGGCACGGAGCTCAGCGTGCCCGCCCTCGACTTCTTCTTCGAGGAGAAGCGCCTCATCGGCTCCTACATGGGCTCGGGCCAGGCGCGCGAGGACATCGCCCAGTTCGCGCGGCTCTACCAGCAGGGCCGCCTGCTGCTCGACGAGATGGTCACGCGCGTCATCCCGTTCGCCGAGATCAACGACGGCTTCGAGCAGATGCTGTCCGGTGACGTCACGCGCATCGTCGTCGACCTCCAGTCCTGACCAACCGCTATTTGCAGAGGTGACCCTGATGCCCGACCCCCAGATCGCCCCCGGGATCGAGATGCCCCAGCCGCTGAACTACATCGCCGACGAGTGGAGCGAATGCGCCACCGTGGATGACGCGTGGAACCTCGACCCCAACACGCGCCAGCGCGTCCACCGCGCCGTCAGCACCACTCCCGACGACCTCGAGCGCGCCCTGCGGCACGCCGAGCTGAGCTACGACGTCGGCCGATGGGACGAGGAGGCCCGGCAGGAGCGGGCCGAGATGCTCGAGCGTGCCGCCGCGATCATCGAACGGCGCACCGACGAGATCGCGCGGACCGACGCCCTCACCAGCGGTACGCCGATCAGCGTGACCCGCAAGGTGGCGGCGTTCCTGCCGTTCCGGATCCGCGCGACGGCGGCCGACCTGGTGAGCATTCCCCGGGTCACCGCCCTGGAGGCCGGGGGTCGCGACGTCCGGCTGTACAAGGTGCCGTGGGGTCCTGCCGCGATCCTGACGCCGTGGAACGGCCCGAGCTTCATTCCGGCGGCGAAGGTCGTCAGCGCGATCGCGGCCGGCTGTCCGGTGATCCTCAAGCCGTCGGAGCACGCGCCCCGTAGCGCACAGCTCGTCGCCGAGTGCTTCATCGAGGCCGGTCTGCCGAGCGGCGCGCTGCAGCTGGTGCACGGCGCGGGCGATGTCGGCGCGCGACTGACCTCCGACCCGCGGGTGAAGATCGTCTCCTTCACCGGCGGACCGGGGGCGGGCCGCGCGATCGCGCGCGCCGCGGCGGAGGACTTCAAGGTCCTGCAACTGGAGCTGGGCGGCAACAACCCGGTGCTCGTGCTCGACGATGCCGACATCGACGTCACCGCGGACGGCATCCTCGAGGGCATGACCAAGCTCAACGGGCAGTGGTGCGAGGGCCCCGGCAAGGTCCTCGCCCCCCGCGGGCTGGTCGCTCCGCTGCTGGAGGCGCTGACCGAGCGGATCGAGAAGCTCGTCATCGGTCACTCCCTCGACGAGGGCAGCGACGTGGGGCCGATCTCCAACGCGCCGCACTACGCGACCCTGCAGCAGCGGATCGAGGGGCTGCGCGAGCTCGGGGCCACGGTCCACCAGCCCGCCCGCCTACCGGAGCTCGACGGCTACTTCCTGTCGCCCACGGTGGCCGTGGGTGCCGACCCCGTCCGGGCGACGGCCGAGCTGTTCGGCCCGCTCGTCTCACTGCACGCGGTGGACAGTGAGGAGGAGGCGCTACGGATCGCCAATGCCCACCCGTCGGGCCTCGACGCCTATGTGTTCGGCAGCGACACCGACCGAGCCATCGAGGTCGGCGCGCGGATCGTGGCCGGCGAGGTGCGGGTCAACGGCGCCAAGGTCGCCGACCTCGGTGATGACTCGGCCCAGAGCTTCTGGGGTCCGGCCGGCATCGGGGGCCATGGGCCGGCCGAGTCGGTTCGGGTCTTCTGCGGCGACCGGGTGGTGGGCGTCGACTCGCCCGACCTGCCGTTGTGACCTACGCGGTTGCGGGCGCGACCCGCGCCGCCAGCCACGAGTCGAGCACCGCGACGACGATGTCCATCTGGGCAGTGGCGGCGGCGCGGTCGCCGTAGGTCAACCAGCTGAGGGCGAACCCGTCGGCCAGGGTGGCGATGACGTAGGCGATCTCGTCGAGGGCCTCCGGGCTGACCGGGTCGTCACCGGCGGCGCCGCGCAGGACCGTGCGCATGGTGTCGAGCGCCTGGTCGTACACGGCGATGCCCCGGTCGCCGTGCTGCCGTCGCGCCCAGCTGATGAGCTCGAGGGTCGCAGCGGTGAAGCTGGCCGACTCCAGGTAGCGCTCCATGACGCCGCGAAGGAGCCGACGAGCCGTGTCGGTGAGGCCGGCGTGCGGTGCGGTGTCCTCCACCACGCCGCGATAGCTGGCAGCGACGAACTCGAACACGTCGGCGAACAGGTCCTCTTTGGAGTCGTAGCAGTAGTGCAGCATCGCGACGTTCGCCTTGGCCTGCTCCGCGATGCGTCGCGTCGTCGCACCGTCGATCCCATGGCTCGCGATCACCTCCACGGCGGCTTCGATGAAGTCGCTGCGTCGCTGGGCGACCGGGATACGCGGCATGGGGGACCTCCGGAGCAGAACACTCGAGCGAGTTAGACGTTTGATTAAGTCACGTCGATTCTAGCAGTGCGTCAGTGACGAGTTGCGGAGGCGGCGCTGCCGGAAAAAGTTGGTCGAACAACTTGGACGGACATCTAGATCAGGTGACCAACTATGGCCTAGCGTATGAGCCGGATCACACCAGCCCGCCCAGCGCTCGACGCAGGAATCGGAGACCTCCATGACCAAGACCCATGCACCAGCCAGCGCCGCCCGCGGCGCCAGGCGCGACCCGGCGACCAGCAAGAGCCTGCTCATCGGCGTCGGCGCCCTCATGGTCGTGCTGACCAACGCCGTCATCTTCATCCTCCCGCCGCTGCTGCCGGTCATCCAGGCGCAGTACGGGCTGGCGACGGTGGCGGAGACGACCTGGCTCTACACCGCACTGACGCTCGGCGGGGGAGCGGGCTTCATCCTGCTGCCGCGGCTGGCCGACGTGTACGGCGACCGGAACACCTCCGCGGCGGCGTCGGCCTTCCTCACCGTCGGCGCACTCGTTCCTGCCATGGGGGACTCCTACGCGACTCTTCTCGCGGGCTGCGTCCTGATGGGGTTCGGCTGCGCGGCGCAGCTGCTGCCGCTCGGCTTCCTTCGCCGCAACCTCGGTGAGAACGGGATCACCGTGGGCGTGGCCGTGCTGGTGATCGCAACCGGCGTCGGCATCGTCGTCGGCATGATCGGGGGCGGCCTCATCGTCCAGGACCTGTCGCTGCGCAGCTTCTTCGTCATCCTCACGGCCGTGAGTGCTGCGACCACGATCGTGCTGTTCGTCGCGATCCCGCACACGCCTCCTGCCGAGCGCTCCGGTCGGGTCGGCGCACTCGGCACGGTGTGGATGATCGCCTGGGTCGCGGCCATCCTGCTGACCCTCACCCAGGGTCTGGTCTGGGGGAACGCTGCCCTCATTCCGCTGGCGCTCGGCGTCGTCGGCGGCATCGCCTGGATCCGCGTGGAGCGCCGGTCGAGCTCGGCGGTCTTCGACGTCGCCATGATGAAGACGCCTCTGGTGACAGCGTCCTGTGTCTGCATCGCGCTGTTCGCGGCCGTGAACTCGGCCTTCCTGCTCCTGCTCAGCACCTACGCGCAGATCATCCCTGAGGCGCTCCGCCCGACCGATGCCTACGGTCTCGGGCTCAGCGCCCTGGAGACCGGCTGGCTGATGGTTCCGTTCGCGGTGACCTTCCTGATCGGCAGCATCCTGGTCGACCGGCCCGTCACCAACGGTCGCGGCGTGCCCGTCTTCGTCGTCGGAGCACTCATCAGCGTCGGTGGCCTCGCCTGGCTGGCGGTGGCCCACAATCAACAGTGGCACTACCTGGTCGGCGCCGCCGTCATGGGCCTGGGATGCAGCATCGGCTATGCCGCCGGCTTCACCATGGTGCAGATGGCCGTCTCGGAGGAGAAGGCCGGAATGGCCGCAGGTGTCGCCGGCACCTTCATGGCGGTGGGCTTCGCCTTCGGAACCGCACTGGTCAGCGCCGATCTCAGCGCGTCCGTGGTCCCGGTGCCCGGAACGACGCTCGAGGTCGCGGCCGAGAGCCTCTACGGCACCGGCTACTGGATCGCGGGCGTACTGGCGCTCCTCGTCGTCGTGACCGTGCTGGTCTCCCGTGCTCGCACGGGTCGGCGCGCCGCAGTCACCGGCTCCTAGCCCCGAGCGTGCCGCCGCGGCTTCATGTCGCGGCGGCACGCCGCTCGACCGGACATCACCGTTCTCCAGCGCCACAGCCGGAGATCCACACCTGAGTTGAAGGAAAGAGACATGAGGGACGACATCTACGCCCTGGCGTTCTTGGTCGGCGACGTGATCATGATCGCCGGCGGCTACTGGGCCGGCTGGAAGTTCATCAAGCAGTACGGCAACTACCTGCTCGGCCTCGAGTGGTTCATCATCGCCACCTCAGGGGTGAACTTCCTGATCTGGGCGCTCCGCTTCCCCGAGGACAAGGCGGCCGGAGAGGCCAGTCCGCAGTACGCGGTCGCGTTCTTCCTCGACGCGTTCTCGCGCTCGGTCGGCATCACCCTGCTGCTCGTCGTCGGGTTCCTGGCGGTGACGCACCGCTACAAGTCGAGCGTCGCGGTGGACGTCGCGATCTTCGCCGTGGGCATCGGCGCCGGCCTCTACCTGGGCCAGTCGAAGTTCCAGGACCACGTCGACGACGCCGGTCACCACATTCTCTACACCGGTCCGGCGACGATCTACCTCGTCGTGAACCTGCTGACGCTGGTCTTCCTGGTCTACCTCACCAAGCGGCTGTGGGACATCGGTGCGACGAAGGTCGCCATCGCCACCCTGCTGGTCAGCCTCGCCGGGACGGGGATCGCGCTGGGCTACGACTTCTTCCCGTTCCCGGCCTCCGTCGATCCGCTCCAGGACCGTGCGCTCTTCTACGCCTTGGCGCTCACGGTGTGGGGCCTGCAGCTGTTCACCTACTTCTTCGCCTACCGCGCACTGCACGACCACAACGTGGCGCCGGGCCGGGCGTCGGAGGCAGTCGCGCCGAAGGATGTGCTCGCATGAGGACCGACCACGTCGAGTACGCCGACTTCACGGGCTGGGTCGACCCGCCCGCGGACGTCCGGCCACCCCTGGTCGGTGACCTGGCCTGCGACGTCGCCGTCGTCGGCGGCGGCATCAACGGCATGTCGACGGCGCTGCGGCTGGCGGAGCGCGGTCAGGACGTCGTGCTGCTGGAGGCGGAGTTCTGCGGACACGGCTCGAGCTCGCGCAACGCCGGGCAGCTCGCCGGGGCCCCGGGCGGTGACCTGCAGCTGCTCAACCTGCTCTCCCGCAAGAGGATGCCGGGCATGATGCGGCTGGCCGAGCGCGCCGCCCACCACGTCGAGGACTTCATCGCCAAGCACGACATCGACTGCGACTACGAGGCGACCGGCAACGCCTTCGCCGCGGTCTCGCGCGGCCAGATGGGCCGGGTGCGACGTGTGGCGAAGATCGTGACCCGGGCTGGTGGGCACGTCCAGGTCGGGACGAGCGAGGAGCTGGGGATCCCACGGGGCTTCGTCGGCGGGATGCGCGAGGTCGTCGGCGGGATGATGAACCCCGGCAAGTTCACCCTCGGCATGCGGCAGGTGCTGCTCGGCACGCCGGCGCGGGTCTTCGAGCGCACCAAGGTCACCGACATCAGGCGCGAGGACGGCGGTGTCGTCCTGACGACTCCTCGAGGCCGGCTGCGCGCGGACCGGGTCGTGCTGGCCACCAACGCCTTCGCCGGCGAGTGGGACATCACGCCGAAGCACCTCTCCGTGCCGATCTACGTCATCGAGGTCGAGACCGAGCCGATCGACCCTCGCCGTCTCGCCGCGCTGGGCTGGACCAGCCGGATGGGACTCGTGACCCAGCACGCCATCATGGAGAACTACCGGCTGACCCCGCGCAACACGATCGTCTTCGGCGTCCGCCGGCTCGAGCGCGGCACGCGCTACCCGCTCCCGCCGCGGACACCGGACCCCGCGCTCGTGCGGGAGCTGGCCGACGCCTTCGCGACCCGGTTCCCCTCTCTGGCCGACGTCGCCGTGGAGCGCGCCTGGGGCGGATGGATCGCGATCACCTCGTCCTGGCTGCCGCTGGCCGGTCAGCTCGACGACCGCATCCACTACTCGATCGCCTGCAACGGCCACGGCCTCGCCCAGGCGCCGTACGTCGGCACGCTCATCGCCGACGCGATCGTCGACGGCGAGCGGCACGAGGACCTGCAGACCCTGTGGCAGGAGAAGCCGAAGTTCCCGCCCCCGATGATGATGGGCCGGCTGGGGCTGCGGATGATCTGGGCCGTTGACCGCTTCAACGACCGGATCAACGGGAGCCGACGCAACGCCCGGCGCGGCGCCGCCTTGGCATCGGAGCCGACGGCGAGCCGATGACGGCCGCGCTCCCGCGCGCCGTCAGCCACCCAGATTGCTGGGCAGATTGCTGGGCAGATGGGTGGCCAGACTGGTGGCCAGATGGGTCGAGGCGTAGCTCTCCTTCACGAACCGAAGGTGGCTCCAGCTCTCCACCCCGTGCACCCCGGGCAGCGAGCGCACCGCCTCCAGTGCCTCGGTGAGCTGGCCGGGGGTGAAGGACCGCAGCGTCGTGAGCAGGTCGAAGCGGCCGAGGGTGCGGGCCAGGAAGCTGACCGCCGGCATGCCGAGCAGTGCCTCGGTGACGTCGCGGTGGTCGCCCGCGAGCCGGATGCCGAGGCCCATGGCGACCTGGTGGTCGCGCCCCGACTGGCGGACGAGAGCGCCGATCCGGATGACCTGTCCTTCGACGAGGCGCACCACGCGGCGTCGCACCCCGGCAGGGGAGAGCGCGACGAGCCCGGCGAGCTCGACGTACGACGCCCTCCCGTTCTCCTGCAGTGCCCGTAGCAGCATGAGATCGGTCGCGTCGACCGTGTGGTGCAGGACCCCGGTCGGACCGACCACGTCCCGGATCACCTCCACGTACGGGACGGTGTCGATCGCGCGGACGCCAGGGATCGCGCGCAGCTCGCCGACGGCAGTGTCGATCGCGAGCGCCGACTCGGCGCGAAGCTCCGTGACCACGTCGTGGTGGCCGGTGGGCAGCGAGACGAACGAGACGTCGTCCCGCTCGGCGATCCTGCTCGCGACCGGGACGGCGCAGCCGTCCACGCTGAGGCCGACGTAGGCCAACGAGCCGCGGCCGCTCACGGCAGGGTGCACCACGCCGCGGATCGCGACCTCGCCTGAGGAGAGCAGGCGGTGCATGCGGGTGGCGACGGCCGAGCGCGGCAGTCCCGAGAGCCGCGCGATCTCGCGGTGAGCGAGCCGTCCGTCGCGCTTGAGCAGTTCGACGATCGCCTCGTCCGCGGTGTCCACCGACACGCCTCCCCAGAAAATTTTCGCACTCAACTTTGGCTGGCCATCCTAGGCCAAAACGTCGCTACGAATGGCCCCATCGGTCATAACGGAAGCGCCTGGGCCGCCGTGTGAGACCGATCGACACTTAGGCCGCCCTGCAGGCGCACGAACGGCTTGCCGTGAGGGGGTCGGGTACCTAGGGTCGGGCACCGCACCTTCGCAACGAGAGCGCCGTCGCATTCCCGGGGTCGCCTGCTGCTCGTCGTGACCGTCGCCGCCGACCAGGTGGACGACCGGTGCCCGCCGGAGTCTCCGGCCCGATCTGACTGAGGAGCCGACGATGTCACAAGCAGCACTGGGGGAGCCCACCACGACCGGGACCGGACTGGCGCGCAACGCGCTGAGCCTGCCGGAGCTCGTGTTCACCGCGATGGCGGCGCTCGCGCCGCTGACGCTGGTCGCGACCGTGATGCCACTCCACTTCTTCGTGGGCGGCTCCGCCGTCCCGGGCGGCTACCTCGTCGCCGCGGTCGTGATGGGGCTGTTCGCCGTCGGACTGACCTCGGTGATGCGCTACATCCGCAACACGGGCGCCTTCTACGCGATCATCGCGCGCGGCCTGGGCAAGGAGGCCGGCTCCGCGTCGGCCCTGCTGGCCGTCGTCGCCTACAACGCGCTGCAGATCTCCACGTACGGCGCGCTCGGGCTCTACGCCCAGGAGTCCGCCGAGCGCCTGCTCGGTGTCGACCTGCCGTGGTGGGTCTGGGCCGGGATCGGCGTCGTGGCGGTCGCCGTCCTCGGCTACCGCGGCATCACCGCGAGTGCGAAGGTCCTGACCGTCGTGCTCACCTTGGAGATGGTCGCCCTGGTGATCCTGGCCGTGTGCGTCTTCGCCGAGGGCGGCGCCTCGGGCTTCTCGGCCGAGTCGTTCTCGCCGTCCGCGGTGCTCGACCCCAGCGCCGGCCCGATGTACGGCCTGATCTTCGGTGCGTTCATGGGCTTCGAGTCCACCGCGATCTACTCCGAGGAGGCCTCCGGTGGCGCTCGCACCGTGCGCCGCGCGACCTACCTCGTCGTCGCCGTCATCGGCGTCTTCTACGCGATCATGGCCTACGCCGTCGTCACCGCCTACGGTGCCGGCAACATCGCGGACGCCGCGAGTGCCGACCCGGCCGGCCTGGTGCTGGCGCTCTTCGACCAGCAGCTGCCGTCGTGGTTCGGTGACGTCGTCTCGCTGCTCATCCTCCTCAGCGCCTTCGCCGCGCTGCTCTCCCTGCACAACGCCAGCAACCGGTACACCTACGCCCTGGGTCGCGAGCGGCTCATCCCGTCCGCATTCGGTCGCACCCACCCGCGCACCAGCTCGCCGTGGGTGGCCGGTGCCGCCCAGACGGTCGCGGCGATCGTGGTCCTGGTGGTCTGCGTCGCCCTCGACGTCGACCCGTACCTCGGCCTGCTGCTGTGGGGCAGCGCGCTCGGCTTCCTCGGCATCATCGCGCTGTGGGCGATGTGCGCGCTCGCGGTGGTCGTCTACATGCGCCGCCACCACCCCGAGGTCGGGCTGTGGCGCACGCTGATCGCCCCGCTGACCGCCTCGATCGCGCTGGCCGTCGTGTTCGCCATGGTCATCCGCCACTTCGACCTGTTCTCCGGCGGGTCGCCGGCGGTCAACACCACGCTGTTCGTGATCGCGGCGCTGGCCGTCGTCGGCGGGCTGGCGCGGGCGCTCTACCTCCGGGCCCGTGCCCGCGACGTGTACGACGGCCTCGGCACGACGAACGTCGCGACCTTGGAGGACCTGGACGACGACCCCCGCTTCGGCGCCGGCCGATAGGTCCGTGAGGCAGAGATGATCCCGAGCTACCCGAGCCCTTCGCGGCAGGAGGATCCGATGGGCTACCAGCCCCTCGACCTGGCCGATGTCGCCAACGCCGGCGTCGACATCTTCGAGGACCCCGACGACGTGCAGCTCGGCGAGCGGCAGCTGCACGGGCTGCCGTTCCGGTTCGGCGACCGGGAGCGCGCGGTGCTCCTGGTCGCGTCGGGCGCGACCGCCGACATCGCCGTCGGCGGCCGGCCCACGTGGCTCGTCTTCGCCCACGCGCTGCTCGAGCCGGACCTCTACGACGGCGGCCGTGTCGGCCAGGAGGTCGGCTCCTACACGCTGCACTACGGCGACGGGTCGCAGCTGACCCAGCCGCTACGGCAGCGCTTCGAGATCGGCCCGACCCCGCGCAGGTGGGACGACCGGCCGCTGCCGCTGGACTGGGGGCAGACGCCACTGCTGGCGCGCAACGACGCCGAGCACGTCCTGATGGACCGGGCCTGCGGGCGGTACGACGAGGCCGGTGCCCGCTTGGTCGGCATCGACGACCCGCAGTCGCGGGTGCCGTACGTGCTGCCGTACCGGTTCTACCTGTGGGGCATGGAGAACCCGCGTCCCGACCTGGAGCTGGTCAAGCTCACCGCGACCGCGCGCGGTGCGTCGCTGATCGTCGGTGCCGTCACCGTGAGCGACCTGGATGAGGAGCCGTTCACCCGGACGGTCGCGCGCGACGTGCTGGTCGAGCTGCGGGGGGCGTCGGTCACGGAGTCGCTGTCGCTCGCCATCGACCGCGGCAGCGCGACCTACGTCTACCGCACTGCTCCGGACGTCGAGGCCGACCCGGAGCTGCCCGGTGGCTGGGGCCGGTCGCGCCCGGAGTCCTGGCCGACCGGCTACGCCAAGGTGTCGGCGTCGCCGTCGGCGACGCTGACCGTCGGGGACGGCGAGACCACCCTCGGACAGCTGCGGTGGGGCGATCTCATCGACAGCGGCCGGGCGGAGTTCGACTGGGGCGTGGTCCGGCTACCGCGCCCGGACCAGAACTGGGTCACGACCACGGTCCGTGACCAGGACGGGCAGCCGGTCCCGTGCCGGATCCGGTTCCAGACGCCGGACGGCATCCCGATCTCGCCGTACGGCCACCACGCGCACATCAACTCCGACGGGGGCACCTGGAACCTCGACATCGGGGGCGACGTGCGACTCGGCAGCTACACGTACGCCTCCATTGACGGCACCTGCGAGGGCTGGCTGCCGGTCGGGCCGGTGCAGGTCGAGGTCGCCCGCGGCTTCGAGTACGAGCCGATCCGCCGTACCGTCGAGATCGCGCCCGAGCAGGACCGGCTGGATCTGGTGCTCTCGCGGCGCTTCGACGCCCGGGCGCGCGGCTACGTCAGCGGCGACACCCACGTGCACTTCATGTCCACCCAGGGCGCCGAGCTCGAGGCCCGCGCCGAGGACCTCCAGGTCGCCAACCTGCTGCTCGCGCAGTGGGGCGAGCACTTCACCAACACCGAGGAGTTCACCGGCCACGCCCACGTCTCCCACGACCACCAGACCGTGGTCTTCGCGGGCCAGGAGAACCGCACCAACATGCTCGGGCACATCAACCTGCTCGGGCTGCGCCGGCCGATCATGCCGTGGTCGACCGGCGGCTCGGAGGAGGCCGAGCTCGGCGGCGGTCTGGCCACGACGCTGTCGCACTGGGCCGACGAGTGCCACGCCCAGGGCGGCACGGTCGTGCTCGCGCACTTCCCCGTGCCGTACGGCGAGACCGCGGCCCTGCTCGCCACCGGGCGGCTGGACGCCGTCGAGACGATCGCCTACGACGACTACAACATCACCGAGTACTACCGCTACCTCAACGCCGGGTTCCGGGTCCCGCTCGTCGGCGGCACCGACAAGATGACCAGCGAGGTCCCGGTCGGGCTCGTCCGCACCTACGCCGCCACCCGTGGCGGCGAGGTCGACTTCGACGGCTGGTGCGCCGGCATCCGGCGCGGCGACACCATGGTCTCCAGCGGCCCGCTGCTGTGGCTGCGGGTCGACGACCAGCCGCCGGGAACGGTGCTGGCCGACCGGTCGAGCGTCCGGGTGGTCGTCGAGCTGGAGACCATCTTCGGCGTCGAGCGCATCGAGCTGGTCCGCAACGGCGAGGTCGTGCACACCGAGGCCGTCGCGCCCGACGCGGCCACGCACCGCCTCGAGGTCGAGCTGCCGGTGGAGGGCTCGGACTGGCTGGTCGCACGGTGCTTCGGCGCCAGCGGCGCGAGTCCGCGTCACACCGACACGTGGGCGCGACCGGTCGTCGCCCACACCTCGCCGGTCTACGTGAGCATCGGCAGCGCCTGGGAGCGTCACGACCCGGAGGTGGCCTCGACCATGCTCGCGATGGTCGAGGCGGCCCGGCGCCACGTCACCGAGGAGGCCCGCACGCAGTGGGCCGGCACGGTGCGGCACCGCCACGGCGAGGCGGACCACCTCGCCTACCTCACCCGTCCCTTCGACGAGGCCCGCGCCGCGCTGCAGGCCCGTATCGAGCAGCACCCACAGCACGAACAGCCCTAGGAAGTCAGCACCATGACCATGAACCCCGACACCCTCGCCGCGCTGACGAACACGGTGGCCCCGCCGTTCGCGTGGTCGCCGAAGGGGTGGCCCTCCGAGCGTCCGTTCACCGACCCGGCGATCCCGGAGACCTGGGCCTACACCGGCCGCTACTCCTACGATCCCGGCGACACCGTCGACCTGCACGTGTCGTCCACGGCGACCGAGTTCGAGCTGGAGATCATCCGCGACGGCGCCGAGCCGGTCACGGTGCACCACGCCATCGGGCTCACCGCCCCGCGGCAGGACGCGTCCGAGGACGCCTACGCCACCGGTTGCGGCTGGGAGACCACGCACACCTGGCAGATCCCCGAGGACCTCGGCTCGGGCTTCTTCCTGGTGATCGTCCGCAACCAGACCCCGCACGGAGTCTGGGAGCGGGAGCACTTCTTCATCGTCCGCGGCACCGCCGAGCGGCGCCGCCCGATCGCGCTCATCCTCACGACCGGGACGCTGAGCGCCTACAACGACTGGGGCGGGGCCAACCACTACCGCGGCATCGGCGACGACCCCCGCAGCGACTCCGGGTCGCCGCTGTCCTCGACCCAGCGCCCGATCGGCCGCGGCATGCTGCGCAAGCCCATCGAGGCGCCCCGCGAGTACCACCCGTACACCCCCGGCATCGGCTGGGTGCCGCGCTACGACTCCTACGAGTGGGCGCGCTACAACGGCTACAGCCGCCACCACGCCGACACCGGGTGGGCGACGTACGAGCGCCACTTCGTCGTGTGGGCCGAGCAGGCCGGCTACCAGCTGGACTACCTGACGCAGATCGACCTGCACGAGGACCCCACGGTCCTCGACGACTACCCGTGCGCCGTCGTCGTCGGCCACGACGAGTACTGGACGTGGCAGATGCGCGACGTCATCGACGCGTTCGTCGAGCGCGGCGGCGGCTTCGCCCGGTTCGCCGGCAACTTCCAGTGGCAGGTCCGGCTGAGCGACGACTCGACCACGCAGTACTGCTACCGACTGCCCTCCCTCGACCCGGCGGCGGCCACCACGCCGCACCTGGTGACCACGAACTGGGAGGCCAAGAGCGTCGGCCGTCCCGGCGCCACCACCATCGGGCTCAACGGTCTCGGCGGCATCTACAACCGCTACGGCGCGGCGGTCCCGCGCTCCTCCGGCGGCTTCACCGTCTACCGGCCCGAGCACTGGGCCTTCGCCGGCACCGACCTCTACTACGGCGACCTGCTCGGCGGTGCGCCGGCCTTCCTGGCCTCCTTCGAGGTCGACTCGGTCGAGTACACCTTCCGCCGCGGCCTGCCCTACCCGACCTTCGAGGACGGTGCGCCCGAGACGCTCGAGATCCTCGCCATGTGCCCCGCGGCCAAGGGGGAGGAGGACCGGTTCGGCGGCCAGTACCCGATCGGCGGCCCCGAGGCGGAGGTCTACGCCTACAACGCCGAGCTCGGCGACGACCTCCCCGACTACGTCCACGAGAACCAGATGCGCGGCGCTGGCATGATCGCCGCCTTCACCCGTGGTGAGGGCGAGGTCTTCAACGGCGGCTCGACCGAGTGGTCGCACGCCCTCCATGTCGGTGACCCGTTCGTCGACCGCATCGTCCGCAACGTCCTCGACCGCTTCACCAGCAAGGAGAACTGATGACCACCCCGATCTCGGGCCCTATCACCGGCCTGATCACGGGCCCGATCACCGGCCCGGCGAGCATCGACGCAGTCCGGACCGTCGACCGGTCCGGCCTGCCGATCGTGCCCGACCCGGCCGACTACGACCAGGTCAGCGAGGGTTGGTCGGAGACGGAGTTCCGCGCCGTCCAGCTGGCCGAGGACTCCCTCGGCGGCCTGTGGGAGGGAACGCCGGGCACGGTGTTCTTCGAGTCGTGGCCCTACACCGAGTTCTGCGTGATGATCAGCGGCCGGGTGGCCGTGGTCGACACCGAGGGCGGACGCCGCGAGTTCGGCGCCGGCCAGGCGTTCGTCGTACCCCGCGGCTTCCGCGGCACGTGGGAGACCATGGAGCCGTCGGTCAAGTACTTCGTGGCGATGCGATGAGCGCCCTGGAGACCCCGCGGGTCGAGGCCCGCGGCAACGTCGGTCCCATCGACAGCTCCCTGGTCCCGCGCTACGCCGGGCCGGCGACGTTCGCGCGGCTCCCGCGGCGCGACGAGGTGCCGAGCGCCGACGTCGTGATCGCCGGCGTGCCGTTCGACACCGGTGTCTCGTTCCGGCCGGGGGCGCGGTTCGCGCCGGCGCACGTGCGGGAGTCCTCGCGGCTGCTGCGGCCCTACCACCCCGCCCTCGACGCCTCGCCGTTCGAGCTGGTCCAGGTCGCCGACGCCGGCGACCTCGCGGTCAACCCGTTCGACATCCCGGCCGCCATCGACGCGATCCAGGCCGGGGCGGCCGAGCTGACCTCCGACGGTGCCCGTCTGCTCACCATCGGTGGCGACCACACCATCGCGCTGCCGCTGCTCCGCAACGTGGCGGCGCAGCACGGCCCGGTGGCGCTGATCCACTTCGACGCCCACCTCGACACCTGGGACACCTACTTCGGCGCCGAGTACACCCACGGCACGCCGTTCCGTCGCGCGGTGGAGGAGGGCATCCTCGACACCGAGGCGCTCAGCCACGTCGGCACCCGGGGTCCGCTCTACGGGAAGAAGGACCTCGAGGACGACCGCCGCTTCGGGTTCGGCATCCTGACCTCTGCGGACGTCTACCACCAGGGCGTGACCGAGGTCGTGCAGCGGCTGCGTGAGCGGGTCGGCGACCGTCCGGTCTACGTCTCGATCGACATCGACGTCCTCGACCCCGCCCACGCCCCCGGCACCGGCACCCCCGAGGCCGGCGGCATGACCAGTCGCGAGCTGCTCGAGATCCTCCGCGGCTTCGCCGGGCTCAACCTGGTCGGCGCCGACGTCGTCGAGGTGGCGCCGGCCTACGACCACGCCGAGATCACCGGCATCTCGGCCTCCCACGTCGCCTACGACCTCGTGACCCTGCTTGCCCTCCAGGCGGGCGGCGCCGACGGGGCGAACCAGAACGGAGCAACGCAGTGACCGCCAGCACCTACGCCGTCACCGACCCCGCCACCGGCGAGGTCGTGCGGGAGTACCCGACCGCCACCGACGCCGAGATCGAGGCGGCGCTGGCCGCCGCCACGGGGGCGAGCCGGGCGTGGGGCCGGCGTACCACGGTCGCGGAGCGCGCCGGCGTCGTACGCCGGGTCGCGCAGCTGCACCGCGAGCGGAAGCAGGAGCTCGCCGCGATCATCGTGCGCGAGATGGGCAAGCCGCTGGACCAGGCGGAGGACGAGGTCGAGTTCAGCGCCGCGATCTACGAGTTCTACGCCGACAACGCCGAGAGCCTGCTCGCCGACGAGCCGATCGAGCTGCTGCAGGGGGAGGGCTCCGCGGTGATCCGGCGGTCGCCGTACGGCGTGCTGCTGGGGATCATGCCGTGGAACTTCCCCTACTACCAGGTGGCGCGGTTCGCCGGCCCGAACGTGTGCGTCGGCAACACCATCGTGCTCAAGCACGCCCCGCAGTGCCCGGAGTCCGCCGCGGCGATCCAGCGGATCTTCGACGACGCCGGTGCGCCGGACGGGACCTACGTCAACGTCTATGCCACCAACGACCAGGTCGCGTCCCTCATCGCCGACCCGCGGGTGGCCGGTGTCTCGCTGACGGGCTCGGAGCGCGCCGGTGCCGCCGTCGCCGAGATCGCCGGACGGCACCTGAAGAAGGTCGTCCTCGAGCTCGGTGGGGCTGACCCGTTCATCCTGCTCTCCACCGACGACCTCGACGCCACCGTCGAGCAGGCGGTCGCGGCGCGCCTGGACAACACCGGCCAGGCGTGCAACGCCGCCAAGCGGTTCATCGTGGCCGAGGATCTCTACGACCCGTTCGTCGAGAGGTTCACCGCCGCGGTGAAGGCCGCCGGGAAGGCGATCTCGCCGCTCTCGTCCGTGGCAGCGGCCGACCGGCTCCAGCAGCAGGTCGACACGGCCGTCGCGCAGGGTGCCCGCCTGGAGTCCGCCGGCGAGCGCGACGGCGCGTTCTTCCCGCCCGGCGTGCTGACCGGGGTCGCCAAGGAGAGCGACACCTACTACGAGGAGCTCTTCGGGCCGGTCGCGATGGTCTTCAAGGTCTCCTCCGAGGAGGAGGCGCTCGAGCTGGCCAACGACACGCCGTTCGGGCTGGGGTCCTACGTGTTCACCACCGACCCCGAGCAGGCCGCCCGGCTGGCCGACGGGATCGAGGCGGGCATGGTCTTCGTCAACGGCGTCCTGGCCGACAGCGCCGAGCTTCCCTTCGGAGGCGTGAAGCGCTCGGGCTTCGGCCGGGAGCTGGGGCGCTACGGCATCGAGGAGTTCGTCAACAAGAAGCTGATCCGCACGATCGCCTGACCACGCCTACGCCGCACGCCCCGGGAGCGACTGCTCCCGGGGCGTGCGGCGTGTTGGCGATCCGTTGGTGGGAGCGGCGGGTCAGCGCACGCCGGCCACGGCGGACACAGCGCGCACCGCCGCCTGCGTGAGCGCGTCGGTCTTCGCGTCCAGCCCGGCGTCGAGGGGCGTGGGCCACGACGACAGCTTGGCCACGACGACCTGCGCGTCGAGGTCGACGTGGACCATCTGGCCGTGGATGCCGAGGCAGAGCAGCACGCGGCGGTCGCCGTACGGCACCCAGAACTGGTTGCGGTACATCCAGCCCGGGTGCACGTCCCCGAGCGGGCCGGACGCGAACGCCTGACGCGAGTCGTGGGCGCCTGCGAGCGCATCGTCGATCCACGACGCGGGGACGACCTGGGCCCGGCCGTCGTGGCCACGACGGCGTACGAGCTCCCCGAACCGGGCGAGGTCCCTCAGCGTCGCCGTCAGCCCGCCGTCGAAGAACACCGTGCGGTCGATGTCCACGCCGGCGTCCATGTCGTGCTCGGCGATGCGGGACCACAGCAGCCGCGAGAGCAGCTCCGGCATCTGGAGGCCCGACGCCGCCTCGCAGACCCAGCCGAGCACGTCGGTCTCGCACGAGCGGTAGTCGAAGTGCCCGCCGTGCGGTCGTTCGGCGACGAGGCGAGGCAGGTAGTCGTACAGGCGCGTCGGCGCGTCGGCATCGTCCCGGGGCAGCCAGCCGACGGCCTGGTCGATGCGGCGCACCTCGGCCGAGAGGTCGTCGTACTCCTCGGAGAACTTGATTCCCGAGCGCATGTCGAGCAGGTGACGCACCGTCGCGCCGCGATAGCCGGACGCCGCGAGCGCCGGCACGTACGTCGTGACGAGCTCGTCGACGTCGAGGACACCCTGCTCGGCGAGGATGGCGCAGACCGTGCCGACCAGCGTCTTGCTCACCGAGAACAACGCGTGGTTGCGCTCGGCGTCCAGGTCGCCGGGGTAGTGCTCGGCGACGATCCGTCCCTCGCGCACCACGATGAAGCCGTCGGTGTAGGTCTCCGAGAGCAGGCTCCCGATGGTCCCGACGGGCGTGCCGCCGAGCTCGACCGGAGTGCCGAGGTCCAACGTGTCGGTGTCGGTGTCGGTGTCGGTCTCGAGCTCCAGCGGTGTCTGGCCGGCCGCGACGCGCGCGGTCGGGACGATCTCGCGGACCCGCCCGAAGGTGTGGCGGTTGTGCGGGCCGAGCTGCCAGTTCGACAGCGACAGCGGCGGCGGGTTGCTCATGCGGGTGCTCCTGAAGGGGTCGAGGTCGGTGCGGCGTCGTCCGGGTCGGCGTCGAGGCTCAGCTCCGGGGTGGGGCGCCGGAAGGCGCGGGTGAGCCAGACCAGGTAGCCGACGCCGAGGCACAGCCATGCGCTGCCGATCAGCAGAGCGGTCGAGTGCAGCTGGCTCAGCAGGTAGAGGGTGATCGCCGCGCCCACGAGGGGGAGCAGCACGAAGATGACGACGTTGAGCTGACGCTCGTGGCGGTGGCGGAGGTAGTAGGCGACGACGCAGAGGTTGACCGCCGTGAAGGCCAGGAAGGCGCCGAAGTTGATGAACCCGGTGGCCGTCTGCAGGGAGAGGCGCATGCCGACGAAGCACATCGCGCCGGTCGCGAGCAGGCTGTAGACCGGCGTACGCGTCCGGTCGTTGAGCCGCCCGAAGAACCGGCGCGGCAGGACACCGTCACGGCCCATCACGTAGAGGAGCCGGCTCGAACTCAGCTGCACGGCCAGGCAGGATCCGGTCCCGGCGATGATGCCGGCGAGATTGGTCCAGTCGGCGAACGTCTGGCCGCCGACCTGGAGGGACATGAAGTAGGAGATCGCCTCGGGTGCCTCGAAGTCGCTGCCGGGGTGCACGAGCGCCATCACGTACGACACGCCGACGAAGATGACGCCGCCGATCGCCACGACGAGGATGACGGCGCGGGGGATGGTGCGGCCCGGGTCGGTGCTCTCGTCGGCAAGGGTGGTGACGGCGTCGTAGCCGAGGAACGAGTAGGCGGCGATCGCCGCTGCCCCGGTCACGGCGGTCAGCGTGGTGGCGGAGTTCCACAGCGGGTCGGTGTACGACGTCGGCTGGTGGTCGACCAGGTAGAAGAGGCAGACGACGACGAAGAGCACGACCAGGCCGATCGAGGAGTAGAGCAGCGCCCGGTTGACCCGGTCGGCGAGCACCACGCCGGCGACGTTGATCGCCGTGGTGACGCCGGCGTTGATCAGCATCCAGGCCCAGATGGGGATCTCGGGGAACTGGGCGTTGAGCAGGATCGACTGCGTCAGCCAGGCGACCATCGGCAAGAAGAGGTAGTCGAGGAGGATGCTCCACCCGACGAGGAAGCCGAGCGGTGCTCCGAGATTGCGGCGAGCGTAGGTGTACGCCGACCCGGAGACCGGGTAGATGGCCGCCATCCGGGCGTAGCTGAACGCGGTGAACAGCAGGGCGCCGGTCGCCAGGGCGAACGTCGTCGGCGCCGCTCCGGCGCTCTCGACGGCGACGATGCCGAACAAGATCATCACGAGACTGGGTGCCATGTAGGCCAGTCCGAACGCCACGACTGAGCCGAGTCCCAGTTGGCGGGGCAAGCGGTCCTGCTTCATGATCGCCTCCTTTGCCGGAACGTTCCGGCGTCGGCCAGAAGGAATGCCGGAACGTTCCGGCGTCCGCGGTAGTCTTCACGCCATGGCGACGAAGGTCAATGGCTCCTCCGGGAAAGATCTCGACGGCGGCGCGGTGACGATCCTCGACCTGGCCCGCGAGCTGCGGCTGTCGAAGACCACGGTGGCCGACGCGCTCGCCGGCTCCGGGCGGGTCTCGACGGAGACGCGCGACCGCGTCCGGGAGCTGGCCGAGAAGTGGGGCTACGTGTCCAACCGGGCCGCGAGGAGCCTGCGTACCCGCTCCACGGGCGCCCTCGGGCTCTACGTGCCGCCCACGGTCCGGACGGCGCCGTTCTACATGGAGTTCGCCCTCGGCGGCGCCGAGCGCGCTGCCAGCGCCGGCTTCGACCTGACGCTCTTCGCCCAGCGACCCGCCCGGCGGCGCGACTTCGGCGTGGACGGCGCCGTCGTGATCGACATGTCGGCCGCCGACGAGCTGCCCCGGCAGCTGGTGGCCGCGGGAGTGCCGGTCGTGGCCGCCGGCCGGATCCTGGGCCACGAGGGTGAGCACGCCGTCATCGAGACCCCCGACCGCGAGATGGCGCACCAGATGTTCGAGCTGATGCGCTCTCGGGGCGCCAGGCGGATCGCCTTCGTGACTCCCTTGCACGACTTCGCCGTCGCGTGGGCCGTGGACGTGTCCGAGGCCTACGTCGCCTGGTGTGGGCAGGCGGACCAGGAGGTGCTGATGCGGTCGATCTCGGTCGCTGCCACCGACACCGAGCTCGCGGCCGCGATCGACGAGGTCGTCCGGATCCCTGGCGTCGACGCCCTCGTCCTCGCCGCGGAAGGGTGGGCCGCCCGGGCCAAGCCGATGCTGACGGCGCACGGCGTCGACGTCGGGGGATCGTTCCAGCTCGGCTCGCTGGCCGGCGACCCGCTGACCGACGGAGCCGACGCCGCGATCTCGCGGGTCGACCTCGGGGCACGCGCCTTCGGCGTCGACGCCTTCGACCTCCTCCTCGACATCCTCAGCGGTGCTGCCGACCGAGCGGCGGTCCGGGTGCATCCGGCACGACTCGTCCCGGCGTCGGTGCACCCCGGCGCGGCGCGCCGCGACGACTGAGGGGACGCCGCACGCGACGGCACGGCGTTCGTCGTCGTTATTGGTCGCGCGAATCGCGAATTATTGGTCTCTTGGCCAACAACTGTTGTCCCGGCGGTTGAGCTCGGTCTAGCGTCACGACGCAGCGAGCGCTCGGAACGCACGACCAGACGGCACGCCAACACCGAAGGGACCACAGCATGACTCGCAATGACGATCAAGGCGACGGCGAGCGCAGCGAGGGCGCCGTCACCACCAGCGTCGGATCCATGGAGATCAGCCGACGCGGCCTCATCCGCCGCGCTGGCCTGCTCGCCGGGGCCGCGACCGTTGCCGGGACCGGCCTGGCCGGGCCGTTCTGGAAGAACTCCGCGGCTGTCGCGGGACACGGCGCGGTCCGCACGCCGGCCGACTTCGAGACCCATGCCCGCATGATCATGGCGTGGCCGTACAAGGAGCAGAACTGGACGGCGAACATCCTGCCCGGTGCCCAGCGCGAGTGGGCCGGCCTGGCCAACAACATCAGCCAGTTCGAGCCGGTCACCGCGATGGTCGCTCCTGGCCAGGAGGCGGCGGCGCGCGCCGCGCTCGGAGCGCGCACGAAGGTCAACCTGGTCACGATGGCCTACGACAACGACTGGACCCGTGACTACGTCGGTCCCAGCGTCTTCATCGGGGGCAAGCAGACGCTGACCGACTGGTACTACAACTGCTACGGCATGAAGTTCGGCTCCTGCGAGGCGCACTCGCAGCTCGACGACGCTGCCAACGCCCCGCTGAGCCAGTATCTCGGCCTGGCGCGCCGCGACCTGAACTACTTCGTGCTCGAGGGCGGCGCCGTCGTCTTCGACGGTCAGGGCACGTGCTTCACGACCGAGTCGGTCATGCTCAACTCCAACCGCAACCCCGGCTACACCAAGCAGCAGACCGAGGACCTCCTCAAGCACGAGTTCGGCTGCTCGAAGGTGATCTGGCTCGTGGGCGACCCCGCCGACGCCATCACCGACGGTCACGTCGACATGATCGCCCAGTTCGTCGGGGCGCCGACCGCCACGCAGGGGGCGAAGGTGCTCCACCTGACCGGCGGCGAGCCGGGCAGCGCGACGTACGCCGCGCTGCAGGAGAATAAGCGGATCCTGCAGACCTCGACCGACGCCAAGGGTCGGCCGTTCCGGCTCTACGAGTTCAACATCCTCCCGCCGACCGCGACGCGCACCGGTCACCACAGCTACGTCAACGTCACCTGCACCAACAACAACGGGATGATGGTGCCGACCCTCGGGGCCGAACCGGACGCCCAGGCACTGGCGCTCTTGCGAAGCCTCTTCCCCGAGAAGAACGTCGTGGGCAACCCGATGCCGAACCACTCCTGGGCGGGCGGCGGCGCCCACTGCATCACCCAGGCGATCTACGCGTAGTAGTTGCTGGCGCAAGCCAGCACGAACGGCCCCGCGGCTGGAAGAGCATCCTGTGAAGGTGCCCAGCGGCGGGGCCGTCGTGGCTCGATGCGCCCTGAGGTGCGGGGCTCAGGAGCCCGTCGGCGGCGGGCAGTAGTGGGTGACGATGTAGTAGCTGATCGCCATCGGCTTCCCGGCCTTGTTCAACAGCGTCGACGTCAGGACGCCGTCCGAGCCGACGGTCACGGTGTCGACCTGGGTGCCGGCCTTGTAGCAGACCGTGCTGCCGGCCGGCAGTTCGACGGTCGTGGTCTCGTAGTCGAGCTCCACCTTGTCGGAGCTGGTGTAGTCCGCGCAGTGGGCGGTCGCGGCCGAGCTGGGGCCCGCGATGCCCACCAGGGCAGCGGCCGTGCCCACGAGTAGGGCGGCTGAGCTGGCAAGACGCCTCATGGCATTCCTCGTTCCTGTGGGTGGCGGTGGCCGGGGGTGGCCACCCTGCCCGAGCCACTGTGCTCAGCCCGGTACGACGGCGTGGAGGTGCGACGCTCCGGCCACCCATTTTGATGACCGCTTGCGGTGAGGCGGTCGGCCGATACTGGCGGGTTCCAGCCGATCTCCCATCGAGTCGGACATGTGCACCGCTTTGGGGATGACGGGCCCGGGGCGATCGACGGACAGTGACGTCGGCGGCCTCCGGTAGGCGGAGCTCCCGTCACGACCTGCGTCGGGCGTGACGGCACGTCGAAGAACGAGCGAAGGAGCGAGGACATGGCGATGGTGGCGATGGCGATACCGGTCATGCGGGGCAAGGAGCAGGCGTGGCTCGACTACACGGGCCGTCTGCAGTCCTCGGAGTTCCGCGAGGAGTACGCAGCATCCAGGCGCGCGGTCGGCATGACGCGGGAGATCGTGTGGAGCCAGCGCGGTCCGGACGGCGGGTTGGTGGCCATCGTCGTGGTCGAGGCTGACGACCTGAACGCCGTGTTCGGCAATCTGGCGAGCGCCGAGGACCCGACAACGGCCGGGTTCCGGGAGTTCATCAAGGACGTGCACGGCGTCGACATGGTCGCCGACCCGCTGCCGGAGGTCACCCTGCACAGCGACACGCGGTTCTGAGGCCACCCGGGCCCCGGTCCTCACTGGACAGCGCAGGCCATCGATCTGGCGGACCTGCTCGCCGAGACTCGCCGGTCAGGAGCAGGAGGGTTTCACAGGGATGTCCCAGGAGCCGATGCCGGATCCAGGAGATGAATCCAGGTCACCGCGCGATTCGCTCCGCCCATCGTGAACCCTTCCGATTGAAGGTGGCCCGTCAAGCGGTGGAGCAAGACAACGGAAACGTCCCCCAACGGTCACCAACCATTGAGGGACGTTTCCGCGATGCACAGGGCTATCCCGACCTGTTTGCGCAGGTCGGAAACTGCCCGGCCTAGATGTCGTAATAGTGACGCGGCCCAGCCGCTGACCTGCCCAAACGCCTTGTTTCAGGCTCCGTGGGCCGCGCTGGGGCCGCATGCGGCCAAGTTTCGCGGCGACGATGGACGCTCGAGCCGCACCAGTCGGCCGGTCCCGGAGTCCCAGTTCGCACTGTTCGTCATGACGCGGCGGGGTGCAACTCGAACCGGAGACCGAGGGCGTTGGTGACCTTGAGGATGGTCGACCATGTTGGGTTGCCGTCCGCGGAGAGCGCCTTGTACAGGCCGTCCCGGCTCATGCCGACGCGGCGGGCGAGTTCGCTCATGTTCTGCGAGCGGGCGATGATTCCGAGCGCGTGGGGGACCGCGCTGGGGTCGTCGACCGAGTCCTCCAAGGCAGCCTCGAGAAATGCGGCGACGTCGTCGAGGGTCTCGAGGTAATCGGCGGCGTCGAAACGCTTGTACTTCTCGCTTGCAGTCATGGCCTGCCCTCCTCGTCGTTCTTGTCTGCCCGCCGTTGCTCGGCGAGTTCATGGGCGTTGCTGATGTCCTTCTGCTGGGTGGACTTGTCGCCACCGCAGAGCAGCAGGATCAGGCTCTCTCCGTCTCGCAGGTAGTAGACCCGGTAGCCCGGGCCTACATCGACGCGCAGCTCCGATAGCCCCTTGCCGATCGGTCGTACGTCGCCGGGGTTCCCCTGGGCGAGGCGATCGAGCCGGCGGAGGATGCGCGCCTTGCCTTGTGCGTCCTTGCTTCTTCAACCATGTCTCGAACTCGCCTGTCTGGACGACCTCGATACGTGTCGACTATAACTGACACCTTGGTGAAGTCTCGACGGCTCATTCTCAGGCGTCATCGTCATCGTCCTCGTCGCGATCCGGCGCGTCGTCGTCGGTCAGATCCGGGCTTTCGACATCGGTAGGCGGAGTCTGGTGTCCGAACACGGCGTCGACTGCGCGCTTGGTGCGTTCGGCGCTGCCTTCAACCAGGTGGGTGTAGGTGCGCAGGGTGAAGCCAGGGTCTGCGTGGCCGAGGTACTCGCTAAGAGCCTTGATGGACTCACCCTCGTGGAGTGCCGTACTCGCGTCGAAGTGACGGAGCGCGTGACTGCCGTTCTCGCGCGTCGCAGGGACACCAGCGCGCTTGAGCGCCGGCTTCCAGATGAAGGCGTTGATGTAGTTGCGGGCCAAGGCCTTCTTCTCGCGGCTGTAGAGGATCAGCGTGACGGTGGTGGGCTTGCCATCGCTCTTCTCCCACGGCAGCGTCACATCGATCGGCGGATAGGCCGTCATGTGCGCATTGATCGCCTCAAGAACCGCGTCGGGCAGTGGGACCTCGCGGACTTTGCGACCCTTGGGCAGACCGAACATCTGTTGTTGCCGAGGAGCTTGACCTGGCGCCGAACGCGTACCTCGCCGCGAGGTCGATATCGTCGGGGGACAGCCCAAAGATCTCGCCCTGCCTGAGCCCGAGGCCAGCACCCAGCCAGACCATGAGCTGGAATCTCGCCGGCAGCTCGTCGCGAACGGCAAGGACGCGTTCGCGCGGCCAGGGCACCACCTTGTGATGGCCACGCTTCTGTCGTCGAACGGACCGCGCCCGGGATGGATTGGCGAGGATGAGTGAGTCATCGCCTGCGGCTCTGAACACCGTGGATACGTTGGCGAAGATGATCTGACGGTAGGACGGTGCGAGATCCGAGAGGGTACGGAGCCAGCTCTGGATGGTCGAAAGTTGGATGTCGTTGAGGTTCAGCTTGCCGAGGACCGGGAACGCATGCAGCCGAAATCGCAGCTCCTCCTTGATGACGGTGCCCTCGCGGCCGTCGATCTCGTATTCGTGGACGTAGCCACTGGCCACGAAGGAGTCGCCCTTGCGGAAGCGGGCGTACGTCTCGCGAGCCGTGCTTTCGAACGCCACCATGTCGTGGAAGGTGGGGGCGAGCTTCGTGAAGCTCCCGTCGACCTCCTTGCGCCACTGCTCGACGCCGACACGCATCCGGCAGCACTCGGCGCCGGCCTTGGTGAAGTGAAGCTCAGGTGCTGAGGCGATGAAGCCGACCAGGCTCATCTGAGTGGGGATGGATATCTTGACCTCCTGATCTCGCGGTGCGAGGCGGACGCTGCGTGCAGGAGTTAGGTGTGCGCGGGTTGCCACCTCTGCCAACCGGTCAGTCGGCCAAGGTTGGATGCGCCGGTCCGCAGTCGGCGCGGTCTGCTACCAAGTCATGAAGCGCCAGTACGGAGGTCTTCCAGCCGACTCGCAGCCGGGGATAAACCCGGCGCCGGGCCGGGTCTTACATGCCATCATCGACGGTTGTGAGCACTCCGCCAGTCAGCGACGAGGTTGCCGCTGCGTTCGCCGCATACTTCCACGGCGGTCTTGGTCCTTCGCACTCAAAGCTCACCACGGCATTCGCGGCCGGTGGCTACAGCGGCGACGACCCGTATCGGCCCGCCGACGGGGTCCCCAACAAGGAACAGCGCGTCTACACCGTGGTCTCTGCAGCCGTCCGGCGACCGCAGACGGCGAAGCGCCTCGTTGAGGCGCTGCTGACGCCGCTGCGGGTTGCAGGACACTTCGACCCCGAACGTCCGGGGTACGAAGCGCACCATTTCAAGTCCTTGCGCCAGGCGCTCAACAGAACCGGCTGGGACCTCACCGTCGAGGGTGTTCTCACTCCGCTCGGCACCATTGACCTGACGACCGGCGGACGCGAGGCGATCGACGAGCACATCGGCCGCCTTCGGCGAAGCACTGACGACCCAGGCGCGCTTCTCGGGTCCGCCAAGGACCTGCTCGAGTCGACCGCGAAGTTCGTTCTGGAGGAGGTCGGCATGCCTGCCGGAAAGAAGGACAGCTTCGACGCGATCTGGCACATCGCCCGCGACCGGCTCGGAGTACTACCGCAACTGGTGGACGCAAGCCTGCCGGGATCGGCCGAGATTCGAACGATCCTCCAGTCGTCTTGGAGAATCGCGGAGCAGGCGAACTCGCTGCGTAACCTTCAAGGTGCAGGACATGGCCGCACCCTGCCGACCGGGGTTACGCCGGAAATGGCGCTGCTCGTCGTTCGCGAGGCGTGTAGCGTCGCCGAGTTCATGCTCACGACCCTCGACCGTCAGATGGGTCGGCGCTGAGACGCACTCTAACCGGAGGGGCGGCGGCGCTCAGCAGTCAACTGAGGCAGTTCGCCGACCACATGTCGAAGGACAACCGTGCAGCTCTTCACTCGCTAGCCGTAGACGTACGTGGCGAAGCCGCTCCGTATCCGGTCAGCTCGCTTCCCGGACTCAGACGGGCGGCCTCGACGGGGAAGGTCATCGGGAATGTCACGACCACTGGGGCTGCCTCCGCGCCGGGTCGAGGACAACCAGGCCCTTGTTCACAAGCATGCGAACGACGTTCAAGGTCGCTATCGCGGCGAGCGCTGCCTGCCCGTAGACGAGTACCGCTGCGAAGTACCGCTGATTCAGGGTTGCACTCAGTACCGCCTCGGGCAGGTCGGAGTCGGCGTGAACGAGATCGCCGTATAGCCAGCCGTGACCGAGATCGATGTCGGCAATGAGCGGCGCACCGTCGACAGCCTCGCTGATTGCAAACCCCAAGAGGGTCGAGCCGCCGGCATGATCCCCGAGCCGCTCGGGCCGATGTCGGCAGAGGATCGACTAGCGATCGACCAACGCAAGGAACTGATCGAGGCGCGCGCTCGTGCGCTTGCCGAAGCGGCCGTCGCGGCCCGTCAGCCTTGGACACGACGAATTGGCCCGCGTGACGCCGGCCGCGGTGTGGACGATGCCCTATTCGACGCGGCCACGACGGTGGCGGCATATCGCGAGCGATACAAGGTCACCTCCGACCTTCCGGTCGGAGGCAGTGCCAAGAACGACACCCAACGCGCGGACCGTCAGCGCGCACTCGCCGCCGTACGGGCGGTCAGCGCGGCGGAAACCTCGGAATCCTCGGCGGTGGACTGGCTCGCCATCTTGCCGCTCTAGGTCGCCAGGAGTAGGTCTCATCCACAGGTTCGCCCCTTGCGGACGCAGCGGTCGGTGACCCGGCGTATCGAGAGAGTCCCACCCCACCGGAGGCGGTCATGTTCATTCTGCTCGCCGTGCCAGTCGTCGTCGCCATCGCGGCGACGCACCGCTACCTTCAGGTCTACGCGCCGTCGAATGTCCTGGCCCGATGGGCGCGCGCCCGGCCAGCATCGTGGCGGACCGTCACTGGGCTGGTCGCAGTTGCCGGTGTTCTCGTGTTGGCAATGCATGCGGCGGCCGCAGGTGCTACCCGTGGTGCGCCCGGCTGGCTGAATCTCGTCGTGCTCATCCTGGCCTGGGACGCGATCAAGGTCAGCTGCTTGGCGGTCGGCGTCGTGATGCGCGGGATCGGCCACTACGCGCAGCGGATCTTCGCCCCCTAGCCCGGGCTCCGGCAGCTAGCTCATTCATTCATGGGGCCTCTCTGCTGAGTGGTTCGCCTGCGCTACCCACGCGCAGCGACTGCAAAGGGCGGCACCGCCGCGGCAGGCCCGAGCCGATCTGAAAGAATGGCGACCTGTCGCCGGAGTTCGTTGGGGCCGACCGTGAGATCGATCCGGTGGACGGCGATGGTGGCGTCGGTTCCCTGCACCTCGTAGGGCAGTGGTGGGGTCCCGCCATCAGCGTAGATCAGGTGTCCGCTCGTGAGACCGAGACGGGCGCAATACGTGACGAGCTGGTAGATGTCGGCGTTCGACACCTTTCCAGCCTCGTCGAGCACCTTGTACTTCGTGTCGGCAACAGCGCTCCATCCGCTGCCGTCGTCTCGCACCAGGTCGGGGCGAATCACCAACGTCTCTCGCTCGTCGAGCGGGAGGGTGACCTGTGCCGACCAAGCCGAATCGGCATCGACGAGCAAACGTGCAACGAGGCGCTCGAACAGATGCGCCATGTTCACCCGGAATCCGTGGACCACAGTTTCGCCCGCCGCGCTCTCGACGCTGACGTGCCGCAGGGTCAGCTCGGCCAGACCCAGCAAGGTGTGAAGACGAGCATTCAGTCTGCTCCGCTGCCAAGCAGGCAGTGCTGCCCCAGGGACCAGGGGCACGGCGTCGGCCAGCATGCGGTCTACCCGGCGAAGGTCCGCCTCGACGTTCACTGTGAGGCCTGGCAGCGCAAGCAGCGCCAACGCGGCCGAGCGGATCAGACGGTTCTCGACCGTATCGAGGGTCCATTCGTCGACGGTGACCTCGAGCGGACTCAACTGCCCGAAGCGCCGGAGGTATTGGTCCCGCATTCGCAGTCGTCCGCGCAACACGGGCAGTGTCTGCTCCTCGGTTTGGTAACCGCGGAGAGGCCCCGCTGCGAGAGCGTTCTCGGCCTCCAGCACGAACAGGCGGGCCAAGACGCCGGACAGGTCTGCGTCGTCAGCGACTTGTACCTGCTCATCGTCGACCGCAAGATCGGCCGCACCGTCGGCCATCGCGAGAAGCCGCAGCACCTGTACCGCGCCGATCTTCGGTGCAACCCGAACCACGAGGCTCCCTCGCGCGACCGACCCGACCGAGTACTCGGCGGTGACCCGCCAACCAAACTCATCAGGGAGCACCTTCACCAGCTGCGAAGTGTTCAGCGCAGCCGCCTCGGCCGTCGTGAGGTCAACCGGATACAGCGTCTGTCCCTCTGACAGACGCTCGAGGTCACTCCTCTCCGGCACCGGCCTCATCCACCGAGGTGTCGCCTGCATCTGCCGTGGCCGGGTGCTCCAGGCCCAGCTCGTAAAGCCACGCCGGGAAGGGGTACCAGGCATCAACCTGACTGTGCTTGCCGTAATGGTGCTCGACGAGCATCGGCCGCAGTTCGCGTCGCCACAGCCGGTCGAGCGATGTCGGATTCTCGACGCCTTCTCGCATGAAGTACGACGGCCCGAACGCGAGCGCGGGGTCGAGGCCGCGCTTGGTCATCTCGGCGTTGAGGCGGTCACGCAGGTCCGCCAGCGCGGTCGGCCGGCCGGTGGCCTCGCACCAGCGATGCAGCATGCCGGCAAGGGCGGGCTCCTCTGAGTCCATGGACAAGAAGACGAAGCGCCGTCTCATCGCGGCGTCGAGCAAAGCGATCGAACGATCCGCGGTGTTCATCGTCCCGATGATGAACAGGTTCGGCGGCAACGCGAACCGCTCGCCCGCGCTGTACAAGAGCTCGACCTCGGCACCGCGGTACTCCAGCAGGAAGTACAACTCACCGAAAACCTTGGCGATGTTGGCACGGTTGATCTCGTCGATCACCAGCACGAACGGCTTGCTAGGCGCGTTGCGCGCCTCCTCAGCGATTCGCTTCAGGGGGCCCGGCGTGACCGTGAGCGAGGCTCCGCCGGCATCGGAGGTTGCCACCGGCCGGAAGCCCTCCACGAAGTCCTCATACGAGTACGTCGGGTGGAACTGCACCAGTGCCGACTGTGCCTCAGTGAGTCCGCATGCCTCCAGCAATGCCTGGACGAGGAAGGTCTTCCCGGTTCCTGGCGGCCCTTCAAGAACCACCTGCCTCCGCTCGTTGAGGCTGACCAGCAGCTCGGAGATCCAGGTGGAGTCCGCGTGGTGCAGCCGGGCCGCCAGGGCTTCGTCGTCGCAGGCCAGTACCGCGGTCTCGACGACCGCCGTAGGCTCCTCCGGCGACGTGGTTTCGTCGAGCGATGCGGAATCGAGCTCGGCTAGGTCCTCGAGGTCCTCAGGACGTTCGGCCTCCTCGTCCTTGGGACGCAGGGCCGCCAGCGCACCAGCCAGGTCGGTGAGATCGAGGACGTCCTCGCCCTTGAACCGCACCCTCGTTCGGATGCTGCCCGGAAGCGACTTCACCTCAGGCGCAAGGTCGGGGTACCACGCGACCGCCCGCGTGAGGAGCGTCATCCCACCGATGGACTGCAGACGCGCGGGCTCGTCCTGCACCACCCCCATACGCAGCGCACCTCCGTCGACGGTCGCGACGAGGTCGCCATCGGACATGCCGAGTGCGAAGGACAGGACGTCGCGCTTCTTCGCTTCCCGCTTCACCACCTGGAGGTCGCTGTAGTGCTCGTCCACGAGATCACTCAGCGATTTCTGGGTCGGTTCCTTCGGTAGCTGGGTGAGCTTGCCGACTGTGATCGACACGATGCCTTGCCGGACCCACGTCGGCACCCGGTTCTGCTGGTCGACCTCACCCCGGACCAACCAGGCACGGCCGCCTTCCGCATCGCTCCAGGCCTGCAAGAGCGGTGCTTGGTCGTAGCGCACCGCCGCTCCGCCGGCCTCGCTCTGGAGACGCAACGTGATCGCCTTGAGGTCCCTCTCGACGTCACCCGTGAGCGAATCCTCATCAGTGCGGAGCGCTTGGACGATGGCCTCACGGTCCGTCGGCCGAAGAACGGTCGTGAAGGATCCCGGATGAACGACAACACACAGCAGCGCCGCGACTCGCGCGTCGACACCTGCAGCCTCGCCGGTCAGGTCGCAGAACGCCCACGGGTCGTCCCAGACTGCTTCGCGGACCTCGACTGGCTGTTCATGCCAGTGCACGAGCAGGTTGACGGCCGAGGACAGCATGACCCACGGCGTTGCGATCATGGCCTGTCCGGCGTGGATGAAGCCCTGCTCGAGATGCGCCGAGATGTCCCACGGCAGCCCCGGCGGGGTCTGCGCCATCGGGATCAGGGGGTTGCGCACCCGGCTTCGCTTGGTGGATCCGACCATGTCGCTCAGCGGACTAACCAGTAGCACCCACAGTTCCGCGGCCAGCAGTCGCGCCTCGTCCGATGCGAGGCCCGCCAACGGGCCATCGGGGTCCGGGTTGTCAGAGAGGAAGTCCCTCAGAGCGGTCGCCGAGTTGGAACCCCAGGCATCGACGCCGGGTGAGAAGGCCGAACCGCCCGACCGCCAAGCTGCGATCACGGGTGCGGTCGCCCGCTGCGCGTGGGCGAACCCACTCGTGTCGTGCACCACCTGGGATTCCGGGTCTGCGATGGGCGGCGTCAGCACCGCCTTACGCAGTTGATCCCAGTCGCGGTACGCAATGTTGCAGGCCTCGTAGAGGTCCTGGGGATCGGAGTGTGCAGCAAGCGCCTCCACACCCTGCTGAGCGATCCGGAAGCCACCGTCGGCCGTCGCGTGCAGCCAGCCTGCGTGCTCGAAGCCGGTCGTAAGAATCCAACCGAGGTTGTTCCAGGCGCGAACTGCCCCGCTCTTGGTGACGCTAGCGTCATAGTCGTTCAACGGGACCCGCAGAGCTGCCAACTCCTGCAGTTTCTGAAGCGAGATCGGCTCAGATTGATTGGCGAGCTCCTCCATCGCGGCGCGCAGCCGCTGCCGATACCGAGTCGTCCACTCGGGGTCCTGGGCGGGCTCGAGTGTCTCCATGGCGTTCTCGGTCATCGGGACCTCTCAGTGCCGGCTTCGGGTGCGCTCTGTGGATGCCGAGGACCACTGCCTGGAGGGGGGTTCAGTTCAGTCAAATACGGCCCGGCTGCGGTCATTGAGACTGCCATGCGATCAAATGCCCGAAGGACCCTCTGCCGTGCCGCGCTCGCTTCGTCACCCCCTGACGCCCGGAATCCCGAGAAGGATTCCATGATGAACTCGACGTCCTCGCGACTCGCGCCATAAGCGTGAAACGCGAACGCTTCGAGCTCCGCAATAACCATGCCACGTCGCCGCTCATCCCACACGAATGGTGTGGTCAGAGAAGCGCAGGACGGGAACGACGCCACGTAAGGCAGCATCTCACTCGACGTCACCGCCAGTTCCATGACTCGCCTTTCAACGAACGACGAAACGGGCTCACCCAGCCACTCGGAGTGGGAATCCAGTTGGCGCGGCGACGGCATCGGGACTTGTCTGACCACCATGTACGACATGCTCGTTCCGGTGAGCTTCTGGCGGACCAGCCAGTCAAACATCAGCGAGCTCGCCAAGGCTTGGAATCGCGGAGCGACGGACGGGTCAAGGAATTTGATGAGCGGGAACTTGTGTCCCACCCCCGCGACTGGTGAGGCGCACAGGATGAAAGTTCGCTGGTTGGTGGTGTTTGTGACATCGCGGAACCCCATGAGCCACGGCTCCTTCCAGCCGTGGGCATCCAGCACGCCGTCGACCGCGCTGCGCGGAACGGCGTAACGCGGCCGGGTTCGATAATTGGGATCAGCTAGTTCCTGTGGAGTTGGCCGGGGGAGTGCTCTGACGCCCTTCCCGTCTACGAGGTCGAGGCCCGCATACGTGCCGTGGCGGTTGTTGTAGAGCCAGAGCATCTTGCCCTCCAGCAAAGGGAGCAGGTCATCCCGATCGTCGGGGCCTCGTTCAAGGTCTTCGGCGTCTACGAACACGCCGCTGTCATTGGCCATGTGGAACATGGTGAAGAACTGGAGCCCCCACGGGTTCTCCCTGCCCTCGAGGACGAGGATCGGGGTCGCTTCATATGCGTGTTCCAAGATCGATACAGATCGCTGATCCCGCAGGGTTGTCAGAGTGCCGCTATTTGGATTCATCCTGCCGATGGCCTCACTGGACGCCGTGAGAACCTTGCCATGGAGCTCGTCTGCCCCCGCGAGGTCGAATGCTAGACGGACCGGTTCCGCCGAAGCCTGCGATGACAGCGTGGCCAGGCAGAACCACGACTGCCCCTTTAGGCCCGAGAAGAGCCCCCTCTTGTGATTTGCGAAGTCGAAAAAGCTGCGGAGTTGGCCGCCAGTGAGGACGGTTCGCGAGAACTCGGCCAACGTATCGGTCGTCAGCAGGCCCGAGGGGACGATCATCCCCGCACGTCCCCTGGTTGAGATCGCTCCCCTTGCCCGCTCCACGAATACGCTGTAGCGATTGACGTCTCCTCGACCGCAGAGCGGGTAAGCGCCGGACTCCCTGAGGAAGTGGCTCTCCGCTTCCGAGCGACGTTTGGCTTCGTTGAACTCGACGAAGAGCGCGTGACGTTCGCTGTTCTCGAGTGCGGCGATGGCCTTCTTTCGGGCGGTCGCGTTTTTGGCTGCTGAGACATCTTCGGCGCGCGTTGCGAAGAACTCCTGCTCCTGCAACTTCACGCGCTCCCATGGTGGGTTGCCGAGCATTGCGTCGAAGCCGCCGCTCCAGCCGTAGGTGCCGCCGGCTGGTCCGTTGTCGGGGATGCGGAAGACCTCAGGAAACTCGAGGTGCCAGTGGAAAAGGCGGAATCGAGCAGCAATAGCACGTACGGCGTCGAGCACGGTCCCATCGGCGGAGCCTGCAGCCACGCTGTCGACGACGGCGGTTGTGAATGGGATCGACTTGCACGTCTTCTCGCCGAGGAAGGCCGCGCACCAGGCGTCGGCGGCGTGGCGGCGTCGTTGGGTCTCTGGGTCGTTGCTGAGGGTGGCGTAGCGCTGGGCGGCGAAGGTGACCTCGTCCAGGGACGCTGCGGTCCGGAGCGCCTGGTCCACCTCCGTTGTGATGGTGCGAGCGTGGACCGGATCGAGGTCGGTGGTGCTGTCGCTGAAGAGGTCATCTCCGCCGCGATTAGCGCGTTCGGCCTTGTTCGCCTTCTTCCAACGAGCGACCTCGGCCTTGTCGTCACCGGTGAGGGCGGTGAAGGCGGCGTCGGGAACGCCATGTCGCAGCAGGGCGGGCGTGGCGCCGAGGAGGCCATTTCCGACCTTGATGTGGTGGTCAAGGAACGACAGGGGCTTGCCTGGGGTCATGGCGGTGAGCCAGAGGCTGACCTTGGCCAGATCGGCGGCCATGGGGTTGAGGTCGACGCCGTAGAGGCAGCTGCCAACCACGTCGTGCAGGGCGTTGGAGTAGTCGGTTGGGGTCGGGTCAAGCTCGTCAGTGCGGGCCACCGCGAGGCGTAGTGCGATTCGCCGCGCTGCGGCAACGAGGAAATGGGCTGACCCGACGGCGGGATCGCACACCTTCAGCGCCAGGAGCGCCTCTGCGCGTTCCTCGGAAGTTTTCGTCCGTTTCTCAACGTCGTCCAGGACCGGTTCGAGCGCCGTGTCGAGGACGAGCTCGACAAGCTCAGAGGGCGTGTAGTAACTACCGGTGGTCTTGCGGTCGTTCCCCGCCAACGTCTTGAGGGAGAATGAATGGCTGACCGGGTCGTAGCGGGGCACAAGCTCCAGGAGGGACTCGTAGACCGAGCCGAGTTCCTCGGCGCCGAGATGGGCGAAGTCGACGACACGTCGCGGCTCGCCCTTGGGCTGCACGACCGACAACGAGCGGACAGCAGAAAGAAGCGCGGTATTGGGCAGTCGGCACTCGGTGAGGACGTCCTGGGCTGTGATCGTGAATAGGCCGCCCAGGGCGGGCAGCCCGAGGCGGGGCTCTCCGCCCGACCGGCCAAGAGCGTCGAGGACCAGCCGTGCTGCTTGCCATAGGTCATCGTGGCCGCTGCCGTGCCGCTTCAACGCCAGGTCGCGCAGCCGGGCTGAAGAGAAGTACGTCTGGTAGCGGTCACGCTGGTCAGTTGTCGCACTGGGTGCTAGGAGCGCGTCGCGGTCCTCTGCCACGGCCCAGAACAGCAGTCGGTACACCATGCGAAGAAGTGCCGCGTGGACGTCGGAAAGCCTCACGATCCCGTCGGCGAGCGACTGCCGCAGCTCGGTGTTCGCGGGGTGCTGTAGGAACCCGGTCCCGAGTGTCTCCAGGGCGGTCTCGACTCCCTCACGCAGTAGCGTCAGCGCGCGGACACCCCGCCCGATGGCCGTGGTGCGCCACCGCTCCAGCCAGCAACTGGCCGGCGAAGCGCCGTCAGCGATCTCGACACGAGACTCGTGGACCAGCAGGTACATCAGCGCGAACTCGGCGAACAGCTCTCCGTCGAACATCGCCTCGAGATCGAACTCGACGTAGGCGAAGCCGGTCAACGTCGTGGAGTCGCGCAGCAGGCGCAGGGTGCGGCCATTGCTGAGGATTGCCCACAGGTACTCGTCCGTGCGGTTCAACAGCTCTTGAACCATGGCGTGCGGGGCACGGGCGGCGCCTGCGACGCCTGGGTTGCGACGGTCGAGGTCAACTCCCCAGCCGAGCTGGTGGATGGGGGTGCTGCCCCAGAGATGGCTGACGAGGTAGTGCTTCGTGGTGGCGCCTTCGCCCGCCGTCAGGCCTCCCGCTGGCGTCGCGGGGACACGCCCGTAGCCGAGGTCCGCGAAGACCTGACCCAGCCATCGCTCCCGGGTGACCGCTACCGCTGCATCGCCGACGGGAAGCGCATCGAGGTCTTCACGAAACCGACGGTATGTCGCGAGGAGGTGAGTCCAAGCGCGTGCGGCCCCTTCGCGGGGTGTCTCGGAGCCAAGGTGGTAGTCACTGCCCCTGAGCCCATCGATCGTTCCGGCCAGTACTGCGGTCACGACGTCGTTCGGCAGGAGCCCACCAACGACGCGGACGGCAGAGAGACGCGCCGCGTTGGCTCCGGTGTTGCTGGTGGTCTTGGTGCTCACTGCGCGCCTCCGGTGGGCATGAGCAGCTGGACACTGAGAACGTCTACGGGCTGCTGAGGGGTCACAGTCAGACCGCGGCGGGAACGCTCGGCATCCCGACTGGCGCCGGCACGTGCACGCAGATGGGCGTCGAGCAGCCGCTCCGCACGATCCTGCGCGACCTGGCTCAAGGTTGGCTGGAGAGCGTCGAGCCCGTCGAGCACGGCACGCATCCACTGCCGAGCCACAGGTGGCGGCACGTTGCCGTGCGGCCGGGCCTCGACGAGGCGCTCCGCCTTGTCGTCGAGCAGCCAGACAGGATTGTCCGGGGATCCCTCGAACGCGAGAACACAGGCATCCTCTGCGACCTTCTGAACCGCTCCGGCCGGAGTCGGCAGTGTCAGGTGGAAACGCAACCGGACAAGTAGAAGGGTCGTGCGGGTACGGACGGCGTCGGTCATCATCACGCCTGCGCGACGGGCCGGTCGCTCGTGGGGCGCGACCGTGGTGTCCAGTGCGCTCTCGAGGACGTATCGGGCGAGTGCCTGCACGGCGGGGTCGGTACGCGCGATGACCGCTTCGCCGCGCTCTGCCGGCGGGTCGGTGTGGAAAGGCAGCGGGTCACGAAGCCCGACAGGAAGGCTCGTGCGAGCTCCCAGAGGCAGGGTCGCGGTGACAGCCGTGAACCCGTCAGTCGTGGTAGTGATCGTCGACCCCAGCGAGCTGAGAGAGTCAGTCAGGAACGCCTGCAGGTCACCGTGTGATCCGAGCGCCGCGCGGATGTCCTCGACCTGCTGCGCGACTTCCTCGGGCTGGATGGTGTTTTGCGCGAACCGGGCGCGGGAGGCCTTCTCCTTTTCCGCGGCCGACGTCCATGCCTGCTCGAGTTCGGTGGCCTTCGCGTTGAGCTCGATGTCGAGCATCAGCTGGTCCCGCGACGACTCCTGCCGAAGCAGGAGGCCCTCGGTGAGAGCGTCGATTAGACCTTGCCCGTCGCCGGGGACCGGGACAGCGACACCGGTGGCCTTCGCAATTGCGCGGTGGCGGCGGATCAGGACGTCCAGGACGATTCCGTCGATGCCGTTGTCCTCGCCATAGAGGGTGATGGCCCGGACGATGTCCTTGCGCTGCAGGTAGCGGTCGACTCGGCCCTCGCGCTGTTCGTGACGGGTGGGGTTCCAGCACAGGTCGTAGTGGATGACCGCGGAGAATCCCTGCTGGAGATTGACGCCCTCGGACAGGCAGTCCGTTGCGACGAGGACGTGCTGACCCTCGATCGCGGTCAGGTCGGCGATACGCCGTTCCCGCTCCGCTGGCGGGAGCTCGCCGGTGACGCTGATGACCGTCACCGGAGCCTTCTTGGTGCCTACCGTCGTTGCGAGGTGCTCGGCGACGTAGTGCGCGGTGTCAATGAAGCGGCAGAAGACGATGGGGTTGTCGCCCTCGGCGAGGAGCGTCTTCACCTGCTGTGTCAGGACGCCGAGCTTGCGGTCCTGCTCTGGACCATGGAGTTGCGCGGCCCGATTGGCGAAGTCGAGCAGCCGCCGACGTTCCGAAGCACTGCCGACCCCGGCCGTGGTGTCGTCGTCGGTGTCGACGATGGCGCCTGGGGTCGTGTCCACCCCCTCCAGTGACTCGTCATCGTTCTCATCGAGCACTGCGGAGCGCCCCAGGCTGTCGGCCTCGGCGATCGTGGTGGCGCTGCTGTTCGCTGCACGGGTGCGCAGGGTCGCTTCGGCGGCGCGAGGGCTGGATGCCAGGGCGCGCAGCAGAGCGAGCACGGACCACCACCTCACGCGACCAGTCGTGCTGCCGGCATCTTGCTTGACCTGGTCGCGGGCGTAGGCGAGGACGTCATCGAATAGGTCGCGGTAGGCGGTGGAGAGGCCGTACCCGACGTCGAGGGTGAGACGGTCGCTCGGGAACGGCGTGTTCTCGTCGAGGTAGCGGCGGATGTCGCCGCGACGTCGCTGGACGAAGTGGCGGGCGAGCAGCTCGCGGCCACGAGGAGTGGTCAGGTCGGCTGTGGCGAGGTCGGGGTGCAGCAGCCCGATGAGGTTGGCGAAGGCTTCCTCGTCACCCGAGTGCGGAGTGGCGGTCGCGAGAATGAGGTGCCGGCTCTGGTCGGCGGCGAGATCGCGCAGCAGTTCGTAGCGCTGGTGGCGACCCTTCTGCCCCAGGCCCGAGCTGGCGACGCTGTTGTGTGCCTCGTCGACGATCACGAGTTCGGGGCAGCGGAGCAGGAATTCATGGCGGCGTCGGTCGGACTTGATGAAGTCGGTCGAGACGATCACGTGCGGGTAGCGGTCGAACAGTGACTCGTTCATCATCAGACCCCGCTCGAGGCCCTTGACCGTGCTCGTCAGCAGCAGGACGGCGTCGATGCCGAACTTGGCGGCGAGTTCACGCTGCCACTGCTCGGCGAGAGCCGGGGAGCACAGCACAGCGAGACGTTGTGCTGAGCCTTGCGCCAGCAGTTCGGCGGCGATTAGGCCGGCCTCGACAGTCTTGCCGATGCCGACGTCGTCCGCGATGAGGAGGCGGACGACGTCCTGGCGCAGGGCCATCAGCAGCGGGACGTACTGGTAGCTGCGCGGGCTGACCGAGATGCCCGCCAGGGACCGGAATGGGCCGGCGCTGGCGGTGAACCCGACCCGCAGCGCGGTCCGAAGAAGAGCGGTGGAGGTGCTGTCACCGAGGTCTTCGACGGTCGGCGTGGGGAAGGTGGCCGCCTCGACGCCCTCGTCGGGGAAGACGCCAGCCACATCGGCGCTTCCGCCGCCGAGCGGCTGCAGCAGGAGGAAGTCCGGGGTGGTGCCGGGCAGGACGACCCATTCCCGGCCCCGGGCTCGGACCAAGCTGCCCACGGCGTGGATCGTGCTCATCAGGTGGCGTTCCTTCCGCGGCCGAACAGCCATTCGTTCTGGTCAGCGATGGTGCTCCAGTCATCGTCGTGACGGAACCGGATCACGAACCACGACGTGTCGGTCAGCCGTCCTTCGGCCTCGCGGTCACGCTGCTGCTGGTGCGCGCTGTCGTGGTGGGGACCGTCGATGAAGACCGCGACCCGGACCGCACCGTTGTAGATGAAGTCCGGACGTGCCCGGCATTCCTCGATCGTGCGCTGAGCGTCATCAGGCAGTCGTCGACCCGTGGAGGTCAGCCACCCGATGAACTTGGCCTCCAGGGTCGAGTCGCCGAGCTCGGTGAGCCAGTCGGCCTGGTCGGTACGGTGCCGACCGCCGGCGCCGGCGTCGACGCGGGCGCCCAGCAGGCTGCGCAGGATGGCGACCACGCTGTGGCGGTTGATGAGGGTGTGCTCGTACTGGTTGCCGTAGGAGAGCAGGCAGTCGTAGCACCCGCGTTCGCAGCGGACCCGCGCACCTGCAGCGTGCTGGAGGTCGGCTCCGGTGTCGGGGTCGTAGTGGATGATCTCCAGCGCCTTGCGCGCCACTCGCTGGATCACCTCGGGCTCGTCGACGAGACGCCGCAGGACACCGGCACCGCCCTCGGCCGCCTCGGTGAACAGCACCCGTCCTCGTTCGTCGGCGTCGGGGAGTTCGCGGCTGTCGAGCTCGGAGTCTTCGAGCTGGAACTCGGCCTCGATTGCTCGCTCGAGTGCGGCGCGCAGCGAGACCGCGACCTGCTCCTCGAGGTGTTGCGCGGCACGAAGCACGAGGATGTTGCGGCGGTCCTGGACGAAGGGCACGACCTTCTCGCGCTCCTTGACGTCTTGGGCGTCGGGGAGGTCGTCCGTGTCGACGGTGGTGTCGGCGGCCTGCTTGTCAGTCAGCCACCGTCCCTCGCGCAGGTCGAGCCAGAAACCCCGGTCATCGGGGTTCTTGCGGCGGCGCCGGCCGACGTTGGTGATCCGGATATCGGCAGCCTCGGCGTGCGTCAGCTCCAGAATGGTGGACCCGTTGGCAATGGCCTGGGCGCGGATGCAATCCGGGGCACCTCCGCGGTCGGGGAAACGATACGACACCTCGAGTTCGAAACCCGAGCGGCGGCGCTCTTCCTCGTCGCTGCTGATCCGCTCACGGCGTCGCGTGAATACCGTCTGCAGGCGCAGGAGGCCGTACTGGGTGCCGCCGAGCCGGTCACCGCAGTTCTCGCACACATCGGTGCCGACCTGCACCGGATGGTGGTACCCGCAGCCGGGACAACGCTTGGCGGTCTCCGTGATCGCTCCACCACCAGCGGTCTCGCCAGGGTCGCGCGGAAGCTGGATCCGGGTCACTTCGTAGCGAGCGCCCTCGTGATAGATCAGGCTGTTCGGCCCGAACTCGGAGATCGCCAAGAACCTCGGGCGCTGGAGGTAGTCGCCGTCGTGCTTGCCGCCCCGTCGAGCCGGGATGTAGGCGGCCAGGGGAAGCCGAGGGAAGGAGTAGCCGGGCAGGAACCCTTCGCTTGCTAGGTAGCGGTAGCTGTAGAAGTCGGTGGCGCCGACCTCGGAGTCGTCGTTGCGCAGCAGCCGCAACTGGTTGCGGGCATCGGTTCGGCGTCGCTCAGCGATGGTGCGGTCGTACTTGCTGGCTGTGGTGCTCAGCGCCAGCTTGTGCTGCTCATTCGCTTCCGTCAGGGCCGTCCGGTAGAGGGTGCGCCAGCGGTCGAAGGCGTCGTCGAATGCTTGTGAGGCTCGGGCGACCTGGTCGTGGACCCACACGTCCGACCACCACGCGGGGTCGCCGCCGTCGAGTTGCCAGGTCTCACGCAGCCCTTGCAGAACACGTTCGGCACGGGTCTGGGCGCGCCGGGCGACCTCGCTCTGGGTCACCGCGCGCCACAGGTCGGGGAACACCGTGAAGCTGGGGTTGTCGCCTTCGGCGTCGACCAAGGCGGTGATGGAGGACTTCATCGACTCGTTGGTTTCGGCCAGCCAGATGGCGTGGACGTGGGAACGGACGAGATCCTCGTTGGTCAGGTCCAGACGTGGCGCAATCACCGATCCAGCGACCATTTCGCGCGAACGGCGGAACCAGTAACTGTCGTGAGCATTGCCGGTCGAGCAGTAGGTCAGCACCAGGGCCTGCTGACCGCTGCGGCCGGCGCGGCCGGAACGCTGGGCGTAGTTGGCCGGCGTGGGCGGCACATTGCGTAGCGCGACGGCGTTCAGGTCGGAGATGTCGACGCCGAGTTCCATCGTCGGCGAGCAGTACAGGAGCGGGAGCTCGCCCTCGCGGAACTGGCGCTCACGTTCGAGGCGGTCATCCTGAGCGACCTGGGCCGTGTGCTCGCGGGCGAGCAGTCCCGAGAAGCCGCGAGCGAGGTCGCGGTACAACTCGCGGAAGAACGGGTTGACCCGCGCGGTCTCCTCGCCAGCGAACGACTTGCGCAGCGGATCGGTTGCGCCCGTAGTTCCGTCGCCCGCGATCCACCGCAGGGCGCCGGCATTGATGCGGTACTGACTCCCGTCGGGTCCCTCGCTCTGCACCAGCAGGCCGGCCTGGGTCAGCACCTTGAACATGTCGAGGATGACCCTCTCCGAGTCATCCGATTTCAGCGAAGCATTGTTCGGCAGGCCGGCGACATCTCGGCGCAGATACTTGCCGAACGCACCGCGGCCGGAAACCGCGAGCACCGAGCGACGCCCGCCAGCCTTGGCCGGGCGCGGGATCGCGACGCCGGCGTCGACCAGTCTGTCGTCCTCACCCAGACTCCACGGCTCGATGAGGTGGGCGCGGGTGAGGCGCTTGAGTCGATCGAAGCCGTCCTCGGTGAGGCAGTCGACTGCAATCGCCCGGACACGGCGCAGTTCGTCGAGCAGGATCTCGCACAGCTCTTCGCGTTGAGCCGCGCTGATCTGGTCGAGCAGGTAGGTGCCTTCCCAGGACTCCTCATCAGCGGCCAGTTCGGGAAGGTCGCGATAGGCCAGCTTGAGCAGCCCGGTCTGTTCGAGGTTGGGCATGGTGACGCGCCAGCCACGCTGGAGGTCGACGTAGAGCTGGTACTCGACCGCACCTCGTAGCGCGCGTTCGGCGTCCTTCTTGGCGCTGAACTTGGCCTCGGGCGCCTGTGCGAAGTCGACCATCCGCAGCCCGAGAGTCTCGGTGACAACCTCACCGAGAACGTCGTGGGTCAGCCCTGCTGGCCCGGCCTCGACCAGTGCGGCATGCAGGGCAGCTCGAAGTTGCGAGACCTGGACGAAGTCGTTGAAGTGTCCGGCCTGCAGGCTGGCGTCTTGGCGGTTGTCGACGAAGGTGAGCAGCTTGCGGGCCGTGGCAGGCAACTGTTCTTCAGGAAGCGACTTGAGGCTGCGCACGACGGAGGCCGACAGCAGCGACATCGCGCTGGAGCGACCTTCGGCATCGAGGGTGGCAAGTTTGCCGAAGTCCTGGCCGCGGACCTGCTCGTAGGAGACGCCGCACCGCATGCAGAACGCGAACGGGGTCGACACGAACCACGCCGGCAGCCCGTTCCGACTGCCGTCCACGGAGCCGTCGGGCCGCAGCCACACCGGGGTTGGGAGGTACTTCCGCTTGCTCTCGATGACCTCGACACGGTCCGTGTCGGGGTCGGTGACCAGCCAGGGCTCGGGGACGCGGTTGATCTCGGTGTCCTTGTCCGGCCACGGGTAGTCAGACGATACGTAGAGGTAGCCGGTCACGGCGTCGCCGCCGCTGGCGTCAGCGTCGCGACGCGAGACGAAGCGGGCTTCGCCGTCGGCGGCGGTGCGCGCGACGACGAGGTATTCCTGGCCGCACTCGCGGCAGAAGCCGAGCGGCAGCAGAGCCTTGTCAGGATGTCCGGGTACTCGGACCTGGTAGCTGCCGGCGATGTGGCGGGTAGCTTCGGGTTCCAAAGACACATAGACGGTGTCGCCCTTGGAGAGGAACTGGTGCAGCCGGAAAGCGAAGACCGGACGGTTGCTGGTGGGATGGGTGACCGTCGAACCTTCCCGCAAGACATTGCGCAGGGCGTTAACGCAGGCAGCGCGGTCGAGGCCGGTCAGCTCCGCCAGCGTCTCGGCGGCCTCGGGAAGAGTGGTGGGCGTCCTGCGGACCAGTCGCTCATCACCGCTGGCCGACTTCTCGACGGCCAGGCCGAAGGTCGTCTCAACCCAACTGGTCAATGGGTCGGCGGTGAACGCCTCGAAGGCCCGCTGCTGCTGGCTGCCGTTTGATCGGACTGCATCCGCCAGGAGATGAGCATCGTCTTCGACGTCCGGGGTGGCCCTCACCAGCGTCTCGCCGACGACATGCTCGGGCCTGACCTCGGTGCCGAACAGGCGGGTCGCCACACGCGCCACGACCGTGGCCCGGTCCTCGACCGTGCCCTCGCTCGACATGGTGGCGCTCGTGCCGATGACCTGCAGTGCGTCGGCCTGACATTCGTCGCGCAGCCGCCGGATCAGCATCGCCACATCAGCACCCTGCCGACCGCGGTACGTGTGGAGCTCGTCCAGCGCCAGGAACCGCAGTCCCTGGGCCGCCCGGACGAGCTGATTGCGCTCATCGGGTCGCGTCAAGACGAGGTCGAGCATGACGTAATTCGTCAGCAGGATGTCGGGCGGATCGGCGAGGATGCGCCGCCGGTCATCGGGGCTCTCTTGCCCGGTGTACCGAGCGAAGGTGACGGGCTCGCCGCCGTCGGGGTAGCCGAACTGCAGGAACTTCCGCAGCTCCTCGACCTGAGAGTTGGCGAGCGCGTTCATCGGGTAAACGACGATCGCCTTCACCCCTGGACGTCGACTTCCGCGCTCAGCGTTCTCGCGCAAGACCGCGTCGACGATCGGGACGATGTAGGCCAGTGACTTACCCGAGCCGGTGCCGGTGGTAAGGACGTAGCTCGAGCCGGTGCGAGCGATCTCGACAGCTTCGCGCTGGTGGCGGTGGAGAACTATCGGGTCTCGGCCGGCGTCCTGGGCATGGGCCTTGCGGCGGAAGATCCGCTCTGCCTCCGGATGCAGCAACCCCTCGCGAACGAGTTCCGGCACGGAGCCACCGGTCGCGAAGGACGGGTTCAAGCCCACCCACGGGTCGGGCCACTGCACTCCGTCGTCGAACTGCTGGTCAACGAACGCCTTGATGCGCTTGTCGCGCACCTCCACGAAACCCGACGTGAATGCACGGTAGTCCGCGATCACCTGCTCGTGGACCTTGAAGACGTCCATGCTCCGTGCCGTCTCCTTCTGTCCCACAAGTCACATCCCCAGCCGGCGCTAACCTACTTCACCTGCGGGAGAGCACGTGGGGGATTCAGGCGATATCGCGGCGACGGCGAAGCTCGTACGCAGCCTTGAATCGGACCACGGCAGCGGATGCCTCGCCGTGACCGAAGGCGGGTCGTCTGGACAGCTTCCGGCCGTGCCCGAGACCGGCCCGGGCACAGGAACGGCTCGCCGGCATCTAGCCTGCCTCCTATGCCGGTCCCGCTCGACAAGATTGTTGCCCATATGGGCGACGATGTGACTCCCCTGGAGTTGATCCTCCGCGCCCACTTGTGGACGGAAGCGATGCTCAACCGAGTAATCCAGAGTCGGTTAGTCAACCCCGGGGCGCTCCGAGTGGACCGGACGTCGTTCGCTGCCAAGGTCGACCTCGCGCACGCTCTGGGGGCTATCGAGCAAACGAACGTCGCATGGTTCCGATCACTCAACAAGTTGCGCAACCGACTGGCTCACGAGCTCGACGGGGAGCCGACGATCAGCGAGTTGGTTGAGCTCGCTGATGGAGCGCGCGGGCCGATACTGGATGTCGCTCAGGGCGTGATGGCCGTGTTGGGAGACCGAATCGGCCGCGACAAGCTCCGGGTGGTGGTGTTGTGCCAGCTGCTGATGCTTGAGTACTCGGCTCAGCACGAGACATGGCGCAGGAGCAATCAGGATGCTCTCACTGCGTACCGCGTCAAGCGCGCGATGCTCCGGATCGGCGGTGAGGAGATAAGCGCTGAGCGCGATGCCGCGCTCCGGGCTGAGCATGGGATCGCAGCGGAGCCTCGTCCCGGCGACGCGACAGATCCTCCGCTCAGAACGATGCTGGAGCAGAGGCCGGAGTATCAGATCCTGCTCGATCGCCTATCGGAAGCCGCGGGCTGAATCGCAGTCGTCCGGTCGACAGATCTGACGTGCTCCAAGGTCGAGGCCACGCTCCAGAAGTCGGCTCGCTCACGGAGGTGGCTGGCTTCCGGCGCAGTGGGAGCACCTTGAGTGGAGTACCAGGTGAGAGGATTCGGCCATGGCTGTAGCGGAGGTGACACTGCCATCGAACTCCGGAAGGGCTGCCAGGGCGAGAGCAACGCGGTCGAACGTTGACCAGATCGAGGTCAAGATCGCAGGTCGACGCTTCCGCACCACCGAGGTCTTCGACACCTACTGGAGGTTCGCGGCGCGCCGCCAAGACATCTATCGACAGCGGCTCAGGGGCGATGCCGGTCCGTGGACTGATGACCCCATCCTTCGGGCCCACCGGTTCACAAACTGTTATCGCGCAGCCGACAGGGTCAGTCAGTACCTAATCCGTGAGGTGATCTATGACGGCGACCAAGACTTCGCCGAGGTCACGTTCCGGACCTTGCTGTTCAAGTTCTTCAACAAGATCGAGACCTGGGAGCTTCTCAACGACGAGCTCGGTCAAACCCCGACCTGGGCTGACTTCGACCTGGACACCTACGACAAGGTCCTCTCGCGCCACTTCAAGACGGGGCGGCGGCTCTATTCGGCCGCGTATGTGATGGCGCCGCCGAAGCTCGGCGCCGAACGGAAGCACAGCAATCATCTGCGTCTGCTCCGCGACATGATGAGGGCCGACGTGCCAGCTGCACTCCAGGCGGCGGAGTCAATGAGCGACGCGTTCGACTTGCTGCGGGCACAGCCGGGCATCGGCGACTTCCTTGCCTTCCAGTACCTCATCGACCTCAACTACTCCTCGGGTCTCGACTTCGACGAGATGGACTTCGTCGTGGCTGGCCCCGGCGCCCGGGACGGCATCCGCAAGTGCTTCGGCCCGGCAGCAGCTGGCATCGAGTCCGAGGTCATCTCGTATATGGCGCACCATCAGGGCGAGCACTTTGAGCGCCTCGGCCTAAAGTTCGACGGGCTCCATGGCCGGCCACTGCAGTTGATCGACTGCCAGAACCTGTTCTGCGAGGTGGACAAGTACGCTCGCGTGGCACACCCCGCTATTGCTGGAGTCAGCGGCCGGTCTCGGATCAAGCAGAAGTTTGCGCCCGTTCGTGAGGCGTTGACGAGCTGGTTTCCGCCGAAGTGGGGCATCAACCAGGCATGACGAAGCGGTCAGATCAGAGCCGCGTCTTCCGCGGCGTACGGTCGGATTGTGTCGATGCGAGCGTTCGCATGGAGCTCCACTTGTGCGTACCCGGCGACGACGGTCATGGATCCGGGCGCGATGCTGGCGCGATTGCAGATGTAGTTCAGGAGACGACCGATAGCCAGGTAGTTCCCGTACGCCCTCTGAACCAGGTAGTGGGATCGGTAGTGCGCCACGACGTGGAGCAACTTGCCGCGGTCTAACTGAAACGACAGGAACGAGAGGCAGGGGAAGTCCATCGTGCTCGTGTCTCGGGTGGGCTCCTGCACCGGGACGTCGACGGTGAACGGCATCAGTCCGACCTCGTAGCGTGCCGTCTTCGGCCCGCCGTTGCTGGCTCGCTCAACCGCGATTCTCCGGATGATCTCCGCGACCTGGTTCTTGAAGGTCCCGTCCGGCGCCGGATAGTGGCTGAGTCGGTCGAAGTATGTGCCCCGACGGTTGGCAGCGTCGATGCGCTTGATCGTCGGGAGCACGGCCTGGTATCGCTTGGCCAGATCCTCCGGATCAGGCGTCTGCGCTGCCATCGCTGCCGGGAAGATCGTGTTCGCGACTGTCTCAACCGGGCGGCAGTCGAGGCTTTCGAGCATGCCGTCCACCAGTTCGCGGATGCGCGGGTCTTCGGCCGTTGGTTCGGAGATGCGGGTGACGACATGCACCGCCTTGTGATCCGGTGCGTCGTCGACCGCCACCAGGGTTCGGGCCCAAGCGACGGAGATATTCTTTCCGGTCACCGAGATATCGTTCTTCATCACTGGACCAACTCCGTCGATGTGGATGCATTGATGCTCTGGCCGCCCGGAACGTAGATGCCGAGCGGTCGGTCAAGGACCGTGATGCGCGTCGCTCTGCCGGCTGTGGCGTCCACGAGAACGTGTGGCCCCGCTGCCGACTCGCACCGGAACACTGTCGCCCCGGCGTGGGTGGCCACGCGTGACAGCCCAGGAAGTTCCGCGGCCAACGTCGCGTCTGCCTCCCCGAGGATCAGCAGGTCGTCGACAGTCGCTCGAACGTTGAGTGCGCCGGTTCCGAGCAGCGACCACACGTCCATGTCGAAGGTCGAGTTGAGCGCGTGCCCGGTGGCGGCGTCACGCTTCAGCCGGGCGGGCTGAATTCGCGCCCATGCGTCCGCCTCAGCCCGATTGACAATGCGGACGTTCACGAGTTGGCGGCAGGTCGCCCGGTACGTTGCGCCGAGCAGGAGCGATAGAAGGTATACCTCCGCCGCAGACGTTGGCCTGGCGATGCCCATGTCCGTCAGCGCGGCCAGGATCGACTTCCGCGGCATGAGGAACCAAGTAGCGAACGCCTCAGCGGTCATCTCGAGCTCTCCTTGGCCACGGACGTTGCCGGTCCGACCGGTGCCGGCGTCGATCGCGCACTCGCGGCCGGGGTCGGGGCGGTGGCGGAGCTCATGGTGCCCGAGTTCGTGTGCGGCAGTGTGACGGCGATTCGCTGCGGTTAGACCAGCGTTGACAAGGATGCCGCGCTGATGGTTCGCCTCCATGTAGATGCCGAATAGGCCGGGCATCGGGCGGTACATCAACGACAGGCCCGCGGCGTCGATAGCTGCGTCGACGTCGACCGGGTAGCTGGCCGTGTCGATACCGAGCTTGTTGTGAGCCTTGACCGCCGCAAGGTTCGCGAGGCGGTTGGCGGTCAGCCAGTTCACCGCGCCGAGCCAAGGTCGGTCGTCTTGCGGTGGCTGAGGAACTCGGCGAACTTCAGGACCTCGTTCTGGTCGGTTGGGGACAGGTCAACCAAGGCCCGCTCGAGCGCGGCGAACGCGGTCTCGGACTCTTCGACTTCGCCGAGAAGTCGCCCAACCGACGTTTGGTAGGCACGGGCGAACCGACGCAGCTCCAGGCTGTCGACCTTGCGGTTGCCGCGCTCGATCTCGGAGATTGCGGTCCGGGCGATCCCGGTTGTTGCCGTCACATACTGCTGTGACAGACCTAGGTATTCGCGGATCTCCCTCAGCCTCTTTCCGAGCGCCCGCTGCTCGAGGTCTCCCGTCTCGTCAGAGATGGTGCTCATGCGGTTGCCGCCGTTCCGGCCTCGGACTGCGGAAGCGCGTTCCAAACGGCCTCGGCGAATGTCTTCACCGAGCGCAGTGCCTTCGTAGTGTCCGCGGTTGTCGGCAGGTCGATCCCGAGCTGCTGCTCGAGTCGGACGACGATCTCGACGGCGAGTAGTGAGTCGACGGGCATGGTGACTCCGAGGTCGTTGAGCTCCTCCCAGAGATCGTGGGTATCCATGCCCCGGTCATCGGCGAGCAGCTCCACGATCAACTGCTCGATCTCTTCCTTGCTGATCAACGCCGTACCTCCTTGTTGGGAATCCCGGCTCCTTGCACGATTTCGGGACTAGCCTGAGAGTAGGTCATGTCGCCGGAAAATCCAACAGAGGGTCGAAAAATCATGCAGTTCAGCGAGTATCAGCGCCAGGTCCGTCGAACAGACCAGCGGCCAGGGAAGCAGCAGGAAGACACTGTCGTGCACCTCCTCGGTCTCGCCGGCGAGGCTGGTTCGGTGGTCGGCTCGTACAAGAAGTACATCCGCGACGGGGCCGCTGACAGCCAGTGGAAACTCCGCATGCGCGAAGAGCTCGGCGATGTTCTCTGGTACGTCGCCGTCGTCACCGACCATCTTGGCCTCAACCTGGACGAGGTCGCCGCGGCCAACCTCGACAAGACCCGTGGCCGGTGGCTGCTGGGATCCCGCGACGCATTCGATTCCGAGTACCCGCCTGCCGAGCAGCTTCCACGTCGCGGAACCTACGAGTTCGTCCCGGGTGTCAACGCTGACCAGCGACCCACGTGCACCGTGATCTTCGATGGAAAGGTCCTCGGTGACCCCGACCTGACCGACAACGCGCTAACCGATGACGGCTACCGCTTCCATGATGTGTTCCACCTCGCCTTCGCAACGGTGCTCGGCTGGTCGCCGGTCACGCGGTCCCTGATGAAACGGAAGCGCAAGTCGAACATCGACGTCGATGAGAGTGAGGATGGTGGGCGCGCGATCGTCGTCGAGGAAGGACTGTCGGCCTTCGCATTCGCATACGCCTCTCGGCACGACTACCTCGCCGGCATCGAGCGCCTCGATCCACAGTTCCTGGATTCGATGATGCTCATGACCAACGGACTTGAGGTTGGCGCGCGTACGCAATCAGATCTTGAACTCGCGGTCCTGCAGGGCTTCGCTGTGTTTCGAGACCTTCGTCGGAATGACGGCGGTTTTGTCGACTTCGATGCCGACGAAGGCACCCTCACCTACCGGAGTCGTGGTTAGGACGTCGCGAGCGATTCGACGACCCTGCCCTGCAACGAGTTCAGCTTGGTCTACGCCGATCGCTCCGTGGGCCGCGCTGGGGCCGCAGAAGAACGAAAAACGACCCCTGACGCTGGAAGACCTTGAAAGGTGTCTTCGCTGGTCAGGGGCCGTTTTCAGGCACCTAGCCGGTGGGCGGCGCCCACGCGGGACTAGATGTCGTAGTACTGACCGGACTCACGCTCAGAGAGCGTCGGTTTCGGCGTCTGATCTAACAGCCGTATAACAGGCGAACGCGTCCGCGACCGCCTTCCGCGTGCGCTCGCTGCTCGACGGCATCAGATGCGTGTAGGTCCGGAGCGTGAAGCCGGGGTCGGCGTGGCCCAGGTACTCGCTCACGGCCTTGATGTTCTCGCCCGCGTCGAGCAGCACCGACGCGTAGTGATGCCGGAGCGCGTGCGTGCCGTTCTGGCGGCTCGACTCGATGCCCGCCTTCGCGAGCGCAGGCTTCCAGATGTACGTGTTGAAGTAGTTCCGGTTCAGCGCCTTGCGCTCCCTGGTCGTCAGCACGAGCGAGACCGTCGTCGGCTCGCCGTCGAGCGTGCCCCAGGGCAGCGTGACGGCCCGCGCCGGCCGCTCCGCGAGGTACCCCGCGAGCAGATCCCGCACCGGCTCAGGCAGCGGAACCGTCCGCGTCTTGTTGTACTTCGGCAGCCCGAACAGCAGCTTGTTGCCCGCGAGGATCTTCACCTGGCGACGGATCTCGACCGTGCCGCGCAGGAAGTCGACATCATCGGGGGAGAGGCCGAAGACCTCACCCTGACGGAGGCCGAGGCCGACGCCCAGCTCGAGCGCGATCCGCCACTGATCCGGCAGTGCCTCCCTCATGGCCGCGACCTGCTCGACCGTCCACGGGACGATCTTGTTCGCCTGCCGCTTCGGCGTGGTCACCGACCCGGCCTTGCATGGATTCTTGGCGATCCGCTCGTCGTCGACGGCAGCCGAGAGGATGGTCGACACGTTGGCGATGATGACTCGCCGCGTGTTCACGGCACCCGAGAGGCCGGAGATCCATGCCTGGATCGTGCTCGGCTTGATCTGCCCGAGCAGCTTGGATCCGAGCACCGGGTAGACGTGGACACGGAGACGGCTCTCGACCTGCTCGCGCGTCGTCGGCTCGAAGGTCTGGCTCTTCAGCCACTCTTCGGCGTACTTCTTGAAGGTGATCCGGCCCGCGTCGGGGTCGAGATACGTGCCGCGCAGAACGTCCGCCTCGACCGTGCTCTTGAAGCGGTCCGCGTCGCTCCGCTTCCGGAACGTCTTCATCCGCTGCCGACCGTCCGGCTCTCGGTAGGAGACGTCATAGCGCGGCTTCCCGCCGACCTCGCGCCGATGGATGCTCGCCATGTCAGTCTTCGTCTTCCTCGCGCTCGACCTTCAGCTTCTCCAGCTCACCCCGAAGCCGCGTCAGCTCTGTCTCTGCTCGACGTTGGTCCTTCGTCGTCCAGTTGCCGTTGCGGTACGCGGCCCACATCATCGCGGCCTTCCGCATCTCCGTCGTGTGGTCATAGTTCGCCTTCACCGCTCTAAGCAGCGCGAGGTCTGCTACGACCTCGCCTTCGGGAGAGTCGATGTCGCGCGTGTCGATCTTGTAGCGACCGGAAGTCCCGGAGTCGAGCTGGTGCGCCACGTACTCCGCTAGTTCGGCGTTCTCGTAGGCCAGTTCGTAGAGCTGCCAGAGCGCGTTGAAGTTCGCGCTCGCGAGGTCGGCGAAGTCCGCCATGCATCGCCGGATCTCTTCGATCAGCTCGTGAGCACGCTCCTGCTCGATCAGCTCGATGTCGGTCAGCAGGTCGTCCGTCGTCGTCTCAAAGACCTTCGCGAGCGCCGTCAGCTCGTTCACAGTGATGCGACGGAGCTTGCCGGTCTTCTTGTCGCCCTTCTCGACCTTGTGCAGCGCGGTCGCCTGGATCTTGCAGCCGACGTCCGTCATCTCCTTGGCGAGCCGTTCGTAGGACCATCCGCGCTCTGTCCGCAGCATCTCGATACGCCGCGCAAGGTTCGCTTCCGAGTCGACCGTCCGACCCTCGTTCGTCTTTGGCATCTCGCCTCCGTTCCCGCTATGGGATGGAGCGTAGTGGCTATCTCTTGCAATGTCCACGGTCGCTTCGCAACCATCGTCGTAGTTGTAGCGGGTACGCACCCCGCCAAAAACGGAAGGGAGTGGTCGTGACCGACGACCTGATTGGGCCGGAAGAGCTGGCCGAGTATCTGGGCATCCCGTTGCCCAGCGTCTACGCGATGAACAGCCGAGGGACCGGCCCGCGCCGGATCAAGGTCGGCAAGCACGTCCGCTACCGGAAGGCCGACGTCGACCGCTGGCTCGACGAGCACTCGATCGAGCCGGAGGTCGTCTGACTCATGCTGACTGCGACCGTGACGGTCAACCTCGACCACGAACCTGACGACCGCGAAGACCGCCGAGCGCTCTTCCACCTGGCAGACCTGCCGGACGGTGCTCACCTGATCGTCGTCGTCGGCTCCCGGACCTTCCTCACCTACGACGCCGTGACCTGGCTCGCCCAGCATAAGGACCGGCTTCACGTCGAGATCTCCGCGACGTCGACCAAGACAGCGCGCCGTTGGTACGACGCGATCACGACCGGGGAGGTCATGTGAGTGCCCTCGAAACGCGCGGCCGTGAGGCCGGCGTCTACTTCACCGCTGCCGAGCTGATGCGGACCAAGTTCCCCGAGCCACGTTGGGCCGTGCCCGGTCTCCTGGCCGAAGGTCTGAACCTGCTCGTCGGCTCGCCCAAGCTGGGCAAGTCGTGGCTCTGTCTCGGTCTCGGCATCTCCGTCGCGACCGGGGGAGTAGCGCTCGGCAAGATCTCCGTCGAGCAAGGTGACGTGCTCTACGCCGCGCTGGAAGACCCGCCGCGACGTCTGAAGTCCCGGCTCTACAAGGTGCTCGGAGACGACGCCGCGATGCCCGACCGGCTGACCATCGTCACGTCTCTGCCGCGTGGCGAGCACATGGTCGAGATGGTCTCCGAATGGCTCGACGAGCACCCCGACGCGCGTCTCGTGATCGTCGACGTGCTCCGCAAGGTCACGCCCAGGTCGGACGGCCGGAACCTCTACGAAGCCGACTACGACTCGATGGGGTCGCTGAAGGCGCTCGCGGATCGGTACAAGGTCGCCGTCGTCGCCGTACACCACACGCGGAAGAGCATCGACGAGAGCGACGTCTTCAACGAAGTGTCCGGCTCGACCGGCCTCACCGGAGCAGCTGACGCGATCCTCATTGCCAAGCGCGCGAGGAACACGGCCGAGGCTGTCCTTCACGTCACCGGCCGCGACGTCACAGAGCAGGAGTACGGCCTCTCCTGGCGAGCCGAAGACTGCTCGTGGCACCTGCTCGACGAGCCTGCCGTCGTTGCCACGATGGGCAGCACGCGCCGGAAGATCCTCGCCTGGCTCACCGACAACGAAGGCGACACCCCGACGCAGATCTCGGAGGGGACCGGCATCCCCTTCAACACGGTGAAGAGCAACGTCCGCCGCATGGTCGACGACGACCAGCTCGACACCGACGGAGAGGGTCGCTACTTCCCGCGCGCAACCGCAACCGCTGCAACTACTGCAACCGAGCAGCCGTCCGGGTTGCAGCAGTTGCACGGGTTGCACCTGATCGAAGGGGAGAGCAACCGATGAAGATCCGCATCCTCCGCGTGCTCAGCGTCCGCGCGAACGGTCCCGGCGTCGTGGCCTTCGTCGACGACCAGCTCGTGAAGTGGAACCCGAAGCGCGGCTGGATCACCGAATGCGACTGCGAAGGCGACGAAGACACGTCCTGCCCGCACGTCGACGCGCTGCTCGACGTACTCGACCCCCGCGTGATGGGAGCCACGGCATGAAGGTACAGATCCTCCGACTCGTGAACCGTCGTCGCCGCTACAAGGCAGACGGCAAGAGCAGCACGCTCGACAAGGGATACGTGCGCGGCTTCGTCGACGGCTTCCTCGTCACCTGCACCGAGGGCAAGGGCTGGACCTGCTCCTGCCTCGACGACCAGTGCGAGCACCCCGACGCGCTCGCTGCCGTGCTGCACCCCGACGCGCTGGCGATGCTCGAAGGCGACGACGAGCCCGACCCCAAGCCGCGCGCCTCCGGCCGAAAGGTCGTGACCTGGTGATGAAGCCGTGTCTCGTCTGTGGCGAGCCGACTGAAGGCTCGCACTGTGACGACCACCTGCCTGACCCGTGGCAGCACTACCGAGGCTCGGCCCGAGAGCGTGGCTATGACGCCGCGTGGGATCGGCTCAGCAGGCGAGCGCGCAAGCTGCAGCCGTTCTGCTCCGACTGTGGCGCTACCGACCGGCTGACGGTCGACCACCTGCCGAGCGCGTGGAGGCGCAAGGCCGAGGGCAGGGCGATCAGGCTCCGCGACGTCGACGTCGTGTGCGACCCGTGCAACGTGCGCCGAGGGAGCAGCCGACCCCTCGAAGACCTGGCGGGTAGGGGTGACCGGCCGAGACAGGGACCGCGGGGGAAGGCGCGGACCCCATCACTCTCGACGTCAAGAGATCGGGAGGCTTCGTGAAGGCCGGCCCGAAGGCAGCCGTCGACGCGACTCCGCTGCCGTTCCGACCCCGAGCGACCGGCGCGGCCCGCTTCGGCAAGTTCTGCGAACGCTTCATCGTCACGCCGAAGGGCACCGGAGCGCGCTCTCCGATGCGTCTGCGGCCGTGGCAGCTCGAGCTGGTGGGATCGGTGCTCGACGCCGATCCGCGCCCGCGTACTGCCGGATGGATGATGCCGCGAGGGCAGGGCAAGAGCACGCTCGTCGCCGCGCTCGGTCTCTACGACCTGATGCTCGGAGAGGAAGGCGCTTCGGTCGTCGTCGCTGCTGTCGACGAGCGTCAGGCCGGGATCGTCTTCAAGACGGCCGCGCGCATGGTCGAGCTGTCCGAGGATCTCGCGAGCAGGGTGCAGGTCTACAAGGATCGGCTCTACGTGCCCGAGCGTGGCGCTTCCTTCGTCTGCCTCCCGGCCGAGCCGAAGCGCCTCGAAGGTCTCGACTTCACGACCGCGATCCTCGACGAGCTGGGAGTCGTCGGCCGCGACACCTACGAAGTGCTGACGCTCGCCCAGGGCAAGCGCGCACAGTCGACCTTGATCGGCATCGGCACTCCCGGCCCGAACCCCGACAACGTGCTCGCGGACCTCCGGCAGTACGCGGCCGAGAACCCCGACGACCCTTCCTTCGTCTGGCGAGAGCACTCCGCTGCCGACTTCCTCGACCACCCCGTCGACTGCGCTCACTGCTGGGAGCTGGCGAACCCCGCGCTCGACGACTTCCTTCACCGGGACGCACTACAGGCGCTCTTGCCGCCGAAGACGCGAGAGGCGACGTTCCGCCGCGCTCGCCTCTGCCAGTTCGCGGCCGACACTGACGGAGCGTTCCTCCCGGCTGGCGTCTGGGACGGTCTCTCGACGGGGGAGCGGATCCCGGACGGAGCGGAGGTCGTGCTCGCGCTCGACGGATCCTTCAGCGACGACACGACCGCGCTCCTGCTCGCCACGGTCTCGGCCGAACCTCACTTCGACCCGCTGCAGGTCTGGGAGCGACCCCAGGGTGACGAGACCTACCGCGTGCCCGTGGCCGACGTCGAGCAGGCGATCCGGGACGCCTGCCGTCGCTGGCAGGTCGTGGAGATCATCGCGGACCCGTTCCGCTGGACCCGGACCCTGCAGGCGCTGGAAGCCGAGCGCCTGCCCGTCGTCGAGTTCCCTCACTCGCCGTCACGGCTCACGGCCGCGACGACCGACCTCTACAGCGCGGCCGTGAACGGTCGCCTCACACACTCCGGAGATCCGCGCCTGGCCGCGCACGTCGCTGCCGCCGTGATCTCCGAGGACGCTCGCGGGATGCGTCTGGCGAAAGCCTCCCGATCCCGTACCGCCCGCAAGATCGACCTCGCCGCGTGCCTGGTCATGGCTCACAGCCGAGCGACGTGGAGAGCCACGCGCCGGACCCGCAAGAAGACAAGGAGTTTCCGTGGCTGACCTTCTCCACACCCTGACCGACCAGCTCGACGCGCCTCAGAGCGACTTCGCCCGCTGGGATGCCTACTACGACGGCGTGCAGCCGCTCGCCTTCCTCTCGCCCGAGGCGAAGGCCGCGCTCGGAGACCGGCTCGGCCGGATGGTCTCCAACGTGCCGCGCCTGGCCGTCACGTCGCTGGCCGAGCGCCTCCGCGTGATCGGCTTCGAAGGTGCCGACGTCTGGCCCGACTGGATCCGGAACAACCTCGACCAGCACTCCGGCACCCTGCACCGTGAGGCGCTGACGCTCGGCTCGGCCTACTGCATCGTGTGGGGAGACCGCACCGACCGGCCCGTCGCCGCCGTCGAGTCGGCCAAGCAGGTGACCGCGCTCCGCGATCCCGGCACCGGGGAGACGAGCGCCGCGCTGAAGCGCTGGTCGACCTCGACGACGACCGAGGCCGTGCTCTGGGAGCCGGACCGGGTACGGCGCTTCAGGGCACCGACGACCGGCGCGACCGCTGGCGGCTTCCAGCTCGTCGAGACGCTGCCGAACCCTCTCGGCGTCGTGCCCGTCGTGGAGTTCCGCAACGCCGACCGGCTGCTCGCCGAGGGAGTCTCCGAGATCACCGACCTGGCTCCGCTCGTCGACGCGCTCAACAAGACACTAGCCGACATGCTCGTCACGTCGGAGTACGCGGCTCGGCCGCGCCGATGGGCAACGGGGATCGAGCTGGAAGAGGACGAGACCGGGGAGGCCGTGAACCCGATCCCGGAGGGCAACCGAGCCATGATCTCGGAGAACCCCGATGCGAAGTTCGGTCAGCTCGACGCCGCCGACATGGCCGCGTACCGGGATGCCGTGAGCGTGCTCGTCTCGCAGATCATGGCCGTGTCCGCGCTGCCCGCGCACTATCTCGGCGCGCTGACCGACCAGCCCGCGAGCGCCGACGCTCTGCGAGCCTCCGAGGCCGCTCTCACGGCCCGCGCCGAGGCTCGACAGCAGACCTTCGGCCGGAGCTGGGAGCAGGTCGCTCGGCTGCTCGTCGCCGTCCGCACCCGTGGGCAGATGCCCGCCGAGATCCGCGTCCAGTGGAACGACCCGAGCACGCGCTCCGTCGCCCAGGAGGCCGACGCCGTGGTGAAGCTCTTCGCCTCCGGTCTCCTGCCCGCTTCCTACGCGCTGAAGCGGCTCGGCTACGCCGACGACGAGATCTCCGAGATCCGCACGGCACGCCGCGCCGAAGCGCTCGACAGCGCCGGAGTGAACCTGACGCAGCTCCTGCCGAGGGAGTCGGCGTGACCTATCAGGAAGAGACGCAGACGCTGACGGAGCAGGCGAGCGCCCAGGTGCTCGCCGCCCTGTCGGCCTACGCGGCCGGGACGCTCACCTATGAGGCCGTGGCGGCTGTCGTCGCGGCCTACGTGGCAGCGGGCAACTCTGCAGGCGCAGCGCTCGGAGACGTCGCTCTCGCTGCCGCTGTCACCCTGCAGACCGGGCAGCCTGCCGCGCCGCTCGGCATCACCCGGCCGGCCGACGAAGACCAGCGTCTGACGAAGGCCGCGAAGACGATCCTCGACGACCTCGACGCGAAGCGCGACGAAGACGCCGAGGCCGCGCTCAGCGAGGCACAGAAGCGCTTCCAGCGTCTCGTTGAGGCCGAGATCCGGAAGGCCGTCGCGGACGCCTACAGCGAGGCGATCAAGGAATCCGAGAGCGTCACCGGATGGATACGCGCGCTCGAGCCGGACGCGTGCGAGCTGTGTACGTGGTGGTGGCGCAACGGCCGCGTCTGGCCCGCCGATCACGACATGCCGAGACACACCGGCTGTGACTGCGGACAGCTCGTCGTCACCACAACCGAACCGATCAAGCCCGTGAGAGTCCACTAGGAGGGACCATGACCGACCAGACCAGCGAGACCACCGAGACCGACGTCGAGCAGGATGCAACCGCAACCCCTGCAACCGATGTAACCGAGGCCGAGTCGACCGCCGAGGAAGGCCGGAAGGGCAACCCCGAGGCCGCGAAGTGGCGGACCAAGTTCCGCGACGCCGAGGCCCAGGTCACCGCTCTGTCGCAGCGGGTAACCGACCTGCAGCGCGCCGAGATCGTGCGGCAGGCGACCGGAGCAGGTCTCCTGATCGACGGAGACGACGTGTTCCGAGACCGGCAGCTCGCGGACCTGCTCGACGACGACGGCAACGTCGACGCGGATCTCGTCGCGGAGGCCGTCGCGGCCGTCCGGGAGAGCAAGCCGCATCTCGGCAAGCCGTACCTCGACGGAGACGTCGGCATCGGCACGAAGGCAGCGAGCAAGCCGCTGTCGTGGGCCGACGTGATCGGCGGCTGAACCTGAAGTCAGGTTGAGGTATCCTGAAGGGGAGGTCGTGCCACAGGTGGCCGGCCTCCCCTCCGGCTTGAGTCGGATCCGCTAGAGCGCTGGCGCTCGCGGGATCTCCCTTCCGACTCAACCCCAGGAGTACCCGTGGCTCTCACCACTTCCACCGCTTCCGAGATCACCCCGGAGCAGATCGGCGCGCTGGTCGTCCAGCCCGTCATGAACGGCTCGGTTGCCGCCCAGGTCGGCACCGTCGTCAACATCTCGTCCACCGACTACCGCGTGCCGCTCGTCACCGCCGACCCCGCTGCCGCGTGGGTTGCCGAGGCCGGGACGATCAACGCGTCCGACGCGACCTTCGACGAGCTGGTCGTCACCCCGAGCAAGGTGGCCGGTCTCTCGATCATCTCCCGCGAGCTGGCCGACGACTCTTCGCCGTCCGCTCAGCAGGTCGTCGGAGACGGTCTCGCCCGCGACATCGCGCGCAAGATCGACGCCGCGTTCTTCGACGCCGACGGCGTGACCACGAACGGCCCGAGCGGAATCGAGTCCGTGGCTGCCGACATGGCCGTCGCCAACTACGCCGCGAGCGGACCGGCGAACCTCGACTGGGCAGCCGAGGCGCTGTCCGACTCCGAGCAGGCTGGCGGCTCGCTGTCGTACTTCGTCACCGACCCCGCCACGGCGCTGACCATCGCGAAGATCAAGGCCGCGACCGGCAGCAACGAGCCGCTGCTCTCCGACCGCGGCCGGAGCGTGCTCGGCGTGCCGCTGCTCGTCAGCTCCGCCGTCACCGCTGGCACGATCTACGGGATCGACAGCCGCTTCGTGCAGATCGTCGTCCGCGACAACACGCGGCTGGAGGTCGACCGGAGCGCGTACTTCGCGACCGATCAGGTCGGCGTGAAGGCGACCATGCGTGTCGGCTTCGCGTTCACGCACCCCGGCGCGCTGGTCAAGATCACCGCGAGCGCCTGATGATGCCCGCCGCCTCCGACGTGGCGGCATTCCTTGGCCGGGGTGACGACAGCACCGTCGTCGCCCTGGCCGGGGAGCACCTGCCCGTCGTCGTGGAGATGGTCCGCGCCTACGTCCGAGGCCGTGGCTTCGACGAGCTGGGAGAACCCGGAGACGACCTCGCGGCCGTCATCGTCTCGTCGTGTGCTCGCCTGGTCTCCAACCCCGAGCACGCGACCTACCAGCAGCTCGGCACGTTCTCGATCCGTCAGGGCATCTTCAACGGCTGGACCCTGCCCGAGCTCGCGATCCTTCACCGCTACCGGAAGCGGGCACTCTGATGCGTCCGAACCTCGCCGTACTCCGCTCCGCTATCGGCCCGATGCTGACGGAGCAGGGCACCGTCAAGCGTCAGACCGGCCAGTACGAGCAGGATCCGGACACCGGACTCGAAGAGCCGATCTACGCGACGACCTACACCGGGCCGATGCTCGTCCGGCCGGAGGATCGGTCAATGAGGGTCGCTGACATCGGGGGGTCGTCGTACACCGTGCTCCGCTTCGACGTGACCCTTCCGGCCGACGCCGACGCACTGGTCGGAGACCGGCTCACGGTCACGAGCTGCCCCGGAGACCCGACACTCGTCGGAGAGACGCTGAGGCTGATCGACGTCCCCCGAGACGCGTGGCAGGTCGCCCGGTTCGCCGTGGCCGAGCGGATCTAACGATCTAACACCCGTCTAACGAGACAACGAAAAACGTCCCGCAACGTTGCAAACCGTTGCGGGACGTTTTCGCAGGTGAGAGGCCGTTTCCTACCTATCGCAGCAGGTCAGCGCCCTGCCATTTTCAGATGTCGTAGTACAGCTCGAACTCGTGCGGGTGGGGCCGCAGCTGCACGGGCAGGATCTCGTTCTCACGCTTCCACTGGATCCAGGTCTCGATCAGGTCCGAGGTGAAGACGTCGCCCACGGTGAGGAAGTCGTGGTCGGCCTCGAGCCGGTCCAGCACCGCGCTGAGCGAGGTGGGGACCTGGTCGATCTCGGCCATCTCGTCCGGCGGGAGCTCGTAGATGTCCTTGTCGATCGGCGCGGGCGGCTCGATCTTGTTCTTGATGCCGTCGATGCCGGCGAGCAGCAGCGCGGAGAAGGCGAGGTACGGGTTCGACGACGGGTCGGGGAACCGGGTCTCGATGCGCTTGGCCTTCGCGTTGGAGCCGGTGATCGGGATCCGGACGGCGGCCGAGCGGTTCCGCGAGGAGTAGACCAGCGAGATCGGGGCCTCGAAGCCGGGCACCAGGCGGTGGTAGGAGTTCACCGTCGGGTTGGTGAAGGCCAGCAGCGACGAGGCGTGCTTGAGGATGCCGCCGACGTACCAGCGGGCGACGTCGGAGAGGCCGCCGTAGCCGGACTCGTCGTAGAACAGCGGCTCGCCGTTGTTCCAGATCGACTGGTGCACGTGCATGCCCGAGCCGTTGTCGCCGAAGACCGGCTTCGGCATGAAGGTGACGGTCTTGCCGGCCTGCCAGGCGGTGTTGCGGATGATGTACTTGAACTTCATGACATCGTCCGCGGCCTTGAGCAGCGTGTCGAACTTGTAGTTGATCTCCGCCTGACCGGCGGTGCCGACCTCGTGGTGGGCGCGCTCGACGAGCAGCCCGCCGTTCTCGAGGTTCTTGACCATCACGTCGCGCAGGTCGGCGAAGTGGTCGGTGGGGGAGACGGGGAAGTAGCCGCCCTTGTACTTCACCTTGTAGCCGCGGTTGTCGTTCTCGAACGAGTCGCCGGTGTTCCAGGCGCCGGCGTAGGAGTTGACCTCGTAGAAGCCGGTGTTCTGCGCCGTGCCGAAGCGGACGTTGTCGAAGATGAAGAACTCGGCCTCGGGCGCGAAGAACGCGGTGTCACCGATGCCGGTGGTGGACAGGTACGCCAGCGCCTTGCGCGCGATGTTGCGCGGGTCCCGCGAGTAGGCCTCGCCCGTGATCGGGTCGTGCACGAAGTACATCAGCGCGAGGGTCTTCGCGGTGCGGAACGGGTCGATGTACGCCGTCGTGACGTCGGGGTGCAGCGCCATGTCGGACTCGTGGATGGTCTGGAAGCCGCGGATGGACGAACCATCGAACGCCATCGGCTCCAGGTTGAACGTCGAGACCGGCACCGTGAAGTGCTGCATGATGCCGGGCAGGTCGACGAAACGGATGTCGACGAACTCGACGCCCTCGTCCTTGATGAACTTGAGCAGCTCATCATCGGTGCTGAACATGCATCCTCCTTGGCTGCTGACCTGTGTCACGACAGCCCGCTGAGTGGTAGAGCGTGGAACGGCAGCGACGGTGCTGCGACTCGTGCCTGCACGGTAGCCGGGGGCAGTTGCGCGACCGTGTCGGAAGTGTTTCCGTCATGTAACAGGTTGCCCGTGATGGGTGTCCAACTGAGCCCTGTCTAGGGTTGCGGCCGTGATCGAACCGAGCTTCCCGACCGCCTCCTGGGCGCGCCGATTCCTCGCCCTGTTGGTGGACTGGCTGGCCTCGTCGCTGGTCGTCGCCTTCGTCGTCGGCCCACAGGTGCTGCCGCTGGTCGGCGGCTTCCTCGCCGACCAGCCCGACGCGACCGGATCGTGGTGGGTGCTCGCGGTGTACGTCGTGGAGTCCACCGTGCTCACCGCGACGGTCGGCGGCTCGTTCGGCAAGCTGGCCACGCGGCTGCGCACGGTCCGCGTGGACGGCAGCGGCAGACCGCTGGACCTGCTGCGGTCCCTGGCCCGTCAGGTCCTCGTGATCGCGGTCGTCCCGCCGCTCGTCTTCAAGCCCGATGGCCGCGGACTGCACGACCTCGCCGCCGGCACGGCTACCGTGACACTGGAGACCTACCGAGCGCGGCAGGCGCCGCGGTAGACCGGTAGCCGAGGAGGAAGCCATGCCAGGTCGTCGGAGCACCACCCGCGCGCTGGCGGCCGGTGCCGCCGTACTCACGCTGACGCTGGCCGGCTGTGGCGGCGACGACGAGCCGGAGCCGGCTTCCGCCTCCGCGAGCACCGATGCCACCCAGGACGCCACCCAGGACGCCACCGAGGCGACCGCGCCTGCCGAGACGACGGCCAGCGGCGACACCCGGGTCGGGAACGTCCTCGCCGACGCCCTCGAGAAGGGCCGGACCGCCCACGTCACGATGACGATGGGCGAGCAGATGAGGGCCGAGGGCGACATGGACCTGTCGTCGGGTTCGCCCGCGATGGACATCACGATGACGATGTCGGGCCAGGAGGCCCGGATGATCATGGTCGACGACGTGCTCTACGTGCGGATGGGCACCCACGGCGACAAGTTCATGAGGAGCGACGCCGCACAGGCCGGCCAGATGACCGGGTTCGATCCGTCCCGGATGGTCGACCAGCTCCGTGCGCTGGAGGGCGGCGAGGATCTCGGCGACGGGCACTACCGCTACCGCCAGCAGGAGGCCACCGTCGACGTGTTCGTCGGCGACGACGGTCTGATCGAGCGGATGCTGCTCGACTCCGGTGGTGCCGAGGTCGAGATGACCTACACCGACTGGGGCAAGGACGTCGACATCGAGGCTCCGGCCAGGGAGGACACCATCGAGATGCCGAACGGGCAGCCCCTGCGCTGAGCTCCGGCGGCTGACAAGCTGGTCAATCTGTCACAACTTCGTGCCGGTAGTTGACGACAACGTGCCTCAACCTGCCTGATGCGCCGCTACGGTGGCCCTGCACACCGTTGGACCCCATGTCTGGACCACGTCGCAGGAGGCAACCGATGAAGGCCCACCGCACCCGGCTCGCTACCGCCGCCGTCTGCCTGTTGGCACTGGCGGGCTGCAGCGACGACGCTGACAAGGAGCCCGCGGACACGAGCGCATCCCGGAGCCCGAGCCCCGCCGCGCAGACGCTGGACGGACTGCTCGAGAAGAGCCTCGCCCTGGGAGGCGCCCACGTGGAGATGGCACTGCCGGCCACCAAGGGCACCGGGTCCGGTGAGGTGGACTTCAGCTCGGATGCGCCGGAGGTCGACCTGACCATCAAGGAGCCCAGGCAGCCCCGGGCCCGCCTGATCGTGGCCGACGGCGCCATGTACGCGCACCAGAAGAACCAGAACGACGACAAGTTCACGATGCTCGACGAGGAATCGTTCGACCTCAGTGTCTACGGGCTCGATCCGAGCGAGATCCTGGAGGAGGTCAAGACGTTCAAGGACGGCAAGGACCTGGGCGGCGGCCACTTCCGGTTCGCCGAGGACGACCGAGCCGTCGACTTCTATCTCGGCCCCGACCAGCTGCTGCAGCGGATGTCCCTGACGGGCTGGCTGCCCAGGGTCGAGGTGACCTGGACCGACTGGGGCAAGGACGTCGACATCCAGGCCCCGCCGGCCGCGCGCATCATGGCGACGCCGAGCGCGAGTCCGTCGGCCTGACGGCGGCCGGCTGTTGCTGGTGCTGGTGCTGGTGCTGGCCGACGTACGCCGAGCGACGCTCAGCGGCCGCGCAGGTTCCCGCGCATGCCCTTCATCGAGGTCGGCACGGGGCCCTTCGGCATCGGGACCTTGCCGGTCACGGCGTCGAGCGCCTTGAGCCGGTTGAGGATGTCGGTCATCTGGGCCGGCTTGACCTGGCGTCCGAGCTTGGTGACGGTGCGCACCAGCTTGCCCAGCGGGACCTGACCCTCGGCGTTGCCGCACTGCACCTCGTGCACGGGGGCGTCGGTGACGACGCGCTCGTGCTTGCGCCGCTCGCTCGCCAGCAGCGCCTTGACGCGGGAGGGGTTGCCCTCGCCGACCAGCACGATGCCGGGCGGGCCCACGACGCGGTGGACGACGTCCTGCTGCTTGTTGAACGCCACGACCGGCTCGAGCTTCCAGCCCCGGCGCAGCATGCCGAGGGCCGCGGCGGCGGCGCCGGGCTGTCCGTCCATGCGCTGGTACGCCGCACGCTGGGCGCGGCGGCCGAAGAGGATCATCGCCGCCAGCGCGCCGAGGAGCAGCGCGCCGACGACCGACATGACCCAGCCGAGGATGCCGGAGCCCGGCAGGATCCAGAACAGGCCGAAGCCGATGGCCGCGCCGAGGACGAACGCGCCCAGCACCCACAGCCCGACCGTCGGGTCGGCCTGCTTGGTCATCCGGTAGGTCTCGGCGAACTGCTGGCGCCGGCTCATGCTGCTCGGGTCGAGCTGGGACATGCGGTGAGTCCTTCTTCGAACGTCGAACGGTGGGCGGGGAGTCAGGCCAGCGGCACGGCGTGCGCGGCGCCGCGGCTCTCGACGGCCTGACGGTACAGGCGACCGGCGCGGTACGACGAACGCACGAGCGGGCCGGACAGCACGCCGGAGAAGCCGATCTCCTCGGCCTCGGCCGCGAGCTCGACGAACTCCTCCGGCTTCACCCAGCGCTCCACCGGGTGGTGCCGGACGCTGGGGCGCAGGTACTGCGTGATCGTGACCAGCTCGCACCCGGCCTCGTGCAGGTCGCGCAGCGCCTGGGAGACCTCCTCGCGGGTCTCGCCCATGCCGAGGATCAGGTTGGACTTGGTCACCAGGCCGAACGCGCGGGCCTGGGTCAGCACGTCCAGCGACCGCTCGTAGCGGAACGCCGGGCGGATCCGCTTGAAGATCCGCGGCACCGTCTCGACGTTGTGCGCGAGCACCTCGGGCCGGGACTCGAAGACCTCCTGGAGCAGCTCCGGGCGGCCGTTGAAGTCGGGGATGAGGTTCTCCACGCCCGTGCCGGGGTTGAGCTCGTGGATCGCGCGCACGGTCTCGGCGTACAGCCAGGCGCCGCCGTCGGGCAGGTCGTCGCGGGCGACGCCGGTGATGGTGGCGTAGCGCAGGCCCATCGTCTGGACCGACTCCGCGACCCGGCGCGGCTCGTCGCGGTCCAGCGGCTGCGGCTTGCCGGTGTCGATCTGGCAGAAGTCGCAGCGGCGGGTGCACTGGTCGCCGCCGATGAGGAACGTCGCCTCCCGGTCCTCCCAGCACTCGAAGATGTTGGGACAGCCGGCCTCCTGGCACACGGTGTGGAGTCCCTCGGACTTCACGAGGCTCTGGAGGTGCTTGTACTCGGGACCCATCTTGGCGCGGGTCTTGATCCACTCCGGCTTCCGCTCGATCGGGGTCTCCGAGTTGCGGACCTCCAGTCGGAGGAGCTTGCGGCCTTCAGGTGCGGGCGCGGTCGTCACCCGTCCAGGGTACGCCGGGGCAGGTCGCCGCCCCGATTCGGGCCGGGCGTCAGACCGTGGGTGTGAGCAGCTCGATGCGCGGCCCGCGGGGCGGCTCGGGCTTGGGGTCGTAGTCGGGGGTCGCGTCGTACGGCTCCCAGGCGAGGTACGCCGCGAGCTGGTCGGTCAGCACCGGCAGAACCTCGGCGACGGGGACGTCGCGGCCGGTCTCCACGCTCAGCGTGGTGACGCCCGCGTCGGAGATGCCGCACGGGACGAACCGGTCGTACCAGTCCAGCGACACGTCGCAGTTGAGCGCGATGCCGTGCATCGTCACGCCCTTGCTGACCCGCAGGCCGATGGCGCCGACCTTGCGCTCGGGGCCGCGCGCGTCCTCCTTGAGCCAGACGCCGCTGCGGCCCGGCACCCGCGCGGTCGTGACGCCGTAGGCGGCGCAGGTGCGGATCATCGCCTCCTCGAGCCGGCGCACGAAGTCGACGACCTTGACGTGCTCGGGCAGCCGCACGATCGGGTAGGCGACCAGCTGGCCGGGGCCGTGGAAGGTGATCTTGCCGCCGCGGTCCACGTCGACGACGGGCGCGCCGGCGGTGTCGACCGGCCGCTCGTGCGGGTCGGTGCGCTTGCCGGCGGTGTAGACCGGCGGGTGCTCGAGGAGCAGCACGGTGTCGGGCCGGGTGCGGGCCACCACCTCGGCATGGACCTGCTTCTGCAGCTCCCATGCCTCGAGGTAGTCGATGCTGCCGAGGCTCTCGAACCGCAGGTCGCTCACGGATTCGAGGGTACTCCCGCCTGTGGACGAGCCCGGCGGCGACGGCCGCTCCCGGCGCACGATGGGGCGGTGCGCCCCTTCCATCTGCTGCTCGTCTCGACCGGCCTGACCGGCGTCGTCGTGCTGGGTGCGCTGGTGGTCACGGAGCCGTCCGGTGCGCCGGACGCCGCCCCCTCGACTGCCCAGGCGAACGGTCCGGTCACGGCCCCGGACCGGGCGGCCGCCTCGGCCGCACGGGTGCTGCGCACGTGGGACCGGGCCCGCGCCGCCGCCTGGGCGGCCGGCG
>NZ_DASWXC010000019.1:0-8327 GCF_036405735.1 Nocardioides sp.
TCCGCGACCTCGTCATCGACCCCGACCGCGACTACCAGCCCACCGGAACACCCGCCGACACCACCCGACCGACCCCGAAATGACAACTCCCGGACCTACCAGTTGTAGGTCCGGGAGTTTCCGATGTCCTGAGACATCACATCGAGATGAAGGAGAGCACATGAACCGACAGGTGCTGCGGCTCGGCCTCGCCGCTGCCGCAGCTGGACTAGTGGGAGCAACCACGATGATCACGGCCGCCCAGGGCGACGACCGGAACCATCATCGATCGATGACCGTGCGTGCCGTCCTCAGCGGCTACAACGAGGACCCGGCGGCGCTGTCCACGCCCGGACGCGGGTACTTCCGCGCGACCATCGACTGGCGCAACCAGGAGATCGACTACGCGCTGCGCTACGCGAACCTGCCGACCGCGGTCTCGCAGGCGCACATCCACTTCGGCCGGCCGTCGCAGTCGGGCGGGATCAGCGCCTTCTTGTGCACGAACCTCGGGAACGGTCCGGCCGGCACGCCGACCTGTCCGGCCTCGGGCACCGTCAAGGGCACCATCACCATGGCTGCCGTGGTCGGTCCGGCCGCGCAGGGCATCGCGGCGGGCGAGTTCCGCGAGCTCGTCGACGCCATCAAGGCGTACGCGACGTACGCCAACGTCCACACCACCCAGTACCCCGCCGGCGAGATCCGCGGCCAGCTGCGCTGACCCATCGGACTCTCGGGCAGAACGGAGGCCTGCGCCTCAGGTGAGACGCGCGCCGGGACGCCGGCCGCGGCGGCCGCGGCCGGCGTCCGGTCTCTGCGGATCCCCACGAGCCCTCGGCCGGTCGTAGGCTGCTGGGGTGAACCGCGTCATCGAGGCGGACTACCTGGTCGTCGGCGCCGGCGCCATGGGGATGGCGTTCACCGACACGCTCGTCGAGCACGCCGAGGCGCGGGTCGCGATCGTCGATCGGCGCCCCGCCCCGGGCGGGCACTGGCTGGACGCCTACCCCTTCGTGCGCCTGCACCAGGCCTCGGCCTTCTACGGCGTCGCCACCACCCTGCTCGGCGGCGGTCGGATCCAGGAGACCGGGCCCGAGGCCGGCCTGCAGGAGCGGGCGTCGCAGCCCGAGATCGTCGCCTACTACGCCCGTGTGCTCGACCGGATGGTCGGCTCGGGCCGGGTGAGGTTCCTCCCCGAGAGCGAGTACGCCGGCGGCGCCGTCGTCTCGCCCGGCACGGGTGAGCGGCTCGCGGTCCCGCCGACGTGCCGCATCGTCGACTCCACCTACCTCTCCCCCGCGATCCCGGCCGAGACGCCGCCACCCTTCGACGTCGCTCCCGACGCCCGGGTCATCGCCCCCAACGACCTCCCGGGCTTGGCGGACGCTTCGAGTCCGTACGTCATCACCGGCTCGGGCAAGACCGCCACCGACGCGATCGTCTCCCTGCTGATGCACGGCGTGGATCCCGACGCGATCTGCTGGGTCCGCCCGCGGGATCCGTGGATGTTCAACCGCGCGGTGGTGCAGCCGGATCCGGCCGTCTTCCTCGGCATGGCCGCCGACATCATGGAGTCGGCCGCGTCCTCGCCCTCGCTCGACGAGCTCTTCCTGCGACTCGAGGAGCGCGGCGTCATGCTGCGCATCGACCCGGCCGTCACGCCGACGATGGCGAAGACCCCGACGCTCGCCACCTGGGAGCTCGAGCTGCTGCGAACGGTCGAGAACGTCGTACGCCGCGGGCACCTCCGGTCGGTCTCGCGCGGCAGGCTGGCCTTCGACGACAGCACGGTCGCCGTCGCCCACGACGCCCTGGTCGTGCACTGCGCCGCCGACGGCCTGCCGCTGCGACCACCCGTCCCGGTCTGGCAGCCGGACCTCATCACCCTGCAGCCGATCCGCACCGGCTTCCCGTGCTTCGGGGCGGCGCTCATCGGGTACGTCGAGGCGACCCGCTCCGACGACGCCGAGAAGAACCGGCTCTGCCCGCCGTCGACCTACGGCAACAGCCTGCCGGACTGGGCCCGGATGAACGTCCTCGGCGCCCGGGCCGCGATGTCGTTCTCCGCGGAGCCCGACATCAAGGCGTGGGCCGACACCGTCGCGCTCAACCCGGCACGGGTGCCGCCCGACTACGGCCCCTCGCCGGCACTCGACAGCGCACGTCAGCGGCTGGCGGCGTCCACGCCGGCTGCGCTCGACCGCTTCGCGGCGCTGAGCAGCTGAACACCCCACCCCCCTGGGGCGAGGGTTGCTACCGGCGACGGCGTGCGCAAAGGTGAGTCACCGCGTGCGCCGCACCGGTGGAACGGAGGTGCACGGTGTCCCTTGCGACCGAGGTGCTGCTGGTGAGCGGCGTGGCCCTGGACCTGGTCGGCGCGGCCGTGCTGTCCCATGCCCACAACGCCGAGTCGATCGTCGAGCTGCGCGAGGAGATCGGCGACGAGGGCTCCGCAGTCGGTGAGCCAGACGCGATCTCGACCCACGCCCAGCTGCTGGCCGAGAAGCGGATCGGCTTCCTGCTGCTCACCGTCGGCCTGCTGCTCTACCTTGCGGGACTCGTGGTGAAGAGCCCCGAGCACGTGGGGATGATGGCGGCCATCGGCGCCGGCGTCGTCGCGCTGGGGATCGTGGTCAGCGTGACCTTCACCCGCATCGCCGGCCGGCGCATCCACGAGCAGGCCCGCGAAGCCTCGCGGCGGCAGGACCCGGACGCACTGCCGGAGCAGTAGGCGTCCGGGGCCTGCCGGCTCGCGGGGCGACTACTTCAGCTTGAACAGCGCCGGACCGCGGGTCTGGCCGTCGTTCGTGGTGACCGTGACGGCGTAGCAGCGACCGGCACCGGCCGGGGTCTTCCAGTTCTGCACGAACTGGCCGGCCGTGGCGTCGTACCGCAGCGCGGTGCCACCGGTGGTGGTCACCTCGACCGCGTCGCTGAGCGCGGTGCCGAGCGAGGCGCAGCTGACCTCGCGGACGCTGAACTGGGCGATGGCCGACGTGCTCGTGAGCTCCGCGGCGCTGGTGAAGACCTCGAACTTCAGCGGCACCGTGCTGCCCGCCTTCACGGTGTTGAGGACGTTGCCCATGTCGACCGGCGAGTAGAAGCCGGAGAAGCGGTAGGGCATCACCGTGTAGGTCACCGAGGCGGTGCTGGCGTTCCCGGCCACGTCGTGGGCGGTGGCGGTCACGGTGTGGCTGCCGACCGCGGTGCTGTAGCCGGTCACCACGCAACCGGCGTCGCCGGAGAGCGCGTCGGTGGCGGTGCAGGTGGGCTCGGCGGGCACGCTGCCGAAGTCGTACGACGCGCCGTCGGTCAGCGTGCTCAGCACCGGCGTGCTGGGAGCGGTCTTGTCGAGCTTGACGGTGGTCGCGGCGGCGCTGCTGGTGTTGCCGGCGGCGTCGCTGCAGGTGCCGGAGACGCTCCGGCCGTCGGTGTCGGTCTCGGTGTCGACGAGGACGGCGTCGGTGCAGCGCGCGACACCGCTCGGGCCGTTGTCGCCGTTGTCGGTGAAGCTGACGGTGACGTCGGTGTTGTTCCAGCCGGCGGCGTTGGGTGCGGGCAGAGCCGTGACGGTGGGCACGTCGGGTGCGGCGCCGTCCTTCTTGAGCGTGACGCTGACCGGGTCGCTGGACCCGCCGGCGCTGGCGGCCTGGCAGGTGTACTCGGTCGCCGCCTGGTCGTCGGTCACGGTCGTGTCCTCGCAGCCGGTGAGCACGAGCGAGCTCGGCGAGTCGGCCTCGGTGACGGTCCAGTCGAGGGTGACGGCGTTGCGGTACCAGCCGTTGTCGCCGTCGGCGGCGGCCGGGGTGAGCGTGTAGCCGACGACCGGGGCGGTGGCGTCGACGATCGAGTAGGTCACCGAGCTGCTGGCCTGCAGGCCGCCGCCGTCGGTGTAGGAGCAGCTCGCGGTGCGGCTGCCGATCCCGTCGGCGGCGTACGGACTGGCGACGGCGCTGAGCGTCGCGGCGTACGACGACGGCCCGTCCTCGGCGTCGGCGACCTCGCAGGTCGCGGCCGGGACGGAGCCCTTGGTGTACGACGCACCGTCCGTGACGCCGGCGATCGTCAGCGTGGGCGCGGTGTTGGCCGGCGGGGCGGCGTCGACGGTGAACGTCGCCCGGGTCAGGTCGAACGTCGCGCCGGTGGTGTTGGCCGTCTGACGGGCCGAGACGGTGGCGGTGCCCTCCGCGTGCGGCGTGACGGTCAGGAGCTTGGTGTCGGAGCAGGCGGTGAACGTCACGCTGCTCGGCGACACGGTGGCCACACTGGTGTCGGAGGAGGCGATCGCCAGGGTCAGCGTCGTGGCGGCGGTCAGGTTGCAGCCGTTCTTGCCGTCACCGTTGCGCGGGGTGACGGCCAAGGTCGTCGTACCGGCGTCGCCGCCCACGTTGAGCGGCATCACCTCGGCCACCGCGTCGATCGTGGCGTCGAGGTCGTTCGAGATGTCGTCGGCGAACGCCCAAGGCGCCGTGACGGTCAGCAGCGGAAGCGCGGCACCGGCCGCGAGCACCCTCCGGAAGGACATGTGGGCTCCCCGATCGTTGGCGTGACGTCGCGGAACGGCTTGACCCGAGAAGGTCCGGCGACACCCGGAGCGGACCGGGCGCCCTGATCGTCTGCTGGCGCGCCTGCGTGGCAGGCGTGGTTCGTGCGGCGGATACCCCAAACGGGGTACGCCCGATCGGCGCTACCGCGCCGCGCCTGGCCGAGGCCTCGCCTCAGCGCCGGCGACCCTTGGCGCGCCGGGCCTTCATCTTGTCCATCGCCTCCCTGATGCGGCGCTGGTTCTCGGGCTTGCGTGACTCGTCGTAGAGCTTCTTGGCGATGCCGAGCGCAGCGGCTTTCCGGAGGATTCCCATGCGTGCTCGGTACCCGACCGGTGCCGTCCGCATCGGCTTCCCGGCGCTGGCTGCGTGAGACTTCAGCCGCCGCGCACCGCGACGAAGCCAGCCTTGGTGGCGGCGGCCGCGTCGACGAAGCAGCGGTCGGCGTCCACGGCGGCGTAGCGCCTCGCACCGGGCGCTAGGTAGACCTGCTTGCCTCTCGCATTGGTGAAGCCCTTCACGGGCGCGTTCGTGGGGCATTCGCCTGCGCGGGGTGCTGTCTCGGACTCGCCAGTCGTGGCGGTGCCGGTCACGAACCTCGAGACGAGCCACTCGGTCGCGGGCTCCCGTACCGCTGGCACGAAGGCGAAGGTCAGCGCCAACGCGGCAACGACGAGCTGCCCGACCGGCGCCTGCTTCTTCCTCGAGCGCCGCCGCCGGGTGGTGGACGCCGGGCGACCTGCAGCGCGACCGCCCCTTGGCGGCAGCCGCGTGGCGGCGTACGACGCAGGCTCGGCCATCGACCGCATGGACCCGTCCAGCTCGAGCCCGATGGACTGCCGCTCCTCGTCCGACAATGCGGCCGGCCGCGTCCTCAGCATGGTGAGAAGGTTCGACGTCGAGCAGATCATGACGTCCCGCGCCCAGCCGGCGAGCATGTCGTCGTCGCGCACAAAGCACAGGACAGGCAGCACCTGCTGAGGCGTGACGGTCGGGGCCAGCTGGCTGACCGCGATGGCGGCTTCGGCTGCCGCTGCCACGTCTCGGTCGCGTGCTCGGCCATTGACGCGGAGCACGTCCCCATCGACGCGAATCGAGCCGCTCCAGTTCTTGGAGTCGATCACGAAGACGCCGGGCGGCCCGACGACGATGTGATCGACATTGGCGAACTTGCGACCTGGCCATCGCAGATCGTGGAAGACGGTCCACTGATCTGGAGGTAACTGCGCCAGCACCGCCGCCGTCGCTGCCTCGCCTTCGGCGCCCTTCTCCCACCGCGCCGCCGAGTCGGCCAAGCGATCCGCGCGCTCGCGTTGCCGCCGTGCCCGCTCACCCGCAGACCAACCGGCCGGTGCCTGCTCGCTCATGCCAGCTCGACCTCGGACGCACCGCGGTCAGTGCCGCGCGGCTCGGGGACGCGGACCCGCCGTGTCTTCTGCGCTGCGGCGGTCCGAGCGGGACTCAGCGAGGGCTCACCCCGAACCACGGCAACGCGGACCGTCGCCGACGACGCAGGCGCTTCCTTGATGAGCCGACCCGAGTTCACTGCCATCACGGTCTCCTGCCACTGCGACTGGTGCAGGCAACGTAAAGCGACTCGCCAGCGCACAGGATCGAATGCCCGAACAATTGGGACTTTGGTCCCGAGCCCATCGATCGAGTTGGAGACGGGCTTCGTGAACACGTGTTTGGCGGTCTCTAGGCGAGATACGCGGCGGAGTGACGCGGGTCCGACGCGCGCGGACACTTGTGCCGACCTCAACGTTCCGCAGCTAGCACCGGAATGCCCACGCATACTGCTAGTGAACGCACCGTCACGCTGGTTCGACTGCCGACAGGCCACCAGCACCGGAGCGGTGCCACCACTTTCCAGCCGAATCGCGGAAGTCGAACTCGACTTCGAACGCGCTCGGCAGTTTGTGTTCTTCCGGATCCCCCAATGCAGTCAAATCAAGCAGGCCGGTCCGCATCAAGATCGTTTCCTTGGCCGGGGTCGCTGCTGGTTCGAGGACCTGAATAGAGAAGGGCGCTCTTGCGACTGACCCGCCGGTCTCGCGATCCTGCACCCAACCGCTGAGTTCATAGACGGGCAACTCGGATGCATTTCGAAGAGCCACGTCCAAGCCGAACATACCGATAATCTGATTAGTGCTTAAATTCCGAGCGACATGAATGGTCGACACCCATCCGGCCACGAGCCGGGCTTGGCCAGTTTCCTTGTCATGAGCCTGCTCGAAGAGAGCTCGCTGCTGGATGCGAAGTTGACGCCAAGCAGCTTGTCCCGCATACACCGCCGCGGCGAGTGCAGCGACCGTTGCGAGGGCGGAAACCCATTCAGCTGCTGAGCCGGCCTCAAGGTGAAAAACAGCCTGAATCGTGATCGCCACGCCGACGAACATCAGGCCGCCAACGGTCCAATCAAGCAACAGGGGGCGAGAAGGGCCGTCGCCTGGTTCCTTTCCCTCACTCACGCCGGCGACCCTACGGCATGCCTATCGTCGCGGTCCCGACCGTCCGGCCCTGCGAGGCGGCGGACCTGCGCCGAAACTGGGCGCGTCGTACCTGGCGGGAAGAGCGGCATGTCGGTCTACGCCGATGCCCACCGCGATCACCATCCGTTGGAGTCGGTTCCCTGCGAATTCGGTGTAAGGTCTCCCGTCGTCCCGGTCGCAGTTTGCCCGCCCGCAGGTGGCGGTATGACTCACCTCGTCTAGGCAGATCGGCGTGTCGCTCGACCGCAGGCTACTTGGCTTCCGACAACAACGGAAAGCCCCAAGCCTGACTTGTGGCGCAACTTCACAGGCTGGGCGTCCGCCCAGCCGAGGACAGGCTTCGAAGGTCCGTTCGGTTAGGTCACGTAACCTTTGGCGGACTGGACTTGTTGGCGATCATTGCCTGCAGACGCTCTAGTGCCTCGACCTTTCGTTGGGTCGTTAGCTTCAAGAGTTCGATTAGCGCTTCCATCAGGTAGCCCAACAGTGCCTCGATCGAAGCGCGCAGGATCTCTGCAGGCGGGTCGACCTTCGGGTTAGGGCGCTCGAACGGGATCTCATAAACATCGGAGAATGACTTGAGGTCAGCATCGACAGCGCGCGCAAGTTCCATGGCGGCGCTCGCGTCAGGTTCGAATGCAGGCGAGTGGGCCAAGCGATTTCGTAGGCGATTCAGGACACCGAAAGAAGCAAAGTCCGGCGTGTTTCCCTGCGCCAGCGCGAGTCCAAGTTTCGACGACCAAGAAAGCCGGCTGAGTTCGGGCCAGGCGTCTGGTACCTCTAGCTCGGCCTTGATCAACTCGACGATTATGGTCTCAACCCACAGGTGTCCTCGAAGAAGGACGGATACGGCGTCCTCAACAGCCAAGTGTCGCTGCATCAACTCAAAGTCCAACATGCTCGCCTGTTTGTCCTTCGTCGTTCGTCGCGGTCGAGTGGCGGCACGGCAGTGGCGCTGGGTGCAAGCCTAGGCAGGGGTTCCTCCATCGCGGGCTACGCGCGCGCCGCCTCAGCCACTGAGAGCCGACTCAGGTCTCACCGCAGCTTCACCGATGGATCGAAGCGGCCGTGCGTCTTCGCGGCGGAATGGGCGTCGCCCGTCCGCGCGGGCGGCCTCGCCATGACGTTGCCCTGATCCTGGGCCGCGACCCATGGAGCCACCGCACAACGGCCCCACCCCGGATCACACCTGATGGGCACTCGGTTTGGTCTCGATACGCTCGGTGGCGTCCGCTATTCAGCCTCCGAGATCGCTGGCGCTCGATACGCGACCAGCCTTATGGCGGCCGCAAACGGTGGAGCGCCACGGTCA
>NZ_DASWXC010000020.1:0-9095 GCF_036405735.1 Nocardioides sp.
TCGCCACCGTGGCCGCGCTGCAGCAGGTGGAGCGCGGTGAACTCGATCTCTCGGCCCCGGTCGAGCGCTACGTTCCCGACTTCGCCGAGCTGCAGGTCCTCGACGGCTTCGACGGTGACACCCCGCGCCTACGCGCACCGAAGTCGAAGGCCACCGTCAAGCAGCTGATCACCCACACCTCGGGACTGACGTACTGGTTCTGGAACGAGGACCTGGTCAAGTACGAGCAGGTCACCGGCATCCCCAACGTGGTGCCAGGAGACATGGCCGCGTTCAAGGCGCCACTGGTCGCCGACCCCGGCACGAAGTTCGAGTACGGCATCAACACCGACTGGCTCGGCCGCGTCATCGAAGCCGTCGCCGGCTCGACCCTCGACGTGGTGATCAAGGAGAACATCACCGGTCCGCTCGGCATGGACGACACGATGTTCGCTCTCGACGAGGCACGTCAGGCGAACAAGACGCCCGTGCACGTCAAGGGCGAGGACGGCAAGTGGATCTCGGCGGGCAACGTCTTGCCCGACGACCCGCAGTGGTGGGCGGGTGGCCACGGTCTGCACTCGACCCCGCGTGACTACATCCGCTTCGAGAGGGCGTTGCTGCGCGGCGGTGAGCTGGACGGTGTACGGATCCTGAGCCGGGAGACCGTGGACGCGGCGTTCACCGACCAGCTCGACGGCGCTCCGATGCCGACGGAGATCAGGACGGCAGACGCTCCGATCACCGACACGCTGAAGCTCGGTGAAGGGTGGACGTGGGGCTACGGGCTGCTGATCAACACCCAGGACGTCCCCGGCGCCCGGCGGGCCGGGACGGGCGCGTGGGCCGGGCTGTTCAACACCCACTTCTTCATCGACCGCACCACCGGCATCTGTGCGTCGATCTACACGAACTCGCTGCCGTTCATCACCGAGCACGAGGCGTGGAAGCTCTACGGGGACTTCGAGGCCGCCCTCTACGCTTCGCTGTGATCGCCGACCCGCCGCGACGCTGCACTCGCCGGCAGCGTCGCGGCGGTCGTCGTCGCCTTGCCGCCGCACCCTGTCGGAGGAGCCTGTGTCGTCCAGAGCCCGGCCGGAGTTCGACCCGGAGCTGAAGGCCGGCCTCGCCGTGGTCGGTGGTGTGTTCCCGCCGACCATCACCCCGAACCTGATCGCGTTCATGCGGCGGTCTTATGCCTCCCCGCCGATCGACGACACCCTGCGGGGACGCGCGATCACACGCAGCGAGCACACGATCGCCGGTCATCGAGGCGAGCCGATCCAGGTGTCGGTGCTGCGCCCCACCCGAGCCGGCTCCCCCCGGCCCGGCATCGTCTTCGTCCACTCCGGTGGGCTGATGTTCGGCGACCGCTTCAGTGGAGCTGACCTGGTGCTCGACTGGGTCGACAACCTCGGCGCAGTCCTGGTCGCCGTCGAGTACCGGCTCGCGCCGGAGTTCCCGGACCCCTTCCCCAGAGAGGACTGCTACGCCGCGCTGGAGTGGGCGGCGGCGACGGCTGGGCAGTTGGGCATCCGCCACGACCGGCTCATGGTGGCCGGGGCCAGTTCTGGTGGTGGGCTCGCGGCCGGGATGGCGCTCGCGGCGCGGGATCGCGACGGCCCAGCCCTGTGCGGCCAGGTCCTCGACTACCCGATGCTCGACGACCGCGGCGTCACCGCCTCCACCGGCCAGTTCGACGGCGTCGGGGTCTGGGACCGCGTCAGCAACGAGACCGGCTGGTCCGCGCTGCTCGGCGAGGCGCGCGGTGGGCCGGACGTCTCCCCGTACGCGGCCCCGGCCCGGGCGACGGACCTGTCCCGGCTCCCGCCCGCCTTCATCGACGTCGGCGCCGCCGAGATCTTCCGCGACGAGGCGATCGCCTACGCCGACGGCCTCTGGACCGCCGGTGGCGACGCCGAGCTGCACGTCTGGTCCGGCGGGTTCCACGCGTTCGACATCTTCGCCCCGCACACCGTCGTCGCCCGAGGCATGGTCCGGACGCGGGACACCTGGGTCGAGAAGATCCTCGCGGACTGATCCGGTGACCCACGCCACTAGACTGCACCCACCAGTCGTCGGGAGGCGCCCGTGCAAGAACTCCTCGGTCGGATCTCGGCGCTCGACCCGCAGGCGAGCCTCGGTCTGCGGGTCATCGCCTGCTTCGACGAACTGATCATCGGCAACGTCAACACCCGAGCACTGCTGAGTGCGGCCGCCTCCCTCTCCGGGTGCAACGCCGGCTACCAGAGCGATCTCCCCCCGCGGTCGCTCCGGGTCAGCCCGCGCGGCGAGATCGTGGCCCCCGACGACGGGCCGCCGACGCCAGGGAGCTGCTCGGCCATCACGGCCGAGGGGTTGACCGTGTGGATCGAGCGCGACGGCGAGCCGCATGCGAACGACGCGATCGTCCTCGAACGCCTGGCGCTGGCCGTCCGCATCCGCCTCGGAGGAGGCCGACGAGAGATCGACGGCCGCCGCGATCTCGGCCTGCTGCTCGACCCGACCGTCCCGACCGAGACCCGCCGTCTCGCCGCGGCCCGACTCAATCTCGTGTCCACCGCGCGATACCGCGTCATCGCGGCGCCGTTGTTCGCGGTGTGGGACGAGCACCCGTCCGGCGCCGAGGACGTCGTCGCGACCCCCTACGGATCGATCCACGCCCTGGTCGTACCCCACGACCACGCGCCCGTCCCGGCACGGCCGATCGGAACCGGGCCGGCCACCGACGTCGACCACCTGCACAGGTCGTTCCGCACGGCGGTGGTCGCCCTGCGTCTGTGCGATCCCGAGGTCGCACCGTCGGTCCTCGCCGACGACTACGGCGGCCTGGTCGGCCTACTCGCCGACCTCCCCCTGGACAGCGACCTGCCCGACGTCGACTCCCTGGACGCGATCATGTCCCACCCGTGGGGTTCGGTCACCGTCGACGCACTCGTGCGAACCAGCTCCGTACGCCAGGCGGCGCGGAACGCCGGAGTCCACCACAGCACGTTGCAGACCCGGCTCGACACGATCATCGCCGAACTGGGTTACGACCCCCTCGACAACGGCATCGGACGAACCCGATTCGGACTCGCTTCACTGGTCTGGCGACTACGCCACTCCCGCGTTCTGGACCTCCCCGCCCCGACCACACCGTCGTCGCCCACCCCACTCCGATAACGAAGCGCCCGACGACGGTGTGGGTGGCTCCGCCGTCCCACCGATGTCGGTGATCACCGCCGACGATCGGAAGCAACGATCAATGTCGGACAGCCGCGCCCGCTGTGGACAGAGAACCATGAGCAAGGAGGTGCACCCGACCGACGCACACACGCGTGGAGGCCACGTCGCAGGCAGCTGACCGGCAAGAACCCGCCTGAGAGAGGCCACGAGCCACGAAAGCGGACAGGAAAGATCCATAAGCGCGATCTGACCTGCGAAAACGAGCCGCCTTGGGGAGTCGAACCCCAGACCTACGCATTACGAGGCAACCGATGTGCGTCGCTCACCGCTCTACCAGCACCGATCGCGCGGCTCACGGCACCTACGGCACTGACGTCGCAGGTCAGACTCCGACCTCATGCCACGAGCCATGCCACGCGGTGCCCGGCAACCTCGCCCACGTCGTCGGTGCAATGGTGCACACTGACGCTCGTGGGTGAGAACAGCGCGGAGCTGCTCGACCGCCCGGTCTACGGCATGAGCCAGGCCGCGCGGCTCCTCGGCCTGCGCACCGACGGCCTGCGCCGCTGGATCGACGGCTACGAACGCGGGAACACGACCTACGCCCCCGTGATCCGAGAGCGCTCCACAGGAGTGGACACCGTCACCTGGGGCGAGTTCATCGAAGCCGGCTACCTGCGGGAGTACCGGGCCAAACGGGTCACCCTGCAGTACCTCCGCCCCGTCATCGGGTTCCTCCGCGACCGCCTCCAGGTGCAGTACCCGCTCGCCACGCTGAAGCCTTACACCTCGGGCCGCGAACTCGCCCTCGAAGCACAGGAGTTCGTCGGCCTCGACCCGGCGTTGAGCATCGTGATCCTCGGCCGCGACGGGACCCTGATGCCGTCCGACCCGGCCGTGGCGTTCCTCGACAAGGTCGAGTTCAACGACGCAGGCGACGTCGCCGAGCGACTGTTCCCCCTCGGACGGGGGAAGCCGATCGTCCTCGACCCCACACGCAGCTTCGGCGAGCCGACCATCCCGAACGTCGGCGTGCGCACCGAGATCGTCGCGGAGCTGGTGAGCGCCGGAGAGGAGCCCGACAGAGTTGCGGAAATCTACTCGATCTCCGTCACCGACGTCGAGCAGGTCGTCGAGTTCGAGCGCCGTCACGGCGAGCTCACCCGAGCCGCCTGACACGTGCCCGCTCGTCTCCAGAGTCCGCGCTGGTTCTTCGACGAGAACAGCATCGGCGTCGCCCAGGCCCTCCACTACGTCCGCGGCGATATCACGTGGCCCGGCGGACCTGGTGACCTCGTACCGGCAGGCGCCAAAGACCAGGAGTGGCTCCCCCTCGTCGGCCAGGCCGGTCTCGTCGTCCTCACTCGGGACAAGCGCATCCGCAGCCGCCCGCTCGAGCGCCAGGCGCTACTGGACCACGGCGTCCGAGCGTGCTTCCAGACCACCGCCGGTCAGTTGACCCTGTTCGAGCAGCTCCGCCTCTGGCTGCGCTGGTGGAACGAGATCGAGAAGCTCGTCGCCGAGTACCCCGGGCCCTGGCTGGCGAGCGTGACGCGGGCAGGCGCAGCGATCTTTGACGGAGACTCGTAACCTCACTCAGTGTGAGGCGAGGGTCGAGTCTCGGGGATGGGGGAAGCCGAGGGAGGTGTATCCCGGTGCGCGCTTGGCCAGCGACGAGGCGAGCACAGGGGTCTGTTCGTCGTGGTAGTCGTGCACCTCGGCCGTCGTCTTGCCGGGGTGCGGCCTGAGCACGCGGCCGACGAACTGCACGAGGCGCCCCTTGAAGGCGATCGGCGCCGCGAGGAACAGGGCGTCGAGAGCAGGACAGTCGAAGCCCTCGCCCACGTAGGGCCCGGTCGCCACGACGAGCAGCGGCGCCGCACCCGGCTCGAGACGAGCCAGAGCGGTCTTGCGTTCCCGGGCACCCATGCCCCCTCGCAACACCACAGGATCTCGTCCCTCTTCCCGGAGCCTCGCCGCCAGCGACTCCACGTGGCCCTTCCACTGCGTAAGGACGAGGCAGTTCCTCCCGCGCCCCAATGCCTCGAGCACGTCACCGACGATCTGGTCCCTCCGCGCCTCGTCAGCGGCCAGGTCACGGTAGATCGCCGCCATCCCGCCCGGCTTCGACGGATCCGCGTCCTTGAGGTACTCGTACGAGGTCGGATGCACAATTAGCTGCCGCTCCGGGGCGTCGGCGGCTCCCAGGGTGCCCACAGGCCGGGGCGTCACCGTGTGACGGATCGGACCGAGCTGGTGGTGGATGAGCTCGTCCAGGCCGTCGCGCCGATACGGGGTCGCCGTCAGGCCGACCCATCGCCGCGCCCGGATCTGCCGGGCGGCGTTCTCGAACGCGGCGGCGGGCAGGTGATGGCACTCGTCGACGAGAACGAGCCCGTAGCCCCCGGTCAGCTCCGCGACGTCCTGACGGCGCGCCAGCGTCTGCAGAGTGACAACGTCGACCACACCCCGCAACGAGGACCGTCCGGCGCCCAGCTGACCGGCCCGAACACCCAGCAGGTCCTTGATCCGGCTTCGCCACTGGTCCGCCAACGTCTTACGGTCCACCAGGACCAGGGTGGACACGCCGTGCTCCGCGATCAGCGCGCATCCCATGACGGTCTTTCCGGCACCCGGCTCCGCGACGAGCACTCCAAGGTCGTGGCCGGCGAGATCCGAGACGGCGGCTGCCTGGTCCTCGCGCAGCGTCACCGCCAGGTCGAAGCTGTGGCTGTCGCCGTCGGTGCGATCGTCGCTGACCTCGACGCGGCTTCCCGCCTCGTCCAGCACCGACACGACGCGCTCGCCGAGGCCGCGGGGCAGGACGAGACGGCCGTCCACGGTCTCGTCGTAGCTGAGCAGGAACCTGGGCACGTTCCACGTCGATAGCCGACGGCGCTGTCGCTCGCCGAACAGCGGGTTGCTCATCGACGCCGCGTGCTTGAGCGTCGCCAATGCGGCCGGCGTCAGGTCCGACACCGACACCTCGCATCCGGCCTCCAGCCGAAGCCCGATCACCGCCGCCGGTCTCGGCCTCGTCCGCGTCGACGTCGCGGGAGCCAGGCGCTCGACAGCGCCACCCACCTTGACCGCCCCGACACGGCCGGCCAGGCGGGCGGCCTCGGCGGGGGACAGACGGTGCACCCCGGAGAGATGCGCCCACTGATCCTCGTGCGGCTCCAGGGTCCCCAGGTCCAGGAACACCGTCGCACCGTCCTTGCGCGTCCGGCCGTGCAGCGGAGCAGCGATCAGGTTCCCGATCCCACCCGAGGACGGCAGCACGTCTTGGGACGGGAAGAGCCTGTCGTAGCTGCATAGATCCATCCGGCCGCGGACGGCTATCGCCTCCCGGAGCAGGCCCATGCCCAGCGCTCTCGCCGTCGCCGCAGGAACCGCGCCGGCGAAGAAGATCCACGCATGGGCGCCGACTCCCGAGCGAGACACCTCCAGAGCCGCGGGAACACCGGCCGCCCTGGCCGCCTTCAGGTAGGCCAATGCGTCCAGCATCGCAGCAGGTCCGTCGAAGTCCGCCGCGAGCCACCGGCACGTGTCGCCCGGCATCAACGGGTAGAGCCCGATGTGGTGGCGGCCCGACAGGTGCGCCGCGACCACGTCGTCACGAAGCCGCAGGTACGGGCGGGTCGTGCCCTTCCGCCACCCGCCGGCCACCGCTGGCACCCAGCCCGACTTCCCCGATCCCTCGTTCTCCCAGCGGATCGCGTAGACGTCCTCGCGGGCCGCGAACAACGCCCGGAAGAAGGCCACCTTCGCCTCCGGCGTCGACGACGCGGTCACCATGCCGGGACGCTCCAAGAACAGCCCCGATTGGGACGCATCCGGAGCGCGGGCCTGCTCCGCCGTCATCCCCAACAGGCGCAGCAGACGGTCGTTCTCTGCTCGCAACCGAGCGAGTTCACGCTCGAGGTCCCCGGTCGCCACGAACCTCACGATGCCACGGCCTAGCCAAAGCCGGCGATCAGCGGGGAGCGACGACGAGCCCGGCCTGGTCGATCCGCTCGACCAGACTCACCTTGCGCTGATGGCGAGCACGCAGCTCAGTGAGCCGAACACCGAACCCGCTCGACTGGTCCGCCCGCTCTGCGACGACCCGCAGGTCCTCCAGCAGCGCGACCGCAGCGTCGTACTCGGCAGGCTTCTTGGTGGCGATCATCGCCTCGACCCGCGCCCAGCCACCCTCCACGTCCGCCGACAGCGCCGCGAGACGCCGCTCCCGAGCCGCCTCGCGCTTGTGTCGCCGCTCCGCTTCCTCAGCGGCATGGGCTGCCTCGGCCCGCCGGTGCTTGTCCTGCCGGACGAGGTGGGTGGCATCCAGAAGCTCAGCGACCGTCCGACGCGGACGCTCGTCGCCTACCGCTGGGTCCGAGGCACTCAACTGCCGACGCAACTCAGACTGTGCGACAAGGCTCTCGCCACGAGCGACCAGGACAAGCAGGCGGTCCTTCTCGCTGCTCGGGAGCCGTGCCACCCAGGAGGCCAGCCGCCTCCCCGTGAGTCGCGCATCCGACGACGGTGCGCTCGCCTTCGCCGCCACCGTCAGCAGGTCCGGATCCAGCCGCAGGAAGTCCGCCAGTGCCCGCTGCGACGCCGTCAGTGTCGACAACCCCGCAGGCACCGCCGGCTCCAGGACCTCCTCGTTGTCGACGTCGAACGCGCCCTCATCGCGGTCCCAGGTCCCCTGTGCCGCCAGCCAGCCCAGATACAGCGGGCGCAGGTCGCCGGACGCCAGCTCGGCCCGCACCCCGACGAGTCCCGCCAACGTGTACAGGTCGTCCGGGCCGAAGAAGTCGGCGTTCTCGTCATCGCTGTGCAAGCCCAGGATCAGGTGCTCAGCGGTGTCCCACACAGACACCAGAGAATCGACCAGGAACGGCTCGACCGCCTCGACGTCGAGCACCCCCAGCGGGAGGCGCAGCATCAGCGTTCGACTGCCCCAGTTCGCGAAGTACAGATGGGCGTCGTAGTAGCGCTCCATCAACCGGAGCGGATCACCACGGAAGTCGCCCCAGTGGTACTCGTTGGTGAAGCTCGTCGCGCTGATCTGCGCCCGCGTCGACAACGCGCGTACCTCGGCCTGCTCCCGCTCGTCGAGCGGCCGGTCCATCGCGAGGAACTCGTAGTACTGGTACTCGCTCACGTCAGCCCACCGGCCGCCCACCGGAGGTAGGCGTAGATCCACTCCACGCCCTCCGGCGGCGGCGTCGGCAACGGCAGCTCACGAAGGTCGATCGACTGCGACTCACGACCCCGTCGACAGACCGCCACCAGACCGCCACTCACGGGCCAGTCGATCTCGACCACCGCCACCTCGACACCCAGCAGCGTCGTCGTGAACGGCACAGCGACGTGCTCCTCCAGCTTCGCGTGGAACCCACCGAGCTGCTCGTCCACGCCGTAGGCGTCAGCCGTCGCCTCTTCGATCAACGCAGCCAACTCGACATCCCCTCCGCCCACGCCGCCGAGCCTACGGCCAGGCCCGCTCACCACAGGTGCAACCCGAGAGCTGAGGATCGCTCCCGCAAGACCAAGCCGCCCAGGGACACCAGCCCCGTGCACACCTCAGTCCGGCCGAGCTACGCACTCACCTGTGGCATGAGTCCCGTCATGCCACGGGCTCGCAGTCGAAGACGATCACCACGACCCCGTTGAGCAGGGCCGGAACAGGTCGACAGCCTGCTGAAACAGTGTTTCTGTGAGTGCGCCGGGTCAACACGACTGAACGCACTGATCGAACATCCGCAGGTCTCTGACCTGCGAAAACAGTGGAGCCGCCTTGGGGAGTCGAACCCCAGACCTACGCATTACGAGTGCGTCGCTCTAACCGACTGAGCTAAGGCGGCGTGGTGCGAGGCAAGTATAGCCACCGCGCTCCCGCCCCCTCACAAGCCCCCACCGGTCATCCGGAGAAGGGGAAACGCGGCCCCGGCTCC
>NZ_DASWXC010000021.1:0-56260 GCF_036405735.1 Nocardioides sp.
CGGCGCTCGTTCCTCGCGCCGCGCTGGTCAGGCGGAACAACCGGGTGGGCAGGGTCGTTGACCCTGCGTACGATGAAGAGCACGACTGCCGCACCGGAAGGCCCGCCCGCAAGGGCATCCATGACTGACAACCCGCAACACCTCCAGACCCCCGCCGTCACCAAGCACACCGTCGTGGTGCCGAACAGCGTCGACATGGTCAGCGTGTTGGGCCCGGCCGACGAGCATCTCGGCACCATCGAGTCGCACTTCGACGCCGACGTACACGTCCGCGGCAACCGCATCACGCTGCACGGCCAGCCGGCGGAGATCGCCCTCATCGAGCGGCTGCTCGAGGAGATGGTGACGCTGTTGCGCACCGGCCAGGGCCTCTCGTCCGAGGCGGTCGAGCGGATCATCGCGATGCTGCGCGCCGAGACCTCCGAGCGACCCGCCGACGTGCTCTCGCTCAACATCTTGTCCAACCGGGGCCGCTCGATCCGCCCCAAGACGCTGAACCAGAAGCGGTACGTCGACGCGATCGACAAGCACACCGTGACGTTCGGCATCGGCCCGGCCGGCACCGGCAAGACCTACCTCGCCATGGCCAAGGCCGTGCAGGCGCTGCAGTCCAAGCAGGTCAACCGGATCATCCTGACCCGTCCCGCGGTGGAGTCCGGCGAGCGGCTGGGCTTCCTGCCCGGAACGCTGACGGAGAAGATCGACCCCTACATGCGGCCGCTCTACGACGCTCTGCACGACATGCTCGACCCGGAGCTCATCCCCAAGCTGATGGCGGCCGGCACGATCGAGATCGCGCCGCTGGCCTACATGCGCGGGCGCACGCTCAACGACGCGTTCATCATCCTCGACGAGGCGCAGAACACCACGCCGGAGCAGATGAAGATGTTCCTGACCCGCCTCGGCTTCGGGTCGCGGATCGTGGTCACCGGCGACATCTCGCAGACCGACCTGCCCAGCGGCCAGAAGTCCGGCCTGCGCGTCGTCGAGTCGATCCTCGACGAGGTGGAGGACATCTCCTTCAACCGGCTGACCAGCCACGACGTCGTACGCCACCGCCTGGTGGGCAAGATCGTGGCCGCCTACGACGAGTACGACGCCCAGGGCGCCGACGGACGGAGCAGCAAGTGAGCATCGAGGTTCTCGACGAGTCGGGCCACGAGCTCGACGTCGACCACCTGGCCCGGCTGGCACGGTTCGTGATGGACCGGATGCGGGTGCACCCGCTCGCCGAGCTGTGCATCAAGGCGGTCGACGAGGACACCATCGCGCAGCTCAACCAGCAGTGGATGGAGAAGGAGGGGCCGACCGACGTGCTCGCCTTCCCGATGGACGAGCTGCGGCCCGGGCTGCTCGACGAGGAGCCGGAGGAGGGCGTGCTGGGCGACCTGATCCTCGCGCCGGCCGTCGCCGAGCGGCAGGGCGCGACGGCGGGCCACGGGACGCTCGCCGAGCTCGAGCTGCTCACCACCCACGGCATCCTGCACCTGCTCGGCTACGACCACGCCGAGCCCGACGAGCACCGCGAGATGTTCGGCCTGCAGGCCGAGCTGCTCCGGGAGTGGGGCTCCGCGGCCAAGGCGCCCGCGGCCGACGCCGCGCACTGAGCCGATGGTCGATCTCTGGCTGCTGGTGGCAGCGGCCCTGCTGGTCGTGCTCGCCGGGTTGTTCTCCGCTGCGGACGCGGCGCTCGCCGGCTTCTCCCACGCCCGTGCCCAGGAGCTGCTCGAGGGCAAGCGGCCCGGCGCGCGGCGGCTGCTGACGCTGCTCGACGACCCGCCGCGCTACCTCAACAGCGTGCTGCTGCTGCGGCTGCTGTTCGAGCTGGCCGCCACCGTGATCGCCTCACTCCAGTTCCACGACCTCTACGAGGGCTCGTGGTGGCCGACCGTGCTCAGCACGGTGGCTGTCATGCTGGTGGTCTCCTTCGTCGTGATCGGCGTCGCGCCCCGGACGCTGGGACGCCAGCACCAGGAGCGGGTGGCGCTGCTCGCCGCCGCGCCCGTCACCGTCGTCACCGGCGTGCTCGGCCCGCTCCCACGGCTGCTGATCCTGGTCGGCAACGCCCTCACCCCGGGCCGCGGCTTCCGGGAGGGCCCGTTCAACACCGAGACCGAGCTGCGTGAGCTGGTCGACCTCGCCGAGGCCACGGCCGTGATCGAGGGCGACGAGCGCCGGATGATCCACTCCGTCTTCGAGCTCGGCGACACCGCCGCCCGCGAGGTGATGGTCCCGCGCGGCGACGTCATCTTCATCGAGCGGTACAAGAACCTGCGCCAGACCCTGTCGCTCTTCCTGCGCAGCGGCTTCTCCCGGCTGCCCGTCATCGACGACAACCTCGACAGCGTCGTCGGCATCGCCTACCTCAAGGACATCGTCCGGCGCGACTTCGAGGCGCCCGACGTCGAGTTCACCCAGCGCATCGACGAGGTCATGCGGCCGACGTACTGGGTCCCGGAGTCCAAGCCGGTCGACGAGCTGCTCAAGGAGATGCAGGCCCGCCGTCAGCACATGGCGGTCGTCGTGGACGAGTACGGCGGCACGGCCGGCCTGATCACGATCGAGGACATCCTCGAGGAGATCGTCGGGGAGATCACCGACGAGTACGACGCCGAGGACGCCTCGCCCCAGGTGCTCGAGGACGGCGCGGTGCGGGTGCCGGCGCGCTTCCAGATCGACGACCTGGAGGAGCTGGTCGGCTTCGAGGTGGCCGAGGAGGACGTCGACTCGGTGCGCGGTCTGATGGCCAAGCACCTCGGGCTGGTCCCGATCCCGGGCTCGGTGGTCGAGGCGCACGGGCTGCGGTTCACCGCCGAGCGGACCGCCGGTCGCCGCAACCAGATCGGTACCGTGCTCATCCAGCACCTGCCGCCCGAGACCGAGGAGACCGAGGAGTGACCGAGCAGTCGACGCTGTCGGCCGAGGACAAGAAGCTCGTGACGCTGGCCCGCGCCACGCGGGCGAGGACGGGAGCGGCCGAGGGGGCCGCCGTACGCGACCTCGACGGTCGCACCTACGCCGCCGCGACCGTGGCGCTGCACTCGCTGCAGATCTCCGCGGTCGGCGTCTGCGTCGCCATGGCGGTCTCCTCGGGCTCGACGGGCCTGGAGGCCGTCGTCGTGCTGGGTGACGGCATCGCCACGGAGGCCGACCTCGCCGTGGTCCGCGAGTTCGCCGGCGAGGGCGTCACGATCCACGTCGGCGACCAGCGCGGGTCCATCACGTCGACGCTGGTCTCCTAGCTCGCACTCCGCGGCCCCGCCCAGCGATCAGTCCAGCGGGAGCGTCCCGAGCTCGATGGTGAGGTGGATGCCGTCCTCCTCGCGGTAGGCCGTGATGCCGGTCATCGTCGCGAGGTCGGGCTGCTTGGCCCGCATGTGCGCCAGCAGCTGTGAGATGGCCAGCGCCAGCCGAGCCTCGGTGACCGGCTTGTTGCGCCACTTCACCTGGTTGTCGCGGAAGTAGGGCCAGGCCTTCTCGGCCAGGGTCGCGATGGCGTCTCGCTCGGCTGCGGTCGACACGAATGTCTCCTCGTGAAGCGGGTGGTGGAATGCCCGAGGATAGGCAACGAACCGCGCGCGCCACGACTCGGCGAAGCCCCTCAGAAGGGGGAGGACCGCGGAGCGAGGACTGGAGTACCTTGGCTTCCGTGACGCCGAGGGTGAGGGCACGGGAGCCCCGCGCTGGGTCCTGGGACGACCATGCCCGCGCGGTCGAGCGGCTGCGTGCGTCGTACGCCGCGATCCCGGCCGGCGCGCCGGTCCGGCTCGCCAAGCAGACCACCAACCTGTTCCGCGCGCGGCACGCGACCACCTCACCGGGGCTGGACGTCAGCGGCCTCACCGGCGTGATCGAGGTGGACGCGGCGCAGCGGACCGCCGACGTCCAGGGCATGTGCACCTACGAGGACCTCGTCGACGCGACGCTGCCGCACGGGCTGATCCCGTACGTCGTGCCGCAGCTGCGCACGATCACCCTCGGCGGCGCCGTCACCGGGCTCGGGATCGAGTCGACCAGCTTCCGCAACGGGCTGCCGCACGAGTCGGTGCTGGAGATGGACGTCCTCACCGGCGACGGCGAGATCGTGACGACGCGTCCGGGAGAGCGGCTCTTCGACACCTTCCCCAACTCCTACGGCAGCCTCGGCTACGCCACCCGGATCAGGATCCGCCTCGAGCAGGTCCCCGGCTGCGTCGCGCTGCGCCACGTCCGCTTCGACGACGTGGAGCTGCTGGCGAAGACCGTCGCGGAGATCGTCGTGGCGAGGGAGTACGACGGCACCCGGGTCGACGGCCTCGACGGGGTCGCGTTCGCGCCGGGGGAGTACTACCTGACGCTGGCCACCTGGACCGAGGAGCCCTTCGCTGGTCGAGTAGCGAGCGCCAGCGAGCGTGTCGAGACCCCCAGCGACTACGCGGGCCAGCAGGTCTACTACCGCTCGGTCCAGCAGCGTGAGACCGACCTGCTGACGATGTACGACTACCTGTGGCGCTGGGACACCGACTGGTTCTGGTGCTCGGGGGCGTTCGGCGCGCAGCACCCGGTGCTGCGCCGGCTCTGGCCGCGGCGATGGCGGCGCAGCGACGTCTACATGCGGTTGCTCGGCCTGGACCGCCGGTTCCACATCGCCGACCGGCTGGACCGGCGCGCCGGTCGCCCGCTGCGGGAGCGGGTGGTGCAGGACATCGAGGTCCCGCTGGGCAATCTGGGGGCGTTCCTGGACTGGTTCGACGACGAGATCGGGATGCGGCCGGTGTGGCTCTGCCCGCTGGTCTCGACCGGTACCAGCCAGGGCAGCAGGTGGCCGTCGTACCCGCTGGAGCCAGGGGAGGTCTACGTCAACGTCGGCTTCTGGGGGACGGTCCACGTCGGCCCGGAGGCGGCCGACGCGCCCAAGAACCGCGCGATCGAGGCGAAGGTGCACGAGCTGGGCGGACACAAGTCGCTGTACTCCGAGGCGTTCTACGACCGGCCCACGTTCGACGCCCTCTACGACGGCGCCAACCTCGCGGCGGTGAAGGCGACCTACGACCCCGACGACAGGCTGACCAGTCTCTACGACAAGGTGGTGAAGAGGCGATGACCGGGATAGCGGGCACGATCAACTCGTTCTTCGCGGGCGGACTCCCGATCCGCCTCACGGCGTTCGACGGCTCGGTGTCCGGCGACACCGCCTCGCCGTACGGGCTCAGGATCGTCAACCAGCGCGGTCTTCAGTACATCCTCACCGCACCGGGCGACCTCGGGCTCGCCCGCGCCTACGTCAGCGGCGACCTCGAGCTCGAGGGCACCCACCCCGGGGACCCCTACCCGTTGCTCAAGCTCATCGTCGGTTCGACCGACTTCGCCCGTCCGAGCGTGACGGAGATGGCCAGGCTTGTGAAGGAGCTCGGAGCGGCCAGCTTCGTACCGCCCAAGCCGCCGGCCCACGAGCACCTCCCGACCTGGCGCCACGCGCTCGAAGGGGTCCGCAGCGTCGGCGTCAACGCGCTGCGCCGCCACACCCACGAGCGCGACGCCGAGGCGATCCACCACCACTACGACGTGTCGAACACGTTCTACGAGCACGTCCTCGGCCCGTCGATGACCTACACCTGCGCGGTCTTCCCCAGCGAGGACGCCACCCTGGAGGAGGCGCAGGCGCACAAGTACGACCTCGTCTGCCGCAAGCTCGGCCTGCAGCCGGGCCAGCGACTGCTCGACGTGGGCTGTGGCTGGGGCGGCATGGTGCGCCACGCCGCCCGCCACTACGGCGTGAAGGCGCTCGGTGTCACGCTCAGCCGCGAGCAGGCCAGCTGGGCGGCCGAGGCGATCAAGCGCGAGGGTCTCGACGACATCGCCGAGGTGCGCTTCTCCGACTACCGCCATGTGCCCGAGGGTGGGTTCGACGCCATCAGCTCGATCGGCATGACCGAGCACATCGGGGTGAAGAACTACCCGGCGTACTTCTCCTTCCTGCATGCCAAGCTGAAGGACGACGGCCGCCTGCTCAACCACTGCATCACCCGCGCCGACAACAGGGGCGAGGCCATGGCGGGGGCGTTCATCGACCGCTACGTCTTCCCGGACGGCGAGCTGGCCGGCTCCGGGACGATCGTCACGGCGGTCGAGAACGCCGGCTTCGAGGTGCAGCACCACGAGAACTTCCGCCGTCACTACGCGCGCACGCTGGCGGGCTGGAACGAGAACCTCGTCGCCAACTGGGACGCCTGCGTCGCCGAGACCGACCCCGGCACCGCCAAGGTGTGGGGGCTCTACATGGCCGGCTCGCGCGTCGGCTTCGAGCACAACGAGATCCAGCTCCACCACGTACTCGCCACCAAGACGGTCGGCGGGGTGACGTCGTACCCGCTGCGCCACGAGTTCGGGGTCTGACCCTCCGGGTCGAACCCCCACCCCGATAGCCTGACGGGGTGAGCACGAGGGCCCAGCAGTACGCCGCGACGGTGGTCGACCGCCAGCCGCTCTCACCCCATCTGGTGCGCATCGTCCTCGACGTGCCGGACTTCGTCTCCACGGACATCCCCGACGAGTGGGTCGGCCTGGTCGTGCCGGGGCAGTTCCAGAGTCGCTACTACACCGTCCGGTCCTACGCCGAGGGTCGGCTGACCCTCGACGTGGTGGTCCACGACGTCGGCCTGGTCACCGAGTGGGCGCGCCGTGAGGAGTCCGGTGGGCCGGGTGGACCGGGTGGAATCGTGGGGGAGACCGTCACGATCACCGAGCCGAAGGGCTCCTTCGAGCTGCCGGCCAGCGCCCAGTGGCTACTGCTGGTGGGCGACCTGACGGCGTTGCCGGCCATGGCTCGCATCGCGGAGAGCGTGGAACTTCCCACCCGGATCTGGGCCGAGGTGCCCGACGTCGAGGAGCTGCGCGGCTACCTCCCGGCCGGCCCCTCCGTCGCGGAGGTGACCTGGCTGCCGCAGCCGCGTGATGGGGAGTCGCGCCTGGCCGAGGTGGTCGAGGGCATCGACTGGCCCGAGGGCGAGGGCTACTTCTGGATGGCCGGGGAGTCCGCGCAGATGCGCGCGATCCGCAAGCACCTCATGCGGGAGGTGAGGCTGCCCAGTCACGCGTACGACGTGATGGGCTATTGGCGCGCGAACGCCCAGCGCCAGCCCCGCGCCGTCGACCCGGGCCCGGTGTGGCGGGCGGGCAAGGCCGCGGGGCTCTCGGACGAGCAGATCTGGGCCAACTACGACGCGGCCCAACAGGCCCAGGCAGGACAGCAATGACGCAGCAGGAGTTCCGGAGCGGGTTCGTCTCCTTCGTGGGACGGCCCAACGCGGGCAAGTCGACCCTCACCAACGCGCTGGTCGGCACCAAGGTGGCGATCACCTCCGACAAGCCGCAGACCACGCGCACCGTCGTGAAGGGCATCGTCCACCGCGAGGACGGCCAGCTCGTCCTTGTCGACACCCCCGGCCTGCACCGGCCGCGCACGCTGCTCGGCGAGCGCCTCAACGACCTGGTCGAGGCGACCTGGACCGAGGTCGACGTGGTCGCGATGTGCTTCCCGGCCAACGAGAGGATCGGCCCCGGCGACAAGCACATCGCCGCCAACCTGGCGAAGCTCAAGAAGGGCATCAAGCGGGTCGCCGTCGCGACCAAGACCGACCTCGCCGGCCCGGAGCGGATCGGCGAGCACCTGCTCGACATCCAGCGGCTCGGCGCCGACCTCGGCATCGAGTGGGCCGAGATCGTGCCCGTATCCGTGCAGGCCGGGGACCAGGTCGATCTGCTCGCCGACCTGCTCCTCGGGCTGCTGCCCGAGGGCCCGCCGCTCTACCCCGAGGGCGACCTGACCGACAGCCCCGACGAGATCCTGGTGGCCGAGTTGATCCGCGAGGCGGCGCTGGACGGCGTACGCGACGAGCTGCCGCACTCCATCGCGGTGGTCGTGGAGGAGATGGGGCTGCGCGAGGGCCGGGACGAGGACCGGCCGTTGGTCGACATCCACGCCAACCTCTACGTCGAGCGCGACTCCCAGAAGGGCATCGTCATCGGCCACAAGGGCGCCCGCCTCAAGGACGTCGGTAAGCGCGCCCGGCTGCAGATCGCGGAGCTGCTCGGCACGCCGGTCTACCTCGACCTGCACGTCAAGGTCGCCAAGGACTGGCAGCGCGACCCGCGCCAGTTGCGCAAGCTCGGCTTCTGACGGTGCCGTCGTGAGTGTCTCGACGCCCCGAGGACCGTTCACGCGCTCACAGCACGAGTGCTCGGCACGCCGAGACGCCGGAGATCGCGGGCGAGCGAGGCGGCGTCGTCCCTGAGCTCCCGGGCCGTGCACCGGACGATCAGTCGGTTCGGATCGCTCAGGCTCCGCTGGCGGGCGATGTCGTCCTCCCACTGCTCGGCGTCCATATGGAACGCACCGTCGATCTCGAGCTCGATCGTTCTGCCGCCAGCCAGCCGCCACTGGCAGTCGATGTATCTCACCCGCCCCGACGCGTCGCGTCGCCTCACTTGCGTGGTCGGGAGCGCGAGCCCCTGGACACGACACACCCGCTTGATGTCGATCTCGGCCAGGGACTGTGAACCGCCTTCCATGTCGTGCAGAGCGCTCCGCAGCAGCGATGCTCGGCGCAGCGGCGTGAGGTCGTCGATCCATGCGAGCAGTCGTCCAGGGGTGGTCAGTCGTTGCTGCACGGCGGCTGCCAGGACGCCCTGCGCCGTCCGGGCTGACCGGTCGCGCGCGCCGAACATCAGCAGGGACGGCTCGAGCCGGCACCGCCGAGGGGCCGCGTCAGGCTGCAGGAGGTCGTCGAGGTCGCGGCGGGTGCGGACGTAGACGACCCCGTCGAGGCGCGGCGGCACCTCGTCGCCGTACGGCACGTAGACCGTGACCTCATCGCGGTGCCAGTTCTTCAGTCCGGCGCGCTCGCCGGCCGTCAGCCCGCCCAGCGCCGCGCTCTTGCCGCCATGGAGCACACCCGCCCACATCGTCTGCTCGCGGGTCAGTACGCCCGTGAACGTGGCGACGACCGTCGACGTGACCTGTTGCCACCGTTCCGAGCGGACCCGGTGCGCAACCATGTCGGCATCCACACCCACGGTTCGCAGCTGCGCACGGGTGACCACACCCGCCTGCTCGGCGGCGACGTCACGCCAGGTTCGGCGACTGGCCTGCTCGGACGGCTGTTCCATCAGCCCAGTCTCAGAGGGCCGCGGAGCGAACGGCTGCGTCTCTCCACAGCCGACCCGTTGTGAGCGTCTCGACGGCCCGAGGGTCGTCCAGACGCTCACACGAGCCACGTCAGGCCGGTGCCCAGCAGATCCCGTAGGGCTGGCCGGCGTTCCACTGCTCGGCGGTGGGCCACTCGTAGCCCCACTCGAAGTTGAGCGCGTCGGCGGCCACCTCGCGGGCGGCATCGCGGCAGACCTCCTGACCGGCCGCCCGGGCCGCGGGCTCGCCGGGGTAGGCATCCGAGCCCAGATCGACGGTTCGCAGGGCGCGCCAGCGGTGCTGCTCGCCGCACGGGACCCGGGCGAAGCTCGCGGCGCCGGGCCGCGCCGTGCCGCACATGGCCCACCGCGCGCCGGTGTCGGTGTCGAGTACGCCGCGCAGCGACCGCCGCAGTGGCGCCAGCTCCTGCGGGCCGGCGACGGCGATGACGTCGCACCGGAACCAGTCGGCGCCCGCCTCGGCCGCCTCCACGCTGGGCGTGAACCACACCGCCCGCAGCATGCTGAGCCGGCGCTCCTCGTCGCTCCCGCCGACGAAGTCGCCGAGCCGGCGGGGGCACGTGCGCGCGACCTGCGCCTGGACGCGCTCCGAGTCCACGGCGAGCAGGTGCCCGCCGGCCACCGCGTCGAGCCGCCCGACCAGGAACGTCTCCGCGGTGTGCTCGCCGTCGCAGGGGACCGGCGCATCCTGGGTGGTCGGCGCGACGGCCTGGGCGTAGTCGAGCCGGTGACAGGCGCCGTTGGCCGGCGCCGGCACCGGGGTCGCCCGGGACGGCGGCGCGCTGCTGGTCGGCGCCGGCGTCGGCTCGCCGCCGGTGCAGCCGGAGACACACCCCAGCAGGACGGCCAGACCCAGCGCCCACCGCGAGGCGGCGCCGCGCGCGGCTCGCGTCGTCACTTGGCGGTCCGCGCCCAGCACACCGAGCGGCGGTTGCCGGCCTCCCACTCGGCCTCGCCGAACCACGTGTAGCCGTAGTCGTAGTCGGCCGGGTAGCCGAGCCAGGCGCCGACCGAGCCGGAGCAGAAGTCCTTGGTGGTGGCCACGACGGCCTCGTCGCCGGGGTACGGCTCGGACGGCTCGCCGACCTTGATGGTCGTGACGGCACGCCACTCGTGCGGCTTGCTGCACGGCACCTTGCTGCCCTCGGCGACGGTCTTGCCGCGGACGCAGGCCATCCAGTGGTCGTCGTTGGCGCGGGCCATCAGCCCTCGGGTGGTCGTCGGCAGGTCGAGGTAGCGCTTGGACAGTGGGCCACCCCCGACGACGTCGCAGCGGTACCACCGCGCGCCGGCGTCCCAGGCCTTCGGCGAGGGGCGGAACCACACCCACGACAGGATCGAGCGCATCACGGTGCTCTGGTCGCCACCGAGGTAGGTGACCAGCGCGTCGGAGCAGGCGCGGTAGGCCCAGCGGTCCAGCTCCTCGGCCTGGTAGTCGGCGTCGTCGAACTGGGCGGGGAGCTCCCCGGCCGCGAAGGTCTCGGCCGTGTGCGGCTCGGTGCAGGGCACGAGCGGCGAGGCGTTGGTGGGCTCGGAGGTGTGCTTCGGGTCCAGGTTGCGGCAGCCGCCGACCGCCGACGGTTGGGCCGCGTCGACCTGGGCCGGGTCCGCCCCGTCGGGGACGTCCTCGCCGCAGCCGCCCAGCAGTACCAGCGCCAGCAGCGGGCTCACGACGAGCTGCCGGAGTCGCCGGAGCCGGTGCCTACGTGGACGCACGTGTGGGCCTCCTGTCTGCTGCTGGGCGCGCGGGTCTGGGCGGGGGTCTGGGTGGGGATGCGGCCGCGCTCCTCGCGCGGCCTGGGCGATGCTATCCGGCATGCCCTCGTGAGCCGTCGGGCACCGATGGGACATGAGCGACCTCTCGCTGCGCCTGCTCCGCGACGGCTATGCCGCCGTCGCCCGGGACCGCCTCGCCCACGGCGGCGGCGACCCCTACGTCACCCGCCTGCTCGGCCGTCGTACGGTCGTGCTGCGAGGAGCGGAGGGCGCGCGGGCCTTCTACGACGAGGAGCTGGTACGCCGGCACCGAGCCGTCCCGCCGCCGCTGGCATGGCTGCTGTTCGGACGTGGAGCGATGCACGCGCTCGACGGTCGTGACCACCGGGTGCGCAAGCTGCTGATGTTGGACCTGCTCGACGAGGACACCGTCGCTCCGCTGGTCGACGACGTCGCCCGGCGGCTGGAGTCGGCGACCGAGGCGGACGAGCTCGTGGTGTTCGACACCCTGGTGCGCTGCTACGGGCCCGCCGTGCTCGCCTGGGCGGGTGTCCCGCTGCCCGCGCCGCAGGCCGTCGCGGTGTCCCGCCGGCTCGCCAGCATCGTCGACGGGTTCGGCTTCGCCGGCCGCGCATACGTGCGGGCCTGGGCGGGCCGGGTCTGGGCTGACCGATGGGCGCTGCGGGTCGTCAAGGAGACCCGGTCCGGACGACGCCGGCCGCCGAAGGGATCCGTGCTCGAGCGGCTGGCCCGCACCGACCTCGGCGACCGGGTGGCGGCCGTGGAGCTGCTCAACGTGCTGCGGCCCACCGTGGCCGTGGCCTGGCTCGGCACGTTCGCCGCCGGCGCCCTCGCGGCACACCCGGAGTTGGCCGACCACGTCGCGCGCGATCCGGACTACCGCCGCGCGTTCGCGCACGAGGTACGGCGGACGGCGCTCTTCGTCCCCGCGCTGGCCGGCCGGGTGCGGGGGAGCACCGAGGTGGGCGGGGTCGAGCTGCGTCCGGGCGACCGGGTGCTGCTCGACGTGGTCGGCACCGACCTGGACGCGCGGTACTGGGAGGCTCCGGCGGAGTTCCGGCCCGAGCGGTTCGCCGGCGGCGACCCCGACCGGTACGCGATGGTGCCGCAGGGCGGTGGACCGCCGGAGGGGCATCGGTGTCCGGGCGAGCCGCTCACGGTCCGACTGCTCGAGGCCACGGTCGCGATGCTGGCCCGGCGGCGGTGGGAGGTGGCGTCGGAGGCCGCCATCGACCTGGCCCGGATCCCCACCCTGCCCGACGGCGGGCTGCGGATCCGGGCGCTGGCCGGCGCCGAGCGGTGATCCCGCTTAGGTAAGCGCGGCGCGCAGGTCGCGCATGATGCGCGCGAGCAGCCGGGACACCTGCATCTGGGTCACGCCGAGCTCCTGCCCGATCTCCTCCTGGGTCTGGTCCTCGAAGAACCGCAGGTACAGGATCCGGCGGTCACGGGGCGGAAGGTTGCGGACCGCCGGCCCGAGCGTGGCGCGGGCGTCGGCGGCCTCGAAGTCCGCGGGCTCGTCGGGAGCGTGGACGTCGTCGGGCTGGTCCGGGACCAGCTCGCCCAGGGTCGCCGCCGACTCGTGCGAGATCGGCTGGTCCAGCGATGTCGGCTGGAAGCAGCCGAACGCCGTGATGGCGTCGCGGTACTCCTCGTCCGGCAGCCCCAGTCGCTCCTGCACCTCCGCGTCGGTCGGCTCCCGCCCGAGCTCCTGCGTCAGCTCGCCGATGCACGCGTTGACCTGCCACTGCAGCTCCTGGACCCGGCGCGGCGGCCGGACCGCCCAGCCGTGGTCGCGGAAGTGCCGCTGCAGCTCGCCCCGGATCGTCGGCACGGCGTAGGTCAGCAGGTCCTTGCGACGGGTCGGGTCGAAGCGCTGGACGGCCTTGACCAGGCCTTCGTAGGCCGCCTGCTGCAGGTCCTCCATCGGAATCCCGCGGCGGCGGTAGCGGGACGCGACCGCCTCGGCCACGCCCCGGTTGATGAGGACGACCTCGTCGAGCAGGCGCTGTCGCTCCCGGGGATCGTCGACGCGGTGCGCGCGCACGAGCAGGCGCTCCGTCGTGGAGGCCCGTTGCGCCCGCGTCATCCCCCGGTCGCCGTCCGGGACGCGTGCCGTGTGGTGCGAGGCGCGCGCCGTCGGGCGGGCCTGGCGAACCGTTCCTGCCATCTCCAGCCTCCATCCGAGCGTGGTGGTGGTGCAGTCCGTTCCCTCTGACCGTAACCACATCCGGCGTCGCCAAAAAGTCCCTGGACCAGGGTTTGTCGCAATCGAGTGCGGGATACCGGGCGCACGCCGGCGGCTCCGCTGTGGTGAGGCTTACGCAGTCCTCGCGTCAGCGGGCCTGCCGGCACCAGTGCGTCAGGACCCCTGTGAGCGCCCCGGCGAGACCCCGGTCAGTCCACGTCGGCGAGCAGTGCGGCGAGCGTCCCGCCCAGCTCGTACGCCGCCTCGCGATCTGCCTCGCCGACCTCGCCCAGCACCTCGAGGACCGGCGCCGCCTGGCGCCAGCCGAGCGCGCCGACGATCGACTGCACCGAGCGGACCGCCCCGGTGACGTCGTACCGGCCGTGCACCCACAGGCCGTAGGGGCGCCGGCCGGTGCCTGCCGGGTCGCTCGGGACGCCCGCCCCGGAGGCATCGAGGGCGCCGCCGACCTGCAGGAAGACGGAGTCGAAGAAGTGCTTGAGGGCACCTGACATGTAGCCGAAGTTGGCGGACGTGCCGAGCAGGTAGCCGTCAGCGGCCAGGACGTCCTCGGCGGTCGCCTCGAGGGCGGGTCGGACGACGACCTCGACGCCCTCGATCGCGTCGTCCCGGCTGCCGGCCAGGACGGCCTCGCTCAGGGCCGTCAGCGAGGCCGTCGGGGAGTGGTGGACCACCAGGAGCCGCGGCATGGTGTCTCAGCCGTCGGCGACGAGGCGGCGGCCGGTGACCTGGTCGGGCTGCAGCTCGACCCACAGCGCCCGGGTGCCCGGAGCCCAGGTCTGCAGCGCCCGGACCGGTTCGGGCACCTCCTCGGCGTGGTAGTGCACCTGAGCGATGCCGCGCAGCTGCACGCTCCAGCCCAGGTGGGTCGTGCGGTCGAGGTCGTCGACGAGCACCGCGACGCGCACGTCGTCGACCTCGCGAACCATCTTGGAGTAGGCGGTGGTGCGCACCCACAGCGCTCCGTCGTGGACGACGTGGTTGACCGGGATGACGACCGGCCCGTCGCCGGAGGTCCAGGCGATCCGGCACACGCTCTGCTGGCCCACCAGCGCCCAGCTCTCCGTGGCGTCGATGTCGACCAGTCGTCCGGTGTCGCTCACGTCGGCTCCTCGCAGTCCTGGGCAGTCGGCTGGGCGGCGGGGTGCAGTCGTGCCGCACCTCTGACGTTAGGCCATCAGTCCAGTTCCCGGCGGTAGCCGACCTCACGACCGGCCACCCGGCTGCCGAGCCGGTCGTTGATCCCGATCAGGCGGGTGCTGTCGGCTACGTGCCGGCCCTGGGTCACCCCGACGCGGGGCTCGACCTCGGCGAGCCAGGCCACCATGTCGAGCATCATCAGCAGTCCCAGCCGGTGACCGCGGTGCGCGGGTGCGACGACCAGCTCCTCGTGGCGAGCGAAGTCGGGAGTGTCGGGAGCGACGTACAGCGTCGTCATCCCGGCCAGCCGCCCGGTGTCGCCGTGGCGGGCCAGCACCCGGTAGACCGTGCCGCGGGCGAGGAGCCGGTTCTCCATGTCGTAGACGAGGCGGCGGGTCCAGCGGCCGGCCGGCTCGGCGTCGTCGAGCAGCAGGGCGAGCTCGGCGACCAGGTCGTCGGCGGCGGGGCCGGCGACGCGGGAGAGCTCGTAGCCGACGCCGTACGGCGCGACGTCGGCCGCCATCCGCTGCCGGCGCTCGGCGGAGCGGGAGAGGTCGAGCCGACGCACCGCGTGACGCTGGTGCGCCTCGGCGAAGCCGTGCGCCTGCAGGAACGCCTCGCCCTCGGCCTCGTGCCAGGCGACGGCGCGCAGCTCGGAGAGGCCGTGCGTGCGTGCGTGCTGGAGCGCGCAGCGGAGCAGCCGGCTGCCGAGTCCGGCGCGGCGCTGCGCGGGTAGCACGGCCACCTGCACGGCGGCGGCGTGCGGCTGCCCGGGGACCGGCAGGAGGCTGGCGTACCCGATCGCCTCCGCCGGCGTCAGCGGTTCCGGCTCGGGGACCGGGGAGTCCGCCGGGTGCTCGGGGTGCCTGGGGTGCTCGGGGTGCTGCGGCACGTGCCGCACCAGCCAGACCATCGGCTCCGGCTCGGGCCGCTCGTGGCGCCGGCGGGGGAGCAACGTGTGCTCGGTGTCCCGGGGACCCGAGATCCGGCCGAGCCACTCCGCCGACGTCCGCGGAGCCAGACCGCGGTCGTCCGCGGCCGCGTTGTCCAGCTGGGCCAGGCGCTGCGCGAAGGCAGGGGTCACCTCGGCGCGGGTCAGCGCCGTGATCTCCGGACGGATGCCGCGATCGGTCTCCACGCCGGGGTTATCGGCACCCGGCAGCAGAAATGGAGGAGTCGGCCTGTGCCGCCGGTCACCGGGTCCGCTCCGCAACGATGCCGACCGTGCGCTATCGTGGCGGGGTCATGCTGACCGTCATCGCGCCCGTCATCTCGCGCAACCTCCTCCTTAGCCGCCGCAGCGGGGCCTAGAGCCGGACCCCTCGCTGCGGAGTCGTCGTACGCCCGGCCCCATCCCGATCGCTGGCCACCGCCGGCCAGGATCGCCAGCCAGGACCCGACAGCTGAGGCAGGACCATGACCAATCTGAGCAACACCAGCAACGAGCAGAAGCCTTCGGGCATGCCGCACGAGCGCTACCGCGCCTTCGTCCCCGTCGACGTGCCTGACCGCACGTGGCCGACCCGCAAGATCACCGCGGCACCGCGGTGGCTCTCCACCGACCTGCGCGACGGCAACCAGGCCCTCATCGACCCGATGACCCCGTCGCGCAAGCTGATGATGTTCGAGCTGCTCGTGAAGATGGGCTACAAGGAGATCGAGGTCGGCTTTCCGAGCGCCAGCCAGACCGACTTCGACTTCGTGCGCAAGCTCATCGAGGAGGACCGGATCCCGGACGACGTCCAGATCTCGGTGCTCACCCAGGCCCGCGAGGACCTCATCGAGCGCACTGTGCAGTCGCTGGTCGGCGCTCCGCGCGCGACGGTGCACCTCTACAACGCCACCGCCGAGCTGTTCCGGCGGGTCGTCTTCGGCGTCACGCCCCAGGAGTGCGTCGGGATCGCCACGCGCGGCACCGAGCTCGTCATGAAGTACGCCGAGAGCCTGCTGGGCGACCTGGTCGACAGCCGCGACTTCGGCTACCAGTACAGCCCCGAGATCTTCACCCAGACCGACACCGACTTCGCCCTCGAGGTGTGTGAGGCCGTGTCCGACGTCTGGCAGCCGGAGCCGGGACGCGAGATCATCCTGAACCTGCCGGCGACCGTCGAGATGTCGACGCCCAACACCTACGCCGACCAGATCGAGTACTTCGCGCGCGGCCTGACCCGGCGCAACGTGTCCGCGATCAGCCTCCACCCGCACAACGACCGCGGCACCGCCGTCGCCGCCACCGAGCTCGGCCTGATGGCCGGCGCGGACCGCGTCGAGGGTTGCCTGTTCGGCCATGGCGAGCGCACCGGCAACGTCGACCTGGTGACCCTCGGCATGAACCTCTTCAGCCAGGGCATCGACCCGATGATCGACTTCAGCGACATCGACGAGGTCCGCCGCACGGTCGAGTACGCCACTCAGCTGCCCGTCCACCCCCGCCACCCCTACGCCGGCGACCTGGTCTACACCGCCTTCTCGGGGTCCCACCAGGACGCCATCAAGAAGGGCCTGGAGGACCTCGACCGGATCGCGGCCGAGCAGGGCCGGCCGGTGGGCGAGATCCCGTGGGAGGCGCCGTACCTCCCGATCGACCCCAAGGACGTCGGGCGCACCTACGAGGCGGTCATCCGCGTCAACAGCCAGTCCGGCAAGGGCGGGGTCGCCTACGTGCTGAAGGCCGAGCACAAGCTCGACCTGCCGCGCCGCGCCCAGATCGAGTTCAGCCGGGTCATCCAGCAGCACACCGACGCCTCGGGCGGCGAGGTCACGCCGGAGGAGATCTGGTCGATCTTCCGGGCCGAGTACCTCGACCGCACCGCGCCGCTGCAGCTCAACTCGGTCCACACCTCCAGTGCCGCGGGGGAGAAGGACGCGCTCACGGTCAACGTGTACGTCGACGGCGAGCTGTGCACGCTCGAGGGCACCGGCAACGGCCCGATCGCCGCGTTCGTCGAGGCGATCAACGGCCTCGGCCCGGACCGTGCGGGCAACGACTGGGACATCCGGGTGCTCGACTACGCCGAGCACGCGCTGTCGGCCGGCGGTGACGCCTCTGCCGCGGCCTACGTCGAGTGCTCGGTCGGCTCCGAGCTCTACTGGGGCGTGGGCATCGACGCCAACATCGTCACCGCCTCGCTCAAGGCCGTCATCAGCGCCGTCAACCGCGCAGTCGGCTCCTGAGCCACCCGACCGCCGCGGCGGTCACCTCCGCGACCGGGGGGTCGTTGTCGATCTCGACACCGTCCTCGCCCTCGCCGAGCGGCTCCAGGGTCGCCAGCTGGGAGTCGAGGAGCGAAGCGGGCATGAAGTGCTGCCGCTTCGCCATCCGGTCGCGGAGGACCGCGGGCGTGCCGGTCAGGTGCACGAACAGCGTCGGCTCGCCGGGTACGCCGGAGCGCAGGATGTCGCGGTAGGAGTGCTTGAGCGCCGAGCAGGCGACGACGGTCGAGACGCCCTGCGCGTGCTGCTCGGCGGTCCACGCGGCCAGCGCCTCCAGCCAGGGCCGCCGGTCGTCGTCGTCGAGCGGGATGCCGGCGCTCATCTTGTCGATGTTGGCCTGCGGGTGGAAGGCGTCGCCCTCGGCGAGCCGCAGCCCGAACTCCTCGGCCAAGGCCTGGCCGATGGTGGTCTTGCCGGTGCCGGAGACGCCCATGACCACGACGTGGCAGTGTCCGCGTGACGTGGTGGTGGGCCCGGTGCCGGGGCCGGTGCTGGGGCCGGTGCTGGGGCCGGTGCTGGGGCCGGTACTGGGGCCGGTGCTGGGGCTGGTGCTGGGGCTGGTGCTGGCGTCGGTCATCGGGTCTCCCGTCCTGCGGCTGCAGCGGTGGTTAGGGTGCGTCCCATGGTCACCCTGCACACGAGCATGCTCGATAGCCTGGGGACGCGCATCGTCGAAGGTGAGCTCCCGGCCGGCTCGGTGATCACGCTGGAGTGGCTCGGCCAGGAGTTCGGGGTCTCGCGCACGGTCGCGCGCGAGGTGGTGCAGGTGCTGACGTCGGTCGGGCTGGTCGAGAGCCGCCGGCGTACCGGCATCAGGGTGCTGGACCACACCGTCTGGGACCCGTTCGCGCCGTTGGTGCTGCGCTGGCGGCTCGCCGGCTCCCGGCGCGCGGAGACGCTCGCCCAGCTCTCCCAGCTGCGGGCGGCGGTCGAGCCGAGCGCCGCGGCGCTGGCGGCTCGGCGTGCCGACCAGACGCAGCGTGACCGGCTCGTCGAGCTCGCCATGCTGATGGAGGACGCCGGCAGCCGGGGCGATCTGGTGACGTTCCTGCGGCACGACGTGGAGTTCCACCGGCTGCTGCTGGCCACGTCCGGCAACGACATGTTCGCCGGGCTCGGCGGCGTGGTCGAGGCGGTGCTGCTCGGGCGCACCGAGCACCACCTGATGCCGCCCGAGCCCAAGCCCGAGGCGCGGCGCCTGCACACGATGGTGGCCGACGCTGTGGCCGCGGGGCAGCCGGACCTGGCCGAGGCGGCCATGACCGCGATCTGCGCCGAGGTGCTCAGCGCGATGGTCACGGACTGACCGCCCCGGCCGCGGGTCATCCGAGCGCCGAGGCGGCGCCCCAGCCCAGGCACGCCAGCGCGAACACGCTGACGCCCAGCGTTGTCTCCATGACCGTCCAAGTGCGCAGCGTCGTCTTCTCGTCCATCCCGAAGAACCGGCTCACCAGCCAGAAGCCGGAGTCGTTGACGTGCGAGAGCACCGTCGCGCCGGCAGCGATCGCCATGACGATGAGCGCGATGCGGAAGTCGCCGTAGCCGGCGTCAGCGACCGGCGCGGCGATCAGGCCAGCCGTGGTGGTCAGCGCCACCGTGGCCGAGCCCTGTGCGACCCGGAGTGCCGTCGCGATGACGAAGGCCTGAACCAGCAGCGGCAGGCCGATGTCGGCCAGCGAGCCGGTGAGGGCGGTGCCGATGCCGCTGACCCGCAGCACGCCGCCGAACATGCCGCCCGCGCCGGTGATGAGGATGATCGAGCAGATCGGGCCGAGGGCGTCGTCGAGCAGCCGGCTGGTCTCGGCCAGCGAGCCGGTGTTGCGGTGCAGCAGCAGGAGCGCGGCCAGCAGCGTCACCAGCAGGGCGACCGGGGTGTTGCCCAGCAGGCGCAGGAAGGCGAACGCATCGTTGTCCTCGAGCGTGCCCGCCTGGATCAGTGTGCTGAGCACGGTGTTGAGCGAGATGAGCAGCATGGGGAGCAGCAGCAGGGCCAGCACGACGCCGAACGAAGGCGTGGGGCGGTCGGGCCGCTCGTTGTGGTCGTGCAGCTCGCCGAACAGGACGGTCGGCACGTCGATGACGAAACGGGCGGCGAGGAACCGCGAGACGAGCACGACGCCGACGTACCAGGCGATGACGGCGAAGGGAACCCCGACGAGCAGGATGACGCCGATGTCGCCCTCGAGGGACACGCCGGCCGCGACGGGGCCAGGGTGCGGCGGCACGAGCGCATGCATCGCCGCGAAGGCACCCGCGGCGGGGAGGGCGTAGGTCAGCAGCGAGCCGCCGAAGCGTCGGGCCACGGTGAGGATGATCGGCAGGAATACGACCAGGCCGGCGTCGAAGAAGATGGGGAAGCCGAACAGCAGCGCGGCGACGCCGAGCGCGATCGGCGCCCGCTTCTCGCCGAAGCGCGTGATCAGGGTGTCGGCCAGCACCTGGGCGCCGCCGGTGGACTCCAGCAGCCGTCCCAACATGACGCCGAAGCCCACGAGCAGGGCGACCGAGCCGAGCGTGGAGTTGAACCCGAAGGCGATGGCCGCGGGCACGTCAACCAGCGGGATGCCGGCGGCGACGGCGGTGACGAGGCTGACGAGCACCAGTGCCACGAAGGCGTGGAGCCGCAGCTTCATGATCAGGACGAGCAGCACCGCGACGGCGGCCGCCGCGATGAGCAGCAGCACCGTGGTGCTGTGGACCGGTTGGATGGGATCCATGGACGCTCCCGGGGTCGTTGAGGTGACGGGCGTCACCCAGCGTCCCGCAAAGGTACTACGTTTGGCAACCCTGGCAACCTGGCAGGCGATCGGTCAGGCGCCGCGTCGTGGGTCCGCCCTGAGGCTCTGGGGCAGGTCCGCGCGCACGTTGGCGCGCAGCTCGTCGGCCGAGACCCGGATCGCGTCGCTGATCAGCTCCTGCACCCGCTCGTCGGCGAGCGCCGCCTGTGTCACCCGGAAGACGGTGTCGGTCACCAGCCGCACGATGTCGTCGTGGAAGGGCAGGTGGCGCAGCTTCCCGGCCGTGTGGTCCTGCTTGACCAGGTCGAGGACGAGTGCGTCCAGCTCGGCGCGGTTCTCCTCGATCGCGGTGGCGATGTTGCGGGTGTAGTTGCCCGTCTGGATCACCGCGATGACCTCGTCGAGCACCGCCACGGTGACCGGCTTGCGGATCACGTCCACCACGGTGTCGGCGAACCGCCCGACGACGTACGCCGTGGCCCGGTCGCCGAAGGCCCGGTCCGCAGCCCGGCCGAGGCGCGCCAGCACGACCACGATGCGCAGCAGCCGGAAGCTGCGGAACGCCGGGTGCGCCAGCGGGACCATGCCGACGACCTCGTACCAGTAGGACCGCAGGAACCCCCAGCCCCGCGCGGAGCGTCGCCAGCGCCACACGAACTCGACCGCGAAGATGCCGCAGACGACGATGTCGGCGGTCACGACCCGGCGCGTCCACTCCTCCTCGACGTCCCCGAAGGTGACCCAGGTCAGCAGCGCCACCGAGACGATCGCGAGCACCAACATCAGCCAGTCCACGAGCGTGACGGGCGGTCCGGCGGGTCGGCGCGTCGCGCTGGCGGTCATGCGCGGCAGAATAGGCGAGTGCCCCTCTACCGCGACGAGGCGATCGTGCTGCGTACCCACAAGCTGGGCGAGGCCGATCGCATCATCACGATGCTCACCCGGCAGCACGGCCGGGTGCGCGCGGTCGCGCGCGGCGTACGGCGGACGACCTCGAAGTTCGGCTCGCGGCTCGAGCCGTTCACCCATGTCGACCTCCAGCTCGCCGAGGGCCGCAACCTCGACACGATCACCCAGGCCGAGACGCTCTCGCCGTTCCACGCGGGGATCGGCCTCGACTACGACCGCTACACCGCCGGCACCGTGATGCTGGAGACCGCCGACCGGCTGGTCGCGGAGGAGGGCGAGCCCGCGCTGCAGCAGTTCCTGCTGCTTGTGGGCGGCCTGCGGGTGCTGGCCGCCGGCGACCGTCCGCCCCACCAGGTGCTGGACTCCTTCCTGCTGCGCTCGCTGGCCGTCGCCGGCTACGCGCCGAGCTTCGACGCCTGCGCGCGGTGCGGCAGCCTGCCCCACGAGGGGGCGGCCCACCGCTGGTTCAACCCCTCGCTCGGCGGCACTCTGTGCGCCACCTGCCGGGTGCCCGGCTCCGCCTCGCCGGCGCCCGACACCCTCGCCCTGCTCGGGGCGCTGCTCGCGGGGGACTGGCCGGTCGTCGAGGCGGCCGAGCAGCGCACCCAGCGCGAGGCCAGCGGGCTGGTCTCGGCGTACCTGCACTGGCACCTCGAGCGCGGTCTGCGCTCCCTCGCGTACGTGGAGCGCTGATCCGTGGGAGGAGCGCACGCCCACGGGGCGACCACCGGACACGTCCACGTCTCCGCCCTGGCCCGACGCACCCTGGTCGGCCTGCTCGTCGTGGCGGCGGTCGCCACCGTCGTCGGCCTGGTCTGGCTGTGGCCGGACCGCGAGCGTGCGGGCGAGCTGCAGGGCTCGGTGGCGTTCGCCGGGGAGGGGGTCAGCTTCGTGCGCGGCGAGGTGGTCGACGCCACCGATGCCACGCACCTGGCCGTCGAGGTCGTCGAGGGGCCTGAGGAGGGAACCACGGTCAGCATCGAGGTGCCCGAGCAGGTCGGGCGCTCGGGGCTCACCACGGGCGACCCGGTCGAGCTGGTGCGCAGCCCCGGGGCGGAGGGCCAGCCGGCCGGCTACGGCTTCTTCGGCGTCGACCGGGACCGGCCGCTGTGGCTGCTGCTGGGCCTGTTCGTCGTGACCGTGCTCGCCGTCGCCCGGCTGCGCGGTCTGCTCGCCCTGATCGGGCTCGGCTTCTCCGGTCTCGTGCTGTTCTGGTTCATGCTGCCCGGCCTGCTCACCGGTGAGCCGGCGGTGCCGGTCGCGGTGGTGGGATCGACGGCGATCATGTTCGTGGTCCTGTACTCCACCCACGGCGTCTCGCTGCGCACCAGCGCGGCGCTGCTCGGCACGCTCGGCGGCGTGGCCGTCACCGCGCTCATCGCCTGGTGGGCGGTCGACGCGACCCGGCTGGCGGGCATCGGCGACGAAGCCGGCGGCCTGCTGACGTCGTACGCGCCGGAGCTGGACCTGCAGGGACTGCTGCTCGCCGCGGTCATCGTCGCGGGTCTCGGCGTGCTCAACGACGTCACCATCACCCAGGCGTCGGCGGTCTGGGAGCTGCGGGGTGCGGCCCCGGGCATGTCGCGCGCGAAGCTGCTCGCCAGCGCGATGCGGATCGGCCGCGACCACATCGCCTCGACGATCTACACCATCATCTTCGCGTACGCCGGCACGGCGCTGCTCGTGCTGCTCGTGGTGCAGCTCTACGACCGCTCGTTGCTCGCACTGGTCAGCACCGAGGAGCTCGCCGGCGAGGTGGTCCGCTCGCTGGCCAGCGGCATCGGGCTGGTGCTGGCCGTCCCGATCACCACCGCGGTCGCGGCGCTGACCGTGGGCGGCGCCGACCGGTCCGGCGCTCGACGCGTCTGACCCAGCACGACGCCGGCGAGCACCAGCGCCAGCCCGGCCGCCTGCCAGCCGCCCAGCCGCTCGCCGGCCAGTGTCACGCCGGTGAGGGTGCCCGCCACCGGGTTGAGCAGGCCGACCAGGCCGACCGCACCGGCAGGGAGCCGTCGCAGGCCCCGGAACCACACGACGTAGGCCGCCACGGTGCCGACCAGGCCGATCCAGGCGAACCCGAGCAGCTCGCGCGCGCCCAGCGCCGGCGGCGCGCCCTCGACCAGCAGTGCCACCGGCAGCAGCACCAGACCGCCGGCGACCATCTGCCAGCCCGTGAAGGTCAGCAGGTCGACCGGCGGCTGCCAGCGCTTGACGAGCACGAACCCGCACGACGACACCAGCACGGCGGCGAGCGCCGCGGCCACGCCGAGCGGGTCGGCGCCGCCCGGTGAGCGCAGCACGAGCAGGCCGACACCGGTCACGCCGACGCCGGCCGCCGCGAGCGAGGCCAGCCGCGGACGCTCGCCGAGGACCAGCCAGGCCAGCGCCATGATCACCAGCGGGGAGGTCGCCGTCAGCGTCGCGGCCAGCCCGCCGGGCAACCGGAAGGACACCACGAACAGCAGCCCGAAGAAGGCCGCGAAGTTGATGGTGCCGAGCACCGCCGCGCGCCACCACCAGTGACCGCGGGGGAGGGTCGGTCGCAGCGCCAGGATCAGCAGGCCGAACGGGAGCGCACGCACGGTCGCCCCGAAGAGCGGGCGGTCGGGCGGCAGGTAGGTCTCGGCGACGTAGTAGCCGGAGCCCCAGGCGATCGGAGCGATCGCGGTCAGCAGCACCACACGCAGATTAGTTTCCATGGAAACGATAATGTCTTCCGAGGAAGGTATATTCCTTCGCGTGGACCATGTGGCGATGGTGATGGAGCAGTGGGCGCGGGAGCGGCCGGACCTCGACGTCTCGCCGCAGGCCGTGATCGCGCGGCTTCACCGGCTGGCGCTGCGGCTCACCGAGGAGCTCGTCGCCGGGTACGCGCGACACGGCCTCACGGAGGCGGAGTTCGACATCCTCGCCTCGCTGCGCCGGCAGGGGCCGCCGTACGCCCTGCCGGCGGGCGACCTGGCCGCCCAGACCATGGTGACCTCCGGGGCGATCACCAAGCGGGTGGACCGCTGCGTCGAGCGAGGGTGGGTGACCCGCTCGGTCAGCGAGCAGGACGCCCGAGGCCGGGTGATCGCGCTGACCGACAGGGGCCGCGAGCTGATCGACCGCGCCTTCGCCGACCACATCGCGAACGAGCACCGGCTGCTGGCGTCGTTCGGCGAGCGAGACCGGGCGACGCTCGCACGGCTGCTGCGGGCGTGGGCCGAGGAGCTCGACGGCGCGTCGTAGGCTGACCGCTCGTGAGCCGCGCCGTCCCGCCCCGCAAGCCGACCCCGCACCCCTCGGGCGCGACGCCGCCGCCCATCCCGCGCGCGCTCGTGCCCGAGCACGTGGCCGTCGTCATGGACGGCAACGGTCGGTGGGCCAAGGAGCGTGGACTGCCGCGGACCAAGGGCCACGAGGCGGGGGAGTCCTCGCTCTTCGACGTCGTCGAGGGCGCCATCGAGATCGGCGTGAAGGCGATCAGCGCCTACGCCTTCTCCACCGAGAACTGGTCGCGCTCGCCCGACGAGGTGAAGTTCCTGATGGGCTTCAACCGCGACGTCATCCGGCGCCGCCGCGACGAGATGCACGAGCTCGGCGTGCGGGTGCGCTGGGCCGGCCGGGCGCCGCGGCTGTGGAAGTCGGTCATCAGGGAGCTCCAGGTGGCCGAGGAGCTCACACGGCACAACACGGTCTGCACGCTGACGATGTGCGTCAACTACGGCGGCCGGGCCGAGATCGCGGACGCCGCGCGCCGTATCGGCGAGGACGTCGCCGCGGGCCGGCTGCGCGCCGACCGGATCGACGAGAGGACCTTCGCGCGCTACCTCTACGTCCCCGAGCTGCCCGACGCCGACCTGGTCTGGCGCACGAGCGGGGAGCAGCGGCTGTCGAACTTCATGCTCTGGCAGGCGGCGTACTCCGAGATGGTCTTCACCGACGTGCTCTGGCCCGACGTCGACCGCCGGCACCTGTGGGCCGCCATCGACACCTACGCGCGCCGGGACCGCCGGTACGGCGGGGCGGAGCCCAACCGGGTCTGATCCTCAGCCGACCGTCTCCTGCAGCCGGTGCTGCTCCTGCAGCAGGGTCGGCAGGTCCGGAGGAGGGCTGGCCTCCTGGCTGGTCACGACGTCCTCGAGCCGCACCGGCTCGGGCAGCTGCCGGAACCGGTTGGTGCCGCGCTCGCTCATGACGCGCTCCTCTCGTCCTGCGATCGAGAGTAGACCGCTCAGCGGCAGTCGCGGCAGGTTCCGAAGATCTCCAGCGTGTGGCTGACGTCGGCGAAGCCGTGCTCCTCGGCGATGGCCGACGTCCACCGCTCCACGGCCGGTCCCTCGACCTCGACGGTGCGGCCGCAGTCGCGGCACACGAGATGGTGGTGGTGGCTGTCGGAGCAGCGGCGGTAGATCGCCTCGCCGTCCTCGCTGCGCATCATGTCCACCTCGCCGGCCTCGGCGAGCTTCTGCAGGGTGCGGTACACCGTGGCGAGGCCGACCGACTCGCCGCGCCGGCCGAGCAGCTCGTGGATCTCCTGGGCCGACTGGAAGCCCTCGGTGGCCGCCAGCGCCTCGGCCACGGCGAGGCGCTGCTTGGTGGGACGCAGGCCGCCGGCGTCAGTGCTCGTCATAGTGCTGGCCTCCGCCCTCGACGTGGACGGCATGCCGGTGGCCGTCGTGGATGTAGTCGACGTGGTCACCGTGCGGCACCGCCACGTGGCCGCAGTCCTTCCCGTGCTCGTGCGGATGGGCGTCCTCGACCTCGTGCACATCCTCGGCGGGGACGTCGAGGAAGGGCGCGGTCAGGTGCCGGCGGCGCTGGAGCAGCGCCCCGACCGGCCACAGCGCCACGAACCCGGCCAGCGCCAGCAGCACGATCGTCGGGCCGGGCTGGACGTTGGCGCCGGCCCGAGAGACGACGGTCGCCAGGAGCAGGCCGCCGAACGACGCGGCCAGTCCGGCCAGCATGGCGGCGCGCAGCGTGCCCGCGAACGACGTCGTCACCTGCTGCACCGTCGCCACCGGGACCACCATCAGCGCCGAGACGAGCAGCAGGCCGACGGTGCGCATGGCGACGACCACGCTGAGGGCGGCGAGGACGGCCACGAGCATGTTGTAGAAGCGGACCCGCAGGCCCAGCACCCGCGCGTACTCCGGATCCTGGGAGACCGCGAAGATCTGCGGCGACAGGCCGAGGCAGAGCAGCACGACGAGGCTCGACAGCGCGATCGTCGTGACCAGGTCGCCCACGGAGAGCGTGAGCAGCGAGCCGAAGAGGAACTCCTGGAGCCGGGCCGTGCCCGTGCCGGCGAGGCCGGTGATGAAGACGCCACCCGCCAGGCCGCCGTAGAACAGCAGCGCCAGCGCGACGTCGCCGTGCGCTCCGCCGCGGTCACGGATCAGCTCGATCAGCAGGGCGCCGCCGATGGCGACCACGACCGCCATCCAGGTGGGAGAGGTCCCGGTCAGCAGGCCGAGGGCCACGCCGGTCACCGCGATGTGGCCGATGCCGTCACCCATCAGCGAGAGCCGCCGCTGGACGACGTACGTGCCGACGGCCGGTGCCGCGAGGCCGACGACGCACGCCGCGAGCATCGCGCGCTGCATGAAATCCTTGCTCAACAGCTCGAAGAGGCTCATCGGGGTCCCTCCAGCGGGCCGCGGACGTCGGGGCGGCGGTCGCCGATCCTCTCGGGGCCGTCGCGGTCGTCGTGGTGGTGGTGGTGCGAATGCGACTCGCCGAAGTCGGGGACGTGCACCTCGTGGTCGGCGAGCGGACCGCCGTCGTACGCCACCCGGCCGTCCCGCATGACCACGGCCCGGTCGACGAGGGAGGCCAGCGGGCCGAGCTCGTGGGCGACCAGGACGATCGTGGCGCCACGGGCCTTGAGCGCGGACAGCGTGTCGGCGAGGGCGACCTGGTTGGGCAGGTCGACACCCGCGGTGGGCTCGTCGAGAAGGAACAGCTCCGGCTCGCCGGCCAGGGCGCGCGCGATCAGCGCCCGCTGCTGCTGGCCGCCCGAGAGGTGGGAGATGCCGTCGTCGGCGCGGTCCGCGAGCCCGACGATGCGCAGCGCGCCGTCGATCGCCGCCCGATCCGCGGTGCTCAGCCGGCGGAACAGGCGCCGGTGCGTCAGTCGGCCCGACGCGACCACCTCGCGCACGGAGGCGGGTACGCCGGAGACGGCGCTGGTGCGCTGGGGCACATAGCCGATCCGATGCCAGTCGCGGAACTGGCCCAGTGGCGTCTCGTAGAGGAACAGCTCGCCGGCCGTCAGCTCGCGTAATCCGACCAGGGTCCGCACCAGGGTGGACTTGCCCGAGCCGTTCGCGCCCATGAGGGCGACGAACTCGCCGGCGCGAACCGTCAGGTCGACGCTGCGGAGGACCGGGCGGCCGTCGATGGCGACGTCACCGTGCCGCAGCCGGAGGAGAGGGCCGGTCACTGGCATCCGTTGGCTTCGCGCAGGGCAGCGAGGTTGGCGCGCATCAGGGAAAGATAGTCCTCGTCGGACGTCTCCTGCGACAGCCCCTCGATCGGGTCGAGGACCCCGACGGCGACGCCGGCGTCCTTGGCCAGTGACTCGGCGAGCTTCGGGCTGACCAGTCGCTCGGAGAACACGGTCGTCACCTGGTGCTCGCGGATGTGCTCGGCCAGCTCCGCGAGCTCGGCGGGGTTGGGCTCGGCGTCGGGGGTGAGGCCGGCGATGGACTCGAACTCCAGTCCGTAGCGCGCCAGGTAGCCGAAGGCGTCGTGCGCGACGACGACCTCGTGCCGCTCGCAGTCGGCGAGGCCGGTCGTGAACTCCTCGTCGAGCGACTCGAGGTCACTGCGCAGTGCCTCGGCGTTGGCGCGGTAGTCCTCGGTGTGCGTCTCGTCGACCTCGGCCAGTGCGTCGGCGACCGCGTCGCCGTAGTCGGCCATCAGCAGCGGGTCGTGCCAGAAGTGGGGGTCGGGGTCGCCGTGGTCGTGACCGTGCTCGTCGACGTGCTCGTCCGCCGCCTCCTCTTCGTGCTCCTCGACGGATCGCAGCTCGAGCACCTGCTCTGCGTCGACGAGGACGCCGTCAGCGTGCTGGTCGACGGCGTCGTCGATGGCCGGCTGGAAGCCGTGCTCGAACAACACGACGTCCGCGTCGCCGACGGCGGCGGTCTGGTTGATCGACAGCTCGAGGTCGTGCGGCTCGGTGCCGGGGGAGGTCAGACCCGCGACCTCGGCGTACTGGCCGGCGACGCGCGTGGCGACGAACTCGAGCGGGTAGAACGCCGCCGCCACCTGGGCGGTGCCCGCCTCCCCGTCACTGCTCCGCGCGGAGTCGGAGAACGCGCCGCACCCGGCGACCAGTGAGCCGAGGGCGAGGGTGGCGACGGCGGGGAGAAGTCTCTTCATGAGAACGATTCTCACCGTATTGAGAATGATTGTCAAAAGTGCTCGAAAGGTCCGGCTGTGAATGATGGAGCCGGACCGCGCCGCAGGAGGCATGCTGGTGCCCATGCGCATCCGACCGACACAGCCTGCGGACCACGCGAGGGTCGCCGAGATCGTCACGACCGCCTTCGGCGACGAAGGACCTCTCGTCTCCTCGCTGGTCAGCCGCCTGCGTCAGACCGGTCACGTCCGCGCCGCCCTCGTGGCCGAGGACGAGACCGGCGTGATCGGCCATGTCCAGCTGAACCGGTCCTGGCTCGACGCCCGGCGCCGGCTGGTGGAGGTGCTCGTCCTGAGCCCCCTCTCGGTCGCGCCGACGGCGCAACGTCGCGGCGTCGGAACCGACCTGCTCGCCGCCGCGCTGGCTGAGGCCGAGCGACTGGGTGCGCCGGCGGTCTTCGTCGAGGGCGGCTGGGGCTACTACGGCAAGCGCGGGTTCGGCAGGGCGTCCCTCCAGGGGTTCACGGCGCCGTCGGACCGCATCCCCGACCCCGCCTTCCAGGTCGCACTGCTGCCGGCGCTCGAGCCGTGGATGACCGGCGCGCTGGTGTACTGCGAGCCGTTCTGGGCGCTGGACTGCGTGGGTCTGCGAGACCCGCTCCTGGGGCAGATCGAAGCGACCCTGGACGCGTCCCAGTGATCGCCGTCGTCCGCTTCCGGCTGCCCGAGGGGTACGACGCCGAGGGGTTCCGTCTCGACCTCGAGTCGCTCCTCGGCGTACTCGCAGCGGCGGCCGGCTTCGAGGGCGGCACGATCGGGCGCAACGTCGACGACCCGGACCTGTGGCTGCTGACGACCACGTGGGTGAACCCCGGCGCCTACCGCCGGGCGCTCTCGCCGCACGAGGTGCGGCTGAGCCCGGTGTGGCGGGTGGCGGTGGACGAGCCGAGTGCCTACGAGCCGGTCGAGCCTGGGGGAGCGCTCAATATCGGGGCGGCGAGGTCGATAGGGTGAGGCTCCCCGGCGGAGCGACGCCGGGCTAGCCAACCCCGACACGAAGGCAGATCCTCCCGTGGCAAAGCCGCCCGCATCCACCGTCGACCACGTCGTCTCCCTCGCCAAGCGGCGCGGCTTCGTCTACCCGTGCGGTGAGATCTACGGCGGCACCCGCTCCGCCTGGGACTACGGCCCGCTCGGCGTGGAGCTGAAGGAGAACATCAAGCGCCAGTGGTGGCGCTCGATGGTGACCGGCCGCGACGACGTCGTGGGCCTGGACTCCAGCGTGATCCTCCCGCGGCAGACCTGGGAGGCGTCGGGCCACGTCGCGACGTTCAGCGACCCGCTGACCGAGTGCCAGTCGTGCCACAAGCGGTTCCGATTCGACCACCTGCAGGAGGCATTCGCGGAGAAGAAGGGTCTCGACGACCCGGACGCGGTCAGCGCCGACCAGATCGCCTGCCCCAACTGCGGCACGCGCGGCGCCTGGACAGAGCCGCGCCAGTTCTCCGGCCTGCTCAAGACCTACCTCGGTGTGGTCGAGGACGAGTCCGGCCTGCACTACCTGCGCCCGGAGACCGCGCAGGGCATCTTCCTCAACTTCGCCAACGTGCTGACCAGCCAGCGCATGAAGCCGCCGTTCGGCATCGCCCAGATCGGCAAGTCGTTCCGCAACGAGATCACGCCCGGCAACTTCATCTTCCGCACCCGCGAGTTCGAGCAGATGGAGATGGAGTTCTTCGTCAAGCCGGGCGAGGACGAGGACTGGCACCAGTACTGGATCGACACCCGCACGCAGTGGTACGTCGACCTCGGCATCGATCCCGACAACCTGCGGCACTACGAGCACGCCCAGGAGAAGCTCTCCCACTACTCCAAGCGCACCGTGGACATCGAGTACCGGTTCAACTTCGCCGGCTCGGAGTGGGGCGAGCTCGAGGGCATCGCGAACCGCACCGACTTCGACCTCTCGACGCACTCGAAGCACTCGGGCACCGACCTGTCGTACTTCGACCAGACGGCCAACGAGCGCTACGTCCCGTACGTCATCGAGCCGGCGGCCGGCCTGTCGCGGTCGCTGATGACGTTCCTGGTCGACGCCTACACCGAGGACGAGGCGCCCAACGCCAAGGGCGGCGTCGACAAGCGCACCGTGCTGCGGCTGGACCGTCGGCTCGCGCCGGTCAAGGCGGCCGTGCTGCCGCTCTCGCGCAACGAGGACCTCTCGCCGAAGGCGCGCGACCTCGCCAAGGAGCTGCGGCAGAGCTGGAACGTCGACTTCGACGACGCGGGCGCGATCGGCCGCCGCTACCGGCGCCAGGACGAGATCGGCACGCCGTTCTGCGTCACCGTCGACTTCGACACCCTCGAGGACCAGGCCGTCACCATCCGCGAGCGCGACAGCATGCAGCAGGAGCGCGTCTCCCTGGACCGGGTGACCGCCTACCTCGCGGAGCGTCTGGTCGGCTGCTGAGCATTCGGGACGGACGCCCGGAACGGGACCACAGGAACGGCTGAGGAGCGCTCGGAGGACGGCATGGGCACAGGCGTACGGCGGCGGCTGGCCGCCACGGGGGCTGCGCTGGGATCGCTGCTGCTGGTGACGACACTGGTCGGCTGCTCCGAGGAGCAGGAGCCTCGGACCGAGCGACCGACCCAGGGCTCCACGCAGGGCGCCACGCAGGGCTCCACGCAGGCACCGTACCTCCCGGTGCCGAGCGCCGTCGCGCTCACCGACGAGGGTGAACGACTCTCGCTGGGGCGCTCGGCGACGCTGGCGTGGCAGCCGCGCCAGGACCTGGTGGGCGTGATCCGCGCCAGCGTCGACCGCATCGAGCGCACCACCTTCGAGCAGTCCTTCAAGGAGTGGAAGGTCGCCGAGCAGATCCGGAGCTACACGCCGTACCTCGTGCACGCCCTGATCACGAACACCGGCGAGACCGACCTGGCCGGGCTGCCGCTGCCGCTCTACGGGCTGAGCGCCGCCGACGCGCTCGTCGAGCCGAGCACGTTCGCCAGCCGGTTCAAGCCGTGCCACCCGAGCACGTTGCCGAAGCCGTTCCCCGCCGGCGCCAGTGTCGGTGTCTGCCTGGTCTACCTGGTGCCCGACGGCGGTGAGCTCGCGGGCGTGGCGTTCCGGCCCTCGGAGGAGTTCCGGCCCATCACCTGGGCCGGTGCGATCGCCACCCTCACGCCCAGCCCCACCGCGAAGCCGAAGAAGCGACGCCCGGCCGCCGGTTGATCGAGCAGCGAAGGCGCCCGCTTCCCGCCGAGGCCTGAGCGTGTCGAGATCCCCGCAGCGACCGCCGCCCCATCAATCCATACATCTATGGAATGATGGAGTGAACGAAGGAGGCGGGAGATGGACGACGTGACCCGCAAGAACGCCCTGTATGCCGAGTTCGCTGCGATCGGCAAGGCGCTGGCCAACGCCGGCCGTATCGAGCTGCTCGACGTCCTCGCGCAGGGCCCGCGCAGCGTGGACGAGCTCGCCGAGGCGGCGGGCATGGGCTTGTCGACCTGCTCGGCACACCTGCAGTCACTGCGCGAGGCCGGCCTGGTCGGCTCGGTCCGGGACGGCAAGCGCGTCATCAACTTCCTGACCGACGAGGACGTGGCCCGGCTCCTGGTCGACCTGCGCTCGGTCGCCTCGCGGCACCGGCCCGGGACCGACCGCGCCCGCCGCGCCTACCTCGGGCCGGACGACACCGAGGCGATCACCCGGGCGGAGCTTCTTCGCCGCGCCGAGACCGGCGACCTGGTGATCCTGGACGTGCGGCCAGGTGTCGAGTACGCCGCCGGTCATCTACCCGGCGCGCTCAACATCCCGATCGCTGAGCTCGCAGAGCGGCTCGACGAGCTACCGCTCGACACCGAAGTCGTCGCCTACTGCCGCGGCGCCTTCTGCGTCATGGCCCATGAGGCGGTCCGCATCCTCACCGCCCACGGCTACCGCGCCCGCCGTACCGAGGACGGTGCGCTGGAGTGGCGGGCCGCCGGCCTCCTCCGACCGCTTCCCGCCGCCTGAGCGCGCCGACCGCAGCCGCTGCACGAGCCACCACCAGAGAGTCCTCATGTCGTCCGAACTGTCCGCGCCCACACCGATGCCCACACCCACGGTCACCGCCGACGACCAGCACCGCCTGTACCGGCGGACCTTGACGGTCGTCGTCATCTCCCAGGTCTTCGGCGGCGCCGGCCTGGCTGCCGGCGTCACCGTCGGCGCCCTGCTCGCGCAGGACATGCTCGGCGGTGCAGGCGCCGCCGGCCTCCCGGCCGGGCTGTTCACCCTCGGCTCCGCCCTCGCCGCGTTCACGGTCGGCCGGGTCTCCCAGCGCTCGGGTCGCCGCCTCGGGCTGGCCGGCGGCTTCCTCGTCGGCGCTCTCGGCGCGGCTGCCATCGTGCTCGCCGCGGTCCTCGACAACCCGATCCTCTTCTTCACCGCCCTCTTCGTGTACGGCGCCGGCACCGCCACCAACCTGCAGGCCAGGTATGCCGGAACCGACCTCGCACCACCACGGTCGCGCGGCACCGCCGTGTCGGTCGCGATGGTCTCGACCACGTTCGGTGCCGTCGCGGGTCCGAACTCGGTCGACCTCCTGGGAGAGCTCGCCGTGGGGCTGGGCATTCCGGCCCTGGCCGGTCCCTTCCTCCTCGCCGCGGTCGCGTACGGCCTGGCCGGCGTCGTCCTCTTCGTGTTCCTCCACCCGGACCCGCTGCTGGTCGCCCGGGACATCGCGCGTCAGCGCGAGGCGGCAGGCGACACCGGCACGCCCGGTGGCACCCGGGCCGCGCCGGTCGAGCCGACCGCGGGCTCGCCCCGCGGCGTCGCCGTCGGCGCGACCATCATGGTCCTCACCCAGATCGCCATGGTGGCGATCATGACGATGACCCCGGTGCACATGCGGCACCACCATCACAGCCTCGGCGACGTCGGGTTCGTCATCGGCATGCACATCGCGGCCATGTTCCTGCCGTCCCTGGTCACCGGCCGGCTCGTCGACCGCCTGGGCCGCCTGCCCATGGCCGTCGCCTCCGCAGCCACCCTTCTCGCAGCGGGGCTGGTCGCCGCCTTCGCCCCGGGCGACTCGATGGTCCTCCTGACCGTCGCGCTGGTCCTCCTGGGGCTCGGGTGGAACTTCGGCCTCATCAGCGGCACCGCGCTGCTCGTCGACGCGACCACCCTCGAGACCCGGGCGAGGACCCAGGGCTCCGTGGACGTGCTCGTCGCCGTCGCCGGTGCGGGCGGCGGCGCGCTCTCCGGCGTCGTCGTCGGGATGTCCAGCTTCGCCGCCCTCTCGCTCGGAGGAGGACTCCTCGCCCTGCTGCTCGTCCCCGCGGTGGGTGGTACCAGCGGCCAGGGTCGAGCCGGCCGTGACCCGCGGGCGCACCACGCGGTCGTCGAGCGCGACGATTCGGCCGCTTCCTCACGCGTTGCGGACAATGGGGCCATGACCTACCCGCCCCTGCGCCTCGGCGACCTCGAGGTCGCCACGCCGGTGGTGCTGGCCCCGATGGCCGGCATCACCAACGCGGCGTACCGCCGGCTGTGCGCCGAGCAGGGAGCGGGACTCTACGTCTGCGAGATGATCACCTCCCGCGGCCTGGTGGAGGGTGACCAGCACACCAGGGACATGCTGGTCTTCGACGAGCTCGAGACGGTCCGGAGCGTGCAGCTCTACGGCACCGACCCGGCGTACGTCGGCAAGGCCGCCGAGATCCTCTGCGCGGAGTACGGCGTCGCGCACATCGACCTCAACTTCGGTTGCCCGGTCCCCAAGGTCACCCGCAAGGGTGGCGGTGGCGCGCTGCCGTGGAAGCGGAACCTGCTCGGCGCCATCCTGGAGAACGCGGTGCAGGCCGCGTCGTCGTACGGCGTGCCCGTCACGATGAAGACCCGCAAGGGCATCGACGACGACCACCTCACCTTCCTCGACGCCGGGCGGATCGCCCAGGACAGCGGTGTGGCGGCCATCGCGCTGCACGGCCGCACGGTCTCGCAGGCCTACTCCGGCCAGGCCGACTGGGACGCGATCGCCGCGCTCAAGGCCAGCGTCGACATCCCGGTGCTGGGCAACGGCGACATCTGGGAGGCGGCCGACGCGCTGCGCATGGTGGAGGAGACCGGCGTCGACGGTGTCGTCATCGGCCGCGGGTGCCTGGGCCGGCCCTGGCTGTTCCGGGACCTGGCGGCGGCGTTCGCCGGTGACGAGGTCGCCACGCTGCCCACGCTGGGCGAGGTGGCCGACATGATGCGGCGCCACGCCGAGCTGCTGTGCCAGCACATGGGCGAGGAGCGCGGCTGCAAGGAGATCCGCAAGCACGTGACGTGGTACCTCAAGGGCTTCTCGGCCGGCGGCCGGATGCGCAAGGAGCTCGGCCTGGTGGACTCCCTCGCGGCCCTGGACGCACTGCTCGCCGAGCTCGATCGCGACGAGCCGTTCCCCGTCTCGGAGCTGGGCGCTCCGCGCGGCCGCCAGGGTGCGCCGCGCGACAAGGTCGTCCTTCCCGAGGGCTGGCTGGACGACACCGACGGGACCGGTTGCGCGATCGCCGAGGACACCGTCTCCGGCGGCTGAGATCCGGTGGCGGCCGGCGCGCTCTCCACAGTTGCGTGGAACCGGGTGACGAGAGACACCCCGTGACGTAGCCTCCCGATGCGGGATCGTCCGTGGAGCTGTGCTTCACTCGATGATCGCGCCGGCTGCCCGTGGGGGGGGTGGGGCGGTGCCGTCCTGTCGTCAATGCAAAGGATCAGCGCTGTGGCTCATGCTCGCCACAAGCGGGAAACCAATGCCCGCCGCCGTCCGACCGCCGCTGTGGTCGCCGCCCCGGTCGCCTTCGTCGCGACCGCTGCCGTGGTGACCGCCGGCGTCCTGGCCGGCGATCCGGTCGCGTCCAGCGACCACCAGCTCACCGCCCAGACCTCCGGGCAGTCCTCGGCCAACCGAGCCGCCGCCGCACTCGGCAGCGTCGCCGACCGGGAGGCGAGCGTGTCGCGCTCGTTGCCGCGCGGCGCCAAGAGCGCCGGTCCGACGGTGCCCAAGGACAAGGCCGCCCTGATGCTGGCGCCCGCGGCCGTGCGTGCCGCCGTCGCCGCCGCGCGGAGTGCCAAGACCAAGCTGTGGACCACCAGCGAGCTCAACCTGTGGAGCTCGCCGCGCGAGAAGGCCGAGCAGGTCGGTGTCCTCGCTGCGGGCGAGCACGTCCTCGTGACCGGCCGCAAGGTGCTCGATCGCGAGGAGGTCGTCGTCGAGGGCAAGGCCCGCTGGGTCACCGCCGGATACCTCTCCGAGGAGGAGCCGCCCGCGCTCGGCGGCGAGTGCACCAACGGCACCTCGGTGCCCGACGGCGTCAGCGAGAACGTCAAGAAGGTCCACGCGGCGGTCTGCGCGAACTTCCCCGACATCAGCACCTACGGCACCTTCCGCAGCGACGGCGAGCACAGCCAGGGCCTCGCGGTCGACATCATGGTCAGCGGCGCCGAGGGCTGGGACATCGCGGAGTTCCTGCGGGACAACTACGCCGACCTCGGGGTCAGCTACCTGATCTACGAGCAGCAGATCTGGTCGGTCGAGCGTGGCGGCGAAGGCTGGCGTGGCATGTCGGACCGCGGGTCGGCCACGGCCAACCACTTCGACCACGTCCACGTCACGACGTACTGAGCTGCGGCTCGCACGGCCTGAGCGGGCCGACGGGACTGTCGGTGGTCCCCGCTAGCGTCGGTGGTACTGGACCACCTCTCGCTCGGGACCGCCCATGACCATCGCCTTCGCCGCCGACACACCGCGGTTGCTGGCGTGCGTAGAGGTCCTGGAGGAGGCTCTCGGCGCGGTGGCCGACGCGGAGCCGGTGTTCCTGACCACGGAGCAGAAGGCTGACGCGATCCGGCGTCTGGCCCGCGTCGACGCCCGGCTCGCGGAGCTGCGGTTGCGGTTCCTGCCCGCATCGGGTGACGTTGCGGACGCGGTCGGCTCTCGTGACGTCGCAGCGTGGGTGGCGGCGGAGACGAGGCAGGACTTCGCCGCACCACGCGCCGACCTGGCACTCGCCGCATCGCTCGACCGGACCTATGAGTGTCTGCGCCACGCCCTGCGCGACGGAGATGTGAGTCTCGCTCAGGCGCGGGTCATCGTGAAGGCCCTCGACGACCTTCCCGACGACCTCGATCCGGCGGTCCGGCTGCTCGCCGAGAAGACGCTGGTCGCCGAGGCGGAGCACCACAGCCCGCACCGGCTGCGGATCCTGGGCCGCCGCATCCTCGAGATCGTCGCACCGGAGATCGCCGACGCGGAGGAGGCCAAGCGGCTCGAGGCCGAGGAGGCACACGCCCGCGCCCGGACGAAGCTGACCTTGAAGACGCTGGGCGACGGCACCACCCGCATCTCCGGCGTCCTGCCGGACCAGACGGCGCACCGGCTCGCGACCTACCTCCATGCCTTCACCAATCCGCGCCGGCAGGACGGGACCGAGGCCCAGGCGTACGCCGGCTCGTACCCGCGTCGGCTGGGACAGGCGTTCTGTCAGTTCCTCGAGACGGCCGACCCCGACCGCCTTCCGGTCCACGGCGGGGACGCGACCACCCTGGTGGTCACCATCGACCTCGACCAGTTGAGACACGACGTCGGCCTGGGCCAGGTCATCGGCGGCGACGGGCTCTCAGCGACAGAGACCCGCCGCCTGGCCTGCACCGCGACCGTCATCCCGGCGGTGCTGGGCGGGCGTGGGGAGGTGCTCGACCTGGGCCGCGGTCGGCGACTCTTCGACAAGGCGCAGCGCAAGGCGCTGCTGGTGCGCGACCGGACCTGCCGCGCCGAGGGCTGTGACATCCCCGGGACGTGGTGCGAGGCCCATCACTGGCTCGCGTGGGCGCGGGGTGGCAGCACCACGCTCGAGAACGGTGTCCTCCTCTGCGGCCACCACCATCACCGCGCTCACGACCCCACCTACACCGGCGTACGCCTTCCCAACGGCGACGTCAGGTTCCACCGACGCCCCTAGGCGGACCCGGACGCTCGGGATCGTCACGGCCGCCTGTCTCCAACCAGGACCGGCCGACGTACGCCCGTGTGCCCGGTGGCAGCTCGACGGGCTCGTCCCAGATGAGCCGACGGCACCACGCCATGACCTCGCGGTGGTCGGGGCCGGAGCCGTCGCTGCTCGTGCCACCGCCCTCGGGGGACCAGTGCGCCTGCCATGCCTCGCCGTCACCCGCCCAGCGTGGGGATCCGCGGTGGCTCCTGTGGAGCAACCGGGCGCCGTCCACTGTCCGAGGCCCGCCGTAGCATGCACGACGTGGACGCCACCGACGATCTCTACGACGCCGCAGCCCGCGAGCGGCGCGTCGCCGAGCCGCCGAAGCGGGTCGCCGCGCCGGAGCGCACGCCGTTCGAGCGCGACCGGGCCCGCGTCGTCCACGCCGCCTCGTCGCGCCGGCTGGCCGCCAAGACGCAGGTCGTGGGGCCGCAGTCCGACGACTTCGTGCGCAACCGACTGACCCACAGCCTCGAGGTCGCCCAGGTCGCCCGTGACCTGTCCCGGGCGCTGGGCAGTCAGCCCGACCTCGCCGAGACCGCGGCGCTCGCCCACGACCTCGGCCACCCGCCGTTCGGCCACAACGGCGAGGAGGTGCTGTCCGCGCTGGCTGCCGAGTGCGGTGGCTTCGAGGGCAACGCCCAGACGCTGCGGATCCTCACCCGTCTCGAGGCCAAGACCTTCGACGACGACGGTGAGAGCGTCGGTCTCAACCTCACCCGGGCGACGCTCGACGCCTGCACCAAGTACCCCTGGCGTCGCGACGAGGCGCCGGGGCCGACCGGAGCGCGCCCGAAGTTCGGCGTCTACGACGACGACCTCGCCGTCTTCGCCTGGCTGCGCACGCCCGAGACTGGACACCGCCGCTGCGTCGAGGCGCAGATCATGGACCTCGCCGACGACGTGGCCTACTCCGTGCACGACGTGGAGGACGGCGTCGTCGCGGGCCGGATCGACCTGACCCGGGTCGACGTCGCGGCCGTGGGGGAGGCGGTGCGCTCCTGGTACCTCCCCGAGGCGACCGACCCCGAGGTCGCCTCGACCCTGGCCGGACTGCGCGAGGTGGGCAGCTGGCCGACGACGCGCTACGACGGCACCCGCCGCACCCTGGCCGCCCTGAAGAACCTCACCAGCGACCTGATCGGCCGCTTCTGCGGTGCCGTGCAGTCCGCCACGCACGAGAGCGGGCCAGGACCGTTCGTCCGGTTCCGCGGCGACCTGGTGGTGCCGGCGCAGACCCAGCGGGAGATCGCGGTCCTCAAGGGCATCGCCGCCCACTACGTCATGCAGACCGACGACCGGATCGCCCTCATGAGCCGCCAGCGCGAGCTGCTGGCCGAGCTGGTCGCCGAGCTCGTCGGCCGCGGCCCGGACGCCCTGGACCGGCAGTTCGCCGACGACTGGGCGGCAGCCGGAGACGACGCCGGCCGGCTGCGCGTCGTCATCGACCAGGTCGCCTCCCTCACCGACGTCACGGCGCTCGCCTGGCACGAGCGCCTGGTCCGCAGGCGCGCGTCGTGACCGCCGACCGGCCGTTGGTCTGGCTGCCCTTCGACCCCGCCGAGCTGGGCGAGGCGCCGGCCGGACTGCGCTACGAGGTGGTCGACCCGACCCGTCACGTGCCGGAGTCGGTGGGCGAGGTCGAGCTCTACGTCACGCCGTACCGCATGGCTCCGGAGGTGGCCGACGTGTTGCCGCGGATGACATCCCTGCGGGTGGTGCAGACCCTGTCCGCCGGCGTCGACAACGTCCGGGGCCGGATCCCCGCCGGGGTGACCCTCTGCAACGGCCGCGGCATCCACGAGACCTCGACCGCTGAGCTGACGCTGGCGCTCATCCTGGCCAGCCTGCGCGGCCTGCCGCGGTTCGTGCGTCAGCAGGACCGCCACGAGTGGCGCGGTGGGTTCGAGGAGTCGCTGGCCGACAAGCGGGTGCTCATCGTCGGGTACGGCGCCGTCGGCGCCGCGATCGAGGCCCGGCTGCTCCCGTTCGAGACCGAGGTGGTCCGCGTGGCGCGCACGGCTCGCGACGGCGTCCAAGCCATCGCCGAGCTGCCTGGCCTGCTGCCGACAGCCGACGTCGTCGTGCTCGTCGTCCCGCTGACCGACGAGACCCGCGGGCTGGTGGACGCGCCGTTCCTTGACCGGATGAAGCAGGGCGCGCTGCTGGTCAACGTCGCCCGCGGCGCCGTCGTGGTGACCGAGGACCTCCTCGCCGCGCTGGAGGCCGGTCGGATCCGGGCAGCCGTGGACGTCGCCGACACCGAGCCGCTGCCGGCCGACCATCCGCTCTGGACCGCACCCGGGCTGCTCCTCAGCCCCCACGTCGGTGGTGCGAGCACGGCGATGTGGCCGCGGGCCTACCGGCTGGTGCGCTCGCAGCTGGAGCGGTTCGCGGCCGGCGAGCCGCTCGCGAACGTCATGACGGGGGAGTACTGACCCCCCCGACCTGTGGATCGGCGGCGTGCCGACGTACGCCGGACCGTAGGATCGCCCCGTGGCCGGTCGCATCCTCGAGAAGAGCATCGCGGAGGTGCGCGAGAAGGCCCGGATCGAGGACATCGTCGGGCAGTACGTCACCCTGCGCAACGCGGGCGGCGGATCGCTGAAGGGGCTGTGCCCGTTCCACGACGAGAAGTCGCCGTCGTTCAACGTGACGCCGAGCCGGCAGTTCTACCACTGCCTGGCGGGTGAGACGCGCGTGCTCACTTGGGAGGGCGTCAAGGAGATCCGAGATCTCGCGGGCGGCGTCCACCGGATCCTGAATCGGTACGGCGACTGGGTGGAGGCGCCCTTCAAGGCGTACGGCGTCCAGCGCCTCCACCGCATCACGCTGACCCGCAACCGCCAGGTGAAGGAGATCTACGCGACCGACGGGCACCGCTGGTTCGTTCGGTCCGGCAAGGACCGGAGTCGCCAGCGAGAGGTCCTCACGACGGACTTGAAGCCAGGCGATCGGCTCGTCACGGTGTTCCCACGGCGGAGGACCAGTCGCACAACACCGTCGCCCTTCGGCATCGCCCATGGCTTCACCTACGGTGACGGGACTCGGAACGGAACGGGGAGCATGGCGCTGCTGTGTCCGCCGAAGGACCTGGCGATGCTGAAGTGGTTCCCGAACAGCCACACCTCTGCCAGCGGCGACAACCTCCTCGTCCACCATCTGCCGGCGTTCTTCAAGTCGCTGCCCCCGCTCGACGAGTCGGTGTCGTATCTGTACGGCTGGCTAGCGGGCTACTTCGCAGCCGACGGGTGCGTCGCGAAGGACGGCACGGTCATGCTCAACTCGGCGAACCGAGAGGATCTCGAGTTCGTGCGGACCCTGGCGACGCGGCTCGGGATCGCCACGTATGGCATCACGGTCCAAAGCCGAGTCGGCATCGGTCACAGAGAGCCGACGGACCTCTACCGAGTGCATTTCGTCAACGACGATCTGGGCGAGTCGTTCTTCCTGCTCGACGAGCACCGCCGTCGCTTCGTCGAGGCCGAGAAGCAGTTCGCTCGACGTGGCTGGGTCGTTCAGAGTGTCGCGGAATCCGAGCGCGTCGAGGAGGTCTTCTGCGCCGAGGTCGACGAGGGTCACGCCTTCACGCTCGAGGACAACATCCTCACCGGAAACTGCTTCGGCTGCGGCGAGGGCGGCGACGTCATCAGCTTCCTGATGAAGATCGACGGGCTCAACTTCGGCGAGGTCGTCGAGCGCCTCGCGGAGAAGTACGGCGTCCCGCTGGAGCGGGAGGACGGCGACGGACCACAGGAGCGACGCGGCCCGCAGCGCGGCAAGCTGATCGAGGCGCACCGGATCGCCCAGGAGTTCTACGCCGAGCAGCTGATGAGCCCCGACGCGCTCACCGCCCGGCAGTTCCTGGCCGAGCGGCAGTTCGAGCAGCAGCACGCGCTCCAGTTCGGCATCGGCTTCGCCCCACGCGACGGTCAGTCGCTCTTCCGCCACCTGCGCGGTCGCGGCTTCAGCGAGGAGGAGATCGTCGTCGCGGGCCTGGGTCGGCAGTACGGCAAGGACGTCTTCCAGGGCCGGCTGCTGTGGCCGATCCGCGACGCCTCGGGCGACGTCATCGGGTTCGGGGCCCGCAAGCTCTTCGACGACGACCGGATGCAGGGCAAGTACGTCAACACCTCCGAGACGCCGATCTACAAGAAGAACCAGGTGCTCTACGGCATCGACCTGGCCCGCACCGGCATGCGGCAGACCGGCCAGGCCGTGGTGGTCGAGGGCTACACCGACGTGATGGCCTGCCACCTGGCCGGCGTCACGACCGCCGTCGCGACCTGCGGCACGTCGTTCACCAGCGACCACGGCAAGGTGCTGCGCCGCTTCATGGCCGACTTCAAGGGCTCCCAGGGCGAGGTCGTCTTCACCTTCGACGGCGACAAGGCCGGCCAGGCGGCCGCGATGAAGGTCTTCGCCGGGGACCAGGAGTTCGTCTCGCAGACCTACGTCGCCGTCGCCCCCGAGGGACTGGACCCGTGCGACCTGCGCATCAAGGAGGGCGACGAGGCGGTCCGCGGCCTGGTCGCCAGCCGGCAGCCGCTCTACGAGTTCGTGCTCGGCAACGTCGTGGGCCGCTACGACCTCGATCGCGCCGACGGCCGGGTGGACGCGCTGCGCGAGGCCGCGCCATTGGTGGCGAGCATCCGCGACAAGAGCAAGGTCGAGGCGTTCGTCCGCGAGCTCGCCCGCATGGTCGGGGTCGACGTGGACGAGGCCCGCGCGGAGGTACGCCGAGCCGGCGCCCGTCGTCCCGCACCGGCCCCTCGTGACCGGGCGGTCGCGGCCGCCCCGCCCGCCGAGACCGCGGCGCCGGCCGCCCCGCCGACACCGCCGTTGCCGGACCCGCGCGACCCGCGGCTGCTGGTCGAGCGCAGCACGCTCAAGCTCGTCGTGCAGCACCCGATCGCCATCGGACGCACCACCGCCGACATCACCGCGAGCGACTTCAGCCACCCCGCCTACCGCGCGGTGTGGCAGCTGGTCGAGCAGGCCGGTGGCCTGGCGGCCGGCGCGGACGACCCCGGCTGGGCGGGACGGCTGCGCGACGCGGCCGCGCACCCCGCCCTGCAGAACCTCGTCAGTGCGCTCGCGGTCGAGCCGCTGCCCGCGAAGGAGCCGGGGCCGGCGTACGTCCTCGAGCATGTCGTCCGGCTGCGGGAGGCGGCGCTGGCCCGGCGCATCGCCGACGCGCACAGCCGGCTGCAGCGGGCCGACCCGACGGCCGACCCGGATGCCTACCGCGCCATGGTGGTGGAGCTCAACGGGCTGGAGCAGCAGCGTCGGGCGCTGCGCGATCGGATCACCGTTCAGTGAGCGCCGGCATCGACGTGCCCCGCGGCGAGCGGCTGCTCGCTGTCGCCGACACGGACGAGGGTCCGGTCGGCGGCACGCGTGCGGCGCTGTACCTGCGCGGCCGGCGCATCCCCTGGGAGCAGCTCGACGCGGCGGCCTGGGACAGCGAGGCCGGCGTGCTGACGCTCACCGAGGTCGGCACGTGGGGCGAGCCGGTGCCGACGCACCGGGTCGCGCTCTCCGACGAGCGCCGGCTGCTGGAGCTCGTGCGCGAGCGGGTGACGGCCAGCGTGGTGCTGCAGCGCGGCTTCGAGCACGGCCGCATCATCGCCCGACGCTCACCCACGGGCGCCGGCGACGTCGCCTGGTTCGTGGCGTACGACGCCGGCGTGGACCCCGGCGACCCGGTGGTCGCGGCCGCGGCCGACCGGGCGCTCACCGCGGCGCGCGGCGACATCGGCGAGTGACCGCGATTTCGGAGTAGGCCCTGTCATTGCTATGGTTTCGCCCGCTGCCAAGCGATCCCCTGTAGCTCAACTGGCAGAGCATGCGACTGTTAATCGCAGGGTTGTTGGTTCGAGTCCAACCGGGGGAGCCAAGGAAGGCCGTTCGACCCATCGGGGTCGGCGGCCTTTTCGCGTCTCCTGGCACCGATCTCCTCCACCGACGAAGCGGCTAGCCTGACGACGTGTTCTTGGAGAACGTTGTCTTCGACGCCACCGACCCGCAGGCACTGGGCCGCTCCTGGGAGGCGCGGCTCGGCACCGAGCAGCTGACCGATGAGGAAGCGGGCTACGAGACCCGCCTCGAGGTGCCCGGCGGACCGGTGCTGGACCTGTGCTTCCAACGCGTGCCCGAGCAGCCGGCGGAGCGCGAACGGCTGCGCTTCGACGTCGTGGGCGAGGATCCGGCGAAGCTCACCGCAATCCTCCTGGAGGCGGCCGACCCGGTCCGCGACGCGGAGTTCTGGGCGTGGCTGACCGGCTGGACTCCGACCGGCGCCGGCGGCCTGCGTCATCCGTCGGGTCTCGGACCGGTCCTGCGGTTGGTACCCGAGGCCGAGCCCAAGGGCCTCGCCAAGAACCGGGTGCATCTCGACGTCCGACTCGAACAGGGTGAGGACGCCGACACGGTCGAGCGCGAGATCTTCGAGCGCGGCGGCACCGTCCTCGACGCCGACTGGGGCGATCTGCCCTGGCGCAGCTACGTGGACCCGTCCGGCAACGAGTTCTGCGTGCTGCCGGCGCACAGCTGAGGCGTCGCCAACCGGGACGTAGCGGGCGCTGCATCGCGCCGCTGGCCCGGGGGTACCAGTGCGCCATGTCGATGACCACCGCGCGTGCCCGGCTCCCCAAGCCTCGCGGCACGCTGAGCGAACGCGTCTTCCAAGCCGCCCGCGAGCCCGCCCAGGAGGCCCGCTCCACGGGCTACCTCGACGTCGAGCCGGACTCGGCCGACGACGCCGCGATCACGCTGTGGGCGCTCTACGAGCTGTCCTACCGGGGCTTCGAGGACGTCGACGACGCCGCCGAGTGGGACCTCGACCTGCTCCGGGTGCGGCGGCGCCTCGAGGCCGACCTGGAGGCCCAGCTGCGGGCGCGCTGGCCGGGCGTTCCGGCGTACGACGGCGACGGTGGGGCCGCGTTCGAGGAGGCGTTCTTCCGCTGGGTCGAGGAGTTCGAGGGTCCGTCGCTGTCGCGGTTCGTGCAGCGCCAGGCGACCACCGAGCAGGTCCTGGACCTGCTGCGGCTGAAGTCGGTCTACCACCTCAAGGAGTCCGACCCGGCAGCCTTCGTCGTGCCGCGCCTGGAGGTCGAGGCCCGCGCGGGGCTCATGGAGCTGCAGTACGACGAGTACGGCGGCGGTCGCCCCGACCGGCTGCACGCCGGCCTGTTCGCCCGCGGCATGGCGGCGGTGGGCCTGCGCCCCGACGAGGGTGCGTACGTCGACGAGGCGCCCACCCTGGTGCTGGAGCAGAACAACGCGATGAGCCTGTTCGGGCTGCACCGCCGGCTGCGCGGAGCGGCGATGGGGCACCTCGCGGCCTTCGAGGCGACGAGCTCGCTGCCGTGCCGCCGGATGGCCCAGGGCATGGAGCGGCTCGGCATGGCCGCGGAGATGATCGACTACTACACCGAGCACGTCGAGGCGGACGCGGTCCACGAGCAGCTGGCCGTGCGCAACATCTGCGCGCCGATGATCGCGGTCGACCCGGCCGTCGAGGCCGACATCTGGTTCGGGGCCTTCACGTGCCTGGACCAGGAGGCGCGGCTCGCCGGGCAGCTGCTGGAGCAGTGGGAGGCCGCATGAGCAACGCCGACATCGTCGTGTGCCCCGGCGGCCCGCTGCTGATCCGGGGCGACCACGTCATCCGGGACGAGGACGGGGCCGAGCACGCCACCGTCCGGCCCGTCAGCGCGGTCTGCCGCTGCGGCAAGTCCGCCACCAAGCCGTGGTGCGACGGCACCCACAAGCTCATCCCGGAGAAGAACCGACCCTGACCGGCGATAGGGTCTCGCCCCGAGGGGCGGTAGCTCAGTCGGTCAGAGCAGAGGACTCATAATCCTTGGGTCGTGGGTTCGAGCCCCACCCGCCCTACTGAGGTCCACCGCGGCCCGGTCAGGCCATGAGGCGGCGGCGCCGGCCGAGGAACGGCCGGCGCCCCCGATCGGCGGCTGCTACAGGTCCGGCCCGGAGAGATCCGGCCCCGACAGAGCGGGCGCCGGCGCCCGGAACAGGCGCGTCCGCCACAGCAGGAAGCCGAGCCCGAGCGCGACCCACAGCAGGCCCACGAGCTTGGCGGACGACTCGAGGCTGAGCCACAGCCAGACGTTGGCGACGACGCCCAGCGCGGGGAGCACGACGTACCCGAGCCTGCTGTGGCCGCGTCCCTCCCGCAGGAAGCGGACGTAGGTGAAGATCACCGACAGGTTGACGAAGGCGAAGGCCACGAACGCGCCGAAGTTGATCAGGGACGCCGCCTGGTAGAGGTCCAGGAAGACGGCCGTCGACGCGAGCAGCCCGATGAGGATCACGTTGCCCGACGGGACTCCGGCCTTGTTGAGCGCGCAGAACGGCCGCTGGGGGAGGGCGCCGTCGCGGCCCATGGCGTAGAGCAGCCGGGCCGCGCTCATCTGCTGGGTGATGCCGCAGCCGTACACGGCCGTCATGTAGCCCCCGATGAAGATCGCCTGGAACGCCGCGCCCCCGATGTACTGAGCGATCTCCGGCGAGGCGCCGACGATGTCGCCGACCGCGGATACGTCCGGGAAGAGCGCCTGCATGACGTAGGTGACGGTCACGAAGAAGACGCCCGCGACCGCGACGATGATCATGATGGCGCGCGGGATGTCACGCTGCGGGTGGTTGGCCTCCTCCGCGAGCGTGGTCACCGCGTCGAACCCGAGGAAGGACAGCGCCAGCACGGCGGCCCCGGCGCCGATGGCGCTCAGCTCGACGCTCGAGGAGTAGAACGGCTCCCAGGAGAACGTCGAGCCGTTGGCCCCCTCGATCACGCTCTTCACGGTGAGCACCACGAACGCGATCGCGACGGTGAGCTGGATGATCACCAGAGCGACGTTGACGTTGGCCGCGAGCTTGACGCCGACGAGGTTCAGCACGGTGCACAGCACGATGGTCGACACGATCCAGACCCACGCCGGCACGTCGGGGAACGCGACGGTCATGTAGATCGACGAGAGCAGCGCGTTGATCATCGGGAGCAACAGGTAGTCCAGCGTCGCGGCCCAGCCGACGAGGAACCCGAGGTGCGGGTTGATCGCCTCGCGGGTGTAGGTGTAGGCGGACCCGGCGCGCGGGAAGTAGCGCACGATCCGGGCGTAGCTCAGGGCAGTGATCACCACAGCCACGAGGATCACCAGGTAGGACAGCGGGACGTGGCCGTCGGTGATGTCCGCGACGATGCCGAAGGTGTCGAAGACGGCCAGCGGTGCCATGTAGGCCAGGCCCAGGAAGACGATCTGGGGCAGGCTGAGCGTACGGCGGAGCCGGCCCTGCGACGGGTCGGCAGCCGCCGCCCGGTCGGGGCTGACGCCGGGATCCAGTTGTGACATGTCGTTCGTCCTTCTCCTCGGGGCGTGTCAGGTCGGGGCTTCAGTGGTGCGTGGCTGAGCACTGCGTGCGCGGCGTCTCCGGCTCGCGCACGGCGCCGGAGGCCGTCGCGTCGTGGACGATCTCGCCGCCCACGACCGTCAGGGCGGCGTGCTCGTCGAGCAGGGCGGCGGGCTCGTCCTGCAGCTCGTAGAGGTCGCTGGACCACGCCACCAGGTCGGCGGCCGCGCCCACCCGGATCACGCCGAGCTCCTGCTCGGCGTGCCAGGCCCAGGCGCCCTCGCGGGTGTAGCCCGCCAGGGCGGCGTCCAGGTCGATGCGCTGCTCCGGCGTCCACGACGTGGTGCCGTCGAGCGTGGCGCGGGTGAGCGCGGAGTACATCCCCACGAGCGGGTCCATCTCGCCGACCTGCCAGTCGCTCGACAGCGCCACATGCGCGCCGGAGGCCATCAGCGAGCGGATCTGCCAGGCCCGGTCCCACCGCTCCTCCCCGACGTTCTCCATCCAGGTCCCGGCGACGAGGTCGGGGGAGCAGTGGCGCGGCTGCATCGCGGCGGTGACGCCGAGTGCGGAGAAGCGCGCCAGGTCGTCGGGGTGCAGGCACTCCACGTGCACGATGCCGTGGCGGCGGTCCGCCGTGCGGTTGGAACGGCCGGCGGCCTCGATCGCGTCGAGCGCCAGCCGGATGCCACCGTCGCCGGTGGCGTGCGTGTGGGTCTGGAAGCCGAGCCGGTCGAGCTCGGAGATGATCCGGGTGAGCTCGCCGACCGGTGCCGAGGGGTGGCCGCGGTGCCCCGGACGGTTGGCGTAGTCCTCGAGCATCCAGGCGGTGTGCGGCTCGATCACGTCGTCGGCGTACAGCTTCACCGGGCCGAGGCGGAGCCGGGAGGTGGCCGGGATGTCGTCCACCGCCGTCCGCAGGTCGCGGCGCAGCGAGGCGTCGGCGTCGATGGGGTGGAAGAGCGCGGCGATGACCCGTGAGCTGAGGAGGCCGGCCTCGCGCGCGGTCTCTAGGAGCCCGACCTCCGCGAGCGGGACCTGCGGCTCCACGACGGTGGTGATCCCGCAGCGGGTGGCCATCTCGAGGCTGCCGAGAAGCTTGCGGTAGCGCCGCTGGGGCGAGTACATCGGGATGTCACGCTGCAGGGCCGCGAGCCCGGCGCTCGTCATCGCGCTGGTGTAGAAGTCCGTGACCCACCCGGTGGGTCGGCCCTCCTCGTCGAGCTCCGGGTTGCCCCAGGCGATCCGGGCGCCGTCCAACAGGCCGAGGGCGCGCATGGCAGGCTCGTTGAGCCACACCGAGTGCTGGTCGTACGTCGTGACGAACACCGGGCGCTCGGTCAGCCCCGCCAGGTCGTCGGCCCGGGGGCGGCGACCCTCGACGACGGAGTAGACGGCGTTCTCCGCGCACACCCAGGTCAGGTCCGGTCGACGTTGCGCGAGGTCGCTGATGCGGCGACGGACCTCGGCGAGCGTCTCCGCGCCCTCCAGACTCACCGCGTCCGGGTCGAATCCCAGCAGCAGGTGGTTGTGGCTGTCGATGATCCCGGGCGTCAGCAGGGCGCCGCCCAGGTCGCGCGTCTCCCGCGCCGCCGGAGCGTCGGCCGCCGGGCCGACGTAGGTGATCACCCCGTCCGTGACGCCGACCGCCTCCGCCCACGGGGCGGCGTCGTCGAAGGTCCGCACGCGGCCCCGGGTGAACAGCAGATCCGTCAGCACGATGTTCCTCTCCAAGTTTTTTGACAGTAGCGTCAAAGAATTGCGCCGTACAGTCACACGCCCTGGAAGCACGTGTCAAGGCTCACAGCCCTAGAGTCGGGGCCATGGCCCGTCCCCGCCGGCAGGAAGAACGCCGAGCCGACCTCGTCGACGCGACGCTGGCTGCCGTCTCCGAGCGCGGCCTGCGGGCGCTGTCGCTGACCGATGTCGCTGCCAAGGCCGGCCTGACGAGAGGCGCGATCCTCTACTACTACGACGACCTCGACGCGCTGCTGCTGGAGACGCATCGCGCCGGCGTGGAGCGGTTCTGCGACCGCCGGGACGCGATCGTCGCCGCCATCCCCGAGCCCCCGAGGCAGCTCGCGGCCGCCATCCGGGAGGGCCTGCCGAGCGGTCCCGACGACGCCCTGATGCGCCTGCTCTACGAGTTCGACGTGCTCGCCGGGACCTCCTCGCTCCACGACCAGCTGGTCGAGCAGCTCTACCGCCGCCAGCTCGCGACGTACGCCGACATCCTGGGTCGCGGCGTGGCGAGCGGTGCCTTCGCGCCGGTCATGGCGGTGGACGTCGCGGCGATGAACCTCGTGGCCCTCGAGGACGCCTACGGTCTCCACATCGTGGGCGGCAACAGCCTGATCACCGTCGCGAGCGCCGAGGCCGCGATGCGTGAGGCCGCGCGCGCCTTCGGTGCGTCGGTGGACTGCTAGACCGGAAACGGGTTGCGCGGCGCGGCAGCGTTGCTAGGGTCCCCGGCATGGGTGACGTCAGCGTGGCAGTGAGCAGGGGCATGCGTGCCGCCGGCCACGACGCTGCCGCGCCGACCCATGTCATCTCCGGTGCCGCCCTGCTCGCCCTCCGACTGGGCGAGGAGGCCCGCGGCATCCGCGGCCTGGACCTGCTGCGTCGCAGCGTGGACCGCGCGCCGCCCGGTTGGCTCTGACGTTCTCACCAGATCGAGGGGCCGGCGCTTCGTCACCGGTCCCTCCGCCTTTCCCAGCAGTCACCAGAGCCCGTGCGCCCCGGCTGTGAGCCGGGGCGTCGCACCATGCATCACCGACATGGAGGAACGACATGACCGACCGCGTCACCACCCAGGACCGCGAGCTCGACCTGACCGACATCGAGGCCAAGCTCGCCGAGTACGAGGCCGCGCGTACGGCGCAGCTCGCAGGGATCGACACCAGCCCCGACGAGGTGACGGCGGCGTACCGCGAGACCGTCGAGCGCCTGCTGCAGGAGATCCGCTTCGCCCGGGCGCGGATCGCCGAGGGCCGCTACGGCACCTGCACCCGGTGCGGCGCCGACATCCCGCTCGCCCGGCTGGAGTGGCGGCCCTGGGCCGTCACCTGCACCAACTGCGCCCGCTGACGAGGCTCACCCGCGGCGACGCTCGTCACGGTGGAGCCGGCACCGGGCCGGCCGGTGAGGATCCTCACCGGCGGCCCGGTGCCACGTCGGCCACGGCGTCCAGCGGGATGCTGGGGTCGCGCAGGGCGGCGGTGTCCACGGCGGGAGCCGCCACGATGCGACGGATCGCCTCGATCGCGTCCCAGTCGTTGACGTGCATCCCGGCCAGCACCGTGGCGCCCCGGAGCCAGAAGGCGCTGAACACCCGCGCCTCGAGGTCGCCGCGGACGATCACCTCGTCGGATCCCTCCGGTCCGACGTGCCCGACGTACTCCATGCCGAGGTCGTACTGGTCGGTGAAGAAGTACGGCTGGCGCGCATAGGGCTGCTCCTCGCCGAGCATGCTGCGGGCGGCATGGCGCCCCTGCTGGATCGCGGTGTCCCAGTGCTCGACACGGATCCTGCCGAGCAGGGGGTGGTCGTGCTGCGCCACGTCGCCGGCGGCGTACACGTGCGGGTCACTGGCGCGGAGGAACGCGTCGACGAGCACGCCGCGGTCGGTGGCGAGCCCCGCCTTGGCGGCGAGGTGGTCGTAGGGCTCGGCGCCGATGCCCACCAGGACCAGGTCGGGGCTGAGGCGGTGGCCGTCGGAGAGGCGCACGCGGGTCCGGCCGCCGATGTGGTCGACCGACGCGACCGACGTGGCGAGGCGCAGGTCGACGCCGTGCGCGCGGTGCAGGTCGGCGAAGACCGGTGCCACGACGGGCCCCAGGACGCCGGCCAGCGGCTGGGACGCGCTCTCGACCACGGTGACGCTCGCTCCTGCCTCCCGCGCCGCAGCCGCGGCCTCGAGCCCAATCCAGCCGGCGCCGATCACGAGGACGTGACCGGTCAGCCGCGCCCGGAGCGTCAGCGCATCCTCCAGGGTGCGCAGGTACACCACGTCGGCCGCCGACCCGTCGACCAAGGGCAGGCGGCGCGGTCGCGCTCCGGTGGCCAGCAGGAGCCGGTCGTAGCGCAGCTGACGGTCGGCCAGGACGACGTGACGGGTGTCGAGGTCGATCTCGGTGACCGTCGTGCCGGTCAGCAGCTCGATCTGCTGCTCGGCGTACCACGCGGCGTCATGGACGAAGACCGAGTCGACGTCGGCACTCCCCAGGAGCAGTCCCTTGGACAGCGGCGGTCGCTCGTACGGCGGATGCGGCTCGGACCCGATCAGGGTGATCGCGCCGCTGTGTCCCTGAGCGCGCAGCTCCTCCGCGGCGGACACGCCGGCGAGGCCGGCCCCGATGATCACTATCTCCATGGCCTGCTCCCTCTCGTCGTCCGGGTCCTGGTTCATGCCGTCCCCCTGGTCAGGGCCAGGAACTCGGCCCGACTGCGAGGGTCGTCGCGGAGCCGGCCGAACAGCGCCGACGTCGTGGTGCGGGCGCCCGGCGCGCGAGCGCCCCGCAGGGTCATGCACAGATGCTCGGCCTCGATGACGACGCCGACCCCGTCGGGTCGCAGCGCAGTCTGCAGGTGGTCGGCGACGCGTTGGGTGAGCCGCTCCTGGGTCTGCGGGCGCCGGGCGTGGAGCTCGACCATGCGAGCGAACTTCGAGAGTCCGAGGATCCGGTCGCCCGGCAGGTAGCCGATGTGCGCGACGCCGACGAACGGGAGGATGTGGTGCTCACACAGCGACTGCAACGGGATGTCCTGGACCAGCACGAGCTCGTCGTACCCCTCGTCGTTGGGGAAGGTCGTCAGGTCGAAGTCCGGCCCACTGGTCAGGTCGATGAGCGCCCGTGACATCCGTCGCGGCGTGTCGGCGAGCCCCTCCTCGGTCAGGTCCAGCCCGAGCGCGGTGAGCAGGGCCGCGGCTGCCTGCTCGGCCGCCAGGTGGTCGACCTGCGGCCCCGCGTGCATGACGCGGGGCCGCCAGCGGCCGGCCTCCGGCTCGGCGCCGTCGGCGGGGTACGGCGCGCTGCTGGTCATGCCGGTCATGCCGCGTTCCGGCCGCGGCCCCAGGCCAGGCTCGCCAGGGCGAGCGCCCCGACGAGGAGGCCGAAGTCGCGTAGGGCCACGTCGTAGAACTCGCCCATGGTCACCAGGTTGAGGATGATCCCGGCCAGCCAGCCGGCGACGAGCAGGGCGCCGTAGCGCGGCGCGATCGCGACCACGATCCCGGCCACCACCTCGATCACGCCGACGGCCAGCATCGCCTGGTGGGCGGTGCCGGGGACGAGGTCGTTGATCCAGGGTGCGAGGTACTGCTCCCAGTCGGTCAGCAGCTCGGCGAACTTGTCGAGGCCGAACGCGATCGGCGCGATCGTGAAGACGGTGCGCAACAGCAGGTAGGCGCGCTCGGCGCCGGTGCCGCCTCGGGTGGCGCGGAGGGGGGATCCGAGCGTGCCGGGAGTGGACGTGTTCGTGGTCATGGGGTGCTACCTCTCTGGACGGTCTCTCGTCCGGCGGGTTCGACGAAGCCGCCGGTGGTGCTGCATGACCTGTTGGTGTCACCTCGGCCCGGTCGTCTTACCGGCGTCAGTGCCGGCGGTAAGAACCCCTCGGTCCGCCGACACGAAACAGGCATGACCCTTCACGACTCGCCGTCGCTGCCGAACCGCGCCGAGGCGCCGGTCGACGTCCGGTCCTGGCGGCGCCGCGAGCTGATCGAGGGCGGCTTCCCGGCGCCGCTGGCCGACGTGGTCGTCGCCGATCCCCGCTTCGACCTGCATGCGCTGCTGCAGCTGGTCGACCGCGGCTGCTCGCCAGAGCTCGCGGTCCGGATCCTGGCGCCGATGCCCCGCGAGGTGGCACCGTGACGACCGTGAACCCCACGACACCCGAGGTGGTGCCCCCGCCCTCGGACGACTCCTGGCTGACGGACCTGGCCGACCACGGCCCGGACGGTCAGGAGGCGCTCCGAAGGCTCCACGAGCTCCTGCTGCGAGCGACCCGGCACCAGGTGTGGCGCCTGCGGGACCTGTTGCCCGGTGCGGGTGCCGGCGACCTGGAGGACCTGGCCCAGCAGGCGGCCGGCGACGCCATGGTCGCCGTGCTCCGCCAGCTGGGCACCTTCGAGGGACGCAGCCGCTTCACCACCTGGGCCTACAAGTTCGGCGTCCTCCACGCGGGCGTGGCGGTACGCCGGCAGGCCTGGCGTCACCGCGAGGTCTCGCTCCCCGACACGCTGGTCGTGGTCGACGGGGCGCCGGGTCCGGAGGAGCACAGCGAGGCCGCCCAGCTCGCCCGGGCGCTCCAGGCCGCGATCGCCAGTGAGCTCACGCCGCACCAGCGGCGCGTCGTGCTGGCGTTGCTGGTGGAGCAGGTGCCGATCGACGTCCTCGCCGACCGCCTGGGCAGCACCCGCAACGCGCTGTACAAGACCCTGCACGACGCGCGCCGGCGGCTCCGCTCGGCACTCAGCGAGAGCGGCCACCTCGAGCCCCGCCCGAACCGGAGCACCCCATGACCCCCACGCCAGAGCCCATCCGCGGCCTCAGTCCCGAGGCGATCGCCGGCCTGCTGGCCGACACGAGTCCCTACCTGTCCTGCGACGACTGCTTCGCGCGCATCGACGAGTACGTCGAGCGGCGCTTCGCCGACCCGCACTACGAGGACCCGGTGATGTCGGCCCACCTCGCCGGCTGTGGTGCGTGTGCCGAGGAGGCCGAGACGCTGCACGAGCTGCTGGCTCAGGACGCCGGCTGACCCGGTCGACCGGCGCGACGCCGGGTCAGCTCAGGACGTCGAGCGCGATGAGCAGGGTGAGCAGCAGCAGCGTGACGCCGAGCCCGCCGTGGCCGAGCAGCGCGACGCCGGGGATCTGCTTCTCGGCGACGCGCACGTCGGCCGGATCGGGCGGCGTGCCGGGCACGGGGTTCTGGGGCACGTCGACGACCGCGGGCTTGGTGACGGTCCTCAGGCCCATGACGGTGCCCAGCAGCACGCCGAGCGCGACGCTGACGAAGGACGCCCAGGCGAAACCGCGCTCGTCGGTGACAACCCAGCCGATCCACGTCGCGGTCGAGAACCCGCCCAGCAGCAGGTGGCTGAAGACGACCGCGCTCGGCAGACGCGTCGCGTGAGCGGTGCTGTCGAGCCGGCCCGCGCTGAGCGTGTAGCTGAACAGGTACGCACCACCCAGCAGCTGCACGGCGAACAGGCCGATCACGAAGTTCGACACCTCCTGCCATTACCCACCACCCGTCCGCCGTACGCCGCCGGGCGGCGGCTCGCAGGACGCGGTCACTAGGCTGGGGGAGCGGTCCGGGCCTCCCGGGCCGGCGTCACAGATCCGCACCAGCCCCGCAAGCCATCCCCGGAAAGGCCCCCCGTGTCCATCGACCCGACCTTGCTCGACGACCTCGAGTGGCGCGGCCTCATCGCGCACTCGACCGACCGGGAGGCCCTCGCCGAGGCCCTCACCGAGGGCGTCAAGTTCTATGTCGGCTTCGACCCGACGGCACCCAGCCTCCACATGGGCCACCTCGTCCAGGTCCTGACCGCCAAGCGGTTGCAGCTGGCCGGTCACACGCCGTACGCCCTGGTGGGCGGCGCGACGGGCATGATCGGCGATCCGCGCGACTCCGGCGAGCGCACACTCAACTCCCTCGACACCGTCAAGGAGTGGGTGCAGCGCGTCCGTGGCCAGATCGAGCCGTTCCTCTCCTTCGAGGGTGAGAACGCCGCCAGCATGGTCAACAACTACGACTGGACCGCCGGCCTGTCGACGATCGACTTCCTGCGCGACATCGGCAAGCACTTCCCGGTGAACCGCATGCTGGCGCGCGACGTCGTCGCCCGCCGCCTCGAGGAGGGCATCAGCTACACCGAGTTCTCCTACGTCCTGCTGCAGTCGATGGACTTCCTCAGCCTCTACCGCGACCACGGCGTGACGCTCCAGTTCGGCGGCTCGGACCAGTGGGGCAACCTCACCGCGGGCGTGGAGCTGATCCGGCGCTCGGCGGGCGGCAAGGCGCACGCCTTCGCGACGCCGCTGCTGACCAAGTCGGACGGCACGAAGTACGGCAAGACCGAGGGCGGTGCGCTCTGGCTGGACCCGAGCATGCTGTCGCCGTACGCCTTCCACCAGTTCTGGCTCAACGTCGAGGACGAGAAGGTGGGCGAGCTGTTGCGCGTCTTCACCTTCTTCACGCGCGAGGAGATCGAGCGCCTCGAGGCCGAGCACGCCGAGAAGCCGTTCCTCCGATTGGGCCAGAAGGCGCTCGCAGACCACATGACGACCCTGGTCCACGGCGAGGCCGAGACCGAGCAGGCCAAGGCGGCTGCCGCGGCGCTGTTCGGCGGGGGAGACCTCGCCGAGCTGAGCGGTACGACGCTCGCGGCCGCGCTGCGCGAGGCGGGGTCGGTGTCCATCCCGGCGTCGGACGGTCTCCCCAGCGTGGTGGACCTGTTCGTCACCAGCGGGCTCGCCGCGAGCCGCAACGAGGCCCGACGTGCCATCAACGAGGGCGGCGCCTACCTCAACAACGCACGGGTCGAGGACCCCGAGGCAGCCGTGACGCAGGCTGACCTGGTGGCCGGCAACTGGCTCGTCCTGCGCCGCGGGAAGAAGCGGTTCGCGGGCGTCGAGGTGGTGTGACCCAGACCGCACGCGTTCGATTTGTGCTGGGCGCGGCGCTGGTCTAATGTTCTCCGGGTCGCCAACGGAGCGGCGGGGAGCAAGGCCCAACGGCCGGGCTCCCGGCCCCGAGGCGGCCACCTCCTCATTCACCTCATCGGGTGATGCGTGTGTGCCACGGTCATCGACCAGGTCGACGCAGAAGCCCGGCGAGTCGTGTGTGCGGAAACGGCAGGCCCCGCGCCGATTTGGATCGGCGCGGAAAGCCTCCATAAGATCTGCCCCAGATCGACAGATGCGCCAAAACCGCCGAATTGACAAGGCGGAAAGCGAATCTGATAAAGTCTGGGACACAGACAAGGCAGTAAAGCGAAGCGAATCGCGAACGAATTGCGAAAAGCCAAGCGGATCTGATAAAGTCTGGAAAACAAGCCCCGCAGGGGAGAGGCCAACAGCCTCGAGCCGTGGTGCGCGTGTGATTCTTGAGAACTCAACAGTGTGTCAAATAGTCGACGAATTAGTTTGTTATGCCCCGTCGACCACAAGATGGTTGATGGTTTCTTTGACAGATGATTCTGGCAGTTACCCGGGCCTTTTGGTCTGGGTGTGTCAGTGATCTCCTTGTCAGGCATCTCTTTTTCCATGCACGTGAGTGTGTGGGTGTTGTTTTCAACGGAGAGTTTGATCCTGGCTCAGGACGAACGCTGGCGGCGTGCTTAACACATGCAAGTCGAGCGG
>NZ_DASWXC010000022.1:0-23762 GCF_036405735.1 Nocardioides sp.
CCCGGCTCCGGCTGGGTGCCGACCCGGCCGTCGTGTGGCAGGTCTTCGCCAGCGAGCCTGCGCTCGCGCCGCTGGGCCGCACCCTGGCACGCGCCCACCGGTCGGGCGCGCCGGTGGCAGGCTCGGTGGAGCGACTGGCCGACGACCTGGCCCGGGCCGCTCGCGCCGAGGTCGAGGACCGCGCCCGCCGGGTGGGCGTGCGCGCTGCCGTCCCGCTCGGGCTGTGCCTGCTCCCGGCGTTCGTGCTGATCGGCATCGTCCCGCTGGTCGGCGGGCTGACCGCGGGCGTCGTCCGATGAGCCATCGACCGTCCACAGCTCCGCCTCAGGGCGAGACGGTCCCCAACCCCGCGCTTCCGCTCTGCACGGCCTGCCGGCGCCGGGAAGGGTCGCAATCGTCCGGCCGATCCGCGGCCGGTGCTACCGATGGAGGAACGCATGAACCGCACCCGCACCCGTATCCGCACCCAGCGTGGCATCACCACCGCCGAGTACGCCGTCGGCACGGCAGCCGGCGCCGGGTTGGCCGGCTTGCTCTACAAGATGCTCACCGGGGGATTCGGCAAGGACCTGCTGGAGAAGCTGTTCGAGCACGTGCTGAAGCTGCTCGGGATCTAGGCGTGGCGCCCGCGTCGAGAGCACTCGCGGTGGGCCGACGCCGCTTGGACCGGGGCGCCGCGACGGCGGAGCTGGTGATGGTCCTTCCGGTCCTGGTGGCCGTCACCGTGGGCCTGGTGTGGCTGCTCTCGGTCGGCATGGCGCAGCTGCGCACTGTGGACGCGGCGCGGGAGACCGCCCGGGCGCTGGCTCGCGGCGACGACCGACAGGCGGCGATCCGGCGTGGCCGCGAGGTGGCGCCGTCGGGCGCGCGCATCACCGTCCGTGTGGGCATCGACGAGGTGGCCGCCGTGGCGACCGCCCGGGTGGCGGGGCCCGGAGGACTGTTCGGGTTCCTCGGGGCGGTGACGGTGCGCGCGGAGGCGGTCGCCGCGCAGGAGGTGTCGTGGCCGTGACATCCGGGTGCCCGCGCGGCCGACAGCGCGGCTCGGCCGTCCCGTTCGCGGTGGCGTGCCTGGGACTCCTGCTCGCGGTCGGCGCCGGTCTCGGCGTGGTGGGTGCGCTGGTCGCCGGCCACCGCAGTGCCCAGGCCGCCGCCGACCTGGCGGCGCTGGCGGGGGCGGGCGCGAGCAGCCGTGGTGAGGACGGCTGTGCCGCGGCGGCGGCGACCGCGCTGCGCAACGGTGCCGCGCTCGTCGCCTGCGAGCTCCACGGCGACGGGGTGCGTGTCCTGGTCCGGGTCGAGGGCCCCGGGTGGCGAGGTTGGCACGGCGATCTGCGGGCCGAGGCGCGCGCGGGTCCGGTCCCTTGACCGGACCGCACCTGGCCGGGTCAGGAGCCGGGGCGCTCCTCATCGCGGTTCCGGGCGCGCTCGGACTCGACCTTCTCCAGCTTGTGCGACAGCTCCGTCAGCCGCTTCTGCTCACGGCGGTGCCGCAGCCCCCGCCTGGTGCCGTACCTGGCCAGCGAGAACCCCCACAGGATGGCCAGGCCCGCGAAGACGCCCACCAGGAAGATCGTCGTCGAGCCGAGGGGGACTCCGAGCAGCGAGGCGGCCTCGCCGGGATCGTCGTTGTAGAAGACGCCGGAGAGCAGCGCCACGACGCCCAGGACGATGAGGATGAGGCCGAGCGCCAACATGCTCCGAGACTATGCCCCCGACAGCAGCAGCCGCAGCAGCGCCGCCGCTCCGGTCTTGTCGAGCGGGTTGTTCTGGTTGCCGCACTTGGGGGACTGGATGCACGACGGACAGCCGTCGTCGCACTCGCAGGCCTCGATGGTCTCCACGGTGGCGGTGAGCCAGTCGCGGGCGGCGTGGAAGCCGCGTTCGGCGAAGCCCGCGCCGCCAGGGTGGCCGTCGTAGACGAAGACGGTGAGCATCCCGGTGTCGGCGTGCAGGGCGGTGGAGACGCCGCCGATGTCCCACCGGTCGCAGGTCGCGAAGAGCGGCAGCAGGCCGATGGAGCAGTGCTCGGCGGCGTGGGCGGCTCCCGGCAGGTCGGCGGCCGCCAGGCGGGCGGACTCGAGGGCAGCCGACGGCACCGTCCACCACACCGCGGAGGTGCGTAGCGTGCGCTCGGGTAGGTCCAGCGGCTCCTCGGCCATGACCTCGCCGCCGGGCTGGCGGCGCCGGAGGAACGAGACGACCTGGTGCGAGACGTCGACGTCGCCGTACGACAGCCGGCAGTCCGCCCAGCGCCGGTGGTCGCGCTCGGTGACGATCGTGATGTCGGTCGTCTCACGCGCGGTCGTGGAGTAGCCCGGCTCCGCCCGCTCGATGACGGCGACGCTCTCTTCGAGGTCGAGCTCGTGGACCAGCCAGGTCTCGCCCTGGTGGAGGTAGACCGCACCGGTGTGGGCGGTGCTGTGCGAGCGGGCGCCGTCGACGGTCCCGACCACCCGGCCCGTGCCGGCCTCGACCAGCTGCACGGCCCGGCCGCCACCGGAGCGGATGTCGACCAGGTCCGCGGCCCGGCGGCGGTCGGTCCAGAACCAGCCGCGCGGCCGCCGGCGCAGCACGCCGGCCGCGGTCAGCGACTCGACGATCTCGCCAGCCCCCGGACCGAACAAGGGAAGGTCCGCACTCGTCAGCGGCAGCTCCTGCGCCGCGGCGCACAGATGGGGGCCGAGGACGTAGGGATTGCCCGGATCGAAGACGGTCGCCTCGACCGGACGCCCCAGCAGGGCGTCGGGATGCGTGACGAGGTAGGTGTCGAGCGGGTCGTCGCGGGCGACCAGCACGCCGAGCGCGTCCTGCGCGCCGCGGCCGGCGCGGCCGACCTGCTGCCACAGCCCCGCCCGGGTGCCCGGGAAGCCGGCCATGAGCACCGCGTCGAGGCCGCTGACGTCGATGCCGAGCTCGAGGGCGTTGGTCGCGGCCAGACCCAGCAGCTCGCCGGCGCGCAGCCGTCGCTCGATCTCGCGCCGCTCCTCGGGCAGGTAGCCGCCGCGGTAGGCCGCGACGCGGGCCGGCAGCGACGGGTCGACCTCGGCCAGCAGGCCGGCCGTGGTCAGCGCGACCTGCTCGGCGCCGTTGCGGGAGCGGACGAAGGCGAGGGTGCGCACCTGCGCGGCCACCAGGTCGGCCAGCAGGTCCGCGGTCTCCGAGGAGGCGGCGCGCCGCACCGGGGCGCCGTTCTCGCCCCCCGGCCCCTGGCTGAGCGGCGGCTGCCACAGCGCGAGCGAGATCTCGCCGCGGGGCGAGCCGTCGCTGGTCACCGGCAGCACGTCGAGCCCCGTCAGCCGACGCGCGGCCGTCTCCGGCTCGGCCACGGTCGCCGAGGCGAGCACGAAGGTCGGCTCCGCGCCGTACGACGCGCAGACCCGCCGCAGCCGCCGCAGCACCTGCGCCACATGGGCGCCGAACACGCCGCGGTAGTGGTGGCACTCGTCGATCACGACGTAGCGCAGCGAGCCGAGGAACGACGCCCACCGACTGTGGCCCGGCAGCAGGGAGCGGTGGAGCATGTCGGGGTTCGTCAGGACGTACTCCCCGAAGGCGCGGGTCCACTCCCGCTGCTCCCGGGGGCTGTCGCCGTCGTGGGTGGCCACCCGGACGTCGAGGTCGAGGGCCTGCAGCCGGCTGAGCTGGTCCTGGGCGAGTGCCTTGGTCGGCGCCAGGTAGAGCACGGTCGCACCCCGCTGGCCCTTGGGGCCCCGCTGCTGTCGCACCGTGGTGAGCGCCGGGAGCTGGTAGGCCAGCGACTTGCCCGAGGCGGTGCCAGTGGCCAGCACGACGTGGTCACCGGAGAAGGCGGCATCGGCTGCGACGACCTGGTGGCGCCACGGGGCGGAGACGCCGAGCCTCTGGTAGGCGGCGACCACCGCCGGATCCGCCCAGCCGGGCCAGGCGACCGTGTCGGCGGTGCGCGCGGGCAGCACCTCGAGGTGGGTGAGCCGGCCCTCGCGACCCGGGACGTCGGCGAGCCGGCGCACGAGCGCGTCGACGTTGCGGGCAGCGCCGTCGTTCACCCGTCCCTCCGCCTGCGTCGCGGTCATCTCCTCATCCTCGCAAAGGCCTCCGACAACGGCCTATCCGACGCAGGAGGGTGTCCGCGGTGGAGTCGGCTTTGCGCGCGACCGTCCGTCGCGTGGTTTCATATGGTCGGCCCCGGGAGACGCGCGTGTCGCCCTGGACCGGTTGTCAACGATGCCGAGTGCGTCGAAGCCCGACCGAGCGGAGTGGGAAGTTGGATCTGTCACTCGCGACGCACGAGGTCGCCGGGACGACCGTCGTCACGGTCGGCGGTGAGATCGACGTCTACACGGCCCCCAAGCTGCGCGACAAGATCACCGAGCTGGTCGGCGGGGGCGCCTACCAGATCGTCGTCGACCTCGAGGCGGTCGAGTTCCTCGACTCCACCGGCCTCGGCGTGCTCGTCGGCGGCCTGAAGAAGGTGCGGGCCAACGACGGCAGCCTGCGGCTGGTCTGCACCCAGGACCGGTTGCTGAAGATCTTCCGCATCACCGGCCTGGCCAAGGTCTTCGAGATCCACGCCAGCACCGACGAGGCCGTCGCCGCCTCCTGACCTCGCCGGCAGCCGCGAGGCTGCACCTGTTGCGATGTGGTCTGCGTCACCTACCCTGCGATGACGGGGGGACCCAGCCATCGGCAGGAGGACACATGTCCGAAGCAGAAGTGACCGGCGGCGACCTGGTCCTGGTGGTCGTCGTCGCCCTCATCGCCCTGGCCGCGCTCGGGCTCGCCTTCGTGTTCCGTCGCGAGGTGCTCGCCAGCGCCGCCGGCACGGACAAGATGGCCTCCATCGCGCAGGCCGTCCAGGAGGGGGCGGGTGCCTACCTCGGGCGCCAGTTCCGCACCCTGGCCGTCTTCGCCGCCATCGCCTTCTTCCTGCTGCTGGCACTGCCCGCCGACGACTGGGGAGTGCGCGTCGGTCGTTCGGTCTTCTTCCTGCTGGGCGCCGGCTTCAGTGCTGCCGTGGGCTACCTGGGCATGTCGCTGGCCGTGAAGGCGAACGTCCGCGTGGCCGCGGCGGCGAACAGCGCCGGGCGCAACGCCGCCATGACGATCGGCTTCCGCACCGGCGCCTGCGTCGGCATGCTCACGGTCGGGCTCGGCCTGCTGGGCGCGGCGGTCGTCGTCCTGCTCTACCAGGGCGACGCCCCGCACGTGCTCGAGGGCTTCGGCTTCGGCGCCGCGCTGCTCGCCATGTTCATGAGGGTCGGCGGCGGCATCTTCACCAAGGCCGCCGACGTCGGTGCCGACCTGGTCGGCAAGGTCGAGCAGAACATCCCCGAGGACGACCCGCGCAACGCCGCCACGATCGCCGACAACGTGGGCGACAACGTCGGCGACTGCGCCGGCATGGCCGCCGACCTGTTCGAGTCGTACGCCGTCACGCTGGTCGCCGCGCTCATCCTGGGCAGCCAGGCGCTGGGCGACCAGGGACTGGTGTTCCCGCTCCTCGTCCCCGCGATCGGAGCGATCACGGCCGTGATCGGGGTCTACCTGTGCCGCCCTCGTGAGGGCGTCAGCGGGCTGGTGACGATCCAGCGGGCGTTCTACGTCTCGGCTATCGTCGGCGCGGTCGGCTGCGTCGTCCTCTCGTTCGCCTACCTGCCCGACAGCTGGGCCGGCCTCGGCACGGATGCGGACGTCAGCCCGCAGGTGCTGGCCGCGGGCGCCGTGCTGATCGGCATCGTGCTGGCCGCGGCGATCCTCGCGCTGACCGGCTACTTCACCGGCACCGACTACCGCCCGGTCAAGGACGTGGGCCGCACCAGTCTCACCGGGGCCGCGACCGTCATCCTGTCCGGCCTCAGCGTCGGCTTCGAGTCGGCCGTCTACACCGCGATCGTGATCGGCGCAGCAGTCTTCGGCGCCGCGCTGCTGGGCGGATCGGCCGCGCTGTTCGCGGTGGCGCTGGCCGGCTGCGGCCTGCTCACCACCGTCGGCGTGATCGTCGCGATGGACACCTTCGGCCCGGTCTCCGACAACGCCCAGGGGATCGCGGAGATGTCCGGGGACGTCAGCGGCGAGGGTGCCCGGGTGCTCACCGAGCTCGACGCCGTCGGCAACACCACGAAGGCCATCACCAAGGGCATCGCGATCGCGACGGCGGTGCTCGCGGCGAGCGCGCTGTTCGCGTCCTACACCCAGAGCGCCTTCGAGGCCTATGTCGAGGCGACCGGCGACGGCGCGGCCGCGATCCTGGACGGCTTCCTGGTCTTCGACGCCAAGGTGCTCGTCGGCGCGCTGCTCGGGGCGAGCGTCGTGTTCCTCTTCTCCGGGCTGGCGATCAACGCCGTCGGCCGGGCTGCCGGCGCGGTCGTCCTCGAGGTGCGTCGGCAGTTCCGCGAGATCCCCGGGATCATGGAGGGCACCGGCCGGCCGGAGTACGGCAGGGTCGTCGACATCGTCACCCGCGACTCGCTGCGCGAGCTGGCCACGCCCGGCATCCTGGCCATCCTCGCGCCGGTGGCGGTCGGCTTCGGGCTGGGCATCGGCCCGCTCGCCGGCTTCCTGGCCGGCGCCATCGCCACCGGCACCCTGATGGCGGTCTTCCTCGCCAACGCGGGCGGTGCCTGGGACAACGCCAAGAAGCTGGTCGAGGACGGCAACCACGGCGGCAAGGGCTCCGCGTCCCATGCCGCCACCGTCATCGGCGACACCGTCGGCGACCCGTTCAAGGACACCGCCGGGCCGGCGATCAACCCGCTGCTGAAGGTGATGAACCTCGTCAGCCTCCTGATCGTCGCCGCCATCGTGGACCTGTCCTACGGCGCGAGCGAGTCCGACGCGGTCCGCATCACGATCGCCGTCGTCGCGGCTCTCGGCATCGCCGGCGCCGTCTACGCCTCGAAGCGACGGCCGGTGTCGATCGACGCCGGCACGCCCTCGGACGAACCGGAGCTCACCCACTAACTAGGCTCGCCGTGTGCGCGAGCTGACCGACCTCCCCCACCGGCTCCGGGAGGCCCTCGTGGCCGCCGGGTTCACCTACGACAACGTCGCGGACCTGCTCGGCCCACTGGCGCACCAGGCGCTGTCGCGCAACGAGACCGTGCCCGGGCTCCGCCGGACCACGGGCGGGTCGCCGCTGGAGACCCTCGTCCGGCTGTTCCTGCTGCAGGTGCCCGTGCCGGTCGCCGCCGCCGAGGCCGCGCTCCCCGGCCTCGTCGACCGGCTCGCCGCCGAGGGTCTGCTGGAGCAGTCCGTCGGCGAGGTGGCGGCCCGGATGGACGTGCGGCCGTACGCCGCCGACGACACCCATCTGTGGGTGGTCAGCGACCTGACGCCGGGCCTGGACGGTGCTCCCCAGCGGGTGGGCGCCGACTATGTCCTCGGCGTGAGCGCGGCCTCGACCTCGCTGGCGCAGCTCACGATCCGTCACGACGTCGGCCGCAGCCTCGACCTCGGCACCGGCTGCGGCGTCCAGGCGCTGCACCTGGCCGCCCACTCGCGTGAGGTGGTCGCGACCGACGTCAACGCCCGGGCGTTGTGGGTGACCCGGTTCAACGCCGCCCTCAACGACGTGGCCGACGTCATCGACGTGCGTGACGGCTCCTTCTTCGAGCCGGTGCGCGGCGAGACGTTCGACCTGATCGCGACCAACCCGCCGTTCGTCATCTCGCCGGCGACGGGGGAGCGGCTGGTCTACCGCGACTCGGGCCTGCCCGGCGACCGGGTGGTCGAGGACATCGTGCGTGCCGCGCCGGCGCTGCTGGCCGACGACGGCTGGTGCCAGGTGCTGGCCAACTGGGTCATCGCCGAGGGCACGCCGTGGGACGAGCGGCTCGCCGGCTGGCTCGACCCGTCGGTCGACGCCCTGGTGGTGCAGCGGGAGATCCTCGACCCGGCTGCCTACGTCGAGCTGTGGCTCAAGGACGGCGGCCATCACCCGGCGACCGGCCCGCGACTCGCCGGATCGGCAGCACGCGACGACTACGTCCACCGGTACGACACCTGGCTGTCCTGGATGCAGGAGCAGGGCGTCGAGGGCATCGGGTTCGGCTGGATCAACCTCCACAAGTCCGCGGCCGCCGGACCGAGGTCGCCGCGTCGCGAGCTGCTCGAGTGGCCCTACGACGTCGAGCAGCCGATCGCCCCGGCCATCGCCGCCTGGGGGAGCGCCGTCCGCACCGAGGTCGGGCTCGACGACCGGCTGGTGGCGCCCGCCGACCTGGTGCAGGAGACCCAGGGCGCCCCGGGCGCCGAGGACCCGGCCACGGTCGTCCTGCGCCAGCAGCGCGGCCTGCGGCGCGCCCGCCAGGTCGACACCGTCGAGGCGGCCCTGGTCGGCGCCTGCGACGGCGAGCTGTCGGTCGGTCAGCTGCTCGACGCCATCAGCCGTCTGCTGGAACGGGACCCGGACCAGACCCGCGCGACCTACCTGCCGGTGGTGCGCGAGCTCGTGGACGAGGGCTTCCTGCTCTCCTCCTAGGCCGGTCCCGTCGGTGGGACCCCCTGCGACTGCCGGGCGTCGAGCGCGCGGTCGCGCACCGCGACGAGCTGGCGGCGCACACCGGAGACCAGCAGGTCGGTGTGGCCGAGCGCCTTGAGCTCCCGGGAGCCGTAGCCGTAGCTCCAGGGCCGCATCGCGACGTCCCATGCGTAGGGTCCGGCGAGCGCCGCGCACACCTTCGCCCCGAGCGTCGACCCGGACTGGGTGAGCTCGAGGTGGCGCTTGAGCTCCTTCTCCGTCGTCACGCCGCGCGGATGGAGCAGGCCGTTGGCGTGGCCCACGGCCCACACCACGCCGAGCGCCAGCTGTGCGGCCGACGGGGCGCCGGACACCACGCCCGGCGCACGCTCGTGCACCCGCAGCAGGGCCCGGGCCAGGGCGACGCCGGCCTCCTCGTCGAAGAACGAGTCGGCCACGGTGCCGAGCAGCGTGAGGCAGGACTCCAGCCGTTCGCGTTGCGCTGGCGGCAGGAGGTCCGGCACCCGCACCGGTCCCGTCAGCGGCTCGTCGGTCATGCTCAGGACCGCCTGGCGGCCACCGCAGAGGGAGTCGAGCCAGCGCAGCGCCACCGACCAGTCCGGCTCGGGCTCCGGGTCGGAGAGGCGCCGCGCGAGCGAGACCACATCGCTCATCAGGTCGCGGCACTCCGGGCACAGGTGCACCAGGTCCTCGCGGGCGGGCGGCGGGGCGCCGTACCAGCTCGCGACGCCGGGGTAGCCGGCCGGAGCGGTGTCGAAGTCGTCGTACATGTGGTGACCTCCGAGAGTGAGGGGCGGAAGTCGTCGTCCGCCCGCCACTGTGCCGCGGGCCACCGACAGCCCGTCCGGGACGATCCACAGGGCAGGGAAGTGGACAGCACGCGCTACCGTGTTCCGCCGTGAGCCCCGAGCGGGGCCCCGAGCCCGGAGCGACGGGCTGCCAACCAGGTAGGGAAGAAGCAGTGGCGCACAAGTTGGTGATCGTCGAGTCCCCGGCGAAGGCCCGCACGATCGGCGGGTATCTCGGTCAGGGGTACGTCGTCGAGTCCTCCATCGGCCACATCCGCGACCTCCCCCAGAGCGCCGCCGACACCCCCGCCAAGATCAAGGACAAGCCGTGGGGCCGGCTCGCCGTCGACGTCGACAACGGCTTCGAGCCGTACTACGTCGTGCCGCGCGACAAGAAGAGCCACATCAGCAAGCTCAAGAGCCTGCTCAAGGACGCCGACGAGCTCTTCCTCGCCACCGATGAGGACCGTGAGGGCGAGGCCATCGCCTGGCACCTGCTCGACGAGCTCAAGCCCAAGAACATCCCGGTCAAGCGGATGGTCTTCCACGAGATCACCAAGCAGGCCATCCAGGCCGCCGCGGAGAACCCCCGCGAGCTCGACATGGACCTCGTCGAGGCGCAGGAGACCCGCCGGATCCTGGACCGGCTCTACGGCTACGAGGTCTCCCCGGTGCTGTGGAAGAAGGTCATGTCCGGCCTCTCCGCCGGCCGGGTGCAGTCCGTCGCCACCCGCCTGGTCGTGGACCGCGAGCAGGAGCGGATGGACTTCAAGGTCGCCTCCTACTGGGACCTCGAGGGCACCTTCGATGCGGGCGCCAAGCACGACCAGCGGATGTTCCCCGCGAAGCTGTGGACCATCGACGGCTCCCGCGTCGCCAACGGCAGCAACTTCGGCCCCGACGGCCGGCTCAAGAGCGACTCCGCGGTCCACCTCGACCGCACCCGGGCCGAGGCGCTCGTCGAGGCGCTCGCCGACACGACGTACGACGTCCGCTCGGTCGAGTCCAAGCCCTACCGCCGCTCGCCGTACCCGCCCTTCCGCACCACGACGCTGCAGCAGGAGGCCAGCCGCAAGCTCGGCATGAGCGCCAGCGTCACGATGAGCGTGGCGCAGCGGCTCTACGAGAACGGCTTCATCACCTACATGCGTACCGACAGCACCTCGCTGTCGGACACCGCCGTCAACGCAGCGCGCCGCCAGGTGCAGGAGCTGTACGGCAGCGAGTACCTCCCCGACGCGCCGCGGACCTACGCCAGCAAGGTCAAGAACGCCCAGGAGGCGCACGAGGCGATCCGGCCCGCCGGTGACTCCTTCCGCACCCCCGCCCAGACCGGGCTGACCGGCGAGCAGTTCCGGCTCTATGAGCTGATCTGGATGCGCACGGTCGCCAGCCAGATGAAGGACGCGGTCGGCAACACCGTCACGATCCGGCTCGGCGGCCCGGCCAGCACCGGCGAGGACGTCGTGTTCTCCACGTCCGGCCGCGTCATCACCTTCCACGGCTTCCTCAAGGCGTACGTCGAGGGCACCGATGCGGCCGACCAGGCCAGCGACGACGCCGAGACCCGGCTGCCGGCGCTGAGCGAGGGCGATGCCGTCAACGCCGCGTCGCTGCGCGCGAACGGGCACGAGACCAAGCCGCCGGCGCGCTACACCGAGGCCACGCTGATCCGGGAGCTCGAGGAGCGCGAGATCGGCCGTCCGTCGACGTACGCCTCGATCATCGGCACGATCCTCAACCGCGGCTACGTCTACAAGAAGGGCACCGCGCTGGTGCCGGCGTGGATCGCCTTCTCGGTCGTGCGGCTGCTCACCGAGCACTTCCCGCGCCAGATCGACTACGAGTTCACCGCGGGGATGGAGGACATCCTCGACGAGATCGCGTCCGGCCGTCGCGACCGGGTGAGCGAGCTGCGGGAGTTCTACTTCGGTTCCGAGCGGATCGACGGCCTCAAGCCCCTCGTCGACGGGCTCGGCGACATCGACGCCCGGGAGCTGGCGACCTTCCCGATCGGCGGCGCCGACTCCGGCGTGCACCTCCGGGTCGGCCGCTACGGGCCGTACATCGAAGGTCCCGGCCCAGACGGTGGGGCCGGCGCGCCGATCCGCGCCAACGTGCCCGACGACCTCCCGCCCGACGAGCTCACGCTGGAGAAGGCCACCGAGCTCTTCGCCAACCCGGCCGGCGAGGAGATCGACCTGGGCGTGCACCCCGACACCGGGCTACGCGTCGTCGCCAAGAGCGGTCGCTACGGCCCCTACGTCACCGAGGTCGTCCCCGAGGACGCGCCCGCGAAGACGAAGGCGCGCACCGCGTCGCTGTTCAAGTCGATGTCGCTGGAGACCATCACGCTCGAGGACGCCCTCAAGCTGCTCACGCTCCCCCGCGTCGTCGGCGTCGCCGAGGACGGCGAGGAGATCACCGCCCAGAACGGCCGCTACGGGCCGTACCTGAAGAAGGGCACCGACTCCCGCTCGCTGACGTCGGAGGACCAGCTGCTGACGATCACGCTCGACGAGGCGCTGGCGATCTACGCCCAGCCCAAGCAGCGCGGGCGTGCCGCGGCCGCGGCGCCGCTCAAGGAGCTCGGCGCCGACCCCGTCTCGGGCAACCCGGTGGTGATCAAGAACGGCCGGTTCGGCGAGTACGTCACCGACGGTGAGTACAACGCCACGCTGCGCAAGGACGACTCGGTCGAGTCCATGACGCTCGAGCGCGCCGCCGAGCTGCTGGCGGAGAAGCGTGCCAAGGGCCCGGCGAAGAAGACCGCGAAGAAGACCGCCAAGAAGACGGCGAAGAAGACGACGAAGAAGGCGCCCGCCAAGAAGACGACGGCGAAGAAGGCCGCGAAGAAGTGACGCTCACGACCAAGGTCCTCTCCCGTGAGGAGGGGACCAGCTTCCGCCTCACCGTCGCCCGCGCCGCCGAGGCCACCGCTCCGGTGATCGTGGTCCAGCCCGCGATGGGCATGGGCAGCCGCTACTACGAGCCCTTCGCCGAGGCGCTCGCCGCCGCGGGGATGCACGCCGTGCTCGTCGAGCAGCGCGGCCACGAGGCCGAGGGTGGCCGGCTCCCCGGCCGCCGCTACGACTTCGGGTACGCCGACCTCCTCGACGACCTCGAGGCCGCGCTCGGCGTGGTGCGCGAGGAGCTGCCCGGTGCGCCGGTGCACCTGCTCGGGCACAGCCTCGGCGGCCAGCTCGGGGTCATGTACGCCGCCACGCACCCCGGCGAGCTCGCCGGTCTGGTGCTGGTGGCCTCCAGCACGCCGTACTGGCGCAACTGGGGACGCGGACTGCTGATGGCCTCCTACCTCTTCCCGGCCACGGCTGCGGTGCGCGGCCACTTCCCGGGCAGCCGCTTCGGCTTCGCCGGCCGGGAGGCCCGCCGGCTGATCCGCGAGTGGGGCCGGCTGGCCCGCACCGACCGCTTCCCCGTCGGAGAGGACCGGCTGGGCGAGGTGGGGATCCCGGTGCTCTCGATCTCCGTCGAGGGCGACAAGCTGGGTCCGGTCGGCCCGGTCGACGCGATGGTGGCCAAGCTGCCGGCCGCGCGGGTCACGCGGGAGCACGTGTCCGTCGACGGCATCGACCACAACCGGTGGGCGCGCCGCCCGGAGGCCGTGGTGCCGCTCCTCGCGCAGTGGCTGGCGACCGGTGTCCGTGCGACCCCGTAGGTTCTCCCTGTGAGCAGCAACTACCCCGGTGCCTACGCCGACCGCGGTGTCTTCGTCTGCTTCGAGGGCGGTGAGGGGTCGGGCAAGTCCACCCAGTCGCGACTGCTGCGCGAGACGCTCACGGCCGAGGGCTACTCCGTGCTGCTCACCTTCGAGCCCGGCGACACCCCTGTGGGCCGCACGCTGCGCGAGATCGTGCTCTCGCCGGAGACGGGCGCGCTCGCGGACAAGACCGAGGCGCTGCTCTACGCCGCCGACAAGGCCGAGCACGTCGAGGCCGTCGTGCGGCCCGCCCTCGAGCGCGGTGCGGTGGTCGTCACTGACCGGTACGTCGACTCCACGCTGGCCTACCAGGGCGCCGGCCGCGCGCTCGCGGTCGAGGAGGTCGAGCAGGTCGCCCGCTGGGCCACCGGTGACCTGAGGCCGCACCTGACGGTGGTGCTCGACCTCGAGCCGCAGGCCGGGCTGGGTCGCTTCGAGGGCCGCGACCGGATCGAGGGCGAGTCGCTGGAGTTCCACGAGCGGGTGCGCGAGGCGTTCGTCGCGATGGCGAAGGCGGACCCCGACCACTACCTCGTGCTCGACGCCCGCGCGCCGGTGGAGGAGATCGCGGCCGCCGTACGCTCCCGGCTGGAGCCGCTGCTGGAGCAGGCCGCACGATGACCGCGGCCACGGCGAGCGTCTGGGACGGCCTGGTCGGCCAGCGCGCCGTCATCGCGACGCTGCGGACCGCTGTCGCCGGCCAGGGCATGACCCACGCCTGGCTGTTCACCGGACCGCCGGGCTCGGGCCGCTCCAACGCCGCCACGGCCTTCGCCGCCGCGCTGCAGTGTCCCGATGGCGGCTGTGGCACCTGCCACGAGTGCCACACGGTGCTCAACGGCTCGCACGCCGACGTGACGGTCGTGCGCACCGAGAAGCTCTCCATCGGCGTCAAGGAGGTGCGCGACCTGGTCCGCAGCTCCGCGCTCGCCCCTGCCGGTGGCCGCTGGCAGGTGCTGATCGTCGAGGACGCCGACCGACTCACCGAGCAGGCCGCCAACGCACTGCTCAAGGCCATCGAGGAGCCGACCGAGCGCACGGTCTGGATGCTGTGCGCGCCGACGGTCGAGGATGCCCTTCCGACGATCCGGTCGCGTTGCCGGCTGGTGACGCTGGCGACGCCGTCGACGGCTGAGGTCGCGGCGTTCCTGGAGAGCCGCGACGGCGTCGACCCGGCGCTGGCCTCGCTCGCCGCCCGCGCGAGCCAGGGCCACATCGGCCGGGCCCGCGCCCTCGCCCGTGACGCGGCGACCCGGGCCCGGCGCGAGGAGATCGTCCGGCTGCCCGCCCGGCTCCGCACGCTCAAGGACTGCCTGCTCGCCGCCCAGCGGCTCGCCGAGGTCACCAAGGAGGAGGCCGACGCGCTCACGACCGAGCTGGACGCGCGGGAGAAGGCCGACCTCGACGCCGGCTACGGCGTCGTCGAGCGCGGCCGGCGGCCGCGCGAGTACGCCCCGGCGCTCGCCGAGCTCGAGCGCGCCCAGAAGACCCGCGCCAAGCGCCGCCACCTCGACGTCGTCGACCGTGGCCTGACCGACCTGATGAGCGTCTACCGCGATGCCATCGCGCTGGCCACGGGGGCCGGCAGCGCCCTGGTGAACGAGGAGATCCGCGCGGAGGTCGAGCAGGTCGCACGCGCCGCCACCCCTGAGCTCAACCTGCGACGGATCGGCTCCATCTTCGAGGCCCGCGAGCAGATGCTGGAGTTCAACGTGCCGGTGCCGCTCGCCCTGGAGTCGCTGATGGTGGCGCTGCGCGCGCCCGAGGAGGGAGTGCGATGAGCACCCGGACCACCCGTGTGATGGCCTGGGTCGTCGTGATCGCCCTGGCGCTCTCCGGCGCAGGGGTCGCCGCACTCAGCGTGATCGGCGCCAGCGACGGCGGCGACGACGCTCCGGGCAGCGCCCCGGCTGCGCCGGTCACGCCGGCGCCGGGATCCGAGCAGGCGCCGGACCCGGCGCTGCAACGGTTCTACGGGCAGCGGCCCGCGTGGGAGCCGTGCCGCAAGGGCCTGCAGTGCGCCACCCTCACCGTGCCGCTGGACTACCGCGACCCGGGCGGTGACGCGCTCCAGATCGCCCTCCTCAAGGTGCCGGCCTCCGGCGAACGACTCGGCTCGCTGGTGGTCAACCCCGGTGGGCCCGGCGCCCCCGGCACCGACTACGCCGCGGCGGCGCGGCAGGTCTTCGGTCGCCCCCTGCGCCAGCGCTTCGACATCGTCGGCTTCGACCCCCGTGGCGTCGGGGACAGCAACCCGGTGGACTGTCTCTCGGACGACGAGCTCACCGCCTACCTCGCCACCGACCCGGATCCCGACACCCCCGCGGAGGAGCGCGCGTACGTCGCGATGGCCGACGCGATGGGCACCGGCTGCCAGGAGCGCTCCGGCGAGCTCGCCGCCCACGTGTCGACCGCCGAGGCGGCGCGCGACATGGACGTCCTGCGCTCGGCCCTCGGCGAGACGACACTGACGTACTTCGGCGCGTCCTACGGCACCAAGCTCGGGGCGACCTACGCCGAGCTCTTCCCGGGCAACGTCGGCCGCTTCGTGCTCGACGGCGCGGTCGACCCGAGGCTCGGCACCCGTGAGGTCAACCTGCAGCAGGCGCAGGGGTTCGAGACCGCCCTGCGCGCCTACGTCGCCAACTGCGTCGAGTCGACCGACGACTGCTTCCTCGGCTCCTCGGTCGAGGAGGGACTGGGCACGATCCAGGACCTCATGGTCCGCATCGACGCCGAGCCGCTCCCCGCGGGCGGCGGACGGAGGCTCACCGAGGGCGACGCGTTCCTCGGGCTGGCGCTGCCGCTGTACTCCCGGGACTACTGGGTCATCCTCAGCGCCGCGCTCCGGGACGCGCTCGACGGTGACGGCGCCACGCTGATGGAGCTCGCCGACCTCTACAACGACCGCTCCGGCGGGACCTACAAGACCAACAGCGCCGAGGCGATCTACGCCATCAACTGCCTCGACGACCCGTGGGCGATCACCGCCGACCAGGTCGCGGCCGAGGTGCCGGCGTACACCCGCGCCTCGCCGACGTTCGGTCGGGTCTTCGCCTGGATGAACACCACCTGCGGCGGCATCAAGGTGACCAGCACGGAGCCACGCCTGGACATCCGCGCCGAGGGGGCGGCCCCCATCCTGGTCATCGGCACCACCCGCGACCCCGCGACCCCGCTCGTCTGGGCCGAGGCCCTGGCCGAGCAGCTCGACTCCGGCGTCCTGGTCACCCGCGACGGTGACGGTCACACCGGCTACCGCTCGGGCAACGACTGCGTCGACACCGCCGTGGAGGACTACCTCCTCGACGGCACTGTCCCCCAGGACGGCCTGGCCTGTTGAGTCCCGGGTTCCCGTGGGTCGACTCCCGGGTTGGCGTGATCAGCGGAGGTTGACGGGCTCGGCGATCTCCCGGATCCGACGGGTGGCGAGCTCGATCATCAGCCGTGCGGCCGGCGACAGGGTCGCGTCGGCACGGTGCACGATCGCGAAGGTGTCGTACTGCCGGGGCCGCAGCGAGACCCAGCCGGCCGCAGGCGCCAGCCGGGGGAGCAGCTGCTCCGCGGCGCCGCGCGGGATCACCGAGTCCGCCAGTCCGCGCCCGACCAGCTCGACGGCGGTCTCGATGTCCTCCACCTCGATACGGGTCGGCGGGTTGCGGCCGGTCTCGTGCAGCAGCCGGCGCAGGATGATCCGGATGGAGTCGTCCGCGCGCCAGGTCGTCTCCGGCATCACCAGCGACGCCTGCGCGAGCCGATGCGCCGTGACGGGCGTCGCGAGCCGCGTGGGATCGGCGCTGACGTAGACCAGCTCGTCGCGGGCGACCGGCGTGATCGTCATGCCCTCGCTCTCGACGCTGGAGACGGCGATCATGGCCGCCTCCAGCCGGCCGCGGCGCAGATCCTCCTGCACCTCGGCGGAGTTCTGGCCGACCAGCTCCACACGGACGCCGGGATAGCGCGCCAGCACGTCGGCGACGAGGTCCGCGCCGGCGTAGAGCCGTGCGGCCCCGAACATGCCGAACCGGATCGTGCCCGTCTCGAAGGACTTCGCCGCCTGCACCGCCTTGCGCGCCTCCTCCGCGGCGGCGAGCGTGCGCTCCGCGTGCGGTCGCAGCGTGTCGGCCACGGTGGTTGGTACGACGCCGCGGCCGACCCGCCGGAAGAGCTGGACGCCGAGGGTCTTCTCGAGCGCGCGGATCTGCTCCGACACGCTCGGCTGGGCGTAGCCGAGGGCCTCCGCGGCCGCCGTCAACGAGCCGTGCTCGTAGGTCATCAGGAAGCAACGCAGCTGGTGCAGCGAGAGCATAGGCACAGCCTATGGGAAGCGCTGGAGAGTGGCCCTACCTCTATGGATCCCTGTCGGTCACGATGGAGCCATGCTCGCTCACCACTGCGCCGCCTGCGACGAGACGTACCTGATCTTCGACAGCCAGATCACCGGTGTCATGAACACCGGCCACGGCATCGAGATCAGCTTCACGTGCTGGTGCGGCGCCGAGCAGACCCAGGTCACCGGTCGGTACGCCGGCCGCCGGACTCCTGACGTCGTCGCGGCCTGACCCTCCCAGTCCGTCGCCCCTGCGGCGACGCACATGGCCCCTCGTCGGGACTCCCGACGTCCCCGCCGGTTTCGTCGCACGGCGGGGACGTCGGTATGCTTCGGCTCGTTGCTCGCTCCGGCGGGCAGCACGCCGCCTTAGCTCAGTCGGTAGAGCAACTCACTCGTAATGAGTAGGTCGTCAGTTCGATTCTGACAGGCGGCTCGCGTGACGGCGGTCCTTCGGGGCCGCCGTTCGGCGTTCCCGTAGCCATTCGGGCTGCCATCGCGACGTGGGCAGCAGGAACGGCCCCGCCACCCAGGCAGAAGGGTGACGGGGCCGCCGGAGCTCCCCATGCGGTGGGAGTCGGGGACAAGGGTGACGCGGACCCCCGCCTCTGGTGCCAATGGTGCTGGTGGGTCTGCGGCGCGACGGGCGGGTTGTTGTCACGCGGGTGACAAAACGCCGCCGATCCGCAAGCGCCAACGCGGCGGTTTCACGGCCTCACCGGGCGACGCGAAGCATCTCCTCGCGCGTCGGCACCTTGACGCGGAGCCGGTCCTGAGCAGCGCCGGTGGCGAGCTCGTGCTGGTCGAGGCGCAGCCAGTGCTCGTAGGTCTGCACGTCGACGCCGCGCTCGGCCAGGTAGGCGTCGAAGGCGCCGGGCTCGCGCGAGGTCGCCGTCGGTCGGGTGTCGGCCAGCAGGTGACGGACGGTCTCGGCCGCGTCGCTCTTCGTGTGGCCGATGAGGCCGACCGGACCGCGCTTGATCCAACCGGTCACGTAGGTGCCGGGGATCGGGCTTCCGTCGAGGTCGAGCACCCGGCCGCCGTCGTTCGGGACGACGGCGGCACGGTCGTCGAACGGCAGGCCGGGCAGCGGCGTGCTGCGGTAGCCGACGGCGCGGTAGACCGCCTGCACGTCCCAGTCGGTCAGCTCCCCGGTCCCCTCGACGGTGCCGTCACCCAGCGGGCGGGTGCGCTCGGTACGCAGCGTCGTCACGCCGCTGCCGTCACCGAGGATCGCCACCGGCGCCTCGGCGAAGTGCAGGTGGATGCGGTGCGGCTTGCCCTCCAGGTCGCGGCCGACCCAGTTGGCAAGGGTGTCGAGCACCATCTTCTGCGCCTTGTGGGTGCCGATGTGCGCCATCCCGTGCGCATCGACGTCGAAGCCCTCCGGGTGGACGACCACCTCGACGTTGGGCGAGTGGTTCAGCTCCCGCAGCTCGAGCGGGGAGAACTTCGCGTACGCCGGCCCGCGGCGCGCGAAGACGTGCACGTCGGTCGTCGTCTTGGCCTTGAGGGCCTCGTAGACGTGCGGGGGTACGTCGGTCGGCAGCATCTCCTCGCCCTTCTTGGCCAGCACCCGGGCCACGTCGAGGGCGACGTTGCCGACCCCCAGCACCGCGACGCTCGTCGCGTCGAGCGGCCAGCTCTGCGGCACGTCCGGGTGGGCGTCGTACCAGGAGACGAAGTCGGCGGCGCCGTAGGAGAGCTCCTCGCCGGGGATGCCGAGGTCGCGGTCGGCCATGGCGCCGGTCGCGACGATCACCGCGTCGTAGAACTCGCGCAGGTCCTCGAGCTTCACGTCGACGCCGAACTCGACGCTGCCGAGGAACCGGACCTCGGGCTTGGCGAGCACCCGGTCGAGCGCCTTGATGATCTCCTTGATGCGCGGGTGGTCCGGCGCGACGCCGTACCGCACCAGGCCGTACGGCGCGGGCAGCCGCTCCACGATGTCGACGCAGACGTCGACCTCGGACTTGGTGAGGATGTCGGCGGCATAGATCCCGGCCGGTCCACCGCCCACGACGGCTACGCGAAGTGTCATGCGGCGATTCTCCGGCGTCGCACCGGGGCCACACAACGAGCTTGTGGTTGTCTCGTCACAAGGTATCGTTGTGACCTGTGTTGAGTCCCCGGGTGCCGGAGCTGCGTGCCCTCGAGCTGCTCGTCCTCGTGGCACGGACCGGCAGCCTGAGCGCGGCGGCTGCCGCACTCGGCGTCAGCCAGCAGGCGGCATCGTCGCGGGTGCGCACGATGGAGGCGCTGATCGGGGAGCCGCTGCTGACGCGGACCCGCCGCGGATCGGAGCTGACGCCGACCGGCGAGCTGGTGGTGCAGTGGGCCGGTCGCGTGGTCGAGGCGGCCACCCAGCTCGACATCGGGATCGCGACGCTGCGCACCGACCGGCGCGGCCACCTCTCGATCGCAGCAAGCCTGACGATCGCCGAGCACCTGCTGCCGGGCTGGCTGGTGGCCGTGCGGGCCGAGCAGGCCAAACGGGGCCAGGACCCGACCGAGGTCAGGATGACCGCGACCAACAGCGCCCAGGTCGCCGCGCTCGTGGCCAGCGGCGAGGTCGACCTCGGCTTCGTCGAGGGGCCGGACGCGCCGGAGGGCCTCGCTCACCGGCTGGTCGGCACCGACGAGCTCGTCGTCGTCGTCGGACCCGGTCATCCCTGGGCCGGGCGCAGCCGGATCACCGCCGCCGCGCGGGCGGCGACGCCGCTGGTCGTCCGCGAGGCCGGCTCCGGCACCCGGACCGTCCTCGACCGCGCCCTGGCGGGTCTGCCCACGGCGCCACCGGCGCTGGAACTGTCCAGCACCGCGGCGGTGCGCTCCGCCGTCGCGGCGGGCGCCGGACCGGCGGCCCTCGGCGCGCACGCCGTCCGCGACGACCTCGCCACCGGTCGCCTGGTGCGGGTGGCCGTGCGGGGCATCGACCTGACACGCCGGCTGCACGCGGTCTGGCAAGGCGGTGCCCGTCCGCCCGAGGGGCCGGCGCGCGACCTCGTCGACTGGGCCGCGGCCGCTCAGGGGCCGTAGGTCGGCTCGATGCCCATCCGGTGGGTGGCGCGGCCGTTCCACATCGAGCGCCAGCGCTTGAAGTAGGCGCGGTGGACGGCGGCGTCGTGGATGGTGAAGACGACCTCCTCGTTCGCGAACGAGATGGCCGACCAGTTCTCCGAGCCGGTCCACACGGTCTTGGTCGGGCGGCCGTTCCACATGCCGTCCACCATCATGACCTTGTAGTGGGAGTAGAACCGGGGGCCCCAGCCCTCGATGCCGTCCTCCTTCTCCGCCACACGGTGGGCGAAGAGCCAGTCGGCGCTGCGCATGGGGATGCCCGCGCGCTGCATGCGCTTGTACGTCGGGCCGCCCGGCACGCTCATGATGATCTTGATGTTGCAGCCCTGCTGCTTCTTGTTGACCAGCGCCTTGGCGAGGGCTTCGCCGCGGACCTGGAACATCGCGTAGGCAGCGATCCGGATCATGGTGCGTCCGCCGGCGCCGTACCCCGCCGGCGCGCGGCATCCGACCCGACGGATCCGGTGCACGACGGGGTCGTTCGCCGGCCGGTAGCGGCCGGAGACCGGGGTGAGGGTCGTGGTGCCCTGCGGGCCCGGCGTGTAGCCCTTCGACGCCAGGCTGCGCTCGAACCACGCACCGAAGGCGCCGTCGGGTGCGGTGTAGGTCAGCCGGCGGGGGCCGACGCGGCGCTGATGGGCCATCTGGCTGAACATCGACTGCCAGGCGGCGTACAGGCCGGCGTCACCGATGACGGTGTAGCTGTCGTTCCACTGCCGGTAGATGGCCTTGGAGGTCATGTTGCCCGAGCTGGCGATGACGACGTTCTGAGCGGCGCCGGTCTGGCTGAAGGCGAACACCTTGGAGTGCATGTTGCCGCCGTCGCCCTTGCGCCGGCACGCGCCGGGGCAGGCGATGACGAAGCTGGGCCGGTTGGGGTTCTTGCCGAACCGCCTCTGCAGGTTCCGCGCGACACCCGACATCACCGACTTGTTGACGATGAGCTGCACGCGTACGCCGCGCTGGCGCGCCTTGCGCAGCGCGTAGGCCAGGTCGGAGCGGTCGAAGGAGTAGACCGCCATCTGGATCAGGGAGCCTCGCGGCGCGTGACGTACGGCGGCGAGCACCTGGCGCAGGATCGCCTGCTGGCCCTTCAGGCTGCCGAGCGGGTTGTTGAAGACCGGCCCCGCCTGGGGCATCCAGGTCGGCGTCGCGGCGGCCGACGCCGGCGCCGCGGGTGGTACGACGGCGCCGAGGCCCCCGAGCACCACCACCGAGACGGCCATGGCCGTCCATCGCATCCAGCGCACCTGCATCGCCCCCGATTCCCGATCATCCGGCCTTGTGGAGGCTACCTTCTTCCCCTGTCCCGACGGCATCGGTAAAGGCGATGACCGGACTCAACGGGGCCTTTTCTGTGGCACGGAAAGCCGGTCGGCGGAGCTGGACCGCGTGGCGGGTGGCCTGTGCGTCTGGCACGATTCGCCGCATGGACGCAGCGCATGCCTGACCAGCCGATCCGGCTGGCGATCGTCAGCCGCCAAGAGGTCGTGGCCCGGGGCCTGACCGCCATGCTGGCCGACTATCCGCAGCGGATCACCGTCACGGCGCTGTCCAGCGTGTACAGCAAGGCGCTCGGCGTCGACGTCGTGCTCTACGACACCCTGGGCCTGCACAACTCCGACGGCGCCGAGCTCGACCACCTGGTCAAGAACACCGACGCCAAGGTGCTCATCTACAGCCGCGACATGCGTCCCGACCTCCGCGCCCGCGCGATCGCCAAGGGCTGCCCGGCGTGGGTCTCGATGAGCATCCGCGCCGAGGACCTGGTGGAGGCCGTCGAGCTGACCGCCGCCGGCAAGTCGCTGCCCGACCAGGAGGAGCGGCTCGGCAACGAGGCCGGTCTCTCGCCGCGCGAGGTCGAGACGCTGGCGCTGATCACCCAGGGTCTGTCCAACCAGGAGATCGCGGACCGGCTGTTCCTGACCGTCAACACGCTCAAGAGCCACATCCGCCAGGCCTACCGCAAGATCGGCGCCACCTCGCGTGCCCAGGCCGTCGCCTGGTGCATGCAGCACGGCTTCGCGCCGCCCGACGCCTGACACCCGGCGGCCCTCGCGCGCTGGGACGCGCATCACGCGCGCATGACGGGCGTCACAGCGGGGCAACGGGGCCCGTCGGCCAGGTCGGGTGACCTCGAGGACACTCGCATCGTGCCGAGCCGCCGCCCCGGGCCGCGCGCGCCGGGGCGGCGGTGTCCGGCCGCCGACGTCAGTCCCGGCGCCGCGGCCCCTCGTCCTCCGTCGAGAAGGTGCATGGTGCGCGCGCGGCCCGGGGTAACGGACCACGTCGGCCTGGTCGGGTGACCTCGGGAGGGACACTCGCATCGAGGGCCGGACCACCGCCCCGGGGGGTATCCCGCCGAGGTCACGCTCCGGGGCGGTGGGTCCTCCGGGCCCGCTCGGGAGCCGTCCGACAGTTGTTCGGCGGCGTCCACGCGTGGGCCTCACCCCTAAGGGTGAGCACTTCGCCGACAAATCCCCACCCCCAGGGACCAAAAGGGTGTCGGGTTGTTACAGCGGTCGGAGGGCCGGGCACGAACCGGTCATGACCATCACAGCGACGCTTCACCAGGATGTGCCGCGAGAGACCCGGCGGCGCGAGACGAACCGACTGCTCGACCAGGCCTCGGACGCAGGCCGCAGCCAGGAGCGCGAGGAGCTCATCGAGCAGGTCATCCTCGTCAACACCGGCGTGGCGCGCTCCATCGCGCGCCGCTACCAGGGCCGCGGCATCCCGCTCGAGGACCTCGAGCAGGTGGCTTACGTGGCCCTCGTGCGGGCCGCCCGCAAGTTCGACGGCGACAAGGCGGAGGACTTCCTCACCTACGCGGTCCCGACGATCCGCGGCGAGATCAAGCGCCACTTCCGCGACCTGGGCTGGACCGTGCGTCCGCCCCGCCGCGTGCAGGAGCTGCAGACCAGCGTCATGCGGACCAGGGAGACCCTCCGCGACAGCCTCGGCCGGACGCCGACCTGCGCCGAGATCGCCGCCGCCCTCGAGGTCGAGGAGAAGGACGTCATCGAGGCGCTCGGCGCCGAGGGCTGCTTCACGCCGCTCTCGCTCGACGCCCCGGTCGGCTCCAGCGAGCCCGACAGCGCCTCGCTCGGCGACCTGCTGCCGGAGGTCGACACCGGCCTGGCCGCCGCCGAGGCACGGGCGCTGCTCGCCCCCGCTTTGGCCGCGCTGACCTCGCGGGAGCGCCTCATCGTGAGGCTGCGCTTCGTCGACGACCTCACCCAGGAGGAGATCGGCCAGCGCATCGGCGTCACCCAGATGCAGGTGTCGCGGCTGCTCAGCGGCATCCTCGCCAAGCTGCGCTCCGCGATCGAGCCGCACGACGACCTGCCGCTGGCCGCCTGATCCGGCGCCTCCCTCCGT
>NZ_DASWXC010000023.1:0-5476 GCF_036405735.1 Nocardioides sp.
CGGCCGGGCTGCTGCGGCTGCACGCCGACCGGATCCGGCTCGTCGAGCGGGAGCAGCAGCTCCGGCAGCGGTTCGCGGCGGCGCATCCCTCGGTGCCGACCACCGTCGTACCCGCGCTCCCGGAGGACGTCCACGACCTCGACGGCCTGCGCCGGATCGGGGAGCTGCTCGCCCAGGACTGAGACGTCCCGAGGAACGTCAGACGGTCGCGTCCTGCTCGGTGCGCGCAGCCTCGAGGACGGTGCGCCAGCTGGCGTTGGGTCGCCGGCGGAGCAGCGCACGGCGCTCCCGCTCGGTCATCCCGCCCCAGACCCCCCACTCGATCTGGTTGTCGAGCGCCTCGGCCAGGCACTCGGTGCGTACCGGGCAGGCGCTACAGACCTGCTTGGCCTTGTTCTGCTCGGCGCCTCGTACGAACAGCTCGTCCGGCGCCGCCGCCCGGCAGGCGGCCTTCGGTGCCCAGTCCTCAACCCACATGTTGTGTCCCCATGTTGTTCTCTGCCAGCGGTGTCTGTCCCCACGATGACCGCCGCTGGCAACCCGTAGTGTCAACGTAAAGCGCCACGGCAGGCATGGCCTAGACCTGTTCGACCCAAGTTCGCTAGTCCCATATGACTAGCCCGGCAGTGCCATCCTGGGACCCGAGGCCCAGTTGCGCCGGCGCGGCGCGGGAGCCGGCGTCACGTACCCTTGGCCGCATGCCGAACCGTCCCGCCGACCGAGTGCCGGCCGTGCAGCTGCTCCCGCACCTGGGTGTCATGCTCGCCGTGGCCGCCGTCCTCGGGGTCGTGGTCGCCGGTCTCGCGATCCCGTTCGCGGGGGTCGCCGGCATCGGCGCCCGCAACGTCGCGCGCAGCATCGAGCACCTCCCCGAGGAGCTCGACACCGGCGAGCTCGCCCAGCGCACCCGGATCGTCGACTCCGAGGGCAAGCTGATCACCACCCTCTTCGACGAGAACCGCGTCAACCGGTCGCTGGGCCAGATCTCCCGCGTCATGGTCCAGGCGATCGTCTCCATCGAGGACTACCGCTTCTACCAGCACGGTGCACTCGACCTGAAGGGCACGCTGCGCGCCTTCCTCACCAACCAGGCCAACAACGGCGTGGTCCAGGGTGGCTCATCGATCACGCAGCAGCTGGTCAAGCAGACGCTGCTCGCGCAGGCGACCACGCCGGAGGAGCGCAAGGCCGCCACCGACGACAGCTATGCCCGCAAGATCAAGGAGCTGCGCTACGCGATCGCGCTGGAGCAGAAGTACTCCAAGGACTGGATCCTCGAGCGCTACCTCAACACCGTCTACTTCGGCGACGGCGCGCACGGCGTCCAGGCGGCCGCCCGCCACTACTTCGGCGTCAATGCCAGCAAGCTCAACCTGACCCAGGCAGCAACGCTGGCAGGTTTGGTCAAGAACCCCACCGGCTACGACCCGACCAACGCGCCCGACCGCGCGCTGGCCCGACGCAACGTCGTGCTGGACCGGATGGCCGAGCTCAAGGTCGTGAGCCGGCAGAAGGCCGAGGAGGCCAAGGCCAGCGACCTCGGGCTGGACGTGCAGAAGTCGCAGAACGGCTGCGTGAACTCCTCCGCGCCGTTCTTCTGCGACTACGTCGTACGCCGGCTGCTCTCCGACCCGACCCTCGCGCAGACGCCGGAGGAGCGCCGCAAGCTGCTCTACTCCGGCGGCCTCACCATCAAGACGACGCTGCGGCTGGGCGACCAGCGCGCGGCCGACGCCTCGGTCGAGCGGCACGTGCACCCCACGGACCAGGCGATCGGCGGTCTGGCCGTCGTGGAGCCCGGCACCGGCAACCTCTTCGCGCTCTCCCAGTCCCGCCCGATGGGCCGCAGCAAGAAGAAGGGGCAGACCTACCTCAACTACGTCGTCCCGCAGGAGTACGGCGACTCCGCCGGCTTCCAGGCCGGCTCCACCTTCAAGGCCTTCGTGCTGGCGTCCGCGGTCAACCAGGGCATCGCGCTGAACACCACGATCAACGCCAAGCGTGACATGGTCTTCCAGCAGTCCGACTTCGCCAACTGCCCCGGTGAGGGCAACTTCGTCGGCGAGTGGAAGGTCGGCAACTCCACGACCAGCGGCATCAAGAACCTCTACACCGGCACGCGCGAGTCGGTGAACACCTTCTACGCCCAGCTCGAGATGCGCACCGGGCTGTGCGACCCGTTCAACCTCGCCAAGGCGATGGGGATCAAGCTGACCCAGCCCACGGGGCCGGGCGCGGAGCGGATCCCCTCCTTCACCCTGGGCGTGGCGAACGTCAGCCCGCTGGAGATGGCCGAGGCCTACGCCACCTTCGGCGCCCGCGGGCTGCACTGCGACACCCGCCCGGTGACGCAGATCCTCGACGCCAACGGCAACGTGGTGAAGAACTACGAGCCGAGCTGCCAGCAGGTGATGACCAACGGCGTCGCCGACGCCGTCAATGACGTTCTCCGCGGCGTCCAGGAGCCGGGTGGCTTCGGGTACGACATCAGTCGGACCGACCTCAGCAACGCGTCCGGGCAGCGCGTCCCGTCGGCCGCCAAGACCGGAACCACGCAGGACGGCAAGTCAGTCTGGTACGTCGGCTACTCGCCGCAGGTCGCCGCGGCCGCCATGATCGCCGGCGCCAACTCCGTGGGCCAGCCGATGGGCCTCAAGGGCCAGGTCATCGGAGGGCGCCTGATCCAGTCCGCCTCGGGCTCCGGCTTCGCCGGCCCGATGTGGGCCGACGCCATGCACGAGATCGACGACCGGCTGGACCCCATCGACTTCGTGAAGCCGCCGTCCGACATCGTCAACGGCCACAAGGTCGACGTACCCAACGTCAGCGGCATGAGCGTCGACGAGGCCAAGCGGCGGCTGCGCGACGCGGGCTTCAACGTCAGCGTCGCCAGCTCGGTCCGCTCACCGGTCCGCAAGGGCCTGGTGGCCTACACCTCCCCCAGCGGGACCGCGGTCGAGAAGAGCGTCGTGCTCATCTACCCGTCCAAGGGACAGCCCAAGAAGCGCAAGAAGCGGTCGGCGGGGACCGAGGCGCCGGCGACGGCGGAGATCCCCGATCTCGACGTCGACTTCGGTGGCCCGGGTGACGACGACGCGGGCGACGGCAACAACGGTCGCGGCAACGACGACTGAGTTCCTGCTGGTCGGCCGGCGGACCGGTCAGGCGCCGAGCTGGCGGCGTACCTCCGCCGCGACCGCGCCACCGTCGGCGCGGCCCTTGACCTGCGGCGTCACCACGCCCATGACCTTGCCCATGGCGCGCATGCCGTCGGCGGCGGCGCCGGTCTGCTCGATGGCGGCGGCGACCAGGCCGGCGATCTCGTCGGCGGAGAGCTGTGCGGGCAGGTAGTCGGCGATCACCTCGGCCTCGGCCCGCTCGCGCGCCGCACTCTCCTCACGACCGCCGTCGGCGAACGCCGTGGCCGCCTCGCGGCGCTTCTTGGCCTCGCTCGACAGCACCGTGAGGATGTCGTCGTCGGACAGCTCGCGGTGCTCCTTGCCGGCGACCTCGGCGTTGGTGACCGCGGTGAGCACCATCCGCAGCGTGGCGGCGCGCAGCTCGTCGCGCGACTTCATCGCGGTGGTGAGGTCGGCGCGGAGACGGTCCTTGAGAGTGCTCATGCGGGCCATTGTGGCAGCCTTGCCGCATGCGGCACTCCCCCCTTTCCGGCAGCCGTTCCCGCGGTCGTTCGCGCGCCCTGACCGGCCTCCTCGGCCGTACGGCGGCCGCCGGAGCGCTCGCCGGAGCGGGGCTGACCGGCTATGCCTTGTGGGAGGCCCGGCAGTACACCCTGCGGCGCGTCACCGTGCCCGCCCTGCCCGCCGGGGCCGACCCGGTGCGCGTGCTGCACCTCTCCGACCTCCACCTGGTGCCGACCCAGGAGCGGAAGCTGGCGTGGCTCTCCTCGCTGTCCCTGCTGCGTCCGGACCTGGTCGTCAACACCGGCGACAACCTGGCGCACGCCGACGCCGTGCCGCCCCTGCTCGACGCGCTCGGCCCGCTGCTGGACGTGCCGGGGGTCTTCGTGCTCGGCTCCAACGACTACTTCACGCCGACGTTGCGGAACCCGCTGCGCTACCTCCTCCCCGACGACGGCCACCGCCACACCGACGTGCCCCCGCTGCCGTGGCCGGACCTGGTCGCCGGCTTCACCCGTGGCGGTTGGCTGGACCTGACCAACCGGTTCGGCACCCTCGAGGTCGCGGGCGTACGGCTGGCGTTCGCCGGCGTCGACGACCCGCATCTGGGCTACGACCGGCTGGCCGACGTCGCCGGGCCGGCGCCGCGCGACGCCGACCTGCGCGTCGGAGTCACGCATGCGCCGTACCTGCGCGTGCTCGATCAGTACGCCGCCGACGGCTACGAGCTCGTCCTGGCCGGCCACACGCACGGCGGCCAGGTGCGGCTCCCCGTTCCCGGCGGGAGCCGGGCGCTGACGACCAACTGCGACCTCGAGCCGGCCCGCGCCAGCGGCCTGCACCGCCACCCTGCAGCGTCGCGGGCGGGGGATCCGGACTCCTCGTGGCTGCACGTCTCCGCGGGGGTCGGCACCTCGCCGTACGCCCGGATCCGGGTGGCCTGCCGGCCCGAGGCGACGCTGCTGACGCTCGCCCCCGCCGAGGCGTCCGTGGCGTGAGTGCCGATTCGGACGGCGGCGGCTGCTCCGGTATGCTCCGGTGCTTGTGAGCCCGGCTCTGCCGGGATCATGATCGGGGTGTGGCGCAGCTTGGTAGCGCGCTTCGTTCGGGACGAAGAGGCCGCAGGTTCAAATCCTGTCAGCCCGACATTGTGAGGTCCGGATCCATCTCCATGGGTCCGGGCCTCGCGGCATTTGAGCAAGGCGATCACCAACGACACGGTCGTACGCCGTGACAGGCGGGCCCCGGTCAGCTGCCCGGAGCCCACACACAACGGCGCATGGGCCCGTGAATCTCGCTGCACACTCCGCTGGACATTCGCCTCGTCGTGCCCGGCCCATCTGGCAGACTGCCCGCCATGGCAGATAAGGACTTGGGCGACGGCCCGTCGTTGGAGATGCCCTCGTTGGGCAGCCTCTTCAAGCGAAAGAAGAAGGACAAGGGGCCCGCCACCGACGACACCACCCCCACCGCCGAGGACTTCGATGCCCTCGTGCGGGGCGAGAAGTCTGATGACGCCAGCACGGTCGGCACCAAGGTGGAGGCATCGGCCGAGGTCGAGACGTCCGACGCCGAGCCCGCATCCGAGCCCGTCCCGGAGGCCGCACCGGAGACCAGCGCCGCGGCGACCACCGCCACGACCGAGCCCGACGACGAGCCCACAGTGGTGGTCCCGCCGATCGATGACCCGGTCGAGGTCGAGGACACTCCCGCGCCGGTCGTCGTGGACGACACCGAGGACACGGCCGTTGCCGAGGACACGGCGATCATCGAGGTCCCGGACCAGCCGGACGAGATCTCGGACGGCGTTGAGGACACCGCGGTCATCCCCCCAT
>NZ_DASWXC010000024.1:0-46132 GCF_036405735.1 Nocardioides sp.
CACCGGCCCCCAGCGCGCCGGCCAGCAGCCGTACGGCGTGCGGCAGGTCGCGCCTCAGCGCCTCCCGCTCGCGGCGTGCCGACGCCGGCTCCGAGCGGCTGATCGCCACCCAGCACCCGACCGCGGCGGCGAGCGCTGCCGGCCAGGCCAACGGACCGCCGACCAGCGTGGCGGCCCCGGTCCCGGCCAGCAGACTGAGCACTGGCCGGTGGCGGCGCATCCAGTCACCCTCGCGGGGACCGGCCGGCTCGACGAGACCCACCGTCGACCCCGACAGCGAGGGCCGCGCCGGGACCGCCAGGCCCGCGGCGGCGCCGAGGAGCAGCGCCGCGGTCACCATGGAGCTCATGGCGACCTGTCGACGCTGCGGGCGATGCCCTCGATCCACCACAGCCCCACCCACCCCAGCAGGGCACCGACGGCCAGGCATGCGGTTCCGACCGGCGTTCCGAAGAGGAACGCCCAGGGATCGCCGCCGACTCCGGAGCCCATCGCGAGCGCCGCGACCGGCAGGGCGGCGACCAGCTTGGCGGTCGCCCGGGCCGATGCCAGCTCACCGTCGACGACCCGCCGGGTCGCCTGGGCGGCGCGAAGCTCCATCGCGACCCGGTCGACGGCGTCGGCCAGCCCCTGCCCGGTGCGTTGCGCGACCTGCCAGGCGGCCGCCACCCAGCGCAGGTCGCCGGCACCCGGCGTGGTCGCCGCCCGACGCAGCGCGGCAGGCACGTCCGAGCCGATCCGGAACGCCTTCGCGACGGGGGCCAGGGCGGGCCAGTCCTCGGCGGCCCGGTCCAGGGCCGGCCCGGGTGGCTGTCCCGAGGCGAGCTCGGCGGACAGCTGCTCGCAGACCTCAACGACGGTGCTCGCGGTGCGGACGGCGGCCACTCGCTCGGCGCGACGGCGCCACAGCAGCCCTGCCCCGGCCAGCAGACCGCCCGCGAACCCCGCGACCACGGCGACCTGCGGTCCCGCGGCAAGCCCCAGCGCGGTCGCCGCGACCGTCAGGAAGCCGAAGCGAGCGGCGGGGCGCGGCACCCGAGCAGGCCGGTCCGGCGTCGGCCGCGTCGTAAGCAGCAGCGCCACCGCGGCGCCGGCGCACACCGCAGCGCACACGGGGGCGACCGAGGTCGTCAGCACGCGGCCTCCTCGAGGAGTCCGGCCAACCGGCCCGCGCCCGGGCCCTCGACGAGCTGACCGCCACCGGTGACGCCGACCGCGAGCTCCATGCGGACCAGCCCGTCGGCGGCCCGAACCGGAACGGCGACCTGCGCCAACCTGCGCACACCGCTGCGGTCCCGTTGCAGGTGCACGACGAGGTCGACCCCCGAGGCGAGCTGGCTGTGGGCCGCCTCCCGGCCGAGGCCGGCGGCCAGGGCCAGCGCCTCGACCCGGGCGGGGACGTCGAGCGCGGAGTTGGCGTGGAGGGTCCCGCAGCCGCCCTCGTGGCCGGTGTTGAGGGCGGCGAGCAGGTCGACGACCTCCGCGCCGCGCACCTCTCCGACCACCAGTCGGTCCGGCCGCATCCGGAGCGCCTGCCGGACGAGCGTGCGGACCTCCACGGCGCCAGCGCCTTCGATGTTGGCGGGCCGTGCCTCCAGGCCGACGACGTGGGGATGCACCGGTCGCAGCTCCGAGGAGTCCTCCACGAGCACGATCCGCTCCTCGGGATCGACCAGCGCCAGCAGGGCCGCGAGCAGCGTGGTCTTGCCGGTTCCGGTCCCGCCGGAGACAAGGAAGGCGACCCGGGCGGCCACGACCGCCCGCAGCAGCGCGGCCGCCGACGACGACAGCGAGCCGGCCGCCACGAGGTCGTCGAGCGAGAAGGCGCGGCGTGCCGGCACCCGCAGCGAGATCACCGTGCCGGGCCGCGCCAGCGGGGAGAGCACGGCGTGCAGCCGGGTGCCGTCGCGGAGCCGCAGGTCGACGTACGGCGCGGCGTCGTCGAGGCGCCGTCCACCTGCGGCCGCGAGCCGCTGCGCCAGGCGCCGGACCGCCGCGTCGTCGGGAAACCGCACCGCCGCGGGCTCCAGTCCGCGGCCGCGGTCCAGGAACACCTGGTCGGGGCCGTTGACCAGCACATCGGTGACGCCGGGGGTGCGCAGCAACGGCTCCAGCGGACCCGCGCCGACCACGTCGCGGCGCAGCGCCTCGTAGACCGCCAGCACCGTCGCGTCACCGACCGGGCGGCCGGCGGCCCGCAGCGCCTGGGCCACCCGGTGCGGGGTGAGGTCGCCGGGCGAGCGCGCGAGCCACTCCCGGACGCCGTCGACGACCTCGGGCGCGACCTCGGGGCTCATGCGGCGACCTGGAGCCGCGCCAGGACGTCGGCCGCGGCGCGACCCAGCGGCCCGCGTCCGGAGCGCACCGGGCCGAGGCCGAGGTCGATCGCCTCGGCCAGCCCCCGCTGGTCGGCCATCACCGCCAGCACGGGCACCCCGATCGCCCGGGCCACCGCCTCTGAGGACGGCCCAGCACCGCGCACCACCAGCCGGAGCCGGGCGGGGTCGGGCAACCGCCCCACGAGCCGAGCCGCGGCGGCGACTCCCGTCACCGAGCCGGAGACGAGCACGAGCACCCGGTCGCACCTGTTGACCAGGTCGTCGGTGACCGGGTCGGCCGCACGCGGCAGGTCGAGGACCACGGTGTCGTGGCCGCGGCGCGCCGCGGAGAGCACCTCGCGAGCCGTGCCGACCTCCAGCAACCGCTGCTCGCCCGGAGCCCAGGCCACCACGGCCAGCTCACCGGCTCGAGGCAGCGCCTCCTTCAAGGAGCGGGCGCTGAGCCGACCCGCCGTCCGGCCCAGCTCGCCCCACCGCACCCCCTCACACCATTCCAGGCCCAGCACCCGCTCGATCCCCGCACCGAGCGGGTCGGCGTCGACGACCACGGTCGGCCCCCGACGGGCCGCGACCTGGGCGAGGGCGCAGGCGAACGTCGTCGCGCCCGCTCCACCCGAACCGGCCAGCACCCCGACCGTCAGCCCCCGGGCCGGTCGGTCGTCACCGGCGTCGGTCAGCCGTCCGGCCAACCAGGTGGTCGCCGAGGGTAGCTCCGCCACGGCCTCCGCACCGGCCGCAAGGGCCGCGCGGAACAACGTCTCCGGCGGATCGCCCCAGCTGACGACGTACACCCCATCGCGACGGGCAGGCGAGGCGCGGGCCACCTCGGCGGCGAGGTCGGCGCCGAGCAGGACGAGCGGCGCGCCCGGCCAGCCGCGCAGCGCCGCTGTCACGTCGCGCGCGACGTCCGGGACCGCGCCGGCGGCAGCAGCCAGCCGGACAAGCTCGTCGAGCAGCAGGTCGTCGGCGGTGATGAGCAGGACACGGGTCATGCCCCCGACCTTCGCGGTCCCGACCGACCGCGGCAGCGAGCACCACCCGATCCTGTGGACGGGGGTTCACCGCAATCCCCCTGTGGACGCCCACCGGCCCGCCTACGATGAGAGCCATGGCAAGCAGCCGGCAAGCGGCCTTCTTCGACCTCGACAAGACGATCATCGCCAAGTCGAGCACCCTGGCGTTCAGCAAGCCGTTCCAAGCCGGTGGCCTGATCTCGCGCAAGGCGCTGCTGCGCAGCGTCTACTCCCAGTTCGTCTACGTCGTCGGCGGCGCCGACCACGACCAGATGGAGAAGATGCGCCGGTTCATGTCCGAGCTGGTCACCGGCTGGGACGTCGACGTGGTCCGCGAGATCGTCGCCGACACGCTGCACAACATCGTCGACCCGCTGGTCTACGACGAGGCCGTGCAGCTGATCGAGGAGCACAAGGCCGCCGGCCGTGACGTCGTCATCGTCTCGACCAGCGGCTCGGAGGTGGTCGAGCCCATCGGCGAGATGCTGGGTGCCGACCACGTCGTCGCCACCCGGATGAACGTCGCCGACGGTCGCTACACCGGCGAGATCGCCTACTACGCCTACGCCGAGGAGAAGGCGAAGGCGGTCCTGGCGCTCGCCGAGGCGCGCGGCTACGACCTGTCGGAGTGCTACGCCTACAGCGACTCGGCCACCGACGTACCGATGCTGGAGGCCGTGGGGCACGCGTTCGCCGTCAACCCCGACAAGGAGCTGCGCCGCACTGCCGCCGCGAACGGCTGGCCCATCCTGGTCTTCACCAAGCCGGTCGCGCTGCGCAGCCGGCTGCCGCTGCCGCCGGCGCGCGCCACGCTGGCCACGCTGGCCGTGGGCGGCGTGGTCGTCGCCGGCGGCGTGCTGTGGGCCAACGCGCGCCGGCGCCGGATCGGCGCCTGAGACGCCCCGAACAGCGCCCCGCAGAATCGCCCGGAAGCACGCCCGAAGAGCCTCCCGAAGCCTCCGGGCGGGCGCCGAATCATCCACCTGATCGGCCAGAAGTCAACCCTTGAAGAGGCTGTCCGACAGGCGTAGGAATGTCAGTGGGAGAACTCAACAGGCGCACACGTGATCGGGGTACCCACGCGGCGATCCACCCTTCTGACAGGGCGCATGCCGGGCGGGGATCAGCCCCGCGGCAGCAGTTGATGATGCACGCTTGGTAGCCCACAGGTTGCGTGTCGGCGGTGGCATCCGGATCGCCCTGGCACCAGGGTGGACCGGATGCCACCAGCATGTCCGGCCCCTGCTCCCCTCACCCGCCGACGACGCGGGCGACCAGGTCGACACCCGGACGGTAGGCCAGGTGCGCCGCCGTCGGCGCGGCCAGCACCACCAGGTCGGCTCGTGCCCCGACGGCCAGATGGCCGACGTCCGAGCGCCGCAGCGAGGCCGCCCCACCGAGCGTCGCGGCCCGCAGCGCCTCGAGCGGTGTCATCCCCATCTCCCGCACCGCGAGGGCGAGGCAGAACGGCATCGAGGTGGTGTAGCTCGAGCCGGGGTTGCAGTCGGTCGCCAGCGCCACCGTCACGCCGGCGTCGAGCAGCCGCCGCGCGTCGGGGTAGGGCTGGCGGGTCGAGAACTCCGCACCCGGCAGCAGCCCCGCCACCACACCGGAGGAGGCCAGCGCGTCGATGTCCGCGTCGGTGAGATGGCTGCAGTGGTCGGCGGCGGCCGCGCCGAGCTCTGCCGCCAGCTGCACGCCGGGCCCCGGGCCGAGCTGGTTGGCGTGGATGCGCGGCAGCAGGCCGCGGGCGGCCCCGGCGGCCAGCACCGTGCGGGCCGCGTCCGCACCGAACGCGCCGTCCTCGCAGAACACGTCGACCCAGCGGGCATGCGGAGCGCAGGCGTCGAGCATCGGACCGGTCACCAGCGCGACGTACTCGTCCACCGTGGTGCCCGGCGGGACGACGTGGGCGCCGAGGAACGTCGTCTCGGAGGTGTGCGCCCGCGCGATGCGCAGGCTGCGCTCCTCGTCGGCCACGCTGAGGCCGTAGCCGCTCTTGATCTCCACGGTGGTCGTCCCGGAGCGGCGCAGCTCGGCCAGGAGCCGCCGCACGTTCGCGTCGAGCTCGGCGTCGCTCGCCGCACGGGTGGCCGCGACGGTGGTGCGGATCCCGCCGGCGGCGTACGGCGTGCCCGCCATCCGCGCGCTGAACTCCTCCACGCGGTCGCCCGCGAAGACCAGGTGGGTGTGGGCGTCCACGAAGCCGGGGATCACCGCCGCCCCCGCGACGTCGAGCGCCTCGTCGGCCGGGGGCGCGGCGGAGGCCGGACCGACCCAGGCGACCATCCCGTCCTCGGCGACCAGGGCGGCGACGCGGCGGACCGGCTGGTCCTCCTCCCAGGTGACCAGTTCGCCGATGCCGGTGATCAGCAGGCTCATGCCACCGCCTCCCACACCGCGCGGACGACCTTGTCGAGGCGCGCGGCGACGTCGGCGGGGTCGACCTCCGGGACCCGTACGTCGGCTGCGGACGCCGCCCACAGCGGCTCGGTGGCGCCGGCCGTGCGGACGGACTCGGCGAGCCCGATCGTCTGCGCGGGCTCGAACCCCAGCGACGCGAGACCGTCCGTCGTGGCGGCCCGCCACAGCTGCTCGGCGCGCCAGGCGCCGCGACGTCCCGAGCGGAGCCGCTCGTGCATCTCGACCAGGCGGGCCTCGGCGAACAGGTCGATCACGGTGTTGCTGTCGGAGCCGAGCGTCAGTCGCGCACCCGCGTCGCGGAGCGCGACGCTCGGGCCGATGCCGTCGGCCAGCTCCGCCTCGGTGGTCGGGCAGAAGCAGACGCTCACGCCGGCGCCGCCGAGCGTCGCGACGTCGGCGTCGGTCAGGTGGGTGGCGTGGACGGCCGTGGCGCGCGGGGACCAGACGCCGGCCTCGGCGAGCAGCTGCACGGGGGTGCGCCCGGTGGCGGCCAGGCAGGCGGCGTTCTCGGCGGGCTGCTCGCTCACGTGCACGTGCAGCGGCGCGTCGGGCAGTGCCGTGGCGATGGTGGCGAGGTCGCTGACGGGCACGGCTCGCACCGAGTGGATCGCGGCGCCGACGACGACGTCATCCTCACCGGCATGGCGGGCGGCGAGCGCGCCGACCCGGGTGGCCCAGGCCTCCGCGGAGGCGTCGGCGAACCGCCGCTGCACCCCGGCCACCGGCTCCTCGAAGCCCGAGCGGAGGTAGCAGGCGTCGAGCAGGCAGATCCGCAGGCCCGCCTCCCGGGCGGCGGCGATGAGCGCCTCACCGGTCTCGTTGGGGTCGGCGTACGGCACGCCGTCCGGCCCATGGTGTAGGTAGTGGAACTCCCCCACGGCGTCGATGCCGGCGAGCCGCATCTCCAGGTAGGTCGCCGTGGCGAGCTCGCGCAGCAGGTCCGGGTCGAGCGCCGCTGCCACGGCGTACATCCGCTCCCGCCAGCCCCAGAACGTGTCGCCGCCCGCCTCGCGGCCGCGCAGCGCCCGGTGGAACGCATGGCTGTGGCAGTTGGCGAAGGCGGGGATCTCGATCACGTCAGCTCCTCCACGACCCGCGCCAGGGCCTCGACCCCGGCGGCGCAGTCCGCGTCCTCGGCGTACTCCTCCGGCGAGTGGGACACCCCGGTCGGGTTGCGCACGAAGAGCATGGCAGTGGGCACCACAGCGGCCAGTACGCCGGCGTCGTGGCCGGCCGCGGTCGGCAGTGTGGGCGCGCCGAGCAGACCCGCGAGCTGCTCGCGCAGCGCCTCGTCGAACCAGACGGCGGGTGAGACCGACTCAGCGGTGACCCGCAGTCGGGTGCCGTCGCGCTCGGCCCGGTCGGCGGCCTGCCGCTCGACGTCCCGCAGCAGGTCGTCGAGCGCCTCCGGCGAGGACGCTCGGGCGTCGAGCCAGGCGGTGACCCGCGAGGCGATGGCGTTGGTGCTTCCGGGACTCACCTCGAGCCGGCCGAACGTCGCGCGCTGTCCCGCGACCCGGGCCTGCTTGTTGGCGGCCAGCACGGTCGTCGCGTAGGTCAGCATCGGGTCGTGCCGGTCCTCCATCCGGGTGCTGCCGGCATGGTCGGCCTTCCCGGTGAGGTCGAACCGCCAGCGTCCGTGCGGCCAGATGCCCGTCGCGACCCCGACCGGCGCGTCGAGGTCGGCCAGGCCCCGGCCCTGCTCGACGTGGAGCTCCACGAAGGTGCCGATGTCGTCGAGCCACGCGGCCCGGCCGGCGCGCTCCGGGTCGCGGCCACAGGCCCGCATCGCCTCGGCGAGGCTGACGCCGGCGTCGTCGCGCAGGTCCAGGAGCCGGGTGTCGCCGTCGACGGCCAGCCGGGAGCCGAGACAGGCGACGCCGAAGCGCGACCCCTCCTCACCGACGAAGCAGGCGACCACCACCGGCCGGTCCGGCACATGGCCGGCCGCCCGCAGCCGGTCGAGGGCGGCGAAGGACGAGACGACGCCGAGCGGGCCGTCGTACTCTCCGCCGCCGCGCACGGAGTCCAGATGCGAGCCGAGCAGCACCGCGTCGGCGCTGGTCCCCGACGGAGAGCCCCACCAGGCGAGCAGGTTGCCGTTGCCGTCCTCGACGAGGTCCAGTCCGCGCTTCTCCGCCTCGGCCGTGAACCACTCGCGCAGCGTGAGCTCGGCGTCGGTCCAGGGGGCGCGGAACCAGCCGCCGCGCGGGTCGCGACCGATGTCGGCGATGGCCTCCAGCATCAGGACCGGTCCCGGGGCTCGTCCATCGGAACCCGCAGCCCGCGCTCGCGGGCGACCTCGCGGGCCCGGTCGTAGCCCGCGTCGACGTGCCGCATCACGCCGGTGCCGGGGTCGTTGACGAGCACGCGGGCGATCTTCTCGGCGGCCAGCTCGGTGCCGTCGGCGACGATCACCTGGCCGGCGTGGATGGAGCGGCCGATCCCGACGCCGCCGCCGTGGTGGAGCGAGACCCAGGTGGCGCCCGAGGCGGTGTTGAGCAGGGCGTTGAGCAGCGGCCAGTCGGCGATCGCGTCGGAGCCGTCGGCCATGGCCTCGGTCTCGCGGTAGGGGGAGGCGACCGAGCCGGAGTCGAGGTGGTCACGGCCGATCACCACCGGCGCCGAGAGCTCGCCGGAGGCGACCATCTCGTTGAAGCGCAGCCCGGCCAGGTGGCGCTCCTGGTAGCCCAGCCAGCAGATCCGGGCCGGCAGCCCCTGGAACTGCACCTGCTCACCCGCTTTGGTGATCCATCGGCGCAGGTGGTCGTCCTCGGGGAAGAGCTCGAGCACCGCCCGGTCGGTGGCGGCGATGTCGGCGGGGTCGCCGGAGAGCGCCGCCCATCGGAACGGGCCCTTGCCCTCGCAGAAGAGCGGGCGGATGTACGCCGGCACGAACCCCGGGAACGCGAACGCCCGGTCGAACCCGGCCAGCCGCGCCTCCTCCCGGATCGAGTTGCCGTAGTCGAAGACCTCCGCGCCCTTGTCCTGGAAGCCGACCATCGCGGCGACCTGGCGGGCCATCGACTCCCGCGCGGCCTTCGTGAAGCCCTCCGGGTCCTTCTCCGCCGCCGACTTCCAGTCGGCGACATCGATCCCGACTGGCAGGTAGCTCAGCGGGTCGTGGGCGCTGGTCTGGTCGGTCACGACGTCGACCGGCACGTCGTCGGCGAGCAGCCGCTCGAAGACCTCGGCGGCGTTGCCCACCAGGCCGACCGAGCGGGCCTCGCCGGCCTCCTTGGCGGCCACCGCGCGCGCCACGGCATCCTCGTAGGACGTCGTGTACTCGTCGAGGTAGCCGTTCTCGACCCGCCGCGCCAGACGCGTCTCGTCGACGTCGACGATCAGCACGGCGCCGTCGTTCATCGTGACGGCGAGCGGCTGGGCGCCGCCCATGCCGCCGCAGCCGCCGGTGAGGGTGAGGGTGCCCTTCAGCGAGGGTCTCGATACGCCGGTCGCTCGTCCCTCGCGACCGGCTACTCGACCAGCGAGAGCGCGGGCGACCGCTCCGAACGTCTCGTAGGTGCCCTGCAGGATCCCCTGGGTGCCGATGTAGATCCACGAGCCGGCCGTCATCTGGCCGTACATCGTCAGCCCCTCGGCCTCGAGCCGGCGGAACTCCGGCCAGGTCGCCCAGTCGCCGACCAGGTTGGAGTTGGCGATCAGCACCCGCGGCGCCCACTCGTGGGTGCGGAAGACGCCGACCGGCTTGCCCGACTGCACCAGCAGGGTCTCGTCGTCGGCCAGCGTGGTGAGGGTGCGCACGATGGCGTCGTAGGCCTCCCAGCTGCGCGCGGCGCGGCCGGTGCCGCCGTAGACGACCAGGTCGTCCGGCCGCTCGGCAACGTCCGGGTCGAGGTTGTTCATCAGCATCCGCAGCGGCGCCTCGGTCTGCCAGGACCGGGCGGTCAGCGTGGTGCCCCGCGGGGCACGGATCTCGCGGTTCATCGGGTCTCCGATCCGTTGGTCGAGCCTGTCGAGACCGCCGCCTCGAGCAGCGCACCGCTGCGCACGAGGCGTACGGCGGCCTCGATCTCCTCGGCGAGGAAGCGGTCGGGTCCGGGGCCGGTGACGTGGTCGCGCAGCACCGCGATGGCGGCGCCGGTGGCGGCCGCCGGTCGCAACGGGGCCCGGAGGTCGATGCCCCGGGCGGCGGTCAGGATCTCGATCGCGAGCACCCGGGTGAGTCCGTCGACGGCGCGGCGCAGCTTGCGGGCGGCCGACCAGCCCATCGAGACGTGGTCCTCCTGCATCGCGCTCGACGGGATCGAGTCGACGCTCGCCGGGACGGCCAGCCGCTTGAGCTCGGCGACGATCGCGGCCTGGGTGTACTGCGCGATCATGTGACCGGAGTCGACGCCCGGGTCGTCGCCGAGGAACGCCGGCAGGCCGCGATTGCGGCTCACGTCGAGGAACCGGTCGGTGCGCCGCTCGCTCATGCTGGCGACGTCCGCGAGCGGGATCGCGAGGAAGTCGAGCACGTAGGCCAACGGCGCGCCGTGGAAGTTGCCGTGCGACTCGATCCGGCCGTCGGGCAGCACGGACGGGTTGTCGATGGCGGCCGCCAGCTCGTGGCCGGCCACGCCGGCGGCGTACTCGACGGTGTCGCGCAGGCCGCCGTTGACCTGCGGCGCGCACCGCAGCGAGTAGGCGTCCTGGACGACGCCGTCGCCGTGGCGGTGGCTGGCGACGATCGGCGAGCCGGCAAGGAAGGCCTGCATCCGGGCGGCGCTGACCGCCTGGCCGGGCTGGGGGCGCAGCGCCATCAGGTCGGGCGCGAAGACGCGGTCGGTGCCGAGCAGGCCCTCGACGCTCATCGCGGCGGCCAGGTCGGCGGTGTCGGCGAGCCGGCGCAAGTCGTGGAGCGCGAGGACGAGCATGCCGAGCATGCCGTCGGTGCCGTTGATGAGGGCGAGCCCCTCCTTCTCGGCGAGCTCGACGGGCGTCAGGCCGTGGCGGGCGAGCGCCTCGGCGGCCGGCACCTCGGTGCCGTCCTCGACCACCCGGCCCTCGCCCATCAGCGCCAGCGCGCAGTGCGAGAGCGGCGCCAGGTCCCCGGAGCAGCCCAGGCTGCCGTGCTCGTGCACGACCGGGACGAGGCCGGAGTCCAGCAGCGCGACGTACGCCTCCGCGGTCTCCAGGCGCACGCCGGTGCGGCCGGTCGCGAGCGTCGAGGCGCGCAGCAGCATCAGGGCCCGGACGACCTCGTCCTCGACGCGCGGACCGGAGCCGGCGGCGTGGGAGCGGATCAGGCTGCGCTGCAGCTGCGCACGGCGCTCGACCGGGATGTGACGGGTGGCCAGCGCCCCGAAGCCGGTCGAGACGCCGTAGACCGGCTCGTCGCTCGCCGCCAGCTTGTCAACGACCGCCCGGCCCTCCGCGATCGCCACACGTGCGTCGTCGGTGAGGCTCACGCGCGCGCCGCCGCGGGCGACGGCCACGACCTGCTCCGGCGTGAGCGGCCCCACGCCGATCTCGACCCGCTGCCCGGGCTCCACTGTCTCCATGCCCCCCATCCCACTCCGGCGCCGCTCACTTGACGAGTACGCCGGCGCGGGATGTGTCTCGGATGCGAGACGTTCTTGAGGAACACTGTGGGGGTGAGCCGACCCGTGCCCGCCGCGACCGCCGCCCTGCGCGTGCTCCGGCTGCTCTCCACCCAGCCGCGGCCGATCCCGGCGAGCCGCATCGCCGCCGAACTCGGGCTGCCCCGCTCGACGACCTACCACCTGCTCCACGCGATGGCGGAGGAGTCGTTCGTGCTCCACTATGACGCCGACCGCACCTGGGGCGTGGGCGTCGCCGCGTGGGAGGTGGGTCAGGGCTGGTCGCGGCAGGAGCCGCTGGCGCGGCTCGCCCGCCGCCCCCTCGCCGACCTGGTGCACCGCGTCGGCCACGTCGCCCACCTGGCCGTGCTGCACGGATCCGACGTCCTCTACGTGCTCGAGGAGCGCGCGCCCGGCCGGCCGCCGCTGGTCACCGACGTCGGCGTCCGGCTGCCGGCGCACCTGACCGCGAGCGGCCGGGCGATCCTGGCCTCGCTCCCGGCCGCCCAGGTGCGGGCGCTCTACCCCGGCCCCGCGGCGTTCACGACCCGCACCGGCCGCGGCCCCTCCTCACCCGGCGCGCTGCGCCGGCTGCTGGTCGAGACCCGGCGGCGCGGCTTCGCCGAGGAGGACTCGGAGGTCACCGAGGGCTTCGCCTCGGTGGGCGTCCCCATCACGGCCCCGTCCGTGGTCGCCAGCCTCGCGGTCACCTGGCCCTCCGACGACCCGCCACCGCTCGAGCGGGTCCTCGACGGGCTGCGCCGGACCGCCGCGACGATCCGGCGCCGGCTGGAGTGAGCCCGGGCACCTGGCCTACTCGGCGGCGCGCCTCAGCGGTGACGCCTCGGCACCCGCCGCGAACGCCTCGGCGCCGTACAGCAGCCAGGCGTGGACGCCGGCGCGGCCGCCGTCGCGATAGCCGCGCAGGTTCGACTCGTACTCCGCCCGCAGCGCCAGGTGCCCCGCCTCCGGCACCACCAGCGACTTCTCGTCCACCCCGCGGGCGACCAGCACCAGCCGCTCGGCGGCCCGCGCGACGATCCCGTTGTGGGAGGCGAACGGCGCGGCCGTGACCAGGTCGGCGTGCACCAGCGCGGCGACCACCAGCGCGGGCGCCTGGGTCGGCGCCACGAGCAGGTCCGCCAGCGCGCGCAGCCGTTGGGCCGAGCCGGCGTCGCGCGGCCGGCCCAGCTCGTCCGCGGCGACCGAGCCGGTGGCGGCGACGGCGTGGAGCCGGGCCAGCGCCTGCAGGGGCGCGCGCTTCAGCGTCGGGACCAGGGCGAGCAGCTCGGTGGAGAGCCGGACCGCGTCCCGGGCGATCGCGTCGCCGCCGTTCTCACGGACCTCGGCCAGCGTGGCGCTCGACCCCTCGAGCACCGCCGACGCGTGCGCGCCGCGCAGCAGGGACTCCGCGGTCGTCTCGGGGGAGGTCCGCCGCAGCCCGCGGTCGCGCAGCATCACGTCGATGCCGTCCCGCGTGGCGGCGTACGCCGAGCCGACGCCCTCCAGGGACGTCAACCAGGCCAGTGGGTCGGCGACACCAGACGTGCTCACGGGCGACAACGCTAGATCAACCCTGCGAGGGTCTAACGTGGGAGCCCATGAGCGAGCCCGTCACCTCCCCTGGTCTGTCGTTCGGCGCCGTCGCCGACAGCTACCACCGCGGCCGCCCCGCCTACCCCCTGGAGGCGGCGGCCTGGCTGGTGGGCGAGGAGCCCGTGAGCGTGCTCGAGCTGGGCGCCGGGACCGGGAAGCTCACGGCCGCGCTGGTCGAGCTGGGCCATGACGTGCATGCCACCGATCCCGACGAGGCGATGCTGGCGGTGCTGCAAGGCACCCTGCCCGATGTTCGCACCAGCGTGGCCACCGCCGAGCGCATCCCCGCGCCCGACATGACCTACGACGTCGTCGTCGCCGGGCAGGCGTTCCACTGGTTCGACCCCGCGGTCGCCGTACCCGAGATCGCCCGTGTCCTGAAGCCGGGCGGCACGGTGGCGCTCGCGTGGAACCAGCGCGACGAGTCCATCCCGTGGGTACGCCGGCTGGGTGGCCTCATCGGCAAGCGGATCGAGTCGATCGACCCCACCGAGCAGCTCGAGGAGTCCGGCAACTTCGTCGCCGTCGAGAGCGCGACCTTCACGTTCTGGCAGCGCATCGACCAGCACAGCATCGTCGACCTGGTCCTCTCGCGCTCCAACCTCGCCGGCCTGTCGGACGCGGAGCGGGAGGCGAAGCGGACCGAGGTGCTGGCGTTCTACGACGACTACGGCCGCGGCATGGACGGGATGCAGCTGCCCTACCGCTGCCACTGCTTCCGCGCGACGGTCACCAACCAGCTGCCGGTCCGTCCACCCGTGCCGGCTCAGCCGGTCGGCACGACCGTCATCTCCGCCTCCGTCGCCGCCGGCCTGACCGACACCGCCGAGCGGCTGCCCGCGATCCTCGAGGGTGTTCGCGACGGTTCGAGCGACGACACCGGCATGCTGCTGATCAACTTCCGCTGACTCCGGCGCGTCAGAGGGAGCGCCAGTCGCCGCTGTCCTGGTCGTGCCCGTGGGCGGCCATCAGCATCAGGCCGCCGTCGACGGTGTAGGACGCACCGGTGACGTACGACGCCCGCGGCGAGGCGAGGAACCCGATCACCGACGCCACCTCGTTGACATGCCCGGGGCGTCCGACGGGATTGCCGGGCCGTTCGATGCGGTAGGCGTCCTTCTCCTCCTCGCCGGTCATCTCGGTGGCGATCTCGCCCGGTGCGACCGCGTTGACCGTGATGCCGTACGGCGCCAGCTCGAGGGCCATCACCTTGGTCAGCATGCCGAGGCCGGCCTTGGCGGAGCAGTACGCCGCCGACCCGACCCGCGGCACGTGCTCGTGCACGCTGGTGACGTTGATGATCCGGCCCCCGACACCGGCGTCCACCATGTGCTGGGCCGCGCGCTGGGCGACGAGGAACGGCCCGTCGAGGTCGGTGGCGAGCACCTGCCGCCATCGGTCGAAGGAGAGGTCCAGGACCGGGTCGGAGTGGCCCGTCCCCGCGACGTTGACGACCACGCCGACACCGCCCAGCTCGGTCACCAGCCGGTCGACGACGTCGCCGGCGGTCGGCGAGGCAGCGTCGAACTGGGCGACGACGGCGCGCTGGCCGCGGCGGCTGACCGCCTCGACGGTCTCCTCCAGGGAGGCCACGTCCAGGTGACAGGTCAGGCCGACGTCGTACCCCTCCGAGGCGAGCAGCTCGGCCGTGGCCGCGCCGATGCCGGAGTCGGAACCAGTGACGATCGCAAGGCGTGGATGGCTCATGCCGGTGGGGTACCCGCGGGACCCACCTGCGATGTGGCGTCAGTGGGCCTGCGGCAGCGGGAGGAGCGACTCGGCGCGCCGGGCCACCAGCTCGATCACGAGCGGGTGGGGTCCGATCGGCTCGGCGACGACGCCCGCGCCGGCGTGGAGCGCGAGGCTGTGGGCCCGGTCGGCGAAGAAGCCGGGAGCCAGCAGGTACGGCGACACCGCGTCGCCGGGCCGGACCACGTCGAGCATCCGGCTGCCGCGGCCGGCCAGCGTCGCCAGCCGCACGGGTGCGCCCCACGCGGCGCCGAGCAGGTCGGCCGCCACCGTCAGATCGGCGCTCGTGGTGGCGTCCTCGGAGCCGGCCGCCACCATCGTGACCGGTTGCCCGGCCCGGGCCCCGGCCTCCCGGAGCCGCTCGACCTGGGCGGCCGCGAGCAGCGGGTCCGGCCCGAGCGGACCGCCCAGCACTACCGGACCCAGCACCACCCGACTGCGTGCCGCGGCGACGGACCGGGGCAGGTCCTGCCGGACGTGGTAGCCGGTCGAGAGCAACAGGGGCACCACGACCGTCGGGCCCGGTGACGCCGCGAGCACGTCTGCCAGGAGCGGCTCGCACAGCTCGACGTAGGACACCTGCGCGTCGAGGCTCAGCATCGCCCCGGCGGCACGGGTGAGCTCGGCGGCGACGCGGTTGCCGGCCGGCGTACGGGTGCCGTGGGCGACGGTCACCAGCCGCGGCGGCGTCACGAGCCGGCCACCGCCAGCCGGTAGCCGCGCTTGACGACGGTCTGCACGGTCGCGGTGCCGAGTGCACTGCGCAGCCGGGCCACGGCCATCTCCACGGCGTGCTCGGAGCCCGCAGTGCCGGATGGGAGCATCGGCAGCATCGCCTGACGGGAGACGACGACGCCCGGGTTGGCGACCAGCGCCTGCAGCACGGCGCCCGGGGTCGGGGAGAGCCGGACCTCGACGCCGTCGAGCAGCACCGTGTCGAGCGAGCCGTCGCCCCGCAGCAGCAGCTGGTGACCGCCGGCCAGCTCGATGGTCAGCCCGGCACGGCGCGCGGGCAGCTCGTGCTCGAGCTGCTTGACCATCGCGGCGAGCCGGGAGCGGTCGGGGTAGATCGTCGGGACGCCCCACCCCTCGAACGCGGCGGCGGTCACCGGGCCGACGCAGGAAGCGACGACGTCGGCCTGGAAGGCCGCGACCACCTCGTCGCGGCGGCCGGTCGACGTGGCGGCCTGCATCACCGCCGCCACGGCCGGGGCGGCGGTGAAGGTGACCGCGTCGAGCGCGCGGTCGGCGATGAGATCGACGAGCTTGAACATCGGCTGGGGGTCCTCCGCCGCCTCCACCCGGTAGACGGTGACCGTCAGCACCTCCGCGCCCTGCCGGCGCAGGGCGTGCGCGGCCATCGAGAGCGACTGGCCGTGCTCCTGCACGACGATGCGCAGCCCGCCGAGGTCGCGTCCCCGCAGGTGCTGCAGGACGTCGTCGAAGGACTCCGACGCCGGCGCCCACAGCTCCCGGAGTCCCCGCCGTCGCAGCGCGCCGACGCTCTTGGGGCCCCGGGCGAGGATCTCCGCGGAGCGGAGGCGGTCGAGCAGGTCCGGCAGGAGTCCCCACTGCTCGGCCCGGTCGAACCAGGTCCGCATCCCGATCCCGGTGGTGGCCAGGAGCATGTCGACCGGCTGGGCGAGCACCTGCTCGGTCGCGGCGCGCAGCGATGCCTCGTCGACGTGGTTGGGAGCGACCGAGAGCGCCGGGGCCCACTCGACCTCGGCGCCGCGGCGCTGGAGCAGAGCGATCTGCTCCTCGACCTTCCGGGCCGCCGTCACCCCGATGCGGAAGCCGCTCAGCGGAAGGGTGTCACTCATCTGCTCTCCCTGCGTGGACCCACGTGGACCATGCCGTCCTCGACCCGGACGTCGTACGACGGCACCCGCACTGCCGCGTCATCGAGGCACTGCCCGGTGCGCAGGTCGAAGGCCTGCTTGTGCATCGGCGAGGCGACGAACGGAACGTCACCACGAGTTCCGACGATGCCACGAGCCAGCACCGATGCCTGCGACCAAGGGTCGTCGTTGGAGATCGCGAACAGGTTGCCGTCGTGTGTCCGGAAGATTGCGATCGCCGCGCCGTCGACCAGGGCCGCGACCCCGCCTTCGACGTCGATCTCGTCCAGACGGCAGACCGGGGTCCAGCTCACGGCGCACCGACCGCGATGGTCGAGCCGAGCGCGACTGCGCCCTGCGCCGCGACCGGGACGATCTGGTCGCGGGTCACGCCGAAGCTGATCGTGGGGTCGGGCGTCTCGGGCGCGTTGACGAAGGAGACGAACCGGCGCAGCTTCTCGGGATCGGCCAGTGTCGCCCGCCACTCGTCGACATAGGAGTCGACGTGCCGGGCCATCGCCGCCTCCAGCTCGCTGCCGAGGCCGAGCACGTCGTCGACCACGACCGAGCGCACCCGGTCCAGGCCGCCCTCGAGACTGTCGATCCAGGTCGAGGTCCGCTGCAGCCGGTCGGCGGTGCGGATGTAGTACATGAGGAAACGGTCGAGGTAGCGGACCAGCTCCTCGGTCGAGAGGTCGCCGGCCAGCAGGCGGGCATGGGCCGGGATCGCGCCGCCGTTGCCGCCGACGTACAGGTTCCAGCCCTTCTCGGTGGCGATGACCCCGAAGTCCTTGCCCCGCGCCTCGGCGCACTCGCGGGCGCATCCGGAGACCCCGCCCTTGAGCTTGTGGGGCGAGCGCAGGCCGCGATAGCGCAGCTCGAGCTCGATGGCGAGGCCGACCGAGTCCTGCACGCCGTAGCGGCACCAGGTCGACCCGACGCACGACTTCACCGTGCGCAGCGCCTTGCCGTAGGCGTGGCCGGACTCGAAGCCGGCGTCGACCAGGCGCGCCCAGATGGCGGGCAGCTGCTCCACGCGAGCGCCGAGGAGGTCGATGCGCTGACCGCCGGTGATCTTCGTGTAGAGGCCGAAGTCGCGGGCGACCTCGCCGATCACGATGAGCCGCTCGGGAGTGATCTCGCCGCCCGGGATGCGCGGGACGACGGAGTAGGTGCCGTTGCGCTGGATGTTGGCGAGGAAGGCGTCGTTGGTGTCCTGCAGGGTGCGGTGCTCCGCGGCCAGCACGTGCCCACCCAGCTGGGAGGCCAGGATCGAGGCGACGGCAGGCTTGCAGATGTCACAGCCGCGGCCGGTGCCGTGCGCCTCGACGATCTGGTCGAAGCGGGTGTAGCCGTGGATCAGCACGACGTCGAACAGCTCGGCCCGCGTCATCGCGAAGTGCTCGCACAGGCTCGTGTCGACGACCCTGCCCTGGGCGGCGAAGTAGTCCTCGACGATCCTCTTGACCGTGGCCTTGCAGGACCCGCAGGTGGCACCCGCCTTGGTCTGCCGGGTGACCTCGGCGGCCGTCTCGGAGCCGGCGTCGACGGCCGCCTCGATGTCGACCCTGGTGACGTTGTTGCACGAGCAGACCTGCGCCTCGGCCGGCAGCGCCAGGCCGGCCGCCGCACCGGACGCGCCCGTCGCGGCAGGGAGGATGAGCTCCTCCGGGTTGTCGGGGAGCGGCAGTCCGCTGGCCGCCATCGGGCGGAGTACGCCGTAGGCGGAGGCGTCACCGACCAGGACGCCACCCAGGAGCCTCATGGTGCCGTCCCCCGGGTCCTCGGAGATGACGAGCTTCTTGTAGACGCCGGCCACGTCGTCGGCGTACGTCAGCTCCAGCGCACCCTCGGTCCGGCCGTGGGCGTCACCGAAGGAGGCGACGTCGACGCCGAGCAGCTTGAGCTTGGTCGACATGTCGGCCCCCTCGAAGGTGGCCGCGCCGCCCAGCAGGGTGTCCACCACGACCTCGGCCATCGCGTAGCCGGGGGCGACCAGGCCGTACATGGTGCCGCCGGGTGCGGCGCACTCCCCGATCGCGTAGATGTGCTGGTCGCTGGTGCGGCAGTGCTGGTCGACCAGGATGCCGCCGCGCTCGGCGACGGTGAGGCCCGCGGCCCGTCCGAGCGCGTCCCGTGGCCGGATGCCGGCGGAGAAGACGACCAGGTCGACGTCGAGCGGCTTGCGGTCCTTGAGCACCATCCCCGTCACCTTGCCGGCTCCGAGGATCGCCTCGGTCATGGCACCGGTGTGCACGGTGAGCCCCAGCTGCTCGACGTGACGCGAGAGCGTCCGGCCACCGGCGGCGTCGACCTGGACGGCCATCAGCCGCGGGGCGAGCTCGACGACGTGGGTCTCCAGACCGAGCTGGCGCAGCGCGTTGGCCGCCTCCAGGCCGAGCAGGCCGCCGCCGACGACGGCGCCGCTCTTGGCCCGCTTGGCGGCCTTGCGGATCGCCTCGAGGTCCTCGATGGTGCGGTAGACGAAGACCCCGTCGAGGTCCTTGCCTGGCACCGGTGGCACGAACGGATAGGCGCCCGTCGCGAGCACCAGCTCGTCGTAGGGGAGGTCCTCGCCGTTGCCCCGGGTGTCACGCAGCGTGATGATCCGCTGCCGGGGGCTCACCGCGACGACCTCGACCCCGGTGCGCAGGGTGACGCGGGAGTCGCCGTACCTGCCGTCGGGGAGGAGGCTCAGCGCCGCGGCGCCGACCTCGAAGAAGCTGGTCAGCGCGACCCGGTCGTACGCCGGCCGGGTTTCCGCGCCGAGCACCGTGATGTCGTGCGTCTCGGTCAGGCCGCGCTCGATGGCCGCCTCGACGAACCGGTGCCCGACCATGCCGTGGCCGACGACCACCAGTTGTTGACGCCGGCGCTTGCTCTGCTCGCTCATCGTGACCTCCTCGCGTCGGGACCGACGCTAGGAAGGCGATGTGAGGGGTCGGTTACCTCGTGTGTCGGATCCGGTCACGGCTTGCTCACGGCCTCACGGGTCCCGCCCACCAGCCCGTCCACCGGCCCGGCCACCAGCGCGGCCACCGTCGTCGTGCAGCCCCCGCACCCCGTGGTGGCCCGCGTGGTCTCCGCGGCCTCGGCGACCGAGCCACAGGCACGGATCCGGCCGGCGGAGACACCGGCGCACGCACACACCTCGGCGTCGTCGGGAAGCGCCGCCGCGACCGTCTCCGCGGCGGGCGTGCTGCGCGGTGGTGTGACGAGGGCTCCGGGCTCGCGGCGGCCCAGCACGGTGCCACGGTCGAAGAACTGGGTGATCACGCCGATCTGCGTCAGGTCGCCGACCAGGGTCGCGGCCACGATGACCCCGCCCCGCACGACCAGCCGCTTGTGGACGCCGGCGATCGGATTGGAGACCTGCACCACCTCGTCCTCCTCAGGCGCCGGCTGCTGCCGGTCGCCCAGGACGGCGACCTCCAGGTCGGTGGCACGGAGCCGGGCGACGGTGCGGTGACCGCCGTAGCTCTCCGTTCCCCCGCCCAGCCGGGCGGCGAGGACGCCGGCCTGCTCCCACGCGGGAGGGACGAACCCGGTCGTCGTGCCGCCGTGCTCCGCGCAGTCACCGATGGCGAAGATCGCCGGATCCGCGGTCGCGAGCGTGTCGTCGACCACGATCCCGCGGCGGGTGGCGAGCCCGGCCCGACGCGCCAGGTCGACGCTCGGCCGGCCGCCGGCGGTGAGGACGACGAGGTCGGTGTCGAGGGTGAAGCCGTTGTCGAGCCGGAGTCCGACGCGGCTCCCGGCGTCGGTCAGCCGGACGGCCCGGGCGCCGGTGTAGACCCGCGTCCCGAGCCGCTCCAGCGACCGCTGCAGCACCGCGCCCGCGGCCTCGTCGACGTGTCCGCGCAGCAGATGGCCGCCGCCCTCGACGATCTCGGTGTCGACCCCGCGGACGCTCAGCGCGCGGGCGACCTGGAGGCCCAGCAGGCCGCCACCGACGACCACCGCCCGGCGCGCGGCCGGGACGGCGGCCAGCAGCCGTCGGCAGTCGTCGAGGCTGCGGAACGCGTGCACCGCGTCGTGCAGGCGGCCGTCGGGCCGCACGACGCCGCGGATCGGCGGCAGCGTCGGGATGCTGCCGGTCGCCAGCACCAACCGGTCGTACGGGACGCGGCTCCCGTCAGCGAGCTCGACCTCCTGGCTGTCGCGGTGGACGGCCGCGACCCGGCAGCCGAGGCGCAGCTCGACCCCGTTGCCGGCGTACCACTCCCTCGAGCGGAGCGTGATCGCCTCGGGCCGGTGCGTGCCCTCCAACACCGCGGAGAGCAGGATGCGGTTGTAGGGGGCGTGCCGCTCGGCGCCGAGCACGGTGATCGAGTCGGTGACGCCGCGGGCGAGGAGTGCCTCCACCAGCCGCACCGCCGCCATGCCGTTGCCGACGACGACGATCCGCCGGGGCCGCCGGGGCCGCTGGGGCCGCTGGGTCATGACGTCGGCCCCGCGGGCACGACCGAGCAGGCGCACACCTTGAACTCCGGCATCCGGCTGGTGGGGTCGAGCGCGTCGTTGGTGAGCCGGTTGGCACCGACCCAGTGGAACGGCACGAAGACGGTGTCGGGCCGGATCGTGGGAACGACGCGTGCCGGGGCCGTCATCGAGCCGCGGGGCGTGGTCACGACCACCGGGTCGCCGTCGCTCACCCCGATCCGGTCAGCCAGCGTCGGATGGATCTCAGCGAACGGCCCGTCGTCGGGCAGTTCGGCGATCCGGCGGGTCTGCGCGCCGGACTGGTACTGCGCCAGCACGCGGCCGGTCGTCAGGTGCAGCGGATGGCTCGGCGACGGCTGCTCCGCGGCGCCGGCGTGGTCGACGGCGTGGAACCTGGCCCGGCCGTCGGATGTGGCGAACCGCTCGGCGAACAGCCGCGGTGTCCCGGGGTGGCTGGATCCGTCCGGGAGGGCGGGACACGGCCAGAAGACGCCGTTCTCGGCCCGGATCCGCTCGTAGCTGATGCCGCCGTAGTCGGCCCTGCCGCCGGCAGACGCAGCGCGCAGCTCGGTGAAGACCTCCTCCGGGTCGGTCGACCACGTCGACGGCGCGCCGAGCCGGTCCGCCAGCCCGGCGATCACCTCGAGATCGGACCGCACCCCCGCGGGCGGCGCGACCGCCCGCTCCCGCAGGATCACCCGGCCTTCGAGGTTGGTCATGGTGCCGCTCTCCTCGGCCCACTGCGTCACCGGCAGCACGACGTCGGCCATCGCGGCGGTCTCGCTCATCACCAGGTCGCAGACGACCAGGAGGTCCAGCGCGGCGAGTCGCTCGCGGACGGCCAGCGCGTTGGGCGCCGACACGACGACGTTGGAGCCGAAGACCAGCAGCGACCGGGGCCCGCCGGGCGTGGCGAGCGAGGACAGCAGCTCGTAGGCGGAGGGGCCCCTGCCGGGAAGCGAGGACGGGTCGACGCCCCAGACCCGGGCGACGTGGTCGCGGGCCGCCGGGTCGTCGATCATCCGGTAGCCCGGCAGCTGGTCCGCCTTCTGGCCGTGCTCGCGGCCGCCCTGGCCGTTGCCCTGTCCGGTGAGACAGCCGTAGCCGGCGTACGGCCGGCCGGGCATGCCGAGGGCGAGCGCGACGTCGATCCAGGCGAGCACCGTGGCGGTGCCCTGGCTGTGCTGCTCCGCGCCCCGGGCGGTCAGCACCATCACGCGCTCCGAGGAGGCCAGCAACCCGGCGAGCGCGCGCAGCTCCCCGGCCGCGACGCCCGTGACGCGCTCGACCCGCTCCGGCCACCAGGCGGCCACGCTGCTGCGGACGTCCTCCCAGCCGGTGGTGCGCGCGGCGACGTACGCCTCGTCGACGGCGCCCGCCGCGTCGAGCAGGTGCAGCGTCCCGAGCGCGAGCGCGAGGTCGGTGCCGGGCACCGGCTGGAGGAAGACGTCGGCCCGCTCCGCGGTGGGGGTACGGCGGGGGTCGATGACCACGACCCGGCCGCCGTTCGCCCGGAGCGCGTCGAGGTGTCGCGCGGCCGGCGGCATCGTCTCCGCGAGGTTGGATCCGACGAGGACCACGACGTCCGCGTGCTCGATGTCGGCGAGCGGGAACGGCAGTCCGCGGTCGATGCCGAAGGCCTGGTTGGCGGCGCTGGCGGCCGAGCTCATGCACCACCGGCCGTTGTAGTCGATCCGGCTCGTCCCGAGCGCGACTCGAGCGAACTTGCCGAGCTGGTAGGCCTTCTCGTTGGTCAGGCCGCCACCGCCGAAGACCGCGTTGGCGTCGGGGCCCGCCGTCGCGCGGAGCGCGGCGAGCCGGGCCGCGACGAGGTCGAGCGCGGCGTCCCACGACACCGCCGACCACTCCCCGTCCTCCCGTGAGCGGACCAGCGGGGTCGTGATCCGCTCGCGGCTGCCGCGCAGGCCCCCGGCCGCCCAGCCCTTGCGACACAGCGCGCCCGCGTTGACCGGAAAGTCCTCCCACGGGGCGATCTGCAGCGCTCCGCGTCCCGAGGGACGGACGGCCATCCCACACTGCAGACTGCAGTACGGACAGTGGGTGAAGGTCCCCTGGTTGGGCTTGACACGCCGAGTCATGGGACCATTGGGCAGCGTCGACATTTCCAGTGGCACCGTCGCGGCGCACCGCGACGTGAACGGCTCCTCACAGCCTCACACCACTGCGACGCCGCCGCGGGGCAACGGCGCCCTGGTCGGCCAGTCCGCACCCGGCCATGCCCTGAGGAGAACAGCGTGACCGCGCTCAACCCCGCCCTCCAGCCGATCTTCGACGAGATCCTCACCCGCAACCCCGGTGAGACGGAGTTCCACCAGGCCACCAAGGAGCTGCTCGACAGCCTCGACCCGGTCGTCCAGCGTCACCCGGAGTACACCGACGCCGAGATCATCCGGCGCATCTGCGAGCCCGAGCGGCAGATCATCTTCCGGGTCCCGTGGGTCGACGACGCCGGCCGGGTCCAGCTCAACCGCGGCTTCCGGGTCGAGTTCAACTCGGCTCTGGGTCCCTACAAGGGCGGACTGCGGTTCCACCCCTCGGTCTACCTGGGCATCGTGAAGTTCCTCGGCTTCGAGCAGATCTTCAAGAACGCCCTCACCGGCATGCCGATCGGCGGCGGCAAGGGCGGCGCGGACTTCGACCCGAAGGGCCGCAGCGACGCCGAGATCATGCGGTTCTGCCAGTCGTTCATGACCGAGCTCTACCGCCACATCGGCGAGTACACCGACGTCCCGGCCGGTGACATCGGCGTCGGCGGCCGCGAGATCGGCTACCTGTTCGGCCAGTACAAGCGGATCACCAACCGCTACGAGTCCGGCGTGCTGACCGGCAAGGGCATCGGCTGGGGCGGCTCGCTCGTCCGCACCGAGGCGACCGGCTACGGCACCGTCTTCTTCGCCGAGGAGATCCTCAAGGCGCGCGGCACCTCCTTCGAGGGCAAGACGGTCGTGATCTCCGGCTCGGGCAACGTCGCGATCTACGCCGCCGAGAAGGCCGCGGCGCTCGGCGCGACCGTGGTCGCCTGCTCGGACTCCAGCGGCTACGTCGTCGACGAGAAGGGTCTCGACCTCGAGCTGCTCAAGGAGATCAAGGAGGTGCGGCGCGACCGGATCGCGACGTACGCCGAGGAGCGCGGCGCGCCGGCCCGCTTCGTCAGCGGCGGCTCGCTGTGGGACGTCCCGTGCGACATTGCCCTGCCGTGCGCGACGCAGAACGAGCTCGACGGCGCGGCCGCCGCGACCCTGGTCGGCAACGGCTGCACGGTCGTGGCCGAGGGCGCCAACATGCCCTGCACCCCCGAGGCGGTCCGGGTCTTCTCGGAGGCGGGTGTCGCCTTCGCGCCGGGCAAGGCCGCCAACGCGGGCGGCGTGGCGACCAGCGCCCTGGAGATGCAGCAGAACGCCTCGCGGGACTCGTGGTCCTTCGCCCACACCGAGGAGCGGCTGCAGGACATCATGATCGGCATCCACCAGCGCTGCCTGGAGACCGCCGAGGAGTACGGCGCCCCCGGCAACTACGTGGCCGGCGCCAACATCTCCGGCTTCATCCAGGTCGCCGACGCGATGCTCGCGCTCGGCGTCATCTGAGCTCACTCGCGACAAGCGCCTTCGTACGCCGGCGCGCGGGCCGTCAGACCCGCGCGTCGGCGTACGTGCTTCCCGGGCGCAGGTAGCTGCGCCAGGCCAGCGCGCCGCACAGCAGGTAGAAGGCCCCGAACGCCCAGAACGCCGCTCGCGTGGCGTCGAGCGGCTCGTCGACCCATGGCGTGTTGAAGGCCATCGGGATCGCGAAGCCGCCGAGGGCTCCCACGGCCCCGATGATGCCAACGGCCGCGGAGGCCTGCTTGGTGCCCTCGAGCAGGGCGAGCTCCCGCTCCGGCGTGCCCGGCTCGGTCGCCCGCTCGGCGTCGACGCGGTGGATGGCCGGGATCATCTTGTAGGTCGAGCCGTTGCCGATGCCGGCGCAGCAGAAGATCACGACGAAGAGGCCCAGGAACGCGGGGAAGAGCTCGGCGTTGGCGTCCACGGCCGACGCCGAACGGGCGGGCTCCAACCGCGCCAGGATGGCGACGATGCCGAGGGTGCCCGCCACGAGACCACCGAAGGCGGCGATCGTGACCCGGGCGCCGCCCAGCCGGTCGGCCAACTGCCCGCCCAGCGGTCGGGAGAGCGAGCCGACCAGCGCCCCGATGAAGGCGTAGTAGGCGAAGTTGATGCCCGTCCCGGGCGCCGCCGGCCCGGGCTGCCACCAGAAGTTGAGCTTGATGAGCAGCGGCATCGCGGCGGAGAACCCGATGAACGAGCCGAAGGTGCCGATGTAGAGGACCGACATCACTCGCACCTGCCGGTGCCGGAGGACGGCGAGCTGGGCCCGGGGTCGCGACTCGATGCCGTCGAGGTTGTCCATGAAGAGGTACGCCGCCACCGCCGCGACCACCGCCAGGCCGGCGTAGAGCCAGGCCGCCCGCTCCAGGTGGATGCCGCCGTCGCTCGCCGTGACCAGACCGAACAGCCCCGCCCCGCCGACGAGGACCGGCAGCAGGAGCTGGATCAGCGCCACGCCCAGGTTGCCGCCGGCGGCGTTGAGGCCGAGCGCCTTCCCCTTCTCCCTCGTCGGGAAGAAGAAGTTGATGTTCGCCATCGACGACGCGAAGTTGCCGCCGCCCAGTCCGGCCGTCGCGGCGATCAGGCAGAACGCCCAGTACGGCGTCCCGGGCTGCGTGACGGCGTACGCGAAGCCGAGCGTGGGGACGAGGAGGAGCGCGGCCGATGCCATCGTCCAGTTGCGGCCGCCGAAGCGCGGCACGGCGAAGGTGTAGGGGATCCGCAGCAGCGACCCGACCAGGTTGGGGATCGCGACCAGGACGAACAGCTGCTGCGCGCTGAAGTCGACGCCCTGCGCCAGCAGGAACGCCGAGGACACGCTCCAGATCAGCCACACGGAGAAGCCGAGGTGCTCCGCGAAGACCGACCAGACCAGGTTGCGGCGGGCGATCCGGCGGCCCTCGGACTCCCAGAACTCCGGGTCCTCGGGCCGCCAGTGGTGGATCCAGCGCTGGGTACGACGTGGAGCGACTCCCCGACCGGCCCGGCCGACCGGCGTGGTCGTGCCGGTCGTGTCGGTCGTGTCGGTCGTGTTCGGCGTGGGCATGGGCGTCATGGCGGCTCCTGGTCGGCGGTCGGTGTCCCCATGCTGGGAAGTCCGCGTAACGGCGGCGCCGTGGCGAGGTCTCCGCCCGGTCAACTTGTCCTCACCGACGCACAAGGGGTCCTCCGGCCGGCCGACCGTTCCCCAGCGCGGCCGCCGGCGCGGGCTACTGTGTGCTGCACCACACCGTCCGTCCGGGAGGGAGCGATGTCGCTGCTGCGACCCTGGCGTCGCCACCTCGGCACCGAGGCGGACCGCGCCACCTTCCGGACGCTGCACACCGCCTCGCTGGCCGGCCCGGCGCTGCGGGAGGGCCTGACCGCCGACAGCGCCGAGCGCTCCATCCGGCACCTCCGGACGCTGCTCGGGTCCCCGGCGCTGGCGCTGACCGACACCCACCAGCTGCTCGCCTGGGAGGGCCTCGGCAGCCACCACGCGGGTGACGCCCCGAAGCTCGCGGTCGCCACGGTGGAGAAGGGCACGACCCGGGTCTACGACCGCGCCGACCTGGACTGCGGGTTGCCGGGGTGCCCGGTGCGCAGCGCCATCGTCAGCCCGCTCGTCGTCGAGGAGCGCCTGGTCGGGACGCTCCAGGTCATCGTCACCCACCCGACCGCGGGCCTGGCGCGAGCGGCGGACGAGGTCGCCAACTGGGTGTCGGGGCAGCTCGAGCTCGCCGAGCTGGACGCCTCCCGGCGCCGGCTGATGGAGGCCGAGGTGCGCGCGCTGCGGGCCCAGATCAGCCCGCACTTCATCTACAACTCGCTCGGCGCGATCGCGAGCTTCGTGCGCACCGACCCCGAACGGGCCCGAGACCTGCTGCTGGAGTTCGCCGACTTCACCCGCTACTCCTTCCGCAAGCACGGGGAGTACACCACGCTGGCCGAGGAGCTGCGCTCGGTCGAGCGCTACCTGCTGCTCGAGCAGGCCCGCTTCGGCGACCGGCTCGCCGTCCGGCTCAGCGTCGCCCCGGAGGTGCTGCCCATCGCGGTGCCGTTCCTGTGCCTGCAGCCGCTGGTCGAGAACGCCGTGCGCCACGGGCTGGCCCAGAGCGAGCACGGCGGTCACATCCGGATCCGGGCCGCCGACCTCGGCCAGGAGTGCCTCATCGAGGTGGAGGACGACGGCATCGGCGAGGATCCGGAGAAGGTGCGGCGCGCCCTCGCCGGTGACACCAGCGGCGACTCGGTCGGGCTGGGCAACGTGGACAGCCGGCTGCGCAACGCGTACGGCGACGAGTACGGCCTCGTGGTCGAGACCGCGCCCGGCGCCGGGACGAAGGTGACCGTGCGGGTGCCCAAGTTCGCGGCGGGGGTGCACCCGTGACCGGGCGGCCCCTGGACGTGCTGGTCGTCGACGACGAGCAGCCCGCCGTCGACGAGCTGGTCTACCTGCTCGCGCAGGACCCCCGGATCGGCGCGATCCGGACCTGCACCTCGGCCGCCGAGGCGCTGCAGCGGCTGCAGGAGGGCGACCTGGACGCGGTCTTCCTCGACATCCAGATGCCTGCGCTCAACGGCCTGGAGCTCGCCGGCGTGCTCAACCGCTTCCGACAGCCTCCGGCCGTCGTCTTCGTCACCGCGCACGACGAGCACGCCGTCGCCGCCTTCGACCTGCGCGCGGTCGACTACGTCCTCAAGCCGGTGCGCGCGGAGCGGATCACCGAGACCGTCACGCGGATCGCGGGCGACGGCACCGGGACGGCGCCGGCCCCGCCGGAGGATCTTCAGGTGGCCGTGGAGCTCGGGGGCGTGACCCGCTTCGTGCGGCGCAGCGAGATCACGCACGTGGAGGCACAGGGCGACTACGCCCGGCTGCATACCAGCAGTGGGTCCCACCTGGTGCGCATCGCGCTCACCCAGCTGGAGGAGGAGTGGGCGGCGGCGCGGTTCGTGCGGATCCACCGCTCGCTGCTGGTCAGCCTCGGCCACGTCACCGAGCTACGCTCCGACGCCGGCCGCTGCTCGGTGGTCGTCGAGGGCGGCACCGAGCTCGGCGTCAGCCGGCGCCACACCCGCCAGCTCAAGGACCTGCTGGCCCGGGGCGCGCCATGACCGACCGGACGGAGCGGACCGAGCCGACCCGGCCCTCGGGACCGTCGGGTCCTGCTCCCCGGGTGCGCGTCACCGGCCCGCCGCGACGCCACCGCAGTCCGCTGCCGCGCGGTGCCGACATCGACGCCGACACGGCGCTGGGCGATGTCTACCTGGGCTCCTTGCTGCGCGCCCAGCTGGGGCTGGCCGCCCGGGTGCTGCTGCTCCTCGTCGTCGGGGTGGGCAGCCTTCCGCTCGTCTTCCACCTCTTCCCTAGTCTGGCGAGGGTCGACGTCGCCGGGCTGCCGCTGTCGTGGCTGCTGCTCGGCGTGGCCGTCTACCCCTACCTGTTGATGCTCGGCCTGCACTACGTCCGCCGCGCCGAGCACAACGAGGCGTCCTTCGCCGAGCTGCTCAGCCACCGCGACCCGGAGGACCGCAGGTGACCCTCGACGCGGCCCCCGCGATCGTCGCGGTCACGCTGGTCACCCTCGCCACGCTGACGATCGGGTCCTTCGGACTGCGGCTGAGCCGCACGACCAGCGACTTCTTCGTCGCCTCGCGCGCCGTCAACCCGCGGCTCAACGCCAGCGCCATCGGTGGCGAGTACCTCTCGGCGGCGTCGTTCCTCGGCATCGCCGGACTCGTGCTGACGCTCGGCGCCGAGATGCTCTGGTACCCGATCGGCTGGACCGCCGGCTACCTCGTGCTGCTGGTGCTGGTCGCGGCACCACTGCGCCGCTCGGGGGCCTACACGCTCCCCGACTTCGCCGAGGCGCGGCTCGCCTCGCGCGGCGTGCGCGCACTGTGCTCGATGCTCGTCGTGGCGATCGGGTGGCTCTACCTGATGCCGCAGCTGCAGGGCGCCGGCATCACGCTGCACACCATCGCCGAGGCCCCCACCTGGCTGGGACCCGTGCTGGTCGCGGCGGTCGTCGCGGCCAACGTCGGCTCCGGGGGCATGCGGTCGGTGACGCTGGTGCAGGCCTTCCAGTACTGGCTGAAGCTGACCGCCCTGCTGGTGCCCGGCATGGTCCTGCTCGCGGTCTGGCTCGGCGACGGCGCACCCCGCGCCATGGGCGGCGGCGAGTGGTCACTGCCGATCGCGGACGGCGGGGCGAGCGGCCTCTACACGACGTACTCACTGATCCTCGCGACGTTCCTCGGCACGATGGGCCTGCCGCACGTCAGCGTGCGGTTCTACACCAACCCCGACGGCGCGGCCGCCCGCCGGACCACGGTCGTGGTGCTCGGACTGCTGGGCGCGTTCTACCTCTTCCCGCCGCTCTTCGGGGCGCTGGGCCGGGTGTACGGCGCCGGCCCGCTCGCGGCCGACACGGTGGTGCTGGAGCTGCCCCGGCTGATGGTCGACGGTGCGCTCGGGGAGGTGCTCACCGGGCTGGTCGCCGCCGGTGCCTTCGCGGCGTTCCTCTCGACCTCCTCGGGCCTGGCGATCGCGATCGCGGGCGTGCTGAGCCAGGACGTGATCGCCCCGACGTTGGCCGCGCGCCGCGTGAGCGGCGTGACCGCGTTCCGCCTCGCCGGCGTCGTCGCGGTGGCGGTGCCGTGCCTGGCCGCGCTGGCGATGCCGAACGTGGGCGTGGCGCGGGCGGTCGGGCTCGCCTTCGCAGTGGCGGCCTCGACGTTCTGCCCGCTGCTGTTGCTGGGCATCTGGTGGCGGCGGCTGACGGCGGTCGGTGCCGCGCTCGGCCTGCTCGTCGGCTTCGCCGGATCGGGCACCGCAGTCGTGTGGACCCTCGGCGGCTGGTCGGCCGGCGGGTGGTGGGACACGCTGCTCGCCCAGCCGGCCGCGTGGTCGGTGCCGGCCGCCTTCGCCACGATGGTCGGGGCCAGCCTGCTCACCGCCGAGCATGTTCCGCCGCACACCAACCGGCTGCTCGTCCGGCTGCACACCCCCGAGACGGTCGAGCTCGACCGGGGCTGACCGTTGGACTGGCTGGGTGCCGGCTGGGTGCCGCTAGGTGCCGGCTAGGTGTTGTAGCGCAGCAGCGTGATGAGGGCGACGATCCCGACGACAACGACGACGAGCAGGAGCACCATCAGCAGCGGGAACACCTGGGGTCGCCGCTCCCCGCCCAGCGGGTGGTCGGTGGTGGGTCGTCGGTCGTCGTCGTCGGATGCCACGTCGATGCGGTATCCGCCCGGAGCCGGGACCATGCCGGCCGGCCGGTCGACCGTTCGGCGCACGGAAACGACCGTCCGGCGACGTACCGGCTCCGCTCGGCGCGGAGCGCCGTCGACAGCGCTGACCGCGGCCGACGGACCGCCCTACCGTGACCGTCATCACACCCGTGACGCGCCGTCCTGCCCCGCCGGACGGAACGACTGAGAAGGGGGTTCACCTCGTGGCTACCGATGCTCACGCGCAGGCCCACCGACACGACCCGGTCTACGACGAGCTGGCAGCGACCCCGGAGTTCTCCGAGCTCCGGGCGACCTACCGGCGGTTCGTCTTCCCGGCGACGGTGGCGTTCTTGGCCTGGTACCTGCTGTACGTCGTCATGTCGAACTGGGCCGGCGACTTCATGGCGACCAAGATCGTCGGCAACATCAACGTCGCGCTGGTCTTCGGGCTGCTGCAGTTCGTGACGACCTTCCTCATCGCCTACCTCTACAGCCGCTACTCCACCAGCCGGCTCGACCCGCTGGCCCGCGACCTCGACGAGCACTACCGGGCCACGCTCGCCCGCCGGACCGGAGGTGAGCACTGATGGACCACCAGGTGATCACCGCCGTCCTCTTCCTCGCCGTCGTCGCCGTCACGCTCGTCATCACCGTCTGGGCGAGCCGACAGAACCAGGGCACCACCGACTTCTACGCCGGTGGCCGGTCGTTCTCCGGGATCCAGAACGGGCTCGCCATCGGCGGCGACTACATGTCCGCCGCGTCCTTCCTCGGCATCTCGGGCGCCATCGCGCTCTCGGGGTACGACGGCTTCCTCTACTCGATCGGCTTCCTGGTCGCCTGGCTGGTCGCGCTGCTGCTCGTGGCCGAGATGCTGCGCAACTCCGGCCGCTACACGATGGCCGACCAGCTCGCCTACCGGATGAAGCAGCGGCCGGTCCGCATGGCCGCGGCGACCTCGACGGTCGTGGTCTCGATCTTCTACCTGCTGGCCCAGATGGTCGGCGCGGGCGCTCTGGTGGCACTGCTGCTCGGCGTCGACAACCAGTGGCTGAAGAACCTCACGATCCTCGGCGTCGGCGCGCTGATGATCATCTACGTCACCTTCGGGGGCATGAAGGGCACCACCTGGGTGCAGATCGTCAAGGCCGTCCTGCTGATGGCGGGCTCGGCGATCATCGTCGTGCTCGTGCTGGCGGAGTTCGGGTTCAACCTCTCCGACCTGCTCGGCACGGCGGCCGACAACTACGGCAACCGCGCCGAGGGCAACGCCGCCGCGGCGTTCCTCGAGCCCGGCCTGCAGTACGGCGCCGACCTGACCTCGAAGATCAACTTCCTCTCCCTCGGCCTCGCGCTCGTGCTCGGCACCGCGGGTTTGCCGCACATCCTGATCCGCTTCTACACGGTGCCGACCTCGCGTGACGCCCGGAAGTCGGTGCTGTGGGCGATCGTGCTGATCGGCATCTTCTACCTGTTCACCCTGGTGCTCGGCTTCGGCGCCGCGGCGCTGCTGACCGGCGACAAGTTCGGCGAGGTCACCGAGTCCGGCGGCAACCTGGCCTCCCCGCTGCTCGCGGAGGCGGTCGGTGGCGGTGAGGGGTCGGCCGGTGGCGCGATCCTGCTGGCCTTCATCGCGGCGGTGGCCTTCGCGACCATCCTCGCGGTGGTGGCCGGGCTGACCCTGGCGTCGTCGACGTCGGTGGCGCACGACATCTACAACAGCGTCGTCAAGCACGGCACCGCCAGCGAGTCGCAGGAGATCCGCATGACCCGGCTGGCGGCCGTGGTCATCGGCGCCATCGCGATCGGGCTCGCCATCCCGGCGCAGCAGCTCAACATCGCCTTCCTGGTGGCGTTGGCGTTCGCCGTCGCGGCCTCGGCGAACCTGCCGGCGATCGTCTACAACATGTTCTGGCGGCGCTTCAACACCCGCGGCGCCGTCTGGAGCATCTACGGCGGGCTGATCTCCTGCGTCGGACTGGTCTTCTTCTCGCCGACCGTGTCCGGCACCCCGACGTCGCTGGTGACCGGGGCCGACTGGTCGTGGTTCCCGCTGAGCAACCCGGGCATCGTCTCGATCCCGCTCGGCTTCCTGCTGGGCTGGCTCGGGACCGTCACCTCGCGGGAGCCGGCGGCCGAGGAGAGGTTCACCGAGCTCGAGGTGCGCGCCCTGACCGGCGCGGGCGCCGAGCAGGCCGTCATCCACTAGGTCCACCCTGGGGGCGTCATACGGGGTGGTCGCTGGGGCAGCCACTCCGTATGACGCCCCTCCTGACTACTGTGGTCCGGGCCACAACCGGACCCCTGAGCGAAGGAGCGATCGTGAGCGACGAGACGCTGTCGAACCTGCTGCACGAGAACCGTCGGTTCGAGCCGCCGGCCGAGCTGGCAGCGCACGCCAACCTCACCGCCGCCGCGTACGACGAGGCCGCCGAGGACGTGCTGGCGTTCTGGTCGCGGCAGGCCGAGCGGCTGACTTGGGCCCAGAAGTGGGACCGGGTGCTGGACTGGGACAACCCGCCGTTCGCGCAGTGGTTCACCGGCGGCCGGCTCAACGCGGCGTACAACTGCGTCGACCGGCACGTGGAGGCGGGCCACGGCGACAAGGTCGCGATCCACTGGGTCGGCGAGCCTGTGGGCGACAGCCGCGACCTCACCTACGCCGACCTGAAGGACGAGGTGTGCCGGGCAGCGAACGCGCTCACCTCGCTCGGGGTGGCGTCCGGGGACCGGGTGGCGATCTACCTGCCGATGATCCCCGAGGCGATCGTCGCGATGCTCGCCTGCGCCCGGATCGGGGCGCCTCACACCGTCGTCTTCGGTGGCTTCTCCGCCGAGGCGCTCGCCTCACGCATCGAGGACTGCCAGGCGAAGGTCGTCATCACCGCCGACGGCGGCTACCGCCGCGGCGCGGCGTCGGCGCTCAAGCCGGCCGTCGACGAGGCCCGCACGAAGACCGCCCAGAACGGCCACGTGGTCGAGAAGGTGCTCGTCGTACGGCGGACCGGGCAGGAGGTGGCGTGGGACGGCCCCGAGACCGGGGGGCCCGACGTGTGGTGGCACGACGTCGTCGACACCGCCTCGGCCGAGCACACGCCCGAGGCGTTCGACGCCGAGCACCCGCTCTACGTCATGTACACCTCCGGCACCACCGGCAAGCCGAAGGGCATCCTGCACACGACGGGCGGCTACCTCGTCGGCTCGGCGTACACCCACTGGGCGGTCTTCGACCTCAAGCCCGACACCGACGTCTACTGGTGCACCGCCGACATCGGCTGGGTGACCGGGCACAGCTACGTCGTCTACGGCCCGCTGGCCAACGGCGCGACGCAGGTGCTCTACGAGGGGACGCCCGACCACCCCGAGCGCGGGCGCTGGTGGCAGATCATCGAGCAGTACGGCGTCTCGATCTTCTACACCGCTCCCACGGCGATCCGGTCGTTCATGAAGCAGGGCCGCGAGGTGCCGGACCGGCACGACATGTCGTCGCTGCGAATCCTCGGGTCGGTCGGCGAGCCGATCAACCCCGAGGCGTACGTCTGGTACCGCGAGGTGATCGGCGGCTCCCGCACGCCGGTGGTCGACACCTGGTGGCAGACCGAGACCGGCGCGATCATGATCAGCCCGCTGCCCGGCGTGACGGCGGGCAAGCCGGGCTCCGCGATGACGCCGATCCCCGGCATCTCCGCCGACGTGGTCGACGAGGCGGGCACGCCGGTGCCGAACGGCTCGGGCGGCTACCTCGTCGTCACCCAGCCGTGGCCGTCGATGCTGCGGACGATCTGGGGCGACGACCAGCGGTTCAAGGACACCTACTGGTCTCGGTTCAAGGACCAGGGCTACTACTTCGCCGGCGACGGGGCCAAGAAGGACGAGGACGGCGACCTGTGGGTGCTCGGCCGCGTCGACGACGTCATGAACGTCTCCGGCCACCGCCTGTCGACCACCGAGATCGAGTCGGCGCTGGTGTCGCACGCCAAGGTGGCCGAGGCCGCGGTCGTGGGCGCCACCGACCCCGACACCGGCCAGGCCGTGTGCGCCTTCGTCATCCTGCGGGAGAACGCTGTGGGTGACGGGGGTGGTGACGACGCAGACATCGTGGCCGAGCTGCGCCAGCACGTCCGCAAGGAGATCGGGCCGATCGCCACACCCCGGCAGATCATGGTCGTCCCCGAGCTGCCCAAGACCCGCTCGGGCAAGATCATGCGCCGGCTGCTGCGCGACGTCGCCGAGAACCGCGAGATCGGCGACGTCACGACGCTGGCCGACTCTTCGATCATGGAGCTCATCGCCGCCGGTCAAGCGAAGACGAGCGACGACTGACCGGCTCGTGGTGCTTGTCCCGCCATCGGATGCGGCAGGCACCTGACCTCACCAACCACTCACCGGCGTGTCGTCGTGGGGAATGTCAGGTGCCCGCGGCTGGAGAGCTGGGCGGTACGCCACCGTCTACTGGTCGCCTGCGGCGGGCACCTGACCGCACCCACCACTCACCGGCGTGTCGCGGTGAGTGAGGTCAGGTGCGGGCGGACGGCTGCTGCTGGGTGATGCAGTGGACGCCGCCACCGCGGTCGAACAGCGGCCGGGCGTCGATCGCGACCACCTCGCGGCCGGGGTAGGCCTCACGCAGGATCGCGAGCGCGTCGGCGTCGTGCGGGTCGTCGAAGGAGCACGCGATCACACCGTCGTTGACGACGAGGTGGTTGACGTAGGACCAGTCGACGAAGCCCTCGGCGTCGCGCAGCGTGGCCGGCGCCGGCAGCTCGACGACCTCGAACCGCTCGGCGAGCAGGGACCGCAGCTCCCGCGTGACGGCGGCGTCGGGATGGGCGTCGTCGCGCTGGGAGTGCAGCAGGGCCCGGCCCGGAGCGGTGAAGGTGGCGACGATGTCGACGTGCCCGCGGGTGCCGTAGCGCTCGTAGTCGCGCGCCAGCCCGCGGGGCAGCCACACGACGTCGGTGGCACCGATGGTGCGGGCCAGCTCCGCCTCCACCTGCTCGCGGGTCCAGTCCTCGTTGCGTCCCTGTCCGAGCTGGACCGTCTCGGTGACCAGCACCGTGCCGGCGCCGTCGACGTGGATGCCGCCGCCCTCGTTGACCATCGGCGACGCGATCCGCGGTACGCCGGCGCGACCGCAGACGAACGCACCGATGAGCTCGTCGTTGCCCCAGCTCGCCCAGTCGCACTGGCCCCAGCCGTTGAAGACCCAGTCGACGCCCGCCACCGAGCCGTCGGCGGCGTGCACGAAGGTCGGCCCGATGTCGCGCATCCAGGCGTCGTCGAGCGGGGCCTCGACGATCTCGACCGCCTCGGAGAGGTAGCGGCGCGCCGCCATGACCTCGGCGGGGTCGACCACGACGGTCACCGGCTCGAAGGCCGTGATGGCGTTCGCGACGGCCGCCCACGTCGTCCGCGCTTCGTGCTGTTCCTCGGCGGTGTCGCCCAGCGAGTAGCCCGGGGCGGGGTACGCCATCCAGACCCGATCTTGCGGTGCCCACTCGGGCGGCATCACTGTCATGACAACATTGAACCGTGTTCAATGTTGTCGAAGCCACCCTGTCCGCGCTGCGTCGTGCCCTCGAGACCGGCGAGACGACGAGCGTCGGCCTCGTGGAGGCCTACCTCGCCCGCATCGAGGAATACGACCGGAGCGGCCCGCTCCTCAACGCCGTGGTGGTCGACAATCCCGGCGCGCTCGACGAGGCCCGCGCCTCCGACGAGCGGCGACGGCGTGGCGCGACGCTCGGTCCGCTCGACGGCATCCCCTACACCGCCAAGGACTCCTACCTCGTCCGCGGCCTCACCGCGGCGGCGGGCAGCCCCGCCTTCCGTGACCTCGTGGCCCAGCGCGACGCGTTCACGATCGAGCGGCTGCGCGCCGCGGGCGCGATCTGCCTGGGCCTGACCAACATGCCGCCGATGGCCAACGGCGGCATGCAGCGCGGTGTGTACGGGCGCGCCGAGAGCCCCTACAACGCCGACTACCTCACCGCTCCGTTCGGCTCGGGCTCCTCCAACGGCTCCGGGACCGCGACCGCCGCGAGCTTCGCGGCGTTCGGGCTGGGCGAGGAGACCTGGTCCAGCGGCCGCGGCCCGGCGTCCAACAACGCGCTGTGCGCCTACACGCCGTCGCGCGGCGTCATCTCCGTGCGCGGCAACTGGCCCCTCGTGCCGACCATGGACGTCGTCGTCCCCCACACCCGCACGATGGCCGACCTGCTCGAGGTCCTCGACGTGATCGTTGCCGACGACCACGACACCCGGGGTGACTTCTGGCGGGTCCAGCCGTGGGTCGAGATCCCGCGGGCGAGCCAGGTGCGCCCGCCGTCGTACGTCGGCCTGGCCGCCGCCGCGACCCTGACGGGCGTCCGGCTGGGTGTGCCGCGGATGTACGTCAACGCCGACCCCGACGCCGGCACGGCCCCCGAGGGCGGCATCGGCGGCCCCACCGGGCAGCGCATCGAAACGCGGCCGTCGGTCATCGCGCTGTGGGAGGCGCTCCGCGCCGACCTCGAGGCCGCCGGGGCCGAGGTGGTGGAGGTCGACTTCCCGGTCGTCAGCAACTACGAGGGCGACCGGCCGGGCGCGCCGACGATCCGCACCCGCGGCATCGTCACCGAGGAGTTCCTGCGCCACGAGATCGTCGACCTCTCCGCGTGGGCGTGGGACGACTTCCTGCGCGCCAACGGCGACCCGGCGCTCGACTCCCTCGCCAGCGTGGACGGCGCGACGATCTTCCCCCACCCCGAGGGCGCGCTGCCCGACCGCTACCACGGGTTCGACGACGACATCGCGCTCTACCCCGACCACGTCCGGCAGCACCCGGTCGATCACCTCACCGACATCCCGCACCTGGCCGAGGGGCTGGTCGGGCTCGAGCGGACCCGGCAGCTGGACCTCGAGGACTGGATGGACGGCCTCGGCCTCGACGCCGTGGTGTTCCCCGCCGTCGCCGACGTCGGCCCCGCCGACATGGACGTCAACCCCGACTCGGCGGACCTCGGCTGGCGCAACGGCGTGTGGGTCGCCAACGGCAACCTCGTGATCCGCCACCTCGGCATCCCGACCGTCACCGTCCCGATGGGCACGATGGCCGACACCGGGATGCCGGTCGGGCTCACCCTCGCCGGCCGGGCGTACGACGACACGGCGCTGCTGCGTCTCGGTACCGCCGTCGAGGCGACCCGCGACCGCCGTACCGCACCTCCGCGCACGCCGCCGCTCTAGTGGCTCCCGGGTAGCCTGGTTCACTGGTGTGCCGGGAAGTCTGGTCGGCGACGTGTCGACCGACCCAGGAGGATGCCCCGTGACCGTTCCGCCCGTCCCACCACAGCGCCGGGGCCGACTCTTCGCCCGCGGATCCTGGCTCGAGAGCTCCCGCACCGCCGAGATCCTGCGGGCGGAGACGACCGGCGGCCTGCTGCTCATCGCCGGCGCGCTGGTCGCCCTGGTGTGGGCGAACTCGGCCTGGTCGGCGCAGTACTTCGACCTGCGCGACCTCCGGGTCGGACCGCACTCGCTGCACCTCGACCTGACCCTCGGACAGTGGGCCGCCGACGGGCTGCTGGCGGTCTTCTTCTTCGTGGCCGGGCTGGAGCTGAAGCGGGAGTTCGTCGCCGGGGACCTGCGCGACGTACGCCGCGCCGCGCTGCCGGTGGCGGCCGCCGTGGGTGGGATGGTCGTGCCGGCGCTGGTGTTCGTCGCGGTCACGGCGACCTTCGAGCGCGACGCCCTCGCGGGGTGGGCGATCCCGACGGCCACCGACATCGCGTTCGCCGTAGCGGTGCTGGCGGTGATCAGCACCCATCTGCCGAGCGGGCTCCGCACGTTCCTGCTGACGCTCGCGGTCGTCGACGACCTGCTCGCGATCACGGTGATCGCGATCTTCTACACCGACCACCTCGACCTGCCGTGGCTGCTACTGGCGCTGCTGCCGATCGCCGCCTTCGCGGTCCTGGTCCAGCGCCGGATCCACTCCCCGTGGCTGCTGGTGCCGCTCGCGGTGGTCGCGTGGGCGCTGGTGCACGCCTCGGGCGTGCACGCCACCGTCGCCGGCGTGCTGCTCGGCTTCACCGTCCCGGTGCTGCGTCGCGACGGCGTCGAGGCACCCGGTCTGGCCGAGCACCTCGAGCACCTGGTCCGGCCCGTCTCGGCCGGATTTGCCGTGCCGGTGTTCGCCTTCTTCGCCGCCGGGGTCTCCGTCGGCGGCTGGGACGGTCTGACCTCCGCGCTGCGCGAGCCGGTCGCCCTCGCCGTCATCGGCGGTCTGGTCGTGGGCAAGTGCGTCGGCATCGTCGGCTCCACCTGGCTGCTGGCCACCTTCACGCGTGCCGAGCTCGACGACGAGCTGGCCTGGGTCGACGTGGTCGGCATGGCGCTGCTGGGCGGCATCGGGTTCACCGTCTCACTGCTGGTCGACGAGCTGGCCTTCGCCGACGACCGCGGTCTCCTCGAGCACGCCAAGGTCGGCGTGCTGATGGGGTCGCTCATCGCGGCGCTCATCGCCGCCGTCGTACTGCGGGCGCGCAACCGCGTCTACCGCCGGCTCTTCGAGGCCGAGCAGGTCGACGCGGACGCCGATGGGGTACCGGACGCCTTCCAACGTCGGATCGAACGAGAGGATCGGTAAGGTCAGCGCCATGGCACAGCAGCCGATCAGGCCCCAGCCGGTCAACGAGCCCACCATCGGCCGCCTTGTGGCGGACGCCAGTCGCGACATCTCCGCGCTCGTCTCCAAGGAGATCGAGCTCGCGAAGTCGGAGCTGAAGGTGAGCGTCCGAGCCGGCGGCACCGGCCTCGCCCTCTTCGCGGCAGCGGCGTTCCTCGTGCTCCTCGCGATCATCATGCTCTCGGTGGCGCTCGCCTTCCTGATCCACTGGAACGGCAGCGGCCTGGACCTGCACTGGGCGTTCCTGATCGTCTTCGCGCTCTACCTCGGCCTCGCCGGCCTGCTGGGCTTCGTCGGGGTGAAGAAGGTCAAGCGCGTCAAGGCGCCCGAGCGCGCGATCGCGCAGGGCAAGGAGATCCCCAAGGCGCTCAAGGGCCACGCCTGACGTCGAGTCCCGCCTCATGGCCCGGCGAGTCCCGCCCCGTGGCCCCGCGAGACCCGCCTTGTGGCCCCGTGAGTCCCGCCCCGTGGCCCGTGGGCGTCCACGCCCGGGGCCATGATCCGCGATCGAGAGGGCCACGAGCCGGGATCGGTGGGGCCAGGACCCGGGTTTCGACGGGCTAGCGGGCGCAGTCTCCGGTGCCCACCCGTTCGGTACGCCGGGAGGCGACTGCCGCGAGGTCATCGACCTGGTTCGCGGTGAGCGCGTAGCCGGTGTCCTGGTCGGTGACCGAGGCCGCGAACACGACACCGACCACCTCTCCCTCCGAGTCGACGATGGGTCCGCCGGAGTTGCCGGGCCGGATCAGGCCGCGCACCGAGAAGACATCGCGGATCACGGTGCCCTCGCCGTAGATGTTCGGCGAGCGCAGGCGCTGCTCGGACCGGATCCGTCCGGCCTCGACGTCGAACGGGCCGTCCTGGGGATAGCCGAGGATCGCGACGCCGTCCCGCGGCTGGGCGCCGGTGTCGAACGGCAACGACGCGATCGCCGGTCCGGAGAACGCGATCACCGCGATGTCGATGCCGGCGTCGTAGAGCACGACGCTGCCGGTCACGGAGTCGTCGTCGAGGATCACCTCCGGCTCGTCGACCCCGGCCACGACGTGGGCGTTGGTCATCAGGTAGCCCGGGGCGAAGACGAACCCGGAGCCCTCGACGCCGCGCCCGCAGGAGTTCGTGCCGCGGATCTTCAGCACGCTGTGGCCTGCGCGGACCACGTCGGGGTCGGTGCGGAGCCGCTCCGGGCCCTTGCCGACGCTGACGATCCGCTCGGGCGCGAACGGCTCGAGGTAGCGCGGGAAGAAGCTCGTGCCGACCACGGTGTTGAACCGGTCCAGCGTCCGGCCCGCGTCGGCCGGCAGCACGCCGTTGACCTGGGCCAGCACCGTCGAGCTGCGGACGGCCTCGGTCAGTCCCGTGATGCGCGAGCCGGAGATGGCGACACCGAGCGCCCAGGCGACGAGCAGCACCGCCGCCGCGCTCAACGCCGCGCCACCGACGGCGTCGACGAACCGGACCGGCTGCCACTTGATGTGGTCGCGCGCGCGGGCTCCGACGTACTGCAGGACGCCCTGCCCCAGCGAGGCGGCCAGGATGACGATGAACAGCGCCCCGAGGGAGACCCACAGCGACGGCGCCGCGTCGCCGAGGGCCTTCGGCGCCAGCCACACGCCGAGCAGGCCCCCGAGCAGCAGGCCGGTCGTCGCGAACGCCCCGGTGATGAAGCCCTGCCAGTAGCCGGAGAGGGCGTAGGCGAGCACCAGGGCGACCAGGAACCAGTCGAGGATGTTCACTCGTGCTCTCTTCCTCCGAGCATGTACGCCGGCAGCTCGACGTCCGGTGCGTCGGGCATGTCCTCGATCCAACCCAAGTGCTCGAAGAAACGCGCGACGACACCCCCGGTGAAACCCCACAGGATGACGTCCTTGTCCGGCCCGATGAGGAAGCCGGGGGAGCGCCAGCCCCGCGACGGCGACCGGACGGTGACCCGGTGGGTCGGGTCGCACAGCTCGCTGAGCGGGACGCGGTAGACGGCGTGGACCTCGTCGGGCGAGGTCGCCGTCACCTCCGAGGGGTCGGCCCACCAGCCCAGCACCGGCGTGACCGCGTGGTTGCTCGGCGGGAGCCACAGCTCCGGCAACCGGCCGACCAGCTCGACGCCCTCGGGCTCGATGCCGGCCTCCTCGAACGCCTCTCGCAGCGCCGCCTGCTCCGGGGTCTCACCGGCGTCGATCCGGCCGCCGGGGAACGAGACCTGGCCGGGATGGGACCGCATGGTGTGCGATCGCTCGGTCAGCAGCAGGTCGGGGCCGTGCTCGCCCTCGCCGAACAGCATCAGCACCGCCGACCGGGTCGGGTTGCCGCCCTCGGGCGGCAGGAAGGCGGTCAGCTGCGCGCCCGTGATGGTCGCGGCGCCGTCGACGATCGGCCGCATCCAGTCGGGCAGGCTCTCAGCGCTCACAGGGTGATCCCGAGGTGCGACTCGACCATCGCCACCACCTCGTCGACGGAGTCCAGTCCTCCTGAGGCGCTGGTCAGCTCCCCGTCGGCGGAGAGGAAGAAGAACGTCGGCAGCCCCGGCACGCGCAGCTTGGTGCCCTGCAGCTCACCACCCGGATCCGCGAGCAGCGGATACGTGACGCCGGTGTCGCGGGCCAGCTCGAGGGCGGCGCCGGGGAACACGTCGTTGGAGTCGACGCCGATGATCGGCACCTGGTCGCCGTACCGCTCGTGGAACTGCTGCAGCGCCGGCATCTCCGCACGGCACGGCTCACACCCGGCCTGCCAGAAGTTGAGGACGAGCGGGCCCTGCAACGTGGCGAGGTCGACCGACTCACCGCCACCCAGACATGCGAGCGTGACGTCGGGCAGCCCGCCGTCGGTCGCGCTCCCCGGCACGCACGGCTCGATCCCGGCCTCCGCCTTGACCTGACGCAGCTGCGGGGTGTCGACCTCGACGTTGGAGGGCGGCGGCGGGGCGATCCGGTCGGCCGCGTCGCAGCCCGCGACGGCCAGCGCGACGAGGAGCGCGACGGCCGGCGCCGCGACCGCTCGAACTCGGCGCGCCATCAGTTCGGCCCCTCCGTGCGCACCAGCTTCGCGGCGGCCTCCGGGTCGGTCGGCCCCAGGCCGTACGACGGACACAGCCGCGCCACCGGGCACGCCCCGCACGCCGGCTTCTTCGCGTGGCAGATCCGGCGGCCGTGCCAGATCAGGTGGTGCGACAGCATCGTCCAGTCGCGCTTCGGGAAGAGGGCTCCGACGGCGTGCTCGACCTTGACCGGGTCGGTCTCGTCGGTGAAGCCCAGCCGCCGCGCGAGCCGGCCGAAGTGGGTGTCGACGGTGATGCCCGGGATGTCGAAGGCGTTGCCGAGCACGACGTTGGCCGTCTTGCGCCCGACACCCGGCAGCTTCACGAGCGCGTCCAGGGAGGCGGGCACCTCGCCGGCGTACTCCTCCACGAGGGCCGCGCTCAGCCGCAGCAGCGCGTCGGTCTTGGCGCGGAAGAAACCCAGCGGCCCGACGATCTGCTCGAGCGTCGCCCGGTCGGCCGCTGCCATCGCCTTGGCGTCGGGATAGGCCGCGAACAGCGTGGGGCGGACGGCGTTGACCCGCTTGTCGGTCGTCTGCGCACTCAGCACGGTGACGACCAGGCACTCGAAGGGGTTGTCGAAGTCCAGCTCGGCCTTGGCGTCGGGGTAGGTCTCGGCGAGGATCCGGTCGATCTTGCGGGCGCGGCGGACCCGGGCCGTCGGGGTCTCGTCAGCCGCTGCGCGCACGGGCCAAGGGTACGGCTCGGTCCCGACAGCGGCCGCCTCGGCAGCGTCGTCAGGCGCGCCGCGCCGCTCGGATCGGGCCCTCGTACCGCGTGTGAGGAATCGCACTGGTTAGGATTCTCCCGACGTGCCCTGCGAAGCGGCGCGCGAAGGGGCTTCAGGAGGACTCCGTGGACAACGACGTGCTGCGCCAGGCGCCGCTCTTCAGCGCGCTCGACGACGAGGCGATGGCGGCGCTCCACGCGTCGATGGCGGAGACCCGTCTGCGGCGCGGTGAGGTGCTGTTCCACGAGGGCGACACCGGCGACAAGCTGTACGTCGTGCTCGAGGGCAAGGTGAAGCTCGGCCGCACCTCCTCCGACGGCCGCGAGAACCTGCTCGCGATCATGGGACCCGGCCAGATGTTCGGCGAGCTCTCGCTCTTCGACCCGGGTCCGCGGTCGGCGACCGTCACGGCCGTCACCGACACCACGTTCGCGTCGCTGTCGCACGAGGACCTGCTGCGTTGGCTCGAGGGCCGTCCGGCCGTCGCCCGCGGCCTGCTCGCCCAGCTGGCCGGCCGACTCCGGAAGGCCAACGATGTCGTGGCCGACCTGGTCTTCTCCGACGTGCCGGGCCGGGTCGCCAAGGCGCTGCTCGACCTCGCCGACCGGTTCGGCCGCACCGCCGACGACGGCGTACACGTGCACCACGACCTCACCCAGGAGGAGCTCGCCCAGCTGGTCGGCGCCTCCCGCGAGACCGTCAACAAGGCGCTCGCCGACTTCGCCTCCCGCGGCTGGCTCCGCCTCGAGCCCCGCTCCGTCGTGATCATGGACGTCGAGCGGATGGCCCGCCGGGCGCGCTGAGGCTCGCCGTACGCCGAGCGCCGGTCACCCTCGTGGTGGCCGGCGCTCTGCATGTTCGTCAAGGTATGTCGCCGAATGCGCACTCCCCAGGTGGAACTCCGCCCGGGGAGTGCGCATTCGGCTGCATACCTTGCTGAACAGTCAGGCCTGCGCGAGGTACGCCAACTGCGCGCGGACGGACAGCTCGGCGGCGCCCCACAGCACCGGGTCGACGTCGGCGTAGACGAGCTCGACCACGCGGCGGGGCAGGTCCTCGGAGGACAAACCCTCGGGGGGTGAGTCACGTCGTAGCTGCTCGAGGGCGGCGGCCACCTGCTCGAGCCGTTCCCGTCGATGCGCGAGGTAGAAGTCCAGCACCGACAGCGCGTCACCGATGACCGGGCCGTGGCCCGGCCAGATGGCGGTGACCTCGCGCGCCTCGGCGAGCGCGTGGAGCCGGTCGAGGGAGTCGAGGTAGGCGCCCAGTGAGCCGTCGGGGTGCGCGACCACGGTCGTGCCGCGCCCCAGCACGGTGTCGCCGGTCAGCATCGCCGCGTGGGACGGCACCCAGAACGACAGCGAGTCGCTGGTGTGGCCCGGCGTGCCGACAACACGCACTTCCAGGTCACCCACCGCGACGACGTCGCCGTCGGCGAGGCCCTCGGAGCCGAGCCGGTGTGCCGGGTCGAGAGCGCGTACGCCGGCCCCGACCCGCTCCCCGAACGCCCGGGCGCCCTCGGAGTGGTCCAGGTGGCCGTGCGTCAGCAGCACCGCCGCGACGTCGCCGGCGGCCTCCGTGACGGCGCTCAGGTGCGCCTCGTCGAGGGGACCGGGGTCGATCACGACCGAGCGACCCGAGCCCGGGTCGCGCAGCACCCAGGTGTTGGTGCCGTCCAGCGTCATGATGCCGGAGTTGCCGGCCAGGACGCAGTCGACGCCGGGCGCGACGGCACCGCCCTGCCAGCTCACCCGCGGCCTTCGAGCAGCCCGGTGACCCAGGCAGGGGAGGTCAGCGTGTCCCCGTCCAGCACCGGCAGGAACATCTCGACGGCCGCCTCGCGCGTCGCCGCCATCACGTCGGCGACCGAGCCGAAGGTGGCCAGCCGCAGGCAGGAGAGGTACGTCGGCGGCAGCATCGCCCACTCCCCGGAGTCGACCTTCGCGACCGCCTGGGCGGCCGACACCCAGGTGACCGACGCGGACTCGGTCGACAGCTCGCGCGGCTCCTGGCCGGCGGGGAGCTCGGCGGTGAAGAACCAGGTGCGGTAGCGGCGCGGCTCGAACTCGGGCGTGGTCCAGGCGTCCCACAGGCCGAGCTGGTCGACCGTGAGCTCGACACCGGTCTCCTCCCGGAACTCCCGGATCGCCGCGCCGACCACGGCGGCGGCGACCGACGCCTCACAGCTCATCCGGCCCGGCCAGTCGTCGGGGAGCTCGGCGGCGTCCTCCGGCTCGACCCGACCGCCGGGGAAGGCCACCATGCCGCCGGCGAAGGCCATGGACGTGCGGCGCACCATCACGTAGACCTCGGGTCCGTCCGCGCCCTCGCGCAGCAGCAGCACCGTGGCGGCGTCGCGCGGCACGACCGGACGCAGCTCGCCGGCGGCGTACGCCCGGGCCGTCTCGAGGAGTCCGGGCGGCAGCGACATCCTCACGGGCTCAGACCTCGACGACGATCTCGACCTCGACGGGGGCGTCCAGCGGCAGTACCGGCACCCCGACGGCCGACCGCGCGTGGCGGCCGGCGTCCCCGAAGACGTCCCCGAGCAGCTCCGAGGCACCGTTGGCGACACCGGGCTGGCCGGTGAAGTCGGGCGTCGAGGCGACGAACACGACCACCTTGACCACGCGCTTGATCAGCGCGAGGTCCCCGATCTCGGCCTTGACCGCGGCGAGCGCGTTGAGCGCGCACTGGCGCGCGCACCCGGCCGCCTGCTCGGCGGTGACTTCGGCACCCACCTTGCCCGTCGCCATCAGCGCGCCGTCGCGCATCGGCAGCTGACCGGCCGTGAACACGTGGCGTCCGGACCGCACGGCCGGGACGTACGCCGCGACCGGCGGCACCACGTCGGGCACCGTGAGACCGAGCTCCGCCAGGCGCTCCTCCGGGCTCTTCGCGGGGGTCACCCCTCAGCCCTCGACGGGACGCTTGAAGTAGCCGACCAGGTTGCCGGAGCCGTTGTCGGTGATCGTGACGAGCTCCCAGCCGTCCTGGCCGAAGTTGTTGAGGATCTGGCCCGCGACGTGGTTGAGGATCGGGGCCACCTGGTACTCCCACTTGGTCATGCTCGGAACCCTACTGCGGCCACCGGTCGCCGGCCCTACCCTGACCTCGTGACCGACCCGCAGGACGGCCTCCAGCCGCCACGGACCGAACCGGCCCGACCGGTGCTCGTCGCGGTGCTGCTGCCGTTCGTGGTGGTCTACGAGGCGATCCGGGCGTCGTTCGACCTGGTGGCCCGGGCCTGGGACCGGGCGCTGACCGGGCTGGGCGGCGCGCTGCGCTGGCTGTTCCGGCCGCTGCGCGGCCCGCTGGCGCGTCTGCGCGAGGTGCTCGACCGGCTCGCCTGGGCGGCGGTGCGCCGGATCGCGCGGGTGCTGGCCCGGCTGGGCCGCCGGCTCC
>NZ_DASWXC010000025.1:0-14342 GCF_036405735.1 Nocardioides sp.
AGCGACGCAGCGCGACGGGGGCCGGCGGCCGGGCGACGCCACGGTCGAGCCGGTCTCGGCGGGCCCGGCCGCGCAGCCCCACCTCGCCGGTGAGCAGGACCAAGCAGGCCAGCAGCAGCACACCGGCCAGCAGCGTGGCCGCGGGACCGTTGAAGGCGGTGCCGTACTGCTCCAGGATCGCGGTCGTCAGCGTGGGGTAGTTGAGCAGCTGCAGCGCGCCGTACTCCGCGAGCAGATGGAGCCCGACCAGCAGCGCGCCGCCGAGGACCGCCGGGGCGATCACCGGCAGCACGACCCGGCGCAGCACCCGGTGCGGCGGCTCGCCCAGCGCGGCCGCCGCCTCCTCCAGGCCGGGGTCGATGCGGCGCAGCGCGGCGACCGTGGGCAGGTAGACGAAGGGGTAGTAGGAGAGGCTCACCACCAGCACGGCGCCGAGGTAGCCCTGCACGGCGTGCGTGGTCGAGACCCAGGCGTAGCCGTTGACGAACGCGGGGACGGCCAGCGGCGCGCACAGCACGCCGTGCCACCACCGCCGGCCCGGCAGGTCGGTCCGCTCCACCAGCCATGCGGCCGCCAGGCCGAGCGCGGTGCTGAGCAGCACGCCACCGACCAGCAGCCGACCGGTGTTCCAGAGCAGCTCCCCGACGCGCGGTCGGGCCAGGAACTCCCAGGCCTCGACCGGGCCGAGCGAGGCCGCCGACCAGACGACGTACGCCGGCGGCAGCAGCCCCACGGCGGCGACCGTCAGGGCGACGACCAGCAAGGGGGCCGGCACACCGCCGCGCCCCCGGGTCGGGGCCAGGAGGGTGGTCAGAGGAACCCGACCTCCGTCATGAGCTCGACGACGCGGTCACTGTCGAGGTCGCTGACGTCGACGGCCGGCGGCTGCAGCTCGGAGAACGGCTTGACCGGCGGCTCGAGCTCGACGGCGGGGTTGAGGGGGTACTCCAGCGCGTAGCTGTCGGCGAGCCCCTGCTGTCCGGTCTCGTTGACGAGGAACTCGATGAACCGCTCGGCGTCCTCCGGACGGTCGCTGCCCTTGAGGACCCCGGCACCCGAGACGCTCACGAAGGCGCCCGCGTCCTGGTCGCCGAAGAAGTGCAGGGCGCTGTGGTCGCTGACCTCGCCGGCCTCGGCCTGGTCGCGGTACCAGTAGTAGTGGTAGATGATCCCGACCTCGGACTCGCCGGCGTTGACCGACTCCAGCACGACGTTGTTGCCGTCGTAGACGGTGCCGTTCGTCTTGATGCCCGCGAGCCAGGCGCGGGTGGCCTCCTCCCCCGCCAGCTCCAGCACGGCTGCCACGATGGCCTGGAAGTCGGCGCCCGTGGGCGAGAACGAGATCCGGCCCGCCCACTCCGGCTTGGCCAGGTCGAGGATCGAGGCGGGGAGCTGGTCGGGGCGAACCAGGTCGGTGTTGTAGACGAGCACGGTGGAGCGGGCCACGAAGCCGGTCCACAGTCCGCTGGCGGGGCGGTACTGCGCCGGGATCGGGGCCACCAGGTCGCCGGGCAGCTCGCGGAGCAGTCCCTCGGCCTCGACCTTCGACATGGCCGGCGAGTTCTCGGTCAGGAAGACGTCACCGGGCGAGGCGTCCCCCTCCGCCACCAGCTGCGCGGCCAGCTCGAGGTCCTTGCCGTTGCGCAGCTTGACCTCGATGCCGGTCTCCTCGGTGAACGCGGGCGCCAGCTCCTCGATCAGCTGCTCGTGCTGGGCGTTGTAGACCACCAGCACGTCCTCGTCCCCGCCGGAGCAGGCGGCGAGCGGGACGACGAGCGCGAGCGCGGCGAGCGCGGGAAGGACCGATCGCTTCATGACGGAGACGCATACCCCTAGGGCGAGGGCGTCGCCGTACGCAACGCCACGGAAGGCCCACCTTAGGTTAGGTTTCCCTCACCATGCGAGCCGGTCGGCCCGTGGCGGAGATCACGTCGGTGAAAACCGCGGCTCAGCGAGCGACGGCGTCCTCGCACCGGCAGCCGCACTCGAGGGCGAGCTCGGCGAAGTCCGGCGCCAGCGAGGTGCCCCGCATGATGCCCGAGCCGGGCGTCGCGCCCCCGTGCCGCTCCCCCAGCGCGTCGGCCGCCAGCAGCACCGCGGCGGCGGTGAAGGTGGTGTGCTCCTCGGGCCAGTAGACGTCGGGGTTGTCGTTGGGGTAGCCGGGATCGGCGTAGACCCAGCCGGTCCAGTAGCCGCCGTCCTCGGAGCGCAGGTGCTGCATCTCCGCGAGCAGGCGCAGCGCACGGCGGTCGTCGCCGAGCGCGTCGAGCGCGAGCACCAGCTCGCAGGTCTCGGCGCCGGTCACCCACGGGTTGGTGTCCACGCAGCGCACCCCGAGACCCGGCACCACGAAGTCGTCCCAGCGTGTCGCGATCAGCTCGAGGCCGGCCCCGCCTCGCACGGCGCCACCCAGTACGGGGTAGTACCAGTCCATCGCGAAGGTCGACTTGTCGGCGAACTGCTCGGGGTGCTGCCGGATGGCGTGGCCGAGCCGGCCGCCGGCCAGCTCCCAGTCGGGCTGCGGCTCCCCCACCAGCTCGGCGAGCGCGACGCCGGCACGCAGCGACTGGTAGACCGAGGAGCAGCCGGTCAGCAGGCAGAAGTCGTCGACCGGCGTCCACTGGATGCCACCGAACGGCTGCTGCAGGGCGACCACCCAGTCCAGTCCGGCCCGCACCGAGGGCCACAGCTCCCGGACGAAGTCGAGGTCGCGGCGCAGCAGCCAGTGGTGCCAGACGCCGACGGCCAGGTACGCCGACATGTTGACCTCGCCGCGGTCGTCCTCGACGACGCCGTCGACGATCTTCATCGGCCAGGAGCCGTCGGGCCGCTGCAGCGTCGGGACCCACCGGTAGGCGCGCTCGGCCGCCTCCACCTGGCCGCCGATCATCAGCCCCATGGCGGCCTCGACGTGGTTCCACACGTCGACGTGCTGCCCCGCCGTCCACGGGATCGCGCCGCTCGGCTCCTGGTGGGCAAGGATCGACTCCGAGGTCGCGACGACCTGCTCCCGCGTGAGGATGCCCTCGACGAACGGGACGGCGGACACCCGGGTCACGCGGTCGCGCTCTCGAGCGGCTTGTGGAAGTAGAGCACCATGCTCTTGCCGATCACCGGGTCGAGCACCTTGCCGGCCCACTGCAGCACCTTCGGCGCCTTGACGATCTCCCACACGAGCAGCTTGTGGTAGGCCCGCACGGCCGGATGCTGGTCGTTCTCGACGCCGACGGCGCACTTGATCCACCAGTACGGCGAGTGCAGGCCGTGGGCGTAGTCCTTGCCGTCGTAGGCCAGGCCGGCCTTGGTGACCTTGTCGCGCAGCTCTTCCTCGGTGTAGATGCGGATGTGGCCGCCCTCGTTGTTGTGGTAGTCGTCGGACAGCTTCCAGTTGACGACCTCGGGGAACCAGCGCGGCACCGACACCGCCATCGTGCCGCCCGGGCGCAGCACCCGGACCAGCTCACCGATGGCCTGGATGTCGGCCGGGATGTGCTCGAGCACCTCGGCGGCGACGATCCGGTCGAACTCGCCGTCGGCGAACGGCAGGGCGAGGGCGTCGCCCTCCTTGGTCGCGGCCTCGGCGCCGTCCGGCACCTCGCCACCCTCCTTCATCGCCCAGAACCACTCGTTGACCTTCGCGAGCTCGTCGGCGTCCTGGTCGAAGGCGACGACGTCGGCGCCGCGGCGGTACATCTCGAAGGCGTGCCGGCCGCCGCCGCATCCCATGTCGAGGACGCGGTCACCCGGCCGGAGCCCGAGGCGGTCGAAGTCAACGGTCAGCACGGTTCCTCCTGCTGTGGTGGTGCGTGTCGTGGTCGGAGATCACTCGCTCGTAGGCGGCGACCATGCGCTCGGCCACCGCGTGCCAGCTGAACAGCTCCTCGACACGGGCGCGGCCCGCGGCCCCCATGCGGGCGCGCCGCTCGGGGTCGTCGAGCAGCGCCTCGAGGGCTGCGGTGAGCTCGCCGACGTCGCCGGGGGTGACCAGGTCGGCGCACTCGCCATCGGGACCGACGACCTCGGGGATGGCGCCCGCGCGGGAGACGACCAGCGGCGTGGCACAGGCCATCAGCTCGGCGGTCGGGAGCGAGAAGCCCTCGTAGAGGGAGGGGACGCAGGCGACCTCGGCCGACCCCATCAGGGCGACCAGCTCGTCGTCGGAGAGGCCGCTCACGAAGCGGACCGCGTCGCCGATGGCGAGCCGCTCGATCAGCCGCTCCGTCACACCGCCGGGCTTGGGGCTCGTGACGAGCACCAGCTCGACATCACGCTCGGTGCGCAGCTTGGCGAAGGCCTCCAGCAGGGTGGCGATGCCCTTCAGCGGCGCGTCGGCCGACGCCATCGCCAGGATCCGGCCCGGCACCCGGGGCGCGGCCGGCGGCACGAACCGCTCGTCGACGCCCAGCGGGATCGTGGTGATCCGCCCCGGGTCGACGCCGAACTCGCGGGCCACGTCCTGCTTGGAGGAGTCCGAGGGAGTGATGATCGGGCCGATGCGGCGAGCCACCCGGGCCTGCATCCGGAGGAAGCCGTACCACCGCCACACGCCGTACCTTTTGCGCAGGGTGGGCGCCGCCGCCAGCTCGATGCGGCGGTCCATCGTGATCGGGTGGTGGATGGTGGTGACCAGCGGCAGGCCGAGCCTCCCGATGCCGAGCATCGCGGTGGCGAGCGTCTGGTTGTCGTGGACGATGTCGAAGTCGCCGGCGCGGTGGCCGAGGACCTTGAGCACCCGCCGGCCGAACGTGCGCGGCTCCGGGAAGCCGCCGGTCGACATGATCAGGAACTCACCGACGTCGATCAGGTCGCGGAACTCGCGCCACCCGGGGGTCCGGAACGGGTCGTCGTCGCGGTAGAGGTCGAGGCTCGGCACCTTGGTGAGCGCGACGCCCTCGTCGAGCTCGGGGTAGGGCTGGCCGGAGAAGACCTCGACCTCGTGGCCCAGGCGCACCAGCTCACGGCTGAGCCGGCGAACGTAGATGCCCTGCCCCCCGACATGAGGCTTGCTGCGGTAGGACAACAGCGCGATCCGCAACCACGGCCCCCTTGGAGTTCGAACACGTTGGTGACTGGCGAGTAGCCCGTCCGTGGGGCAAGCGTAGTGATCGCTCTCAACTTCCTTCACTCGAGTGTCCGGGGAACACGTGCGCGGTGGGGTCGATGACCACCGCGGCGTTGTTGACGGCGGTCGCCGCCTCGCCGAAGCCGACCGCGATCAGCCGCACCTTGCCGGGGTACTCGGTGATGTCGCCGGCGGCGAAGACACGCGGCAGGCTGGTGCGCATCGCCGCGTCGACTACTACGTGCCGCTTGGCCACCTCGATCCCCCACTGCTGCAGCGGTCCCAGGTCGGCGACGAAGCCCAGTGCGGCGACGACCGCCTGCGCCTTGAGGGTGACCGTCTCGCCGGCGACCGCGAGGTCGACCTCCTCCACCTGGTCGTTCCCTCGCAGGGCCGTCACCTCGGCGTTGGTGACGATGTCCACGCCCAGGTCGCGCACCGCTGCCACGGTCCGCTCGTGCGCCCGGAAGGCCTCCCTGCGGTGCACGAGCGTGACGCTGCGGGCGAGTGGGTGCAGGTGCAGCGCCCAGTCGAAGGCGGAGTCGCCACCGCCCACGACGACGACGTCCTTGCCGACGTACGGCTCGAAGGAGGGCACGAAGAACTCCAGCCCGCGCCCGAGCCAGCCCTCGCCCGCCGGCAGCGGCCGGGGCGTGAACTTCCCGATCCCCGCGGTGATCAGCACCGCCTTGGCGGTGACCCGGCTGCCGTCGTCGAGGGTGAGGGTCACGTCGTCCTCGCCCTGGTCCAGCCCCACCGCGGTCCGCCCGAGGAGGTACGTCGGATCGGCGGTCGCCGCCTGCTCGACCAGCCCCGCCACCAGGTCCCGGCCCTTGACGGAGGGGAACCCGGCCACGTCGAGGATCTGCTTCTCGGGGTACATCGCGGTCACCTGGCCGCCGAGCTCGGGCAGCGAGTCGACGACCGCCACCCGCAGACCGCGGAAGCCGGCGTAGTAGGTCGCGAACAGCCCGGTCGGGCCGGCGCCGACCACGAGCAGGTCGACGCTGGGGTCGACGCTCGGATCGACGCTCGGGTCGTCGGAGAGGGGCGCGGGCGCAGTGGCGTCGGTCACCCCGGTGATCCTGCTCCTCCGCGATGCGGCTCTCAAGGGGTCCTACGATCCTCCCGTGACCCGCTACCTCGACGCGATCCGCGCCCACCCCTCGGCGGTGCTGCTCTTCGGTCAGCTGGTCGCGGTCATCGCCTACCCGTTCCTGACCGGCTCGACGGCCGGCCGGGCCACCATCGGGGTGGTGCAGCTGCTGCTCGTGCTGACCGCCCTCGCCGCCGTACGGCGCACGCCGACGCTCACCTGGGTCTCGCTCATCTTCGGCCTCCCGGCGACCGTCTTCGCCGTCTGGGAGGCCGTCGCGCCGCACACCGGCTGGGTGGTGCTGACCTCGGCGTTCTTCCACGTGCCGTTCTACCTGTTCGTCTCCTACGCGATGATCAAGTACCTCTTTCACGACGACAAGGTCACCCGCGACGAGCTGTTCGCCACCGGCGCCGCCTTCACCGTGGTCGCGTGGGCGTTCGCCTACCTCTACGCCGCCGTACAGGTGATCTGGCCGGGGTCGTTCGGCCAGGAGCTGCCGTGGTTCGAGCTGCTGTTCCTGTCCTTCACGACGCTGACCTCGACCGGGCTGTCGGACATCGTGCCCGTCGAGGCGCACGCGCGCTCCTTCGTCATGCTCGAGCAGGTCGCCGGCGTCTTCTACGTCGCGCTCGTGGTGGCCCGCCTGGTCGGGCTGACCCGGCCCCAGCGCTGAGCGCTCACTGGAACGGCGTCGAGCGAGCCACCTCGAGCGAGCGACTGAGCGAGAACGGCGAGTTCTGCCGCACCAGCCAGGGCCGGCCGAACCACAGGTAGCCGTCGACCAGCCGCGTGGCGAGCCGCTCCTGGCGGCCGGTGAGGCCGAGCCCCTCGTGGCCGGTCACCTGACTCGTCGGCGGCACACCGAGGGTGTTGCACGTGGTGTCACGCAGGCTCCGGCAGGTCGCGGCGTTGTCATAATCGGCGCCGGGGTGCTCGGCGCGGTGCTGGAGCCAGGTGAACGGCCTGCCGTTGTCGGCGGTGTCGATGACGAACCGCTTGCCCGGGTAGCCGCGGGCGGCGAGCTCCTCGACCAGCCCGGCGCCGTAGTCGATGTTGTCGGCCACGCTGGAGTAGTGGGTGGCGCCGAGCGCGAACCCGCGGACATGCTCGATGCCGGCGGCCTCGAGCACCGGGACGATCTTGGCGTAGGAGAGCCAGTCGGAGTCCGAGGCGTCGAGATACACGGTGGTGCGCGGGAGGTCGCTGAGACGCTCGGCGGCGTAGCGCACCAGTTCGAGCCGGACCGCCGGGTCGGCCGTCCGCATCTCGTGGGCGTTGTTCGGGACGGCGTTGAGGCCGAGGTCGGGCTCGAGCACGATCGCCACCCGGGCGTCCCCGATCGCCGCGGCGACCCGGTCGACCCAGGCGCGGTAGTCGCTCTGCTCCGAGCGGCTCAGCGGCTTGTTGCGGCCGCCCTCACCGCGCGGCCACTCCCGGAACACGGCCAGCTGGATCAGCGCGTCCTCGCCGAACTCCGACTGCTGCTCGGCGATGAAGTCCTCGACGGCGGGACCGATCCTCGAGACGGGCCAGTTGGCGGCGAACCAGATCACCCGTGGCTGCAGGGCGATCTTGCCCAGCAGGCGCCTGCTCTCCCCGCTCGCGCGCTGGTACGCCGGATAGATGCCGTTCCACTCGCCCCGGTAGACCGCCCACGGCCCGTCGGCGAGCGGGTTGTCGGGTGCGACGACGGCCGGCTTGCTGCGCCGGGTGGCCGGTGTGAAGCCGGGCTGGCTCACGACCGCATGGACACGGACCGTGCGGCCGACCATCTCGGGGCCGGGCCGGAAGCGCCGGTGGGTGGCGATCACCTCGCCGCCGGAGCGCCACTCGAACGCGACGGCGCTCCCGGCCGGCACGGCCCCCTTCGGCAGGCGCGCCACCAGGCGCTCGCCCACCCGGGGCTCGCCGGTGATCCGGGGACGTCTCGCGATGCTCACCGCCGGCGGCGGCGCGGGGATCGCCGTCGGTGTCGGCTCGGACGGATCCGTGGCCGGGCCGGCCGAGGCGGCCGGCGTACCGCCGCTGCTGTCGCTGGCGTCGTTCCCGTGGTCACCCGTCACCGCCACCACGACCGCCGTCAGTCCGACGGCGAGCGCGGTCGCGACGACCGCGAGCAGCGCGAGCGCGCGCCACGACGGGGACCTGCGCGTCAGGGATGCGTCCGGCACGCTGACCGAGACTACGTGCTCACCCCTACGCTGGCGGCGATGAGCGGGCGCGAGCGGACCAGGTGGCACGGCGCCGCTCTCGTCGTCGCCGTCACGGTGGCCGCCTCGGCGGTACTGCAGCTGGTCGCGGTGCCGTCGGCACCGCTCTTCGGATCGCTGTTCGGCGGCATGGCGCACGCCCTCACCTCGCGGACGCCGCTCGAGCTCCCCGCTCCTGCCTTCCGGGTCGCGCAGGCCATGATCGGCGTCATCATCGGCGCGTCGGTGAGCCTGCCGGCGCTGACCCGGATGGGGTCGGACGCCGTGGCCATCGCGCTAGTGACCGCGGGCACGATCGGGGTGAGCCTGATCGCGGGACGGATGCTCGCCGTACGGCGCGACGTGTCGCCGGTGACCGGCGCGTTCGCGATGATCGCCGGCGGGGCGAGCGGCGTGGTGGCGGTCGCCCACGACCTCGGGGCGGACGACCGGGTGGTGACGGTGGTGCAGTACCTGCGGGTGCTGATCGTGCTCGTCACGCTGCCCGTCGTGACCGCCGTCGTCTTCCGCCCCGAGCACGGCCTCGGCCTCCTCCCGACGGCCGACGCGCCGCTGCTGCCCTCGCTGGCGTACGTCGCCCTCGCGCTCCTCCTCGGCCTGCTGCTCGCCCGCCTGGTGCCGGTGACGACCGCGGTGCTGCTCGGTCCGTTTCTCGTGGGCGCGGTCCTGAGCCAGTCCGGGTGGCTCGGCACGGTCGCCGTCCCGACCGCGCTGGAGTGGCTGGCCTACGCGGCGATCGGCGTGCAGGTCGGCCTGCGGTTCACCCGGGAGTCCGTGGCCTCGATCGCGCGGATGCTGCCCGCGGTCATCGCCGTCATCGCCGCGATGATCGCGGTGAACGCGGCGATGGGGGCCGCGCTGGCCCGGCTGACGCCGGTCGACGGGCTGACGGCCTACCTGGCGACCACGCCGGGCGGACTGTTCGCCGTGCTGGCCACCGCTGCCGACACGGGCGCCGACGTCACTTACGTGATGGCGGTGCAGCTGGTGCGGCTGGTCGTCATCCTGGCGACCCTGCCGCTGCTCGCCCGCTGGCTGCGGCGGGGCGCTCGGGCCGACGAGACATAGTCGGTCGAGCGGGTCAGCCGGTCGTCGAGACGAGCTCGGAGCGCGGCGTCCTGGCCCGCGCGAGGCGGCGGTAGCGCAGGATCTGCACGACGCCGAGCGCCCACAGCAGGTAGGGCACGCTCATCGCCCACCGGAACGCCTCGGGGGTGTAGTCGCCGGTTCCGGGCGTACGCCAGTCCAGCACCCAGCCGATGGCGAGGACCAGCACGAGGGAGGCGACGAAGCCGCCCTGGTTGACGATGCCGCTCGCGCTGGCGAACCGCTCGTGCGGGTTGGACGTGCGGGCCAGGTCGAAGCCGATCATCGACGCCGGCCCGCCGATGCCGATCACCATCACGAAGACCATGAGCAGCCACAGCGGTGCGGCACCGGGCCACGCCAGCACGACCGTCCAGACGGCGACGCCGCTGCCGATGATCGAGAGCGCCATCGTGGACCGGTGCCACGGCTCCCGCCCGATCGCCCAGCCCAGCACCGGCCCGACCGCCATCACGGTCAGCGTCATCACGGTGAGGAGCAGGCCCGCCTCGTGGTCGGTGCGACCCTCGCCCCGGACGAAGAACGGCAGTCCCCACAGCAGGCCGATCGCGTTGGCCGGGAACGGCGTCGTGAAGTGCACCCAGAACGCCAGCCGGGTCCCCGGATGCCGCCATGACTCCGCCAGGCCACTGCCGACCTGGCGCATCGTCTGGCTCACACCACGCACGTTCGGCCGGCCGGGAGCGTCGTGGAGCACGAACAGCGCGACCAACGCGACCACGGGACCGATGGCGGCGGTGAACAGGTAGGCCCGGGTCCAGCCGAAGGACCCCAGCGCCCACGTCATCGGAATGGCGGCCACGACCGTGCCGAGCTGGCCGACGGTCCCCGACAGCGTCGTCATCAGCGGCACCCGCCGCGGGGCGAACCAGGTCGCCGCGATGCGCAGCAGGCAGATGAAGGTCATCGAGTCGCCCACACCCACCAGCGCGCGCGCCGCCAGCGCCAGCGGATAGGAGTCGGCGAACGCGAAACCCGCCTGCGCGGCGCTGATGACCAGCATCCCGGTCAGCATGACGGTGCGGGGTCCGAACCGGTCGACCAGCAGTCCGACGGGGATCTGCATGCCGGCGTACACGACGAGCTGCAGGGTCGTGAAGGTGGCCAGCTGCGAGGCGGAGATGTCGAAGCGCTCGGCGGCGACCAGACCGGCCACCGCGAGGGAGGAGCGGTGGAAGACCGCCAGGAAGTACGCCGTGACGGCGACGCCCCAGACCAGGTAGGAGCGGCGCACCTACTTGGTGGCTTCCATCATCTGGCGCAGTTCCTTCTTCAGGCCGGAAATCTCGTCACGCAGCCGGGCCGCGACCTCGAACTGCAGCTCCGCGGCGGCGTTCTTCATCTGCTCGGTGAGGTCCTGGATGAGCTGTGCCAGGTCGGTGCTCGGGAGGCCGACCAGGCCGTGCTCCCGCGCCTCGGTCGCGGCGTCGCCGAGCGTCGGGACGGGCTGCTTCTTCGCCTTCACGCCGCCCGCGCGACCCTTCACGCCGGCGTCGGCCCACGTCTGCAGCAGCTCCTGGGTGCTCTCGTCCTCGCGGGCGAGCATGTCGGTGATGTCGGCGATCTTCTTGCGCAGCGGCTGCGGGTCGATGCCGCGCTCGGTGTTGTAGGCGACCTGCTTGGCGCGGCGCCGGTTGGTCTCCTCGATCGCAGCCTCCATCGAGGGGGTGACGCGGTCGGCGTACATGATGACCTGGCCCGAGACGTTACGGGCGGCGCGGCCGATGGTCTGGATCAGCGACTTGTCCGAGCGCAGGAACCCCTCCTTGTCGGCGTCGAGGATCGCGACGAGGGAGACCTCGGGCAGGTCGAGGCCCTCGCGGAGCAGGTTGATGCCGACCAGGACGTCGTACTCCCCCATCCGCAGCTCGCGCAGCAGCTCGATGCGGCGCAGGGTGTCGACCTCGGAGTGGAGGTAGCGGGTGCGGATCCCCGCGTCGAGGAGGTAGTCGGTCAGGTCCTCGGACATCTTCTTCGTCAGCGTGGTGACCAGGACCCGCTCGTTGCGCTCGACGCGCAGCTTGATCTCGTGGATGAGGTCGTCGATCTGGCCCTTCGTGGGCTTGACGATCACCTCGGGGTCGACCAGGCCGGTCGGGCGGATGATCTGCTCGACGACGTCGGGGCGGCCGTCGGGGCCGGTGACCTTGTCGAGCTCGTAGTCGCCGGGCGTCGCGGAGAGGTAGATGGTCTGGCCGATGCGCTCGAGGAACTCCTCCCACCGCAGCGGCCGGTTGTCCATCGCGCTGGGGAGCCGGAAGCCGTGCTCGACCAGGTTGCGCTTGCGGGACATGTCGCCTTCGTACATGCCGCCGATCTGCGGCACCGCGACGTGGGACTCGTCGACGACGAGGACGAAGTCCTCGGGGAAGTAGTCGAGCAGGCAGTTCGGGGCGCTGCCGCGCGGGCGGCCGTCGATGTGCATCGAGTAGTTCTCGATGCCCGAGCAGGAGCCGACCTGGCGCATCATCTCGACGTCGTACGTCGTGCGCATCCGCAGCCGCTGTGCCTCGAGCAGCTTCCCCTCCCTCTCGAACTTGGCGAGCTGGTCCTCCAGCTCGAGCTCGATGCCGCGGATGGCGCGCTCCATCCGCTCGGGGCCGGCGACGTAATGGGTGGCCGGGAAGACGTAGAGCTCCTGGTCCTCGGTCAGCACCTCCCCGGTGACGGCGTGCAGCGTCATCAGCCGCTCGATCTCGTCGCCGAAGAACTCCACGCGCACGGCGTGCTCCTCGTAGACCGGGAAGATCTCGAGGGTGTCGCCGCGGACGCGGAACGTGCCGCGGGTGAAGGACAGGTCGTTGCGGGTGTACTGGATCTCGACCAGGCGGCGCAGGATCGAGTCGCGGTCGTGCTCCTCGCCGACACGCAGCCGGATCATGCGGTCGACGTACTCCTGCGGGGTGCCGAGACCGTAGATGCAGCTCACCGTGCTGACCACGATCACGTCGCGGCGCGTCAGCAGGCTGTTGGTGGCGCTGTGGCGCAGCCGCTCGACCTCCTCGTTGATGGAGGAGTCCTTCTCGATGTAGGTGTCGGTCTGCGGGACGTAGGCCTCGGGCTGGTAGTAGTCGTAGTAGCTGACGAAGTACTCCACCGCGTTGTCGGGGTAGAGCTGGCGCAGCTCGTTGGCGAACTGCGCCGCCAGCGTCTTGTTGGGCTGCAGCACCAGCAACGGCCGCTGCAGCCGCTCGGCCACCCACGCCACCGTCGCGGTCTTGCCGGTTCCGGTGGCGCCGAGCAGGACGACGTCCTGCACACCACCCTGGATCCGCCGGGTGATCTCCTCGATCGCGGCCGGCTGGTCACCGCTCGGCTGGTAGTCGGAGACGACCTTGAACGGCGCCACGCGGCGCTCGAGATCGGTGACGGGACGCATGTCTAGAAGCGTACGGGGGGCCGCCGACAGTCCGTCTCGTTGGCCGGGCAGCGAAGGCCGGGCCGCTTCGTTGGTCGAGCAGTGAAGGCCACCAAGGCCTGAGCGTGTCGAGGCCTCCGTAGCCGCCCGCGCATGACCGGTCCTTGGCCCGGTCGCCTGGGAGTTGGCGATGGGGGCGTCATAGCTCGCCGCATGGGAGCCGTCACGAACGAAGGGCGCGAACCGTCGACATTGCCCCATTCGCGGCGGGATGACGCACCTTCGCAGCCATCGGATGCGCCAGAAGCAAGCTGAGAGAGGATCCGTGGCATGGCTCTCTGGACACCCGGCTGGGATGTGTTCCCGCCCGACCTACGCGACTTCTGGACCGAACGGCACCTCTGCACCTTGAGCACCGTGCGTCCGGACGGACGGCCTCACGCGGTACCGGTCGGCGTCGTGCTCGACCACGACGAGCGCTGCGCCTGGGTGATCACTAACCGCACCTCGCACAAAGTCCGCCACATCTCGACTGGGCTGGCGACAGGTGTGCCCGTGGCAGCCTGCCAGGTCGACGGCAAGCGCTGGTCCACCCTTGAGGGCCGCGCCCGGATTCTGACAGAGCCGCACGCTGTGCGCCGAGCCGAGGAGTGTTACGCCAACCGATATCGGACCCCCGGAGCCAACCCGATGCGCGTCGCGATCAGGATTGAAGTCGACCGATTCCTCATGTCGAGCACCCTCTCGGGTTGATGCGACCCTGGACCCGCCCGACCTGTGTCGCGGCCCGGCGTCTCGACGACGCTCCCTGGCGCTCGCTGCTCGACCGGCGCCCTCCACAGCCCGGTGGCGGGGGCGGCATGGAATGTCGGTGCCCTCTGGTGGAGTGGTGTCATGACGATCTCGGACCTCGTGGTGGGCGATGCGGTGCTGGACTCCAGTGCCGGGTTGCTGGCCGAGGTGCGGGCCTCGCGACGTCGGGTGGCGGCCGAGGAGGTGCTGCAGCTGCGGTTGGCGCTGCGGTACGCGGCGTTCAACTCCCCGGACTCGATCCATCCGGCCGCGTCGATGCCGGGCAGTGAGGGCGAGCTGTCCATCGCCGGGGACGGTGCGCCCGGGATCGCGGAGTTCGCGGTGGTGGAGTTCGCCGCCGCCTGTGGCCTCTCGGCCGACGCCGGCCGCAACTACCTCGGTGACGTCATCGAGCTGGCGTACCGGCTGCCGGCCACCCTGGACCGGGTGCTGACCGGCGAGGTGCCGGTGTGGCGGGCCCGGCGCATCGCCCAGCACACCGTGACCCTGCCACCCGACGGCGCCGCCTGGGTCGACACCCAGGTCGCCGGAGTCGCGGAGAAGGTCGGACCCATCACCCTGGACCGGCTGGTGGCCGACGCGATCGTCCGGTTCGACCCCGAGACCGCCGCCCAACGCGCGCTGGAGGACCTCGAGACCCGCCACGCCCGCGTCACCCTCAACCACGTCCCCGACGGCATTCTGGCCACCGGC
>NZ_DASWXC010000026.1:0-9187 GCF_036405735.1 Nocardioides sp.
CGGCCGGACCGGACTCCCGCCTCCTGCGCGCCGTGCTCGAGCCCGCCTGCCCGGTGCCGTTCGTGGCCTGGCCCGCGCCCGCCCTGCCCGGCTGGGCCGGCAGCCTGGACCTGGTCGTGGTGCTCGCCCCCGACGGCGCCGACCCGGGCACCGCGTCGGCGGTCGCCGAGGCCGTCCGCCGCGGTTGCCAGGTCGTCGTGGCCTGCCCCGAGAGTTCGCTGGTCGCCGAGCACGCCGGGGGTCGCGACACCACCGTGCTGCCGGTGCAGACCCGGGACCAGCTCGCGATCGCGGTCACGGTGCTCAGCCTGCTGGACCGGGCCGGGCTCGGGCCGAGCGCCGACCCGGAGCAGGTCGCCGACGCCCTCGACGCCGTCGCCATGGCGAGCTCGCCGCACCGCGAGCTGACGGTCAACCCCGCCAAGATGCTCGCCATCGCGCTCGCCGACGCCGACCCGCTGCTGTGGGGCGGCTCAGTGCTGGCGGCCCGGGCGGCACGGCGCGTCGCCGAGTCGTTCCGCCGCGCCACCGGCCGGGCGGCACTGGCCGGCGACGCCGAGCACCTGCTGCCGGTCCTCGAGGCGACCCGGCCGCGCAACGTCTTCGACGACCCGTTCGCCGATCCGTCGACCACCTCGGGGCAGGCGGCGAGCTCGCGGCGACCGGTGCTCGTGCTGCTGGACGACGGCACCGAGGACCCGGTGCTGCGCGAGGAGCGGCAGCGGCTCACCGCCGCCGCGGACGCCCACGGGGTCCGGGTCGAGGTGCTCTCGGCCGAGTCGGGCTCCGACGTCGCACGGTACGCCGAGCTGCTGCTCGCCGGTCGCTACGCCGCTGAGTACCTCCAGCTCGGGCTCGTCGAGGACTGACCGGGCACCTGACCGTCCCCACCGGAATCCGGCGCGTCGCTGTGAGAAATGTCAGGTGGCGGGGTCGGGAGGCAGGGTGACGGGTACCAGGGGAAGGTGACTGCGCAGCGCGACCCGTGGCTCGACAACGCCAAGATGGCGCTGGTGACGCTCGTCGTCGTCGGCCACGCCTGGGTGCTGCTGCCCGAGGACCGGCTCGGCGGGACCGTCTCCCACCTGTACGACTTCCTCTACGCGTGGCACGTGCCGGCGTTCGTCTTCGTCACCGGCTACCTCTCGCGGTCCTTCGACTACAGCCGGCGCCGGCTGTGGCAGCTGGTGCGCACCGTCGCGGTGCCCTACGTCGTCTTCGAGTGCGCGATCGCGCTGTTCCGCATCCACGTGGGCGGGGAGCGGCTGCAGGATCTCTTCGCCGACCCGCACTGGCCGATGTGGTACCTCTCGGCACTGTTCTTCTGGCGGCTGCTGACGCCGATCTTCAAGCGGCTGCCGGCGGCCGTCCCGGTCGCCGTCGCGATCAGCCTGGGTGCCGGGCTCATGGCCGGCAACACCCTCGACGCGGCGCGGGTGCTGGGGCTGCTGCCGTTCTTCGTGATGGGCCTGGTCGCCACGCCCGAGCGACTAGAGCTGCTGCGCCGCCGCCCCGTCCAGGTGGCGGCGGTGGGTGTGTTCGCCGGGATCGCCGTGCTGTCGTCGTACACCGACCGGCTGGCCAGCACCGAGTGGCTGTACTACCGCACCCGCTACGGCGAGCTCGATGTCAGCGACGCCCGCGCCTTCGCCATCCGGGCGGTCCTCCTGCTGGTCGGCACGCTCGGCGCCTGGGCCTTCCTGGCGCTGGTGCCGCGCGTCGGCGGCTGGTTCACCCGGCTCGGCGCGATGACGCTGGTCGTCTACCTCTTCCACGGCTTCGCCATCAAGGGGGTGCAGTACGCCGGCTACCCCGACTGGGCCGCCGAGCACCCGCTGGTGGCCCTGGTGGTCACTACCCTCGGCGCGGTCGTCCTCGCCCTGTTGCTGGCCTGCCGACCCGTGGCCGGGTTCCTGCAGCACCTCGTCGACCCCGTCGGCTACGCCCAGGGCCGGATGGGGCACGCGGTCCACCTGCACCGCGTCGCCACGCGGGTCGAGCACCGTGCGGCTCGCCACCGCCGGGCCAGGGAGGTGAGCACCGGCGAGGACGCTGCGGCGCAGTCCCGTAGCCTTCGGGCCATGCACGCGCACGACAGCCACGAGGCGGCGTCCCGGTGAGCGCCGGCCTGTTCGCCCTGCTTGACGACGTCGCGACGATCGCGAAGCTCGCCGCCGCCTCCGTCGACGACATCGGCGCCGCGGCCGGCAAGGCGACGGCCAAGGCGGCCGGCGTGGTGGTCGACGACACCGCCGTCACGCCGCAGTACGTCCACGGCCTCGCGGCCGAGCGCGAGCTCCCCATCATCCGCAAGATCGCGGTCGGGTCGATCCGCAACAAGCTGCTCATCATCCTCCCGGTGGCGCTGCTGCTCAGCCAGTTCGTGGACTGGCTGATCACCCCGATCCTGATGATCGGCGGCACCTACCTCGCCTTCGAGGGCGTCGAGAAGGTGCTGGAGTGGTTCCACCGTGGCGAGGAGAAGCACGACGTGCCGGTGGTCGAGATCGGCCCCGACGCCGAGCGCTCGATGATCGCCGGCGCGGTCCGCACCGACCTGATCCTCTCCACCGAGATCATGGTCATCGCGCTCAACGAGGTCGCCGACCAGGGCTTCTGGCTGCGGGCCGGTGCGCTCGTGGCCGTCGCCGTGGCGATCACCGTCGTCGTGTACGGCGTCGTGGCGCTCATCGTGAAGATGGACGACATCGGTCTCCGGCTCGCGCAGCGCGCCTCCCGGCTCTCTCAGCGGGTCGGTCTCGCACTCGTGGCCGCCATGCCCCGGCTGCTCGCGGTCGTCTCCGTGGTCGGCACGGTCGCGATGCTGTGGGTCGGCGGTCACATCCTGCTCGTCGGCGCCGACGAGCTGGGCTGGCACCCGCCGTACGAGTTGGTGCACCACCTCGAGGAGGAGGTCCACCACGCGGTCGCCGGCATCGGCGCGACGCTGGGGTGGCTGGTCAACACGTTCTTCTCGGCGGTCGCCGGCCTCGTGGTCGGTGCCGTGGTGGTCGCGGTGGTCCACGTGCTGCCGTTCCGCCGCGGCGCGCACTGATTGCCGCCCTGGGGCGGCCCGCTTGTAGTGTGAACGGCAGGTCGTGCGCGGGAGATCCCGACGAAGCGCAGATGCGCCGCAGGCCGCACCAACACCCGCGAGGAACAGCTCAATGGACTACAAGGTTGCCGACCTGAGCCTGGCCGAGTTCGGCCGCAAGGAGATCCAGCTCGCCGAGCACGAGATGCCCGGCCTGATGGCGATGCGCGAGCGGTACGGCGACAGCTTGCCGCTCGCCGGCGCCCGGATCGCAGGCTCGCTGCACATGACCATCCAGACCGCGGTGCTCATCGAGACCCTGGTCGCGCTCGGCGCCGACGTCCGCTGGGCCTCCTGCAACATCTTCTCGACCCAGGACCACGCGGCCGCTGCCGTCGTGGTCGGCCCGAACGGCACCGTCGACGACCCGCAGGGCACCCCCGTCTTCGCCTGGAAGGGCGAGACCCTGGCGGAGTACTGGGACCTCGCCGAGAAGGTCTTCGACTTCCGCGAGGGCGGCCCCAACATGCTGCTCGACGACGGCGGCGACATCACGCTGCTGGTCCACAAGGGCGTGGAGTTCGAGAAGGCCGGCTCGGTGCCGTCGCCCGACACCACCGACAACGAGGAGTTCAAGGAGGTGCTGCGCGTCCTGGGCCGCTCGCTCCAGAACGACCCGCAGCGCTGGACCGGCATCGCCAACGCGATCAAGGGCGTCTCCGAGGAGACCACCACCGGCGTGCTCCGCCTCTACGAGCGCTTCCGCGACGGCTCGCTGCTGTTCCCGGCGATCAACGTCAACGACTCGGTCACCAAGTCGAAGTTCGACAACAAGTACGGCTGCCGCCACAGCCTGGTCGACGGCATCAACCGCGCCACCGACGTCCTCATCGGCGGCAAGGTCGCGGTCGTCTGCGGCTACGGCGACGTCGGCAAGGGCTCCGCGGAGTCGCTGCGGGGTCAGGGCGCGCGCGTCATCGTCACCGAGATCGACCCGATCTGCGCCCTGCAGGCCGCGATGGACGGCTACGAGGTCAAGCGCCTGGAGAGCGTCGTCGAGTTCGCCGACATCTTCATCACGACGACCGGCAACTTCAACATCATCCGGACCGAGCACTTCGAGAAGATGAAGCACCAGGCCATCGTCGGCAACATCGGCCACTTCGACAACGAGATCGACATGGCCGGCCTGGCGCGGATCCCCGGCATCGTCAAGGACGAGATCAAGCCGCAGGTCCACCAGTGGATCTTCCCCGACGGCAAGAAGGTCCTGGTGCTCTCCGAGGGTCGGCTGCTCAACCTCGGCAACGCGACCGGCCACCCGTCGTTCGTGATGTCGAACTCCTTCACCAACCAGGTGCTGGCGCAGATCGAGCTGTTCACCAAGGCCGAGCAGTACGACGTGGGCGTGCACATCCTGCCCAAGCACCTCGACGAGGAGGTCGCCCGGCTGCACCTCGCCGCCCTCGGCGTCGAGCTCACCGAGCTGACCCAGGAGCAGGCCGACTACATCGGCGTGCCGGTCGGCGGCCCCTACAAGTCCGAGCACTACCGGTACTGAGCCGCTGCGTGTCAGATGACGTCATACGGGCCGGCGCCTCGGGCGACCGGCCCGTATGACGTCGTGAGCCCCGGCTGGGGCACAATCACCTCCATGAGCCAGAACGGCGAGCAGAAGGGCCGCATCCTGGTCATCGACGATGACGCGTCGCTGGCGGAGATGCTGTCCATCGTCCTGCACCAGGAGGGGTTCGACACCGACGTCTGCGGGCGCGGTGACGTCGCCCTGGGGGTGTTCCGGGACTACCGGCCCGACCTGGTGCTGCTGGACCTGATGCTGCCCGGGCTCGACGGCATCGCGGTCTGCAAGCAGATCCGGGCCGAGTCCGGCGTACCCATCGTGATGCTCACCGCGAAGGGCGACACCGTCGACGTGGTGGTCGGACTGGAGTCCGGAGCCGACGACTACGTCGTGAAGCCGTTCAAGCCCAAGGAGCTGGTCGCCCGCATCCGCGCCCGGATGCGGCGCTTCGAGCCGGTCGGCACCGAGGCCCTGACCATGGGCGACCTGGTCATCGACGTCGCCGGTCACTCCGTGACGCGGGACGGCGAGCCGATCAGCCTCACGCCGCTGGAGTTCGACCTGCTCGTCTGCCTGGCGCGCAAGCCGTTCCAGGTGTTCACCCGCGAGGCGCTGCTCGAGCAGGTCTGGGGCTACCGCCACGCCGCCGACACCCGGCTCGTCAACGTCCACGTGCAGCGGCTGCGCGCGAAGGTCGAGCACGACCCGGAGAACCCCGAGATCGTGATCACGGTGCGCGGGGTCGGCTACAAGGCGGGGACCCAGTAGTGGCACCAACCTTGCTCCCAGCGCGCCGGCGGTAGCGGTGCCCGACCTGCCCGCACCGGTACGGCGGACGCTGACCTTCTGGCGCCGCTCGATCCAGGCGCGCGTCGTCGTGAGCACGCTCGTCCTCTCGTCGGTCGCGGTCTCCGTCGTGGGCTGGTTCCTGCTGCAGCAGGTCCGCGAGGGCCTCCTCGAGCACCGCGTCGACGCCGTGGTGGCGGAGTCGTCCACCGAGATGCAGGACGCGCGGCAGCGGCTCTCGGCCGCGTCCGCCGTGGACGTCGACTCCTCCGGCCAGCAGCGCGACCTGGTCGAGCCGATCATCCAGCGCGGCACGAGCCGCGGCTTCAGCGTGGTGATGGCCGGCCCGGTGGAGCCCGGTCGCGGCCGGATCGCCGACGGCGGTGCCGAGTTCTCCCCGGGGCTGGACACCAGCAGCGTCCCGGCCGTGCTGGAGGAGCACTTCGCCACCGCCTCCGGGCCCGCGTGGACCTACGGGGAGATCCGGCGGACCACTGCCGACGGCACGGTGCTCGCCGAGCCGGGCGTCGTGGTCGGCTCACAGGTGGAGCTGCCGGCCGACGGCGAGACCTACGTGCTCTACTTCCTCTTCCCGCTCGACGAGGAGCAGGAGACGCTGGGGATGGTCGCCCGCGCGCTGGCGGCGGCCGCCGGGCTGCTGCTCATCCTGGTCGCCGGCGCGAGCTGGCTGGTCGCCCGGCAGGTGGTCACCCCGATCCGGCTCGCACGTCAGGTGGCGGAGCGGCTCGCCGCGGGCCAGCTGCAGGAGCGGATGCACGTCGCGGGCGAGGACGACCTGGCTCGGCTGGCGGTCTCCTTCAACCAGATGGCCAGCAGCCTCCAGCAGCAGATCCGCCAGCTCGAGGAGCTCAGCCGGGTGCAGCGCCGGTTCACCTCCGACGTCTCGCACGAGCTACGGACGCCGCTGACCACCGTCCGGATGGCCAGCGACGTGCTGCACGACGCACGGGAGCGGTTCGACCCGGCCACGGGGCGGGCGGCCGAGCTGCTGCAGACCGAGCTGGACCGGTTCGAGGGACTGCTGGTGGACCTGCTCGAGATCAGCCGCTTCGACGCCGGTGCCGCCGTGCTGGTGACCGACGACGTCAACCTGGTCGACGTCGTGCACCGGGTGGTCGAGGCCACCCGACCGCTCGCCCGCAAGCGGGAGATCCGGGTCGAGGTGAGCGCACCGGACCATCCGTGCCTCGCCGAGGCCGACGTACGCCGGGTGGAGCGGATCGTCCGCAACCTGCTCACCAACGCGATCGACCACGCCGGCCGGTCGGCGGGCTCGCGGCACGCCGACATCCTGGTGGCCGTCGACAGCGACGAGCACGCCGCGGCCGTCACCGTCCGCGACTACGGCGTCGGGCTGGCGCCGGGGGAGTCGGCGATGGTGTTCAACCGGTTCTGGCGTGCCGACCCCGCTCGTGACCGCTCCAGCGGCGGCACCGGCCTGGGGCTCTCGATCTCCATGGAGGACGCCCACCTGCACGGCGGGTGGCTGCAGGCCTGGGGCCGTCCCGGCGGCGGCGCCCAGTTCCGGCTCACGCTGCCGCGGCGGGTCGGTGGTCCGCTGCACCACAGCCCGCTGCCCCTGGTGCCCGGCGACGCGGGAGAGCACGCCTCATGACACGACGACTCCTGCTCGCCGCGCTGCCGCTGGTGGCTCTCCTGACCGCGGGCTGCGTCAGCATGCCGACCTCGGGCCGCGTCGTGGAGACCGGTCCGACCGCGACCGCCACCCAGGTGCCCGGGATCGCGATCGACCCGCGGCCGCCGGTGCCGGGGGCCAGCGCGCTCGAGGTGGTGCAGGGCTTCCTCGACGCGATGCTGGCGACGCCGCTGCAGACCCGGACGGCCCAGCAGTTCCTCGCCGCGGATGCCCGCTCCACCTGGAACCCGAGCCGCGAGACCATCATCTACGCGGAGAAGAGCGCGCCGCAGCCGCGGCCGGGCGGCGTGGTCGTCGAGCTCACCGGCGTACACCACCTCGACGCCCGCGGGGCCTGGCTCGGCGCGCTCGCGCCGCCGGAGTCCGAGCTGAGCTTCCGGATGGCCCGCGAGGACGACGAGTGGCGGATCGCGGAGGCGCCCGACGCGCTGATCGTGCCCGACACCTGGTTCGAGAGCAGGTTCGCCCAGGCCGCGCTCTACTTCTTCGACCCGTCCGGGCATGTCCTGGTGCCCGAGCCGGTGTTCGTCCCACGCGGCAGCCAGGTCGCCACCGCGCTGGTGCGGGGTCTGGTCCAGGGGCCGGGCCCCGAGCTCGCGGGCATCGTCCGCAGCTACCTCCCCGCCGGGGTGGGCGAGGGACTGTCGGTGCCGGTCTCCGAGGGCGGGGTGGCCGAGATCGCGCTCACCGGCGGCGCTGTCGACCCCGGGCAGCTCGATGCGCAGACGCTGAGCCAGCTCACCGCCCAGCTGGCGTGGACGCTGCGCCAGGAGCCGACGATCCGGACGGTGCGGCTCTCGGTCGACGGCCGGCCCGTGCAGCTGCCCAACGGCCGCGACGAGTTCAGCGTCCAGGAGGGCCCGGAGTTCGACCCCGCCGGCTACCAGACCAGCCCGCAGCTGTTCGGGCTGAGCCAGGGCCTGCTGGTCGCGGCGCCGACCGGTCAGCCGGCGCGGCTCACCCCGGTGCAGGGGCCGTTCGGCACCAGCCGGCACGGTCTGCGGTCCGTCGCCGTCGACCTGCCCGGCAAGCAGGCGGCCGGGGTCACGGCGGCAGGGACGCTCGTGCTGCACAGTCCCGTGCAGGTCGCGGGCACCGCCACGGTCGTGGCGCGCGGTCGCGACCTGTTGCGACCGGCCTGGGACATCGCCGGACGGCTCTGGCTGGTCGACCGCACGGCGCGCGGCGCCCAGGTCTCCTACGTCCGCGACGGGCGTCAGCACCAGGTCCGCGTCCCGGGCATCACCGGCTCCGACGTACGCCGCTTCCTGGTCTCCCGGGACGGGACCCGGATCGTCGCTCTCGTGCGGGGGGGCAGGCGCGACACCGTCGTGCTCAGTCGGCTGCGGTCCGACGACGCCGGGCGGGTCGTCAGTGGCACCGCTGCGGTCGAGATCTCCGGCGCCGACGCGGACCGTCCGGCCCGGATCGCCGACATCGCGTGGTCCGCACCGACGGCCGTGCTCGTGCTGCACCAGCTCGCCGACACGGCCCAGGTGCGCACGGTCTCCGTCGACGGCGCCGTGGACGGCGCCACGGGCATCCCCGCGAGCTCGATCACGGTCGGGGAGGTCGTCGACGCGCTGGTGAGCTCACCCGTGCCCACACAGGCGGCGTGGGGGATCTCGGGCGCCCGGCTGCTCGGCCTGGTCGGGGACGCCCGCGACACGACGCTGGGCGGGCCGGTCGTCGACCTGGGCTACGTGGGCTGAGCCTCTGTCCACAGGGGTGACGGCACGACAGGGCATTCGTCGCCCCGGCGTGCTGTCATCGGGGCGTGGACGGGATGGACGCCTGGATCGACCTGGTCGCCGGCGGCACCTGCGTGGGGTGTGACCGGCCGGGCCGGGTGCTGTGCCACGGCTGCCGTGCCGCGCTGCCGACACGAGCGGTGCCGGCGTGGCCCACGCCCACTCCGCCGGGCCTGGTGCCGCCGTACGCCGCCGGACCGTACGACGGCACGCTGCGCCAGCTCGTCATCGGCCTCAAGGAGCGTCGGCTGCTGGGCCTGGCCGGGCCGCTCGCCGAGCTGCTGGCGGTCGCGGTGGCGGCGGCGGTCGATGCCACGGCGCTCGCGGGCCCGGTGCTGCTCGTGCCGGTGCCCTCC
>NZ_DASWXC010000027.1:0-44046 GCF_036405735.1 Nocardioides sp.
GGTGGTGCGCGCCGACGCCTTCGCGCTCGGCTTCCGGGGCGCCGTCGGCGACGGCTTCGCCGGCGCGGGAGCGGCCGTCGGCTTGGCCTCGGCGACCGGCTGGCCGGGCGCTGCGGAGGGCTTGCGCGTGGAGTTGGTCGACTGCCACACGAGGGCCACCGAGTCGCCGGCGTCGACGAGCTGGCTCTTGACGCCCTTGGACGCGTAGGCCCACGGACCGCCCTCGTTTGAGACGAAGAGCGCCCAGTAGGCGTTGACGTCGGTGCACGGCTCCCCTGCAGCGGGCTTCTCGGCCACTCGGCACAGCATGTCCGTGTCCGGGTCGTACGCGAGCGGGACGTGTGCTGAGTCGAACGCCTGGTGCGCTGTGCCGCTCGTCCCGCATCTGGTGTCGTCGCTACCACCGAGCGCGCCGAAGTCGATCAGGAGGTTCACTCCCCCGGCGCTCGCGCAGTACGCCGCCGCGGCAGGCGCCGCCGGGAGCGCGACGGTGAGCCCGACCAGCCCCACCAGCCCTGTCAGCGTGGCGAGCACCGCGACCAAGAACCGCGCGACGGCACCGCGGCCGGGGGTCATCGCACGACCCGCACGATCTTCGTGTTCTTCCGGTTCGCGAACTCGCCGGTGACGATGACCTTGGTCTTGCCGAGCTTCTTGCCGACCTTGAGCCGGGCGATGAAGGTTCCCGCGGGGCTGGCCGCGCCACGGACCGTCTGCTTGCGGAAGCGGACGCTCACCTTCTCCCCGACGGCGAGACCCGACACGAGGACGTTGAGCTTCTTCTTGCGCTTGACCTTCTTCGCGACCCGGACGGGGATCGTCTTCGCGCCGAGGACCTTGACGGTGGTCGTGCCGACAGCGCCGCTGGCCGTGGTGGCGGTGACAGCCACGGACCCGGTCGCCGCAGGCAGCGTGATGGACCTGGTGGCAGCCCCACCGGCCGGGATGCGGAAGCGCGCCGAGCCGGCGGTCAGGCAGACCTCGTCGTACGCGAGCGCCCCGGAGACGTTCACCGCGACCGCGGTGCCGCCCTGCTGGTAGCCGGCGGGCACGGACACGGCCGGCACCGGGTTGGTGGCAGGAAGGTGAGCGAGAGCGGCGAAGGCCTGGCCGGCGGCGAACTGCCAGCTGCCGCGCGCCTCGGGAACGATGCCGTTCGCGGCATCGGCCAGGTCCCCGTCGGTCCCGGCGATCGCGCCACTGTCGGTGTCGGTCGCCGCGGCACAACCCGGGATCGCGGTCAACTGGTGCCGACGCACCCAGGCGGCCGCCTTCGACGCAGCGCCGGGCTCCCCGTTGAGCGCGAAGGCCCGCGCGGCCAGACCGGTGGTGTTGGCGTTGTACGCGGTCGGGTCGTAGCCCGCCGCGAGGCTGCCGTCGGAGCTCTGCTGGTCGAGGAGCCAGTCGATGGCCTCGGCCACCGCGGCCTGGACGCCCGCGTCCGTGTCGTCGCTCAGCAGGATGGCGACGTAGGCGGTCGTGTCGGGGTCGGCGAACGAGAACGGGTCGCCCTCGCAGCTCTGGTCCGGGGCGTCGACGGCCGACCACGAGTAGCGGAACCAGCCCGCCGGGCACTGCTGGGCGAGCAGGAAGTCGCGGACGGCGCCCACCTTCGCGCTGGCAGCGTCGCGCAGGACCGTGTAGGCCCAGGCTTCGCCGATCGTCCCGGTCCACGAGTCGAAGGGCTTGTCGAGCGCACGGCCCGCCGCCGCGTCAGCGACCGTCTTGTCGGGGGTCTCGGGGTCCTTGTCGTCGTCGACCTGCTCGCCGCCGTCAGCGATGCTCGCCTCGAGCAGCGCGAGCAGCTCGGAGGCGTCCTCGCCGACGAGCTCGTGGGCCCAGATCGCGGCCGCAGCGCGGGCCGTCTTGAAGCTGGTAGTGCCGTCACCGGCCTGCGCGGCCTGGTCGACGAGCGACCCGGCGACCGTCTGCAACTCGCTGTCGCGACCGACCTCCTCCAGGCCGAGCGCGTAGTCGGCCGTCAGGCTGTAGTCACCCGCACCCGAGAACCCGGGCACCAGCCCGTTGTTCCCGAGCTGGCTCTGGAGCCAGGCGACGGAATCCGTGAGCGGCTTGGGCTCCGCGTCGGCAGCAGTCGCCGCAGAACTGGGCGCAAGCAGACCGAGGGTGAGGGCTGAGCCGGCGACGAGAGCGCCGACACGAGTGGTACGCATGATTTCCTTCCCGCTGCACAACGGCGGGAAGCCCTCTGGAGGGACACCCGCCGCATACCTCGACAGCGTGGTTGTCAGGACGCTCCGTGGCAGGTGCTCCGGCTCGCCGGCCCTCTCGGGTGGTCGGCTCACGGTTGCGGGTCAGCGCCGGACTCTCACCGGCTTCCCCCGCGCGCGGGCGTAATGAGTATGAAGATGTAGCGGGCGCAGCCTAACCCGCCGCCAGCGCGAGCCTGCAACTCCGTCTCAGCCCCCGCACCGCAGATGTCCGCGGCTATCTGCGGCGGTGGAACCGGACGTCGCCGTTGGGCAGCCGTTCGGTGGTGTACGCCGGGTCATGGGCCCGGTGATGGTGGTGCCCGCACAGCAGCCCGCCGTCGGCCAGGTCGGTGGGACCGCCGTCGGCCCAGGAGCGCCAGTGGTGGGCCTCGCACCAGGTGCCCGGGATGGTGCAACCCTCGGCACGGCACCGCTTGTCCCGCAGCCGCAGCGCCTTACGCTGCGCCGCACTGAACAGGCGACGGGTCCGGCCGAGGTCGAGCACCTCGCCCCGGCCACCCAGCACCGTCGGGATGAGGTGGGCGGTGCAGGCCAAGCGGCGGATCTCGCTGGCGGAGAGCCGGTCGCCACCGATCAGCTCCCCGACGCCAAGCTCGGCCCGCAGCTGCGCGAGCGGGATCGTCACCATGACCGTGGTGGCGTCCCCGCCGTGCCGCGGAAGGCGGCCGGGATCGATGGACTCGAGGAGCTGGCAGAACGCCTGCCCCAGTCGGCGCGGGTAGGACCCGGTGAAGGCCTCGGCACTGGTGCCGTCGGGCTTGCGCGGGCTGGTGAAGGCGTGGAGGTAGGTCGCGAGCCGGTCCGCGGACGCGTTGGGGATGACGCCCGACAGTCGCGTGGTGCCGTCCCCCAACGGCTTGAGGGTCAGCTTGGAGCGGCCGCGAGCCTGAGTCTCCTCGGCCTGCAACCTCCGGGCTTCCTCGGCCTCTGCGATCTCGGGCGCGACGACCTCGAGAATCCGCCGTCCCAGGATCGTGAGCTCTCGCGGGGTGTGGTCGGCGGCGTACCCGACGAGCGCCTCCTCCGCACGGCGCAGGACGCTCGGGTCGAGGTCGTCGGGAAGCCCGTCGAGGGCGGCGGCGATCACGCGGGCCTGCTCCACGTTGACCGCACCGGCGCGCAGGGCGTGACGGAGGTGCTCGTAGCGACGATCCAGCGCCGTGGCGAGCCGGTGGTCCGCGCGGGGCGTCTCATGCGTCTGCCGGGTCTCGGCTGCGAGCCAGGCCCCGATGTCGCGCGCACCGGTCGCGTCGGCGACGTCACCTGCGCTCGCCATGACCCGCAGCCGCAACTCGGCCACCCGCGCCTCGATGGCGGTGAGTCGGCGCAGCAGCTCTGCCTTCTCACCCGTGCGGAGGAACACCGGCTCCGCGTCGGTGACCTCGTCGAGCGCCTCCTCGAACGTCTCGGCGCACGCCAGCAGCGGTGGCGTGCGGGGCGCGAACGCGACGGTCATGGGCGGTCCCGAGAGGAGAGCTGATCCAGTGCTTCGCACGCTACGCGGAGCCACCGACACTCATCGTCCGGGAGGGCCGCAGGCGTCCCGAGAGAGTTGGCCTCGCACCCGTGCATAACATCCGGCGTTCCCGGGTATCAGTGGCCCAGGGGATCCGGTGGGCAGACGCTCTGGTGTCAGCAGTCGAAGGGCTGCAGACGCCAGAGCGTCTGGCATTTCGGTGCCCAGATCTCAGTGCCGCCCCTCGCGCGGATCGCGGACCGCGACCTGCGGCGTGCCCTCGTCCTTGAGCTCGAACAGCTCGGTGGCGGTCAGCAGCTTGGTGAGCGTGCCGTAACCGTAGTTGCGCCAGTCGAGCGAGGACTGGTTGCGGATCTGGTGGCCGACCTGCTGCACCGTCGCCCAGCCGTCCTCACCCGCCGCCGCCTTGATCGCGCTGCGCAGCAGCCGGACCAGGCCCGAGTTGCCCTTGAGCTCGGCGGTCGGGACCGGTCCGCGCCGGCGCGACGGCGCGTCGGGCTGGTCGACGCCGTCGTCCTCGTCGTCGTCCTCGTCGAGCTGCTCGAGGACGGTGAACTTCGTGCACGCACTCTGGAACGGCTCCGGCGTCATGGCACGGCCGTAGCCGTAGACGGCGGCGCCCTTCTCACGCAGGTAGTGCACCAGCGGCGTGAAGTCGGAGTCGCTGGACACGATGGCGAACGCCTCGGGCCGCGCGGCGTAGAGCAGCTCGACCGCGTCGATGGCCAGCGCCATGTCGGAGGCGTTCTTCTGCGTGGTCAGGTCGAACTGCTGCATCGGCCGGATGGCGGCCGGGTGCAGCTCCTCGATCCAGCCCTTGAGACCCGGCTTCGTCCAGTTCCCGTAGGCGCGGCGGATGTTGCACTCGCCGTACGTCGCCAGGTCGTTGAGCACGGCCCCGATCTTGGCCGCGGGCGCGTTGTCCGCGTCGATCAGCAACGCGATCCGCGCGCCCGCCGCCACGTCAGGCCAGCTTCTCGAGGATCAGCTCGCGCACCCGGCCCGCGTCGGCCTGGCCGCGCATCTCCTTCATGACCGCACCGATCAGGGCCCCGGCCGCGGCCACCTTGCCGTCGCGGATCTTGTCCGCGACGTCGGGGTTGGCGGCGATGGCGCTGTCGACCGCCGCCGACAGGGCACCCTCATCGGACACGACGGCGAGCCCGCGCTTCTCGACGATCTCCGCGGGCGAGCCCTCGCCGGCGTACAGGCCCTCGAAGACCTGCCGCGCGAGCTTGTCGTTGATGGTGCCGGCGTCGACCAGCTTCTGGACCTCGGCGACCTGCTGCGGCGTGACCCCGAGCTCGTCGATCGAGACGCCGGTGTCGTTGGCGCGACGGGCCAGCTCGGAGAGCCACCACTTGCGCGCGGCCTGCGGTGCGGCGCCGGCGGCGACCGTCTCCTCGACCAGCGTGAGCGCGCCGGCACCGACGGTGTCGCGCATCTCCAGGTCGGAGAAGCCCCACTCGGCCTGCAGCCGGGCGCGGCGTACGGCGGGCGGCTCGGGCAGCGTGGCCCGCAGCTCCTCGACCCACTCGCGCGACGGCGCGATCGGCACCAGGTCGGGCTCCGGGAAGTACCGGTAGTCCTCCGCGTCGGACTTCTCGCGGCCCGGCGAGGTGGTGCCGGTGTCCTCGTGGAAGTGGCGGGTCTCCTGCAGGATCTTCCCGCCGGCGTTCAGTACGCCGGCGTGGCGCGACATCTCGAACCGCACGGCGCGCTCCACGGACCGCAGCGAGTTGACGTTCTTCGTCTCGGTGCGGGTGCCGAGCACCTCCGTGCCGCGCGGGGCGAGCGAGAGGTTGACGTCGCAGCGCATCGAGCCCTGCTCCATCTTCACGTCCGAGACGCCGAGCCCCTTGAGGATCTCGCGCAGCGCGGCGACGTACGCCTTGGCCACGAGCGGCGCCTTCGCGCCGGTGCCGAGGATCGGCTTGGTGACGATCTCGATGAGCGGGATGCCGGCGCGGTTGTAGTCGACCAGCGAGTAGTCGGCGCCGTGGATGCGGCCGGTGGCGCCGCCCACGTGCAGCGACTTGCCGGTGTCCTCCTCCATGTGGGCGCGCTCGATCTCGACCCGGTAGGTCTCGCCGTCGACCTCGACGTCGAGATAGCCGTCGAAGGCGATCGGCTCGTCGTACTGCGAGGTCTGGAAGTTCTTCGGCATGTCCGGGTAGAAGTAGTTCTTCCGGGCGAACCGGCACCACTCCGCGATCTCGCAGTTCAGCGCGAGACCGATCCGGATCGCGGACTCCACCGCCTTGCCGTTGACCACGGGCATCGCGCCGGGCAGGCCGAGGCAGGTCGGGCACACCTGGCTGTTGGGCTCGGCGCCGAACTCCGTCGGGCAGCCGCAGAACATCTTCGTCGCGGTGTTGAGCTCGACGTGCACCTCGAGGCCGAGGGCGGGGTCGTAGGACTCCAGCACCTCGTCGAACGGAACGAGCGTCTCGGTCATCGGGCCACCTCCGGGGCAACGAGCGGGCCGCCCCACTGCTGGGTGAGCGCGGACTCCAGAGCCGCGCCGACCCGGTAGAGCCGGGCGTCCTCGAGGACGGGCGCGAGCACCTGGAAGCCGACCGGCAGGCCGTCCTCCGGTGCCAGGCCCGCGGGGATCGAGATGCCGGGGACGCCGGCCAGGTTGGCGGGGATGGTGGCGAGGTCGTTGAGGTACATCGCCAACGGGTCGTCGAGCTTCTCCCCCAGCTTGAACGCCGTGGTCGGCGCGGTGGGGCTGACGAGCACGTCGACCTTGTCGTAGGCCGCCTTGAAGTCGTCGATGATCAGCGTCCGGATCTTCTGCGCCTGCCCGTAGTAGGCGTCGTAGTAGCCGCTCGACAGGGCGTAGGTGCCCAGGATGATGCGGCGCTTGACCTCGTCGCCGAAGCCGGCGTCACGGGTCGCCTTCATGACGTCCTCGGCGCTCGGGCTCCCCGGCGGCGTGACCCGCAGGCCGTAGCGCATCGCGTCGAACTTCGCGAGGTTGGAGGAGCACTCCGCCGGCAGGATGAGGTAGTAGGCCGCCATCGCGTGCACGAAGCTCGGGCAGGAGACCTCGACGACCTCGGCGCCCAGCTTGGCGAGCAGGTCGACCGACTCCTGGAACCGCGACATCACGCCGGGCTGCCACCCCTCGCCGGACAGCTCGGTGATGACACCGACCTTGAGCCCGGACAGGTCGCCCGCCGCGCCCTCCCGGGCCGCGTCGACCAGGCCGGTGACCGGGGTCCGGACCGAGGTGGAGTCCTTGGGGTCGTGGCCGCCGATGAGCTCGTGCAGCAGGGCGCTGTCGAGCACGGTCCGGGTGACCGGGCCGGCCTGGTCCAGGCTGTTGGCCAGGGCGACCAAGCCGTAGCGGGAGATCGAGCCGTAGGTCGGCTTCACGCCGACGGTGCCGGTGACGGCGCCCGGCTGACGGATCGAGCCACCGGTGTCGGTGCCGATCGCCAGCGGCGCCTCGAAGGCGGCGACGGCAGCGGCCGACCCACCGCCCGAGCCGCCGGGGATGCGGTCCAGGTCCCATGGGTTGCGGGTCGGGCCATAGGCGGAGTGCTCGGTGGAGGACCCCATCGCGAACTCGTCCATGTTGGTCTTGCCCAGGATCGGCAGACCGGCCGCCCTCAGCTTCGCGACCACGGTGGCGTCGTACGGCGGCAGCCAGCCCTCGAGGATCTTGGAGCCGCAGGTGGTGGGCATGCCCTTGGTCGCCAGCACGTCCTTGACCGCGATCGGCACGCCGTCGAGGGCGTGGAGCGGCTGGCCGGCGGCGCGGCGCGCGTCGGAGGCGGCGGCCTGCTCGAGGGCACCCTCGGCGTCGACGTGCAGGAAGGCGTGGACCCCGGCGTCGGCGCTGCCGTCGACCGCGGCGATGCGGTCGAGGTGGGCCTGGGTCAGCTCGACGCTGGTGACCTCGCCCGTCGCGAGGGCGTCGGCCAGCTCGGCCGCGGTCTTGCGGATCACGCCGCTCACTGCTCCTCCCCCAGGATGCGCGGCACGGAGAACCGCTGGTCCTCGACCTCGGGGGCGCCGGACAGCGCCTCGGCCGGGGTCAGGCCGGGCTCCACGACGTCCTCACGGAAGACGTTCGTCATCGGGATCGGGTGCGAGGTCGCGGCGACATCGTCGCCGGCGACACCCTGGATGGACGCGACCGCCTCGAGGATGACATTGAGCTGCGGAGCCAGGTGGTCGAGCTCGGCGTCGTCGAGGTCGATCCGGGCGAGGTCGGCCAGATGCGCGACCTCGTCACGGGTGATTTCAGGCATGGCCGACAGTCTAGGCGGCGCGGCGTGGTCGCCCGCGGGTGGTGCGGCCCGCCCCAAGGCCGCGGGCACCTGACGTTCCTCACAGCGACACGCCGGTACGGCGTTGGTGACGTCAGGTGCCCGCGGTGGACCAGATCAGCCGTTCGGCCTCAGTTGTTGGGGCGTGCCGCCGAGATCGCCTCGACCAGCTCGCCCACCTTGTCCTCCGGCAGGTTCTTCGCGATGTCGGCCTGGCTCACCATGCCGATGAGCCGGTGACCGTCGATGACGGGCAGCCGCCGGACGTGGTGCCGGGTCATCGTGTGCAGCGCCTCCTCGACGCTGTCGTCGGCGCCGATCGTGACCGGCTTGCCCTCGCCGAGCTCGCCGGCGGTGACGGTGTTGGGGTCCCGACCCTCGGCGATGCACTTCACGACGATGTCGCGGTCGGTGAGGATGCCGTGCAGACGGTCGTCCTCGCCGCAGATGGGCAGCGCGCCCACGTCGAGGTCGCGCATCTTCCTCGCGGCGTCGGCCAGGGTGTCGGTGGTGCGGGTGCACTCCGCGCCGCCGGTCATGATCTCGCGTGCGGTGGTCATGGCAACTCCTCTCCCGGCCGGCTCCGGCACCGGCCTCACAGCCGTTCCGGTAACCGCCCGGCAGGCAGCGATTCGTGCCGAGGAGACCAGGGTGCGGAGGATCAGCCCAGCGCCGCCGGCCCGCCCTCCAGCAGCGTCACGAAGCCGGCCTCGTCGAGGATGGGGACGCCGAGCTGCTCGGCCTTGTCGGCCTTGGACCCGGCGCTCTCGCCGACGACGACGTAGTCGGTCTTCTTCGACACCGAGCCGGCCGCCTTGCCACCGCGGGTGAGGATCGCCTCCTTCGCCGAGTCGCGCGAGAACCCCGTCAACGACCCGGTGACCACGACGGTGAGCCCCTCCAGCGTGCGCTCGACCGACTCGTCGCGCTCGTCGGCCATCACCACGCCCGCGGCGGCCCACTTGTCCACGATCTCGGCGTGCCACGGCTCGCGGAACCAGGCGATGAGCGAGTCGGCGATGACGCCGCCGACCCCGTCGATCTCCGCGAGCCTCGCGCGGGCGTCGAGCGCGGCGGCCGAGGCACTGGCGACGGCGTCGCCCTCCCCCGCGGTTGCCTCGTCCGCGTCGGGGTCGACGGCGTCCGACACCGCCTCGTCGGCGGCGCGGACCACCTCACGCAGCGCCTGCATCGAGCCGAACTCGCCGGCGATGGCGCGCGCCGCCGTGGGGCCGACGTGGCGGATCGAGAGCGCGACCAGCACCCGCCAGAGCGGCACCGCCAGCCGCTCGCGCAGGTTGGCCAGCAGCTTCTCGCCGTTGGCCGACAGCTGCGGCCCCTCCTCGCCCTTCTTCGGCGCGCGCGTGAACAGCGGTGTGCGCAGCAGCTGCTCGGCGTCGAGGTCGAAGATGTCGCCCTCGTTGCGCAGCACACCGGCGTCCAGAAGGGCGACGCAGGCCTCGTAGCCCATGCCCTCGATGTCGAAGGCGCCTCGCCCGGCGACGTGGTTGACCCGCTCGACCACCTGGGCGCGGCAGTACTGGTGGTTGGGGCAGCGCCGATCCTTGTCGCCGGCCTTCTGCTCGACCAGCTCGGTGCCGCACGCGGGACAGGCCGTCGGCGGCACCCAGGCGGGCAGCCCCTCGGGACGCAGCGCCAAGACGGGGCCGAGGATCTCCGGGATGACGTCGCCGGCCTTGCGCAGGATGACGGTGTCACCGGGGCGGACGTCCTTGCGCGCCACTTCGTAGAAGTTGTGGAGCGTCGCCATCTCGACGGTCGACCCGGCGACCTTGACCGGCTCCATCACGCCGAACGGTGTCACCCGGCCAGTACGACCGGTGTTGACCTCGACGGCCTTGAGCACGGTGTGGACCTCCTCGGGCGGATACTTGTACGCGATGGCCCAGCGCGGCGCCCGGGAGGTGGAGCCGAGCCGGCGCTGCAGCGCCACGTCGTCGACCTTGATCACGACGCCGTCGATCTCGTGCGAGAGCACCTCGGGGTCGTGACGGTGCTCCGCGAAGTAGGCGATGTAGTCCTCGACCGCCGCCATGTCGGGCAGCACCTTGACCAGCGAGGAGACCGGCAGCCCCCACGCGGCGAGCGCGGCGTACGCCGAGGACTGGGACCGCGGCTCGAAGCCGACCCGGTCGCCGATGCCGTGGCAGGTCATCTCCAGGCGCCGAGCGGCGGTGACGGCGGGGTCCTTCTGCCGCAGGGACCCGGCGGCGGTGTTGCGGGCGTTGGCGTACAGAGGGCGGCCTGCACGGGCTTGTTCCAGGTTGATCTCCTCGAACCGCGCGGTGGGCAGGTAGACCTCGCCACGGACCTCGACCCGCTCGGGGACCGGGAACTCGCGCGTCCCCCGGAGCCGGGCGGGGACGGAGGCGATCGTGCGCACGTTGGGCGTGACGTCCTCCCCGGTGGTGCCGTCCCCGCGCGTCAGCGCCCGGGTGAGCCGGCCGTCCTCGTAGAGCAGGTTGATCGCGAGACCGTCGAACTTCACCTCGCACAGCAGCTCGGGCCCCGTGTCGACCGCGCCCACGTCGCGCACGACCCGGGCGTGCCAGGCCTCGACCTCCTCCAGCGAGAAGGCGTTGTCGAGGCTCTCCATCCTGCGCAGGTGCTGGTAGGACGCGAAGTCGGTGCCTTCGTACGTCGCCTTGCCCATGACCCGCTGGGTGGGGCTGTCGGGCGTGACCAGGGCAGGGAACTGGCCCTCCAGCTCGGCGAGCCGGCGCAGCAGCGCGTCGTAGTCGGCGTCGCTGAGCGGTGAGGAGCCGTCGCGGTAGTAGGCGTCGGAGGCGGCCTCGATGCGGGCGGCCAGCTCGGCGTGGAGCCGTGCGGGGTCATCCGCGCTCCCGGGGTTCGCTGGGCTCTCGGGGCTCTGGTCGCTCATGGGGACATCTTGCCGCGCACCGCCGACGCTCAGGCGTCGTCCCCCGGCCGCGCCGGGGGACGACGAGCCGATCCTCAGGACGAGATCGCTCCGTGCGACTCCTTCGCCGTGAGCTCGCCCGAGCCGGAGCGCACCTCGATCTTGCGCGGCCGCGCCCGCTCGGCCACCGGGATCCTCAGCCGGAGCACGCCGGCGTCGTAGTGGGCCTCGACATGGTCGAGATCGAGGTTGTCGCCCAGCACCAGCTGGCGGCTGAACAGACCCGTCGGCCGCTCCGACGCCAGCATCTCCCAGTCGCCGTTGCGCGGCGGCCGCTCGGCCCTCACGGTCAGGACGTTGCGCTCGACGTCGAGATCGAGCGTCTCGGGCGCGACGCCCGGCAGGTCGAACTCGACGACGAAGTGATCGCCCTCACGCCAGGCGTCCATCGGCATGATCGCCGGACGCGAGGTGGTGCCCGCACCCAGGAGCTGCTGGGCGAGCCGGTCGAAGTCACGGAACGGGTCGGTCCGCATGAGCATGGGATTCACCTCCAATGGTCGATAGGTCCGCGGATCTATGCTGTCCGCTATAGATTTCTTCTAGCACTCATGACACCGACCTTCAAGTAGGAGCCGATGACCGAGCTGCCCGGACCGCACCATCCCGTCTTCGCCATCTCGGTGGCCGCGGACCTCGTCGGGACCGGCGTGCAGAACCTCCGCGCCTACGAACGGCGCGGCCTGGTCGAGCCGCAGCGCTCGACCGGCGGCACCCGACGCTACAGCGAGGCCGACATCACCCGGCTGCGCCGGATCACCGACCTGCTCGCAGCCGGGCTCAACCTCAGCGGCATCGAGATGGTCCTGGCGCTCGAGGCCGAGAACGCCTCGCTGCGCGCCGAGCTCGACGACGCCCGTCGCGAAGAGTGATCGGCAGGTCGGCGGTCTAGACCGTTCTGGGGAAAACCCGGTGACCCGGAATGCCGGGCGTGCCTATCCTGTTGTCGATGGAACGAAACCGTTTCGTTCCATCTCTCGCGCGTCTGGAGCCCCGTCATGATCCGTCCCTCCCACCTGCCCGGACTGCGGCCGCGCGTGGAGGGCGACCGTGAGCGGGAGATCCTCGGCGCGACGCTCGAGACCCTGGCCGAGGTCGGCTACGACCGGTTGACCATGGACGCCGTCGCCTCGCGGGCGAAGGCGTCCAAGGCGACGCTCTACCGCCGGTGGAACGGCAAGGCCAACCTGGTGATCGATGCGCTGCTGTGCGAGAAGGCCCCGATCGTCGACCACGACACCGGCTCGTTGCGCGGCGACCTGCTCGCCACGTTCTGTGGGGCCGGTGGCCTGACCGACACCGAGCAGCTCGCCGTCCTCGGCAGCGTCATCACCGCCCTGGGCCGCGACCGCGAGTTCGCACTCGCGTTCCAGCGCGACTTCGTCGCCCCGAAGGCGGCCATCGCCGAGCGGATCTTCCAGCGCGCCCGGGCGCGCGGCGAGGTCCGCGACGACGTCGACCTCGACGTCCTGGTCCCGGCGCTGCCCGGGATCGTCCTGCACCGCCTCTTCCTGCTCGGCGAACCGCCGACGCCCGACCTGGTCGCCCGCGTCATCGACCAGATCATCCTGCCCGCGGCCGCCGCCGTACCGTCCGGCGGCCGACCCTCCTCCCCCCACAAGGAACCGTCATGACCAGTCTCGAACAAAGCGACCCGCCCGCGGCCTCCGCGCACAGGCACCTGGGCTGGGCCCTGGTCCTCATCTCGGTCGCGCAGCTGATGGTGGTGCTCGACGCCACCATCGCCAACATCGCGCTGCCCTACATCGGCACGGACCTCCACATCTCCGAGGCCAACCTGACCTGGATCGTCACCGGCTACGCCCTCGCCTTCGGCGGCCTGCTGCTGCTCGGTGGACGCCTGGGCGACCTGTACGGCCGGCGCCGCGTCTTCATGGCCGGCCTGGTCGTCTTCGCGGTCGCCTCACTGCTCGGCGGGCTCGCCACGAACGAGCCGCTGTTGCTCGCCGCCCGTGGCCTGCAGGGCCTGGGCGCCGCGCTCGCCTCGCCGGCCGCACTCGCGCTGATCACCACCACCTTCCCGGCCGGACCGCAGCGCAACCGCGCGTTCGCCGTGTACGCCATGATGTCGGGCGCCGGCGCTGCCGTCGGCCTCATCCTCGGCGGCTGGCTGACCGGGCTGGACTCCTTCCTGGGCCTCGACGTCGACGGCTGGCGGCTGACCTTCCTCATCAACGTGCCGATCGGCATCGTCGCCGCGCTGTTCGCCCCGCGCGCGCTGGCGGAGTCGGAGAAGCACACCGGCTGGCTCGACATCCCGGGCGCGGTCACCGGCACGCTCGGCCTGCTCGGCATCGTCTTCGGCCTGACCCGGGCCGGCGAGGAGGCCTACGGCTGGACCCACGCCCAGACCATCGTCTCGCTGACGGTCGGCGTCGTCCTGCTCGCGGTCTTCGCCGTGATCGAGTCCCGTGTGGAGCACCCGCTGCTGCCGATGCGGATCTTCGCCAACCGCACCCGCGCGGCCAGCTTCGTGGCCTTCATGATCGCGCCGGCCGCGATGTTCGCGATGTTCTACTTCCTGAGCCTGTTCATCCAGCAGATCGTCGGCTACTCGCCACTGCGGGCCGGCTTCGCGTTCCTGCCGTTCTCGTTCGGCGTGGTCGCGGGAGCGACGCTGTCCTCCAAGCTCGTCAGCAAGATCGACGTCCGCTACATCGCGGGCACCGGCACGCTGCTGGCGGCGTTCGCGCTCTACATGTTCTCCCGGCTCTCGATCGACGACTCCCCCGGCCACGTGCTGCAGTCGCTGGCCGACGGCTCGACGCCCGGCGCCGGACTGAACTACTGGACCGAAATCTTCCCCTGGGTCGTCACCATGGCCTTCGGCATGGGGCTCACGTTCGTGACGCTGACGCTCACCGCGGTCCACCATGTGCAGGCGGCCGACTCCGGCATCGGCTCCGGGGTGCTCAACACCATGCAGCAGGTCGGTGGCGCGCTCGGCCTGGCCACGTTGAGCACCGTGGCGCTCCACTTCATGCAGAACCGCGAGGACCAGGTCGCCGGGCCGCTCACCCAGGGCCTCCAGCAGGCGGGGATCGACCCCAGCGCACCGATCCCGGGTGTCGGCCAGAGCTACCTGGACGGCTCGTCGTTCTACGCCAGCTTCACGGAGGGCGCGACCCACGCGTTCCAGATCGGCTCGCTGATGATGCTGGCCGCCTCGGCGATCATCTGGATCTTCGTCAACGTCAAGCACACCGAGCTCGCGACCGACGGCCCCGAGGCCGTGCACGTCGGCTGACGCTGCTCCGCCAGCGCGACGGGCGCCCACCCTCCCCGGTGGGCGCCCGTCGCGTACGGCGGCCGGCGACTCAGACGGCAGCGCCCTGGAGCGCCGTCGAGATCGCGTCGACGAACGCCGGCAGGTCGTCCGGCTTCCGGCTGGTGATGAGGTGGCCGTCGACGACGACCTCCTCGTCGGTCCACTCCGCACCGGCGTTGCGCAGGTCGTCGGCCAGGCTGGGCCAGCTGGTGACCCGGCGGCCCTGCGCCCGACCGGCCGAGATCAGCAGCCACGGGCCGTGGCAGACAATCGCGAGCGGCTTGCCGGCGTCGTCCACCTCGGCGAGGATCCGCTGGGCATGCTCGTCCATCCGGAGGTGGTCGGCGTTCACGGAGCCGCCGGGAACGACCAGGGCGTCGATCGCGTCGACGTCGAGGTCGCCGAGGCTGCCGTCCACCTCGACCTTCTGGGTGGGGTTGACGTCGCTCCGCACGGCCTGGATCGCCTCGCCGCTCGGGCTGTAGACCTTCACCTCGGCCCCGTGCTCGCGCAGCTGGTCCCGCGGCATGAGGAGCTCGGGCTCCTCGACGTAGTCGTCGGCGATGATCGCGATCCGCTTGCCGGTCAGGTGGGACACGGCCTGCTCCCTTCGGTCGTCGTGGATGTCGCTCCCCCGGTATCCGACCTGGCGGTCCGCACCCGCCTCAGCTCAGCGACGCGGCGGCACTCCTGACGAGCTCGATCGAGCGTCGCGCCCAGTCGGAACCGGCACCGGCGAGACCACAGGCCGGCGTGAGCAGCATCCGGTCGGCCACGTCGTCCGGGTCGAGTCCGAGCATGTCGAGCCACCGCAACACGCGCTCCGTCACCTGCTGGTCGGTGGGCGGCTGCTGCGGCTCCAGGGAGGGGACGGCGCCCAGCGCGACGGTCCCACCGGCCTCGAGCATCTCGGCGAGCTGGTCGTGGTCGGCGGCGGACAGCGTCGCGAGGTCGACCGCGATCCCGGCCGCCCCCGTGGAGCGGACCAGGTCCAGCGGCGTACCGGGGGCACACGAGTGCACCCACGGCTCACCGCCCTCCTCGGCGATGCCCGCCAGGACCCAGCCGAGGGTGTCGGAGAGCTCGGGCCGGTCCACCGCACGGTGCCGTCCGAACCCGGACGCGGTCGGCACCCGGCCGCCCAGCACCGCGGCCAGCGCCGGCTCGTCGACCTGGACCACGAGCCGGGTCGCCCCGGGCAGCCGCCGGCGTACGTCACGGAGGTGGCCGCGCACTCCCTCGGCCAGCGCCTGGGCGAGGTCGCGGCGCGCGCCGTGGTCGGCGACCAGCTTGTCGCCACGGGGCCGCTCCACGGTGGCCGCGAGCGTCCAGGGACCGGTGACCTGCACCTTGAACCCGCCGGCGTACCCCTCGGCGAGCTCCTCGAGGGTGTCGAGGTCCTGGGCCAGCAGCGAGCGGGCGCGGCGCTGGTCGACGCCCGGCGCACCGGAGGTGCCGGTGAGCCGCCAGCCGGCCGGCTGCAGGTCGGCATCCAGCTCCCCGAGCACCCCGAGGGCACGGCCGACCATGGCGGCCGACGCGCCACGGGCCGGCAGCTCGGGGACGTGCGGGAGGCCGTGGTCACCCGTGAGCTCGCCCAGCACCGTCCGGGTGGCCTCGGCGTAGTCCTCGCCGGGCAGCGACCCGATCCCCGTCGCCCTCACGAGGCCCTCATGACGCCAGCCGTCGGGTCGCCGAGATCGTGGCCGAGCCGACCACCCGGCTGCCGTCGTACACGCCGGCCGCCTGGCCGGGCGCGATGCCGTACGCCGGGTCGAGGAGCTCGATCTCGACCGCCTCACCACTCACCGTGAGGACGCAGCGGTGCTCCCCGCCGTGGGCGCGCAGCTGCACCGTGACACCGGGCCCGTCGAGGCGGGAGGGCACGGTGCCGCACCAGCGGGGCCGGATGCCCTCGAGCCGGTCGACCGCCAGCTGCTCGCGCGGCCCCACGGTCACGGTTCCGGAGACCGGCTCGATGTCGAGCACGAACCGCGGCTTGCCGTCCGGGGCCGGGCGGCCCAGCCGCAGTCCCTTGCGCTGGCCGATGGTGAAGGCGACCGTCCCCTCGTGGCGGCCCAGCTCCGCACCGGACTCGTCGACGATCGCGCCGCCGGTGTTGGGCAGGCGCTCGCCGAGCTTCTCGCGGAGCCAGCCGGCGTTGTCGCCGTCGGCGACGAAGCAGATGTCGTGGCTGTCGGGCTTGTCGGCGACCAGCAGCCCACGCCGGGCGGCCTCCTCGCGCACCCGTGGCTTGGGGGTGTCGCCGAGCGGGAAGAGCGAGTGCCGCAGCTGCTCCTGGTCGAGCACGCCCAGCACGTAGGACTGGTCCTTGGCGCCGTCGCTGGCCCGGTGCAGCTCGACCAGCCCGTCCGCACCGGTCCGCAGCTGCGCGTAGTGGCCGGTGGCGACGGCGTCGAAGCCGAGCGCCAGCGCCCGGTCGAGCACGGCGGCGAACTTGATCTTCTCGTTGCACCGCAGGCACGGGTTCGGGGTGCGGCCGGCGGCGTACTCGGCCATGAAGTCCTCGACCACGTCCTCGTGGAACCGGTCGGACATGTCCCACACGTAGAACGGGATGCCGATCACGTCCGCGGCACGGCGGGCGTCGTTGGCGTCCTCGATGGTGCAGCACCCCCGCGCGCCGGAGCGGTAGGAGGCGGGGTTGCGCGACAGCGCGAGGTGGATGCCGGTGACGTCGTACCCCGCCTCGACGGCACGAGCCGCGGCGACGGCGGAGTCGACGCCGCCGGACATCGCAGCGAGGACCTTCATCGGGCCCCGGCCCCGGCCATCCTGGCCCGCTCGACGCAGGGTCCGATCGCCTCGACGAGCGCATCCACGTCGGCCTCGCTGGTGGTGTGGCCCAGGGAGAAGCGCAGCGAGCTGCGCGCCGCCTGGTCGGACTGCCCCATCGCCAGCAGCACGTGCGACGGCTGCGGTACGCCGGCCGAGCAGGCCGATCCGGTGGAGCACTCGATGCCGCGCGCGTCCAGCAGCATCAGCAGCGAGTCGCCCTCGCAGCCGGGGAAGCCGAAGTGGGCGTTGCCGGGCAGCCGGTGCACGCCGACCGGGTCGAGCTCGGCGCCGTTGAGCACGGCGTCCGGCACGACCGCCAGCACGCCACGGACCAGCCGGTCGCGGAGCGCGGCGACCCGGGCGGCGTACGCGCCCTGCTGCGCGACCGCCCGCTCGACGGCGGCGGCGAACCCGGCGATCGCGGGCGGGTCGATGGTGCCGGAGCGGATGTCGCGCTCCTGGCCTCCCCCGTGCAACAGCGCCTCGACGCGCAGCTCACGGCGGGCCACGAGCGCTCCGACGCCGTACGGCCCACCGACCTTGTGGCCGGTCAGGGTCAGCGCGTCGACCCCGCTGGCGGCGAATCCCACCGGCACGGCGCCGACGGCCTGCACCGCGTCGGTGTGGACGGGGATGCCGTGCTCGGCGGCGAGGCCCACGACCTCGGCGATCGGCTGCAGCGTGCCGACCTCGTTGTTGGCCCACATCACCGAGACCAGCGCGACCGTGTCGGGGTCGCGCTCGACGGCGGCGCGCAGGGCATCGGGGTCGAGCCGGCCGCGCCGGTCGACCGGCAGCAGCTCCACCTCGGCGCCCTCCCGCTCGGCGAGCCAGTGCACCGGGTCGAGGACGGCGTGGTGCTCGACCGCCGTGGTCAGGATCCGGGTCCGGCGGGGGTCAGCGGCGCGGCGCGCCCAGAAGACGCCCTTGAGCGCCAGGTTGTCGGCCTCCGTGCCGCCGGAGGTGAAGACCACCTCGCCCGGCCGGCAGTCCAGCGCGTGCGCGATCGTCTCGCGGGACTCCTCCACGACGCGGCGCGCCCGGCGCCCCGAGGCGTGCAGCGAGGAGGCGTTCCCGACCTCCTGCAGGTGCGCCGTCATCGCCCGGATCGCCGCGGGGACCATCGGCGTGGTCGCGGCGTGGTCCAGATAGACGGTGCGGTCAGACATGTCACCCCCAGGGTACGGCGGCGGGTCGACTAGAGCAGGACGAGGTCGTCGCGGTGCACCAGCTCGCGTGCATAGCCGGGGCCCAGGTCGGCCTCCAGCTCGTGCGAGGAGCGGCCGAGCAGCCGCGGCAGCTCGTCGGCGTCGTACGCGACCAGGCCGCGGGCGACGGCGTTGCCGTCAGGGTCGACCAGATCGACGGGGTCACCGGCGTGGAAGCGCCCGGTCGCCCCCGTGACGCCGGCGGCGAGCAGCGAGGCCCCCCGCTCGACGACCGCACGCACGGCACCGGCGTCCAGCGCGATGGAGCCGAGCGGCTCGGTGGCGTGGGCCAGCCACAGCAGCCGGGTCGGCTTGCGGTGCCCGTTGGCGTGGAAGAGCGTGCCGCTGGTCTCCCCGGCCAAGGCAACGGGTGCCTGGTCGGCCGAGGTCAGCACCACCGGGATTCCAGCCTCGGTGGCGATCCGGGCGGCCTCCAGCTTGGTGACCATGCCGCCGGTGCCCACGCCGGCCGCTCCGGCCGTGCCAATCCGCACCCCGCTGAGCTCCGAGACGGCCCGCACCTCGTCGATGCGGCGGCTGCCCGGCTGGTCCGGCGGCGCGTCGTAGAGGCCGTCGACGTCACTGAGCAGGACCAGCAGGTCGGCGTGCACGAGGTGAGCGACCAGCGCGGCGAGCCGGTCGTTGTCCCCGAAGCGGATCTCGGAGGTGGCGACCGTGTCGTTCTCGTTGACGATCGGCAGCACGCCCAGCTCGAGCAGCTTGGCGAAGGTCTGGAAGGCGTTGCGGTAGTGGCTGCGTCGGGTCACGTCGTCGACGGTGAGCAGCACCTGGCCGGCGATCAGGCCGTGCCGGGCCAGCTCCTCGGTGTAGCGGTGCACGAGCAGCCCCTGGCCGACCGAGGCCGCCGCCTGCTGCGCTGCCAGCGACTTGGGTCGCCGCGACAGGCCGAGCGGTGCCAGGCCCGCCGCGATCGCGCCGGAGGAGACCAGCACGACCTCGCTGCCGCGCGCGCGGACGGCCGCCAGCACGTCCACCAGGCCACTCACGCGGGCAGGGTCGATCCCGCCGGCTGCCGTGGTGAGCGAGGAGGAGCCGACCTTGACCACGATGCGGCGCGCGCCGGTCACCGCCGGGCGCCGCTGCTGTGCCGCCGTCATTGGCCCGGGTCGTCCTCGAGCCAGTCGGGGTCCTCGGCGGTCCCGATCTCGTACGACGTCGGGCCGCTCGCCCCGGTGTCGAGCCGTCGCGCCACGTCGGCGCGGGTCTCGGTCTCGGCCCGGTCCTCCATCGCCTCCTGGATGTCACGACGGCGCTGCGCCGCGGGTCGGTCCTCGCGCAGGCGCTGGTCCTCACCGCGGCGGCCGAGCATCTCCGCGCCCGCCTCGATGGAGGGCCGGAAGTCGAAGACGACGGCGTTCTCAGGGGCGCCGATGACGACGGTGTCGCCCTCCTCTGCCCCCAGCTGCACGAGCCGGTCCTCGACGCCGAGCCGGTTGAGCCGGTCGGCCAGGAAGCCGACGGCCTCCTCGTTGCCGAAGTCGGTCTGCCGCACCCAGCGCTCGGGCTTGGCGCCGCGGACGACGAACGCCCGCTCCCCGGAGCCGGTCGAGGCGTCCTTGGTCTCGGTGATCGTGAAGTCGTCGCCACCGTCGACACCCCCGGGGCGCAGCACGATCCGCTTGGCCTCGACCGCCGGGCGCTCGCTGCGGGCGGCCTGCACGATCCCGGCCATCGCGAAGATCAGCTCCTTGATGCCCTCCCCCGAGGCCGCCGAGACCGGGAAGACCCGCAGGCCGCGGGCCCGCAGGTCCTCCACCGTCATGTCGGCGATGTCGCGGCCGTCGGGCACGTCGATCTTGTTGAGCGCGACGAGGCGGGGCCGGTCCTCCAGGCCGCCGTAGCGCGCCAGCTCGTTCTCGATGACGTCGAGGTCGTCGAGCGGGTTGCGGCCGGGCTCGATGGTGGCGGTGTCGAGCACGTGCACCAGCGCGGCACAGCGCTCGATGTGGCGCAGGAACTCGTGGCCGAGTCCGCGACCGTCACTGGCGCCCTCGATCAGGCCGGGCACGTCGGCGACGGTGAAGGTGGTGTCGCCCGCCCGGACCACGCCGAGGTTCGGCACGAGCGTCGTGAACGGGTAGTCGGCGATCTTGGGCCGGGCCCGCGAGATGGCGGCGATCAAGCTCGACTTGCCGGCGCTGGGGAAGCCCACCAGGCCGATGTCGGCCACGACCTTGAGCTCCAGGCCGATCTCCAGCTCCTCGCCAGGCTCGCCCAGCAGCGCGAAGCCCGGCGCCTTGCGCTTGGAGCTGGCCAGCGCGGCGTTGCCGAGGCCGCCGCGGCCGCCCTGCGCGATGACGAGCTCGGTGCCCGCGCCGACCATGTCGGCAAGCACGTTGCCCTGCGCGTCGGTGACCACCGTGCCGTCCGGCACCGGCAGCACCAGGTCGGCGCCGTGGCCGCCGTTGCGGTGCCCGCCCGCGCCCTGGCCACCGTTGGGGGCGGCCCGCTTCGGGCTGTGGTGGTAGTCGATGAGCGTGGTGACGTCGGGGTCGACGCGGAGGATCACCGAACCACCGGGTCCGCCGTTGCCGCCGTCGGGGCCACCGAGGGGCTTGAACTTCTCCCGGTGCACCGACGCCACACCGTTCCCGCCGCGCCCCGCGCGGACGTGCAACCGCACGCGGTCGACGAAGGTGGGCACTGCCATGGGATCAGTCTCTCGATTCTGGGGTCGAAATGGTCGAAGGGCGCCCCGTCGTGGGACGCCCTCCGATCACGATGCTTGGCTGCGGAGCGTCACTCCGCCGCCGGAACGATGTTGACGACCTTGCGGCCGCGCCGCGTGCCGAACTCGACGGCACCGGCAGCAAGGGCGAACAGGGTGTCGTCGCCGCCACGACCGACGTTGGCGCCGGGGTGGAAGTGGGTGCCGCGCTGGCGGACGATGATCTCACCCGCGTTGACGACCTGGCCGCCGAAGCGCTTCACGCCGAGGCGCTGGGCGTTGGAGTCGCGGCCGTTCTTGGTGCTCGCTGCACCCTTCTTGTGTGCCATTACTCAGTCCTTGGAGTTCGTTCGGCGGCTTCGATGGAGCGTGAGGTGATCGGACGCCGTCAGGCGTTGATCGCGGTGACCTTGACCTGGGTGTACTTCTGGCGGTGACCCTGGCGCTTCTTGTAGCCGGTCTTGTTCTTGTACTTCTGGATGATGATCTTCGGGCCCTTGGTGCCACCGAGGACCTCGGCGGTCACCGACGCCTTGTCGAGGCCGGTCGCGCTGACCTTCTCGCCGTCGACGACGAGGACCACGGGCAGCGTGACGGACTCGCCGACGCCGGTCGCGACCTTGTCGATCTCGATGACGTCGCCGACGGCAACCTTCTGCTGGGTGCTGCCAGCCTTCACGATCGCGTACACCGCGGTCTCCTTCATCCTGCTGCGTAAGTCTCTGGGCTGCGGCACGCCTCAACCCCGTGAGCCGGGGGTGGGATGCTCGCTCACAGGCGGGCTCACGAGCGCCGGCACGACGCTGACGAGCACACCGAGGGGCAATACTACGGTTCGGGTCCCGACCCCGCAAAACGGCGGTCGGCACCGAGCACCCTGACGGTGCTCAGGCGGGACTCAGGCGGGGCTCACCGCTTGCGACCGCCCTTCTTCTTCACCGGGACGTGCTCGATGTGGTGCTCATCCCCGTGCTCGTTCCCGTGCTCGCCGCCGGTCTCCTCACCGGCGACCTCCGCGGTGGAGCCGCCGCTGGGCGTCTCCGGCGCGGTGCCGTCGGCGGTGGGCGTGACCGCGCGGGTGACGCCCCGGCGGGTCCGGGTGACCACCTTCGGCGGCTCGGGGGCGCGCTCCGGCTCGGGTACGACGGGCTCGGGCTCGGCCACCGCAGCGGCCTCGATCACCGTGGCCTCGCCGGTGGAGACCACGGCACGGCTCGCACCGCGACGCGACCGGGTCCGGGTCACGACCTTAGGGCCCTCCCCCCCAGCCGGCACGACGGCGTCGGTGGCCTCGGTCACTGGGTCCTGGTCGGCCTGGTCGGTGGTCTCGACGCGACTCGCTTCGCTCGGAGGCTCGACCACCGAGTGGGTCTCGGGCTCGTGCCGCGGCATGGCGGCGATGTCCTTCGGCGTCGGGACGACCGGCTTGGACTCGGCGACGGCCTCCTCGTTGCCACCCTTGCCTCGACCGCCCCGGTTGCGGCGTCCGCGCCGGCCACCCTCGTCGGGCGCCACGCCGGACCCGCCGCCCTCGACCGGGTGGTCGTGGATGACGATGCCGCGGCCCTGGCAGTGCGAGCAGTTCTCGGAGAACGCCTCGACCAGCCCGGTGCCGATCCGCTTGCGGGTCATCTGCACCAGACCCAGCGACGTGACCTCGGCGACCTGGTGGCGGGTGCGGTCGCGGCCCAGGCACTCGACCAGGCGGCGCAGCACCAGGTCGCGGTTGGACTCGAGCACCATGTCGATGAAGTCGACGACGATGATGCCGCCGATGTCGCGCAGCCGGAGCTGGCGCACGATCTCCTCGGCCGCCTCGAGGTTGTTCTTGGTGACCGTCTCCTCCAGGTTGCCGCCGGAGCCGGTGAACTTGCCGGTGTTGACGTCGACGACGGTCATCGCCTCGGTGCGGTCGATGATGAGCGAGCCGCCGGAGGGCAGCCAGACCTTGCGGTCGAGCGCCTTGGCGATCTGCTCCTCGACGCGGTACGCCGCGAAGACATCCTTGCCGGTGTCGTCGGCGTCGTAGCGCTCGAGACGCTCGCCGAGGTCGGGCGCCACGTGGTCGACGTACCCCTTGACCGTCTCCCAGGCGTCGTCGCCCTGGATGACCAGCTTGGCGAAGTCCTCGGTAAACAGGTCGCGGACGACCTTGAGGGTCAGGTCCGGCTCGCCGTACAGCAGCTGCGGCGCGTTGCCGCCCTTGCCACCGTCCTTGCCACCGGACTTGCTCTCGATGTCCTCCCAGCGGGCCTTGAGCCGCTCGACGTCGCGGGTCAGCTCCTCCTCGCTGGCTCCCTCGGCGGCGGTGCGGACGATGACGCCGGCGGTGTCGGGGACGATCTCCTTGAGCAGCGACTTGAGCCGGTTGCGCTCGGTGTCGGGCAGCTTGCGCGAGATGCCGCTGGTGGTGCCGTCGGGCACGTAGACCAGGAAGCGGCCGGCCAGGCTGATCTGGCTGGTCAGGCGGGCGCCCTTGTGCCCGATCGGGTCCTTGGTGACCTGAACGAGCACCGGCTGACCGCTGGTCAGGACCGACTCGATCTTGCGCGGCTGACCCTCCTTGTGGCCGAGCGCGGCCCAGTTCACCTCGCCGGCGTACAGGACCGCGTTACGGCCCTTGCCGATGTCGATGAAGGCGGCCTCCATCGACGGCAGCACGTTCTGGACCCGGCCCAGGTAGATGTTGCCGATGATCGAGGTCTGCGACTCGCGGGCGACGTAGTGCTCGACGAGGACCTTGTCCTCGAGCACGCCGATCTGCGTCAGGTCGCCCCGCTGACGGATGACCATGACGCGCTCGACGGACTCGCGGCGGGCGAGGAACTCCGCCTCGCTGACGATCGGGGCACGGCGCCGGCCGGCCTCGCGGCCCTCGCGGCGGCGCTGCTTCTTGGCCTCGAGCCGGGTGGAGCCGGAGACGGCCGTGATCTGCTGCTCCAGCGGGCGGGACTCGCGCACCCGGGTGACCGTGCTGACGCCCGGCTCGTCGTCGTCGGCGTCACCGGCCTCCCCCGCGCGACGACGGCGGCGCCGGCGCCGGGTGGAGCCGCCCGAGGTCTCCTCGGCGGCGTCGTCGGCCTGCTCCTCAGCCGCCTCGTCGGACTGCTCGGCCTGGTCTCCCTCGTCACCGGACGCGGCGTCCTCCGCTGCCGCGCCGTTGGCCTCGTCCGTGGCCTCACCGTTGCCGGCCGGCTTGCGGCGACGACGGCCGCCGCGGCGGCGACGACGACGGGCCGGGCCGCCCTCCCCGGTGGCCTCGTCGCTCTCGTCGCCCTCGTCGCTCTCGGAGCCCTCGGCGTCCAACTCCTCGGCGGTCTCCGCCTCGGTCGTCTCGGCGGCCACCTCGGCAGCCGGCGCGACACCCTCCTCTACCGCGACCGGCTCAACGGGCTCCGCCGGCTCCGTCTCGTCGACCGGCTCCTCGAGCGGCTCCACGGCAGGGGCCGAGGCGGGCTTCTTGCGGGTCCGCTTGGGCTTGGCCGCCGTGGCGTCGGGCGCCTGGAAGAGCGGGAGCGTGGCGGATGTCTCCGGCCCTGTCTCCGGCACAGCCTCGGACGCGGGCTCGGGTGCGGCCGCGGCCTTCTTGGTGGTACGGCGGGCCGGCTTCCGCTCCGCCGTCGCAGCGGTCCCGGCGGCCTCAGCGGTGTCGGCCGCCTCAGCGGTGTCGGCGACCGCCGTCTTCTTCGCAGCGGTCTTCTTGGCCGGCGCCTTCTTCGCGGTGGTCTTCTTGGCGGCCGCCTTCTTGGCCGGAGCCTTCTTCGCCGGCGCGTCGGCGGCGGCGTCGGCGTCGGCGACCGGCGCCTCCGCGACCGGGCCGCTCTCGCCGGGGGTGTCCAGCGGCAGCGTCTCGTCGGCCGGGGCGGCCTTCTTGGCGGCCGTCTTCTTGGCGGGCGCCTTCTTCGCGGCCGCCTTCTTGGCCGGAGCCTTCTTCGCAGCCGCCTTCTTCGCGGGGGCCTGGGTCGTGCCGGTGGTCTCGACGGAGTCGTCGGGCATGTGCTGCTCCTCTGCCCCGCCGCGCGAGCGCGGCCGGACGTGTCGTACGCCGCGACCCGCGTGCTCAGGGCCGTCGACGAAAAAGCCTGTCGATGGCGGCGACTCGCCCCGCACCCGCGCGCCGGGGACCTCGAACGTCGCCTCCGCGGTCGCCTGCCCTGTGTCCTACCGTGGCGGATCGCTGTCACCGATCTGCCGGGCCGCGTCGCGGTCTGGCGACGACCGTGCCTCCGGCGTGTCGCCGCGCTGCCCCGAGGAGCCCGCGCCGACGGATGAGTCGTCGGGTCCACACCCCCGCCCACTCGTCCCTGACGGGTGGAGAGTGGCGTCGACCACGGCGAGTATCGCACACCGGTGTCTGGATCCGGGCCGCGACGCGACGCGTCCCGGTCAGCGACGCGTCAGGCTCCCGCCCGACCGAAGTCGTCCTCGAGGCGCACGATGTCGTCCTCGCCGAGGTAGGGGCCGCGCATCACCTCGATGATCACCAGCTCGGTGTCCTCCGCGTTGCCGATCCGGTGAGCGGCGCCGACCGGTACGTCGATGCACTCACCCACGCCGGCGGCGACGGTCTCGCCGTCGATCACGCAGGTGGCCCGGCCGCGGGCGACCACCCAGTGCTCGGCGCGGTGCTCGTGGGTCTGGTACGACAGCCGCGCGCCGGGGAGCACGGTGATCCGCTTGACCTTGAACCCGTCCCCCTCGTCGAGCACCTGCCAGGTGCCCCACGGCCGACTGTCGCGCTCCCCGATCACGAGGGCAACCCTAGGCGATGGCGCGGCTCAGCAGGGGCGAAGTGTGACGTCATGGCCGCAGCGGGTCGCCGACGGTGCGCGCGGCCTCGTCGTACGGCCCCTGGCTGAGCCGGGTCAGCAGCGGGAGCCCACCGTGCTCCGGGCCGACCTGGAGGCCGGCGACGGCGGTGAGGCCGCTGATGACGTCGTCGGGACGCACCGCGGGCGTGCCGTGGCGCAGCAGCAGGGAGAGCCGGGTGCCGGTCCCTCGCGGGGCCGCCTCCAGGCTGACCACCGCGGCCCGGCAGTCGAAGCTGCGCAGTCCCTTCTTCGTCATCCGCTCCACGGGCACCTCGTCGCACGCCAGGAACGCCGCCACGGCGGCCTCCACCTGCGCCGTCGGCAGCGGCAGGTCGATCAGCCAGGTGCTCGCCTGCAGCAGGTCGGCCAGGGAGCCGCCCGGCGACTCGACCACCTCGACGACGTCCAGCCCGTCGGGCAGCGCCTCCTCCAGCTGCGCCTGCACGGCGGCCGGGTCGACAACCTGGGCGAGCGCGATCTCGACGTACTCCGCCTCGCTGGCCGAGCCGGTGGGCGCCGCGCCCGCGTACGAGATGCGGGGGTGCGGGTTGAAGCCGCTGGAGTAGGCCATCGGGATCCGGGCTCGGAAGATCGCGCGCTCGAAGGCCCGGCTGAAGTCGCGGTGGCTGGTGAACCGCAGCCGGCCGCGCTTGGCGTAGCGGATCCGAAGCCGTTGGACCGGCGGGGCTTGCTGCTCGGGCTGTTCACGCACGGCGCAAGGGTAGGCCGGATGCCACCGTCATCCTCGTGCAGGGCGTCCTGGCCGCTTCTCCTGAGGTCTCAGCCGGGCAACCCCAGACCTCGGCGCCGCGCCTCCAGCGCCTTCCGGCGCCGCTGCGACGGTGTGAGCGGGAGGTCCGGGTACACCGGGGTGAAGGGATCGCGGTCCGGAACGCCCCATCTGTTGTGGATGAACCGGAACTCCTTGGGGAACACCTCGGTCTCGCGGGTCTGCGACTCGAAGTGGAAGAGTTCACACCCGGGCAGGTACAGCATCCGGTATCCCTTGCGGGCGACCTTGTAGCTCAGGTCAACGTCGTTGAAGCTGACGGGCAAGCCCTCCGGCAGACCGCCGACCTCGAGGTAGACCTCGCGACGCATCGCGATACATGCGCCGGTCAGACCGGTGACCTCGCGGTTGAGGAGCAACTCCCGGAACTGGCCCGGGAAGTCACGCTCCTGCTCGCGGAAAGGGTGGTGGTAGCCGCCCCGAAGGAAGGCTAGGCCGGCGTGCTGGATCGACGTATTGCTGAAGAGCAATTTCGCACCAGTCATCCCGACGTCGGGCTCCTCGAGCGGGCCGAGCAGCTCGTCGACCCACCCCTCGGTGATCACCTCGACGTCGTCGTTGAGCAGGATCAGCCGGTCACCGGAGGACGCGAGCACGCCGAAGTTGACCTTGCGGCTGTAGTTGAACCTCTCGTGGAACGGGACAAGGACGAGCGATGAGCCGGCGATCTCCCACAGTTGGTCGAGCACCTCCTGGGGCGTGGGGTCGTCGTAGACGACGACGATCTCCAGGTTCTCGGGATGCCTGGCCTTGGCGATCGCGGAGCGGACGGCCTCGACGACGAGCACGCGGGATCGGCCCCACACCATGGCGGAGGAGCCGATGGTCGGGATCACCACGCTGGTTCGGCGCTCGCCGGACACCGGCCGGCGTAGGACGGAGTAGAGTCCCGACGCCTTGGTGAGGACCTCGGCGTCGATTCCCATCCGCACGACGTGCTCGGCGACCGCCCTGCGTCCTGCCTCGGCCGCGTACGGCTTGGCGTCGAGCTCCGCCGCCGCCGACCCGGGAATCGTGCGCCAGTGGTAGAGCACCTCGGGGATGTGGACGATCCGCCGCGCCACCTCGGTGACCCGGAGGATCAGATCGTGATCCTGGGAGCCGTCGAACCCTTCGCGGAAGCCGCCGACACGACGCACCGCCTCCGTCCGTAGCACCGAGAAGTGGCAACAGTAGTTCTGGGCGCGGAGCCGCTCCGGCGACCACGTGGGCTTCTCGAAGCGGTCGAAGAACCGGCCACGGTCGTCGATCTTGTCCTCGTCGGAGTAGAGGTAGTCGACGTCGTCGTGCTCAGCGATGACCTGGGCATTCCTCGCGAGGGCCTTGGGCGTGAGCAGGTCGTCGTGGTCCAGCAGCCCGATGAACTCGCCACGCGCCGCGTCGATCCCGTCGTTCGAGGCGCGCACGATGTGACCGTTCTCGGCACGCTCGATCACCCGGATGCGAGGGTCTCGCGCAGCGAAGCGGCGCAGCGTCTCGCGCACGGCGGGCTCGGGCGAGCAGTCGTCGACGAGGATGAGCTCCCAGTCGTCGTACGTCTGGGCCAGGACGGACTCGATGGTCTCGGCGAGCACGTCGACCGGGGGGTTGTAGACCGGCGTAACGATCGAGATCAGTGGCGCAGGACGATCGCTCATCCGCGCCGACCCCGGATCGGACGGGTCACAGCGCGGCCGACCTTCCAGGTGGTTGATGCGCGGATGGCGGCGATCTCCTTGTCGCGTTCGGCGACCTTCTCCCTCAGCGCACGGATCTTGCTGCGGCTGCGGCGCAGGTCCAGCTCGAGCCGCGCGATCGTCGCCTCGAGGCCGATGACGTGGTCGACGGCGGTCAGCGCCTCGTGCTTGGCCAGCATGGCGGCATCGTCGAGCTCGACGATCCGAGCGTCGGCCGGCGCCGAGGCCGGAGTCGTCGTCGCGTCAGCGCTGGAAGGGTTCTGGGAAGTCATGCGGGTGCCTGAGTCTCCAGTCGAGATCGGTCCATCGGGCAGCGCCACACTACTGGACCTCGGCCCGCTGGGTGCTCGGCGTGAGGCTGCCGACTTCGACTTGGGGCGGCGGGCGCGCACTAGTACGTTACGCCGAGGTTCTCAGGAAGGTGCCGCTCATGCAGTCCACTCGACAGGTCGCCCTCGGTCAACCGACCGTCGGCGAGGAGGAGATCGAAGCTCTCCGCGAGGTCTTCGCGAGCGGTTGGCTCTCCGGCGCAGGTCCGACCTGCGTGACGTTCGAGGGTGAGTTCGCGGCGGCGGTCGGAACGTCCCACGCGCTCGCCACCTCCAACTGCGGGTCGGCGCTGCACCTGGCGCTCCAGGTGTTGGGCGCCAGCACGGGCGACGAGGTCATCGTCGCCGACTACACGTTTCCCGCAACGGGGCACGCCGTGATGTGGACGGGCGCAACCCCGGTCTTCGCCGATGTGCGGCCCGACATCGGCACCATCGACGTGGCGGCTGCCGCCGCGCTCATCACGGAGCGCACCGTCGGCATCGTCGCCGTGGACGTCGTCGGCCAGCCCGCCGACTACGACGAGCTGAACGCGCTCGCCACGAAGCACGGACTCTGGCTGCTGGAAGACGCCGCGTGCTCCGCCGGCGCGAGCTACAAGGGACGTCCCGCCGGTAGCCTCGCCGACCTGGCCGCGTTCAGCTTCCACGGTCGCAAGGGCATCACCGCCGGTGAGGGTGGTGCTTTGGTCGGGAATGACAGCGCGCGGATGACCCTCGCCCGGAAGCTGCACACCTATGGCATCGCGCCAGCGGTCAGCCGTGAGGGCAGCACCGCGCTCGCCGTTCCGTCGTTCGACATGGCCGGATACAACTACCGGATGTCGGACGTGCAGGCCGCGATGATGCGGGTCCAGCTCCGGCGGCTCCCGGACCTCGTGGCCGCCCGGTCCGCCGCAGCTGACGGCTACGCCGAGCGCCTGAAGGGCGTGGACGGCATCCACCTCCCTGTCGTGCTCGATGACCGGACCCACCCGTGGCAGTCCTACCTCGTCACCGCAGATGAGACCGTGGACCGCGACGCGGTGGTGATGGCTCTGCGCGAGCGCGGCGTCGGCAGCAACTTCGGAACCTACGCCTCCCACGTCCAGCCGGTCTACGGCTCCCGCACGGAGTGCCCGGTGTCGGCGCGCTTGTTCGCTACGCAGTTCGCCCTGCCGATGCACGCCAATCTCGTCGCCGACGATCTTGACCATGTCGCCGAGCAACTGCGCGACGTACTGGCCGACCCCGCCGTTCGGCGCTGAGCGCCGCGAACGAGGGAGACGACCAGGATGCCCCTGACCGCCGCGTCCAACAGGATCCACCCCACGGCCGTGATCGGCCCCGAGGTCCAGCTCGGGGAGCGCAACGTGGTCGGCCCGTACTGCGTCCTGCAGGGCCCGGTCACCATCGGTGACGACAACTACCTCGCCTCCCACGTGGTGATCGGCGGCGCCGGCGAGGTCCGGGGCCACGCCATGACCGCGTCCTGGGAGGAGCCGTTCGACGGTGGTCCGGTGCAGATCGGGTCGCGCAACGTGCTCAAGGAGTTCGTCACCATCAGCGGCGGCTGGGCCGGACGGACGACGCTCGGCGATGACTGCTTCGTGATGACCAAGGTCCACATCAACCACGACGGTCGGATCGGCGACGAGGTGACGCTCTCGGCGATGGCCGTGACCGCCGGCCACGTGACGGTCGAGGAAGGTGCCAACCTGGGCCTCGGCGTCGTCGTGCACCAGCGCCTCACCGTGCCGGCCGGCTCGATGGTCGGCATGCAGTCGGCGGTCACGAACGAGCTGCCGCCGTACGCCGTGAGCATGGGCGTCCCCGCCCGTCCTGCCCGCCTGAATACCTACCGGCTCGACAAGCTCGACGTACCCCGCGACCAGCACGCGGCGCTGGCCGCTGTCGTGCTCGAAGGATCGCGCGACACCTCCGGCCTCGACGCCCGCCTCCGTGGCGCGGTCGAGGCGTGGCTCGACCGCACGCTGTGCTGACCACCTCTCTCACCCACCGCTGCACGAAAGGCACCACATGTCCGCCGAGTTCATCCCGCCCGCCAAGCCGATCATCGGTGACGAGGAGCGGGCCGCCGTCGACCGTGTCATGCGCTCGGGCATGGTGGCACAGGGGCCCGAGGTCGCAGCGTTCGAGCAGGAGTTCGGTGACGTAGTGCTCTCGGGCCGCACCGCCGTCGCCGTCAACTCAGGCACCTCCGGGCTGCACCTGGGTCTCCTCGCCGCGGGCATCGGCCCGGGCGACGAGGTCATCGTCCCGTCCTTCACCTTCGCGGCAACCGCCAACTCGGTGGCGCTCACCGGCGCCACCCCGGTCTTCGCCGACATCGAGCCCGACTACTTCTGCCTTGACGCCGACAGCGTGCGTGCCGCGATCACCAGCCGGACCAAGGCCATCATGCCGGTGCACCTCTACGGTCACCCCGCGAACGTCGACGCCCTGCGTGCCGTCGCCGACGAGCACGGTCTCCATCTCTTCGAGGACGCCGCCCAGGCACACCTGGCCACGTGGCGGGGCGAACGCGTCGGCACCTTCGGCGACTTCGCGATGTTCAGTCTCTACCCCACCAAGAACATGACGTCCGGCGAGGGCGGCATGGTCGCCTGCGCGACCGACCAGCTGGCCCGGATGGTGCGGCTGCTGCGCAACCAGGGCATGGAGCGTCAGTACGCCAACGAGGTCGTCGGCTTCAACGCCCGGATGACCGACATCCACGCGGCGATCGGTCGTGTCCAGCTCACCAAGGTCGAGGGCTGGACGAAGACCCGGCAGCAGAACGCCGCCTTCCTCGACCAGCACCTCGAGGGCGTGGCGGTGCCGGCCGTCGCGGAGCACGCCACACACGTCTACCACCAATACACGATCAAGGTGGATGCTGCCGAGCGCGACGGCATCGTCGGTGCCCTGCGCGAGGAGCACAAGATCGGGACCGGCGTCTACTACCCGATCCCCAACCATCAACTGAGTTCCCTCACGCGCTTCGCCGAGAGGCTCACCCTCCCGGTCACCCAGCAGGTCGCCGGCGAGGTCATCTCGCTGCCGGTGCACCCCTCCCTCACCGAGGCGGACCTCGAGCGCATCGTCGCCGCCGTCAACGCCACGGTGCGGGCCGGCTCGTGAGCACAGCCGGCGCTCCTCTTCCGGGGACCGTCGAACGCCGTCGTGGGTAACCGCCGGGCAATCCCGGTCCGCGCTCGGCCGGGGCCCGCACGACGCGACGTCCTGACGGTGCTGCTGACCGGCGCACTGGTCGTCTACCTCCTCGGCTCACTGCTCCGCTTCGCCGTCGACGACCATCCGCTGTCGTTCGTCGACGAGCACGTCCACCTCGACACGCAGTTCAAGGTCCACGAGGGCAGCTATCCCCATCGGGGAGCGGTGTACGGCGAAGCGCTGATCCGGGAATGGGCCTGCGGGGCGGGCCATCAGGCCGGGCCACCGCTCGTGCCCTGCTCCGATCCGACGCTGGGGCCGGAGGACCTCCCCTCCGGCCAGTACACCTCGGGCTACATCCACTACCCCACCTACTTCCTGGGCGGGGAGGCGTTCCGCCGGGTGGTGGAGGTTGCGGCGGGCCCTCGGTATCCGCTCGACGTCTACCGGGCCTACGCGGCCGTCGTGCTGGCGCTCGGCGTGGCGCTGTGCGGCGCGCTCGCCTGGCGCCTGCTGCGGCTGAGGGGAGCCGCTCTGGTCGCCGCGACGCTGGTCCCTGTCGCGTCCTCGCAGTTCCTCATGTTCGGCACCCTGGTCAACCCGATGGCGAGCGCCGTGCTCGCGGGCGCTCTGATCGCCGGCGCGGGGTTGCGCTGGGTGCTGAGCGGGCGAGGCTACTGGTGGCTCGTCGCCGCCACGGCCGCCGCGGCGGGCGTAGCGGTCACGAACTCCCTCCCCGCGGGCGCCTTCGTGATCGCGATCGTGGCAGCGATCGTCCTGCGGCGGGTCGGCCGGAACGTCGACACCCGGTGGCGACCGCGCTGGTGGCACGCGGCCGTGCTGGCAGCAGTGCTGGTGGCGCCGATCGCGGTGTTCGGGCAGGTCAACTCTCGCCGCGCGACGGTCTCGAACGGCACGCTCTACGGCTTCTACGACTTCGATTCATGGACCTCTGTTCTCGTTGGTGCCGTCCGCGAGCTCGCCACGTTCCATGGCCCGTGGCTGGAGGTGGAGGTACTCAACGCCGCCGAGGGTGACACGGTCACACGCTTCGTCCGTGCCCTCGGCTACGGCATCCCCTTGTGGGTCACTATCGTGGTCGTCGGCAGCATCGTGCTCGGGGCGTTCACGCGACCGCGGGCCGTCGAGCCCGGTGCCACCGCTGACGCCGCCCAAACCGCTCACATCGCCGTGGCTGCGACCGGCGGCCGGCCGGCGTCAGCGCTGGCCGTGCTAGCGGCCTCGACGCTCGCCGCCGTCGTCCTCTATCCACCCGCCATGCGCATCTCCAACGCGCTGACGATGGGGTTCGACAACGGGGTCGTGGCGCGCTACACGATGGCGTTCACGCCGCTGCTGGTCTGGCTCGCCCTGCTCGTCACCCAAGACCGGCCCGGCATCGCGCGCGTGCTGGCCGTGCTCGGGACGGTGGGCCTGCTGTCGGTCGGCGCGACCGCCTGGTGAGCCGGCCGCCGCCCGGTTCCCGGCCCGGGCGGCAGGCACCGGTCAGGCCTCGGCCAGCCGGTAGACGTACTGCGTCACGCCGTTCCAGGTGAACTTGCCGACCCGCGTAGTGCACGCGCTGCGGACCGGCACCTCCGCCACGATCCGACTGATCCGGAACGGGCTGCTCGCGAGCCAGCAGGCGTCGGTGTGCACGCGGACGACGTCATTGTGGGCCTCGATGATCTCCGGCGGCGCGCCCGGCGGCTTGTCGAAGGCGAACAGCAGATAGCTGGCGCCACGGTTCCAGACCCGCTCGTAGCGTCGGTCCGGGTCGACGAACTCCCACTGCTCGGCGACGGGCCCGGTGACCTGGTAGCCGCTGAGCAACGGCACCCCGTTGGCGACCAGCAGCGCGTTGGCCGCCATGTTGTCGGTCACCATCCGGGTTCCGCTCGCGACCTCCTGCGCACGGAACTCGCGGGCCCGATCGGCTGCGGCACTGGTGCGGACCTCGCCGAGCCCGAACATGATCGGGTTCGCGTCGACGTGCGCGGCCAGGCTGACCGTCGCGGCCAGCGCGACGGGGACCCAGCTGGCCGGGAACCGGACGAACGTCCATACCAGAACGGCCGTCACCGCGGTCGCGAGCCAGACCTGCCACAGCGGCAGCTCGGGGATGACCCGGGTCAGGTCTGCGACGGCGTATCCGGTGACGACCGCCGCGACAACCGCGACGGTCAGCGCACGGGAGCTGCGCCGGTCACCGACGCCCTCCTCCTTGCCGGCCGGCGCTGTGGCGGGCTGCTTGGCCCACGCCGACAGCACCAGACACATGGCAATCGCTGCAGCGAAGCCGACCGTCTGGGCGGCTCGACCCGGCATGATGGCGCTGAGTCCTGGAAGCGATCTGCCGACGGCCCCCCAGTTGAAGATCGTCCAGGCGACGAAGCACCCGGTGACGAGGGCGAGGCCGAAGATCGCCGCCTTCTCACGCCGTGGAAGTGTGCGGCGGACCGCCGGCCACAGCAACAGCGCCACGAGTCCGCAAAGGAGGTAGGCGGTGCTCACCTCACTCTGGTTCGGCCCTGGCAGGGCAGCGAAGCGTTCGAGTTCGAAGAGCCCCGGAGCGCCGAAGAGCCAGTACGGCGGCAGCGCAGTTCCGGTGGAGCGCCGCTGCCCTGGGTAGACCGTGTTGAGCTCGGCGTGGAGAGCGTCCCAGTTCTCCCAGAAGACTCCGATGAGCAACGTGAGGGCGACCGTGGCACCGACCCCGACCGCCAGAAGCGCGGACCGGCGCCCCGCGCGCTCGCGCACCAAGAAGAGCCCGGTGGCGAGGACGAGCGGCACGCCGATGGTGAGCGACCATGGCACGTAGTAGGTGACGAGGCGCGCGAGCAGTATGCCTGCCAGGGCTGCCAGCAGGAACCCGCGGACCCATTGACGCCGGACGAGTCGCTCGCTGGCCAGGACCACCACGTAGCATCCGGCCGCGGCCAGGCCGAGGATCCGGATGGGCATGAAGGACCACCAGACGGCGGACGGCGCCAGGAAGCAGAGCACGACCGCGAGCCACGACATCGGCCGGTTCGCGCCGAGGCGGCGCAGCAGCGGCGGCAGGAAGAGTGCGAGCAGCAGCCAGTGATAGCCACGGAACGCGGCGAACAGCATCGCGTCGGGAAGCCACTCCCCCAGACGCAGCAGGTTCCCTTCCAGGAAGAGCAGTGACTCGAGGGGCGAGCCGGACGAGACCTGGTAGATCAGGTCTGGGCCATTAGACAGTGGGGAGGTCATCGACGAGCCGTTGGCCAGGGTCGCCAACTCGATCGGCGCCGCGGTCAGCCACTCGTCCGAACGGATTGCGAGCGGTTCGCCGATCATGCCCTCGTACGGTCCCGTGAGCGACCGACGCAGCATCCCGAGCGACGAGGTCGTCATACCCGAGATGACGATGGCGAGGTAGCCGAGAACCGGGAGGATGACCTCGAGACGATCCGCCCAGCGGCCGCGGATGCGCCACCCGGGACTCGGGGGCAGCGGCTCGGGTGCGACGTCGTTCCGGTCGTCCAGGGCGTGCCGCCCCTGCGCCGTGGTGGTGATGACGGACTCCTTCGACTCTGACCGGACCGGCGATCAGGGTAACGGCAGCGTCGCTGACACACCGACTGATTGCGGACGTTCGCCTCGTCATCGTTAGGGTGGGGCGGCTTGTCCGGATGGAATGGGGACCTAGGTGCGCATCGTCGTCGTGAACAACTTCTACCCGCCCCGAGTGGGCGGCAGTTCGCACTTGAGCGACGCCCTCGCTCGTGGGTACGCGGCACGGGGACACGAGGTACTCGTGATCACCGCCGCGTACGACGATGCCCCCGCCGAAGAGTGGCGCAACGGCGTCCGGGTGGTGCGCCTGCCGGCCGTCATGCTCCCGGAGACCAAGCTTGCCGTCTCGTTCGATCTGTCGTTCGCGACTCGGCCTGGCCTCCGGCGGCGGTTGGCTCGGCTACTGGACGACTTCGGTCCGGACGCCATCCATCAACATGGCCAGTTCATGGACCTCACCTGGGCCACCGGTGCCTACGCCCGCCGACGCGGCATCCCGGCCCTCCTGAGCGTCCACACGCGACTCGAGAACCCGTCCGCGCGCTATCACCACGTCTTCCGCGGGCTCGACGCCACCCTGGTGGCGCCCCGGCTGCGCCGCTACCGGCCCAACATCGTGGTCATGGACTCCTACATGCAGGAGTACATCCACCGGCGGTATCGCGGCGGGTGGAGCGAGCTGACCCCGATCCCGGTCGGCGTCGATCCTTCCTGGATCCGTTCGGGCTCGGCCGAGCGGGGCCGGGAACTGATCGGCGTGGGACCAGGGGTGCCGATCATCCTGTCGGTTGGCCACGTGATCCCGCTTCGCGACCGGCTCGGCCTCGTCGAGGCGCTGCCGTCCATCCTCGAGCGGCACCCCGATGCGGTGCTCGCCGTCGCGGGCCGGGTCTACTACGACGTCTTCCTCCAGCGGGCAGAGGAGCTCGGTGTCGCGCACGCCGTCCGTGCGCTCGGGGCTGTCCCGAAGTCCGACGTGCCCCATCTCTTCGCGGCCGCCACCGTCGAGTCCCACGAGCAGGGACACGGCTTGGGCACTGCCACCCTGGAGTCGATGGCCGCGGGCGTCCCAGTCGTCGCGTGGGGCCGGATCGACAACTTCCCCGGCATCCCGATGATCGACGGCACCCACATCTTCATGTGCGACACCGGCGATGTCGCTGGCCTCGCGGGGCGCCTCATCCGCGCTCTCGACGACCCCGCCGCGACCCGCCTTGTCGGCCAGAACGCCCGCGCCATCGTCGACGAGCACTTCACGCTCGAGCGGGTGCTGGACCGCCACCTTGAGGTCCTCGCCTCCATGGCGAGCGACCGCACTCCCGTCCCGACCCGTTGACCAGCGCCACCCGCACACTCCAGAGGAGAACCACCAGCATGAGCTCGAAGGAAACCGTCTTCTTCACCGGCGGTGCCGGCTTCATCGGCATGCACGTCATCCCGATGCTGCTCGAGAAGGACTACAAGGTACGGGTCTTCGACAACATGTTCCGCGGCGACCGCGACGCCGTGGCCGCCCTCGGCGACGACGTCGAGCTCATCGATCAGGACGTCCGGTACGGCGGCGCCGTCCACGCCGCGATGAAGGGCTGCAGCAAGGTCATCCATGCTGCCGCCGTGTCGATCAACAAGAGCCAGGCCGACCCGTACGAGTCGATGGACATCAACATGATCGGCAACCACAACGTGTTCGCCGCCGCTGCCGACCTGGGCGTCGAACGCCTGGTCTACTGCTCGTCCGCCTCGGTGTACGGCGACCCCGAGAAGTTGCCGATGCACGAGGATGACCAGCTGGATCCGCTCACGCCCTACTGCATCGCGAAGCGCGCCGGCGAGGACCTGCTCGGGTTCTACGAGCGACGGGCCGGACTGTCCTGGATCGCCCTGCGGTTCTTCAACGTCTACGGCCCCGGCCAGAAGACGACGGCGTACTACACCTCGGTCATCAACCACTTCGTCAACCGCATCAAGAACGGCGAGCCACCGGTCATCGACGGCAAGGGCGAGCAGTCCATGGACTTCGTCCACGTCCACGACATCGCCCGAGCCGTGGTGCTCGCGCTCCATGCGGAGAAGGACAACGTCCCGGTCAATATCGGCACCGGCGTCGACACCTCCATCGCCGACCTGGCGCGCATCCTCATCGATGCTGTGGGCGCTGACGTGGAGCCGATCTTCAACCCGCGCGACGTGCTCGTCAGCCGTCGTGCAGCGGACATGACGAGGGCCGAGGAGATCCTCGGCTTCAAGCCGACGATCGACGTCACCGACGGCATGACGGACCTCATCCGGGCATGAGCGCCTCGCTGCCCCCCAACCCGTGGAACGACCACGCCTGGGTCGTCGGCGATCCCCAGGTTGGCGAAGGCACCTGGATCGGAGCCTTCACCGTGATCGACGCGTCCGGCGGGCTCACGATCGGCAGCGGTTGCGACATCTCCTCGGGAGTGCAGATCTACACCCACTCGTCGGCCAAGCGCTGCGTCTCCGGACGCCGGTCCTCCGAGGTCGAGCGCCAGCCGGTCACGATCGGCGATCGGGTCTTCATCGGCGCGGGTGCCGTGGTGAACATGGGCGTGACGATCGGTGACGAGGCTGTCGTGGCGGCCGGAGCGGTCGTGACCCGCGACGTGCCGGCGCGCACGGTGGTCGCCGGCGTGCCGGCCCGACCGGTCGCCGACGTGGACCTCTCCGATCCGGGCGACCCGACCTTCGTGCCACACAGCTGAGCGACAGATGCCAAGAGCGCGTGGCCGTCCCTTCCGGCCGACCACGCGCTCTTCGTCGTGGTGACGTCAGGCCGAGCGAAGCGAGACGACCTCGTCCACGACGCGGTGCGCCGGCAGGATCGAGGCGCGCTCCTCGTCCATGTCGACCTTGCCCTCGATCAGGTCGACGAAGTGGTTCAGCTGGCCGACCAGCGGCTCGACACCGGAGATCTCCGGCACCTCCATCTCGGTGAACTGACGGAACCCGCTGTGGCCCTCGTCGGCCTCGATCGTCGAGTGGCGGTAGCTCGTCAGCCCTCGGCGCAGCAGGTCGACCTCGATCATGCGGTCGAGCTCCTGGATCACCATGCTCCGGACCTTGGTCTGGCCCAGCCTGCTCGCCGACACCGACGCGATCCCACCTGCGAAGCCCATCGTGGTCTCGACGACGTCTTCCGCACCAGGGACCGATGAGGCGTGGAACTGCCCGGCCCGCACATCGAGGGCCTCAGGGTGCCGACCTCCGAAGGCGCGCACGACCAGGTCGACGTCGTGCACGAGCAGATCCCACGCCACGCCCGTCTTGATCCGGGGCGCGTACGGCGAGTGACGGGTCGAGCGGACGTAGACAGGTGCCTCGACCATTCGCATGGCGACCTGAACGGCTGGGTTGAAGCGCTCGAGCAGACCGCACATCAGCGGCGTACCGGCCTTGGCGGATGCCTCGACCAACTCCTGGGTCTGTTCCAGCGACGGGCACACGGGCTTCTCGACCAGTACCGGAAGGCCCGCCGCGATCACCTGCTGCACGAGGCCGTAGTGGTACTCCGTCGGCGCCGCGACGACCACCGCGCCAATCTCGTCAAGGCCTGTCATCTCCGGAACCCACGCCGCGCCGTATAGCTCGGCCGTACGCCGCCCGGCCGCCTCGTCAGGGTCGATGACCATGGCGAGTTCGGTGCGGTCACCAGCAGCGATCACACGGGCGTGGTTCTTCCCCATCGAGCCGGAGCCGATGAGGGCGATCTTGAGCGGAGCAGTCATGCGCAGCCTTGGTCGGTCGGGGATGTGGACGCGGGGCACCTTATCCTCAGCGCGGCGCCGGTGAGACTTTCCCACCCCGCTGGGGCAAGATGTGGCGGGTGCCGTCTCCGAAAGGGTCAACTGCGTCCACCACGCCGACAAGCGATGTGGCTACCGCGGAGCAGTTGCCGAGCCACCACACGCTGAGGGGGCGCCTCTTCCACTGGGGCCGCATACTGCTCGTGCTGGCCGTGGTCGCCGCCGCGGTGTGGACGGTTCAGAACCACTGGGCAGAGGTTCGCGGCACCATCGTCGAGATGTCCTGGCGGGACTGGGTCCCGGCTTTCCTCGTGCTGCCGGTCGCGATCGGTCTATCCACAATGAGCTGGCAGCTGCTCGTCGACGAACTCGGCGAGCCGATCGGCGTCTCCCGTGGCGCTCAGATCTTCCTCGTTGGCCAGCTCGGCAAGTACTTGCCCGGTTCGGTGTGGGCCTACGTGCTTCAGATGGAGCTGGGCCGACGCGCCGGCCTGGCGCGCGCCCGGGTCTTCACCGCCACGTTGTTCTCCCTGGCCGTCGCCGTGGTGGCGGCGCTGGTGTGCGGCGTGCTCGCGATCCCCTCGCTGAGTGCGAACGACGAGGCGCTCGAGCCGCTCCGCTGGCTCTACCTCCTGCTTCCCATCGGCCTGGTCTGCCTGCATCCCCGCATCCTCGACAGGCTTGTCGAGCTTGCCTTCCGCATTCTGCGGCGGCCACCGCTCGACCACCCCGTGCGGGGCCGCGCGGTGCTGCTCTCGCTGCTTGCCGCCATCGGGTCCTACGTCGCCTTCGGCCTGCACCTGTGGCTCCTGGCGCACGGCAGCAGCGGCGAGGCCAGCATAGGGTTGCTGCGGCTCTGTGTCGGGGCGATGGCAGCGGCGATGATCTCGGGGCTCTTCTTCTTCGTCCTGCCCTCCGGCGCTGGGGTGCGAGAGCTCGTGATCGTGACCGCGTTGACGCCGTACGTCGGCACCGGACCCGCGATCGCGCTAGCAGCGGTCAGCAGAGTGCTCCTCACCGTCGCCGACCTGGTCACTGCGTCCGTGTCCGCGACGCTGGGTGTCATCGAGCGGCGGCGCCACGGGCCGATCCACCACGACCCCGGCATCGGTGACGACGAGGTCTGATCGCCGCCGGCCCAGCGTCAGCCGCGGACGGCGGCGACCCGGTCGACGATCATGCCGGCGATCGGCAGGGCCGAGGTCGCCGCCGGGGACGGCGCGTTGACCACGTGCAGGCTGCGAGGGGTGTCGCGCAGCAGGAAGTCGTGCACGAACGTGCCGTCCCGCATCACCGCCTGAGCCCGGATCCCGGCCTCCCGCGGCGTGAGGTCGTCGAGTCGGAGCTCCGGGCAGTACTTCTGGCAGAGCTTCAGATAGGCGCGCTTCGACAGCGAGTTGCGCATCTCGCGCGCCCCGGTCCGGACGTTGGCCCTGGCCACCCGCCACATGCCCGGGAACCGGACGATGTCCCAGAAGTCGCGGCGGTCGAAGGAGAGCTTCGGGTAGCGCTCCCGCGCCAGGCCGAGCACCGCGTTAGGCCCGACGTTGAGCCCACCGTCGACCGTCGGGGTCAGATGGACGCCCAGGAAAGGCAGCTCCGGGTCCGGGATGGGATAGATGAGCGTCGAGACGAGGTCGGCGCGCGTGGGACGCACGTCGTAGTACTCGCCGCGAAAAGGGACCATGGCGAAGTCAACGTCGAGGCCCGCCATCGCCGCGACCCGGTCGGCCTGGATGCCGGCACAGAAGACGGCGTGGTCGCCGTTCACCTCTCCGCTCGTCGTCGTGAGCGTGATCCCGTCGGGCCTCTCGTCGATGCGCGTCAGTCGGGTGCCTAGCATGAGACTGCCGCCGGCGTCCTCGACGAGGCCGCCGAGCCGCTGGGTGATCGCGCCGTAGTCGGTGATGCCGGTGGAAGCGATGTGCAGGGCCCCCAGCCCGACGACGCGGGGTTCGCGCTCCCGCAGCTCCTCGGCCGAGAGGACCGTCGCGGGAATCCTGTTGGCCACGGCTCGCTCCGCCAGCGCGTACATGCCGGCGAGCTCCCTCGCGTCAGTCGCGACGAGCAGCTTGCCAGTGCGGCGCCACGCGATGTCGTGCTCCTCTGCGAACCGCTCGGTGGCGGCGACGCCCTCACGGCACAGCTGGGCCTTCAGACTGCCCGGCGCGTAGTAGATGCCCGAGTGGATCACGCCGCTGTTGTGGCCGGTCTGGTGACGCCCCAGCGCGGGCTCCTTTTCCACGAGAAGCACCCGGCGCTCGGGGAAGCGGGTTGCCAGCGTCCACGCCGTCGCGGCGCCGACGATGCCGCCACCGACGACGATGTGATCGAACTTCTCCACCCTGGGTCCTTCCGGTCGTCTCGCAGCGCCCGACGTCGCTGCGCCATTCGTATCACTCGGACCCGCCAGGGCCTGCTCGGGGCGTCTCCGGATGGTGAGGCTGTGTTCCATCCCACCGACGGCCGTGCCTGATCCGAGCCGGGTTCATCCACGCTCGATCCGCCTGCGAGGATCCACGGGGTGAGCCGCCGTACCCATCTCCTCGCGCTCGCCGCGATCCTGCTCCTCGCGGTGAACCTGCGACCGGCCGCGGTCAGCGTCGGGCCGGTCCTGGCCGACCTGCGCCCGGGTGGGACCGGCCTCGGCATGGGCGCGGGAGCGGCCGGGCTGCTCACCTCACTCCCCGTGATCGCCTTCGCGGTCGTCGGCTCGTCGGCCCCCTGGCTGGCTCGACGGTTCGGCGTGCACCGGGTGACCCTGGTCGGGTTGCTCGCCGTGACCGTCGGCCTGGTCGCGCGCAGCCTCGCGGGCGGCACGCCGACGTTCCTGCTGCTCTCGCTCGTCGCGCTCGGCGGCATGGCCCTGGCGAACGTGCTGCTGCCCTCGCTGGTGAAGCTGCACTTCCCGGACCGCGTCGGACGCGTCACTGCGCTCTACACCACGCTGCTCGCCGTCGGGCTCACGCTGGCGTTGACGCTGACCGTGCCGATCTCCAGCTCGCTGGGGAGCTGGCGCTGGGGACTGGCGGCGTGGGGCCTGCTGGCGGTCGCCGCGATGATCCCGTGGCTGCCGATGCTGGTCCACGACCGGAGCATCGAGCCGGCCCCCCGGATCGGGTTCCTCGAGGTGCTGCGCACCCCGATCGCGCTGGCCATGGTCGGCTTCTTCGGCTGCCAGTCACTCCAGGCGTACGTCGTCTTCGGCTGGTTCCCCACGGTGTGGCGCGACGCCGGCTACACCGCCGCGCAGGCCGGAGCGCTGGTCGGGGTCGTCGCGGCGACCTCCATCCCGCTGTCGCTGTGGGCACCGGCGGCGCTGGCGCGCACCAGCCGTCCGGCGCTGCTCGTGCTGGGGATCATGGCGTGCTACCCGATCGGCTACGCCGGCCTGCTGGTGGCGCCGTACGACCTGGCGATCCTGTGGGCGGTGCTCGTCGGCGTGGGCTCCGCCTGCTTCCCGCTGGTGCTGGTCCTCATCAACCTGCGCTCGCGCACGCCGGCCGGGACCGCGACGCTCTCGAGCGTCACGCAGTCGCTGGGCTACCTGCTGGCGGCGACCGGCCCGTATGCGATCGGCCTGCTGCACGACCGGACCGGCGGCTGGACCGTCCCGCTGTGGACGCTGATCGCCGTCAACGTCCCGCAGCTGCTGCTGGCGCTCTACGCGGTGCGGCCGGTGTTCGTGGAGGACCAGCTCAGACGACGCTGAGCGGCAGCAGCTTCTGACCGGTCGGCCCGATCTGGATCTCGGTGCCCATCTCCGGGCAGACGCCGCAGTCGTAGCACGGCGTCCAGCGGCAGTCCTCGACCTCGATCTCCTCGCCGCGGGCGGCTGCGAGGGCGTCCTCCCAGTCGGCCCACAGCCAGTCTTTGTCGAGGCCGGAGTCGAGGTGGTCCCAGGGCAGCACCTCGTCGAGCTCGCGCTCGCGGGTGGTGAACCAGTCGACGTCGACGCCGGTCCCGGCCAGCGCCTGCTCGGCGGACATCATCCAGCGGTCGTAGGAGAAGTGCTCGCTCCAGCCGTCGAACCGGCCGCCGTCGCGCCAGACCGCCTCGATGATGCGGCCCACCCGGCGGTCGCCGCGGGAGAGCAGTCCCTCGACCACGCCGGGCTTGCCGTCGTGGTAGCGGAAGCCGATGGCGCGGCCGAACCGCTTGTCGGACTGCACCTCCTGGCGCAGCTTGCGCAGCCGCTCATCGGTGGTCTCGTGGTCGAGCTGTGCCGCCCACTGGAACGGCGTGTGCGGCTTCGGCACGAAGCCGCCGATGGAGACGGTGCAGCGGATGTCGTTGCGGCCGGAGACCTCGCGGCCCTTGGCGATGACCTTCTTGGCGAGGTCGGCGATGGCCAGCACGTCCTCGTCGGTCTCGGTCGGGAGCCCGCACATGAAGTACAGCTTCACCTGGCGCCAGCCGTGGGAGTACGCCGTCGCGACGGTGCGGATGAGGTCCTCCTCGGTCACCATCTTGTTGATGACCTTCCGCATCCGCTCCGAGCCGCCCTCGGGGGCGAAGGTCAGACCCGACCGCCGGCCGTTGCGGGAGAACTCGTTCGCCAGGGTGATGTTGAAGGCGTCGACCCGCGTCGAGGGCAGCGACAGCGAGACGTTGGACCCCTCGTAGCGGTCGGCGAGGCCGTTGGCCAGGTCGCCGATCTCGGTGTGGTCGGCGCTGGAGAGCGAGAGCAGGCCGACCTCCTCGAAGCCGGACTTGCGGATGCCGTTCTCCACCATGTCGCCGATGGTCTGGATCGACCGCTCTCGCACCGGGCGGGTGATCATGCCGGCCTGGCAGAACCGGCAGCCGCGGGTGCAGCCGCGGAAGATCTCGACGGAGAACCGCTCGTGCACGGTCTCGGCCAGCGGCACCAGCGGGTTGCGCGGGTAGGGCCAGGCGTCGAGGTCCATCAGCGTGTGCTTGCTGACCCGGAACGGGATGCCGGGCCGGTTCGGGACGACGGCCTCGATGGTGCCGTCGGCGGCGTACGCCACGTCGTAGAACCGCGGCACGTAGATGTTGCCGCTGACCGCGAGCCGGCGCAGCACCTCGTC
>NZ_DASWXC010000028.1:0-15517 GCF_036405735.1 Nocardioides sp.
CGAGCAGCTGCTCGAGACGGCGCTCGCGGTCTTCGGCTCACTGCCCGAGGGCCACATGTTCGGCCCGTTCATGCTGAGCCTGCTGGCCGACGTACGGCTGCGGGACGGCCGGGCCGAGGCGGCGCTCGCGACCGTCGACCAGGCGCTCGCCGAGGCCGAGCGCACCGGCGAGCGGTTCCAGCTCCCCGAGCTGCACCTGCTCCGGGCCCGGGCCCTCCGGGAGCTCGGCCAGGACCCGGCCGCGGAGCTCGAGCGGGCCGCCCAGCTGGTCGCCGAGCAGGGGGCGCGGCTGTGGGAAGGCCGGAGCGTCTGATCCCGGGGCATGATCGAGGCGCCTGATCGAGGGGCTTGCGTACGACGCAGGCCGGACGCAAGCCGGACGTAAGCACCGGCAGCCAGGCTTCCTTCCGTCACCTTGCACGAACGAGGAAGGACCGCCCATGACCGGAGAGCGCCCGACGCCGCCCGCCGAGGAGCCCAGCACGCTCGACGAGCTGTTCGGCACGCCGGCCGAGGAGCCCCCGGCCGGCACCGACACGACGGCACGGTGACTCCGCCCCTCCATCTCTCGGATCCAGGAAGGATCTCCCATGTCCCGACCCCCGTTCCGCAGGACCGCCGCGCTCGCCGGACTCCTCCTCACCGCGCTGCCGCTGGCAGCGTGCGGTGACGACACCCCGAGCGTCGATGCCAGCGACAGCTCCGCCGGGCAGGAGCCCGACGTGGCGCTCGACCAGGTCGGCAGCGGTGTGCCGGAGGCGTGCACCGACGCGTTCCCGGTGGCCATCGGCGCCCCCGACCTGGGCTCGCTGACGCTGCTCCCGGACGACTGGCCCGCGGCGCCGACAGGGGCGACGCTGTGCCAGACGTCCTCGACCTTGGACGGCTCGATCGAGACCGTCGACTACGCGACCGAGGCGACGGCCGACGAGGTCCTGGCGGCCTACGAGGCGGCCCTGGCGCCGTCGCACGAGGTGGCGCGCGACGACCAGGGGCTCGGCGAGGTGCTCACCGGTACGGCGGGGCCCGTGGTGTTCGAGCTCTCCACACGGGACGGCGCGTACACGATCGCCTTCAGCCGGGGCTGACACACCATCCGAGGACCGGGCGCCGGTTCGGCTCTGAGCCGGCGACCCGGTAGGGTGAGGGCCGTTCGACATCCTTTAAGGAGCCGTCCTGTGAGGCGGAGAAGGAGGTCCGGCAGGCTGATGCCTACCCAGATCCCGGCTGGCCCCGACGAGCCGATGACCGAGGGCCGTGTGGTCCTCGACGCCGACGACATCGCGCGGGCGCTGACCCGCATCTCCCACGAGCTGCTCGAGAAGAACCGCGGCGCCGAGGGCCTGCTGCTGCTCGGCCTCCACACCCGCGGTGTCCCGCTGGCCCGCCGCCTCGCGGACCGGATCGAGTCGGTCGAGGGCAGCCGCGTGGCGGTGGGTTCGCTCGACGTGACGATGTACCGCGACGACCTGCGCAGCCACCCGACCCGGACGCCGCACCGCACCGAGGTGCCGGCCGCGATCGACGGCAAGACGGTCGTCCTGGTCGACGACGTGCTCTACAGCGGCCGCACGATCCGCGCGGCGCTCGACGCGATCTCGGACCTGGGCCGCCCCGCCGTCGTACGGCTGGCCGTGCTCGTCGACCGCGGCCACCGCGAGCTGCCGATCCGGGCCGACCACGTCGGCAAGAACCTGCCGACCGCCCGCACCGAGCGGGTCGCGGTGCGGCTGGCCGAGACCGACGGCACCGACGAGGTGCGCATCGCATGAGGCACCTGCTGAGCATCGACGACGTGACGGCCGAGGAGATCGGCGCGATCTTCGAGACGGCGGCCGAGATGCACGACGTGCAGCGCCGCGAGGTCAAGAAGCTGCCCGCGCTGCGCGGCCGGACCGTCATCAACCTCTTCTTCGAGGACTCCACCCGGACCCGCTCCAGCTTCGAGATCGCCGGCAAGTGGCTCTCGGCCGACGTCATCAACCTCTCGGCCAAGGGGTCCAGCGCCAGCAAGGGCGAGAGCCTGCGCGACACCGTGCTGACGGTGACGGCGATGGGGGTCGACGGCCTGGTGATCCGCCACCCGGCCTCGGGCGCGCCGGCCCAGGTCGCGCAATGGCTCCACGAGTCCCGCGGGGCGGTCCCGGTGGTCAACGCCGGCGACGGGATGCACGAGCATCCGACGCAGGCCCTGCTCGACGCCTACACGCTGCAGCGCCGGCTCGGGTCGCTGGAGGGCCGACACGTCGCGATCGTCGGCGACCTCACCCACAGCCGGGTCTTCCGCAGCAACGTCAAGAGCCTGGCCAAGCTCGGCGCCTCGGTCACCGTTGTCGCGCCGCCCACGCTGATGCCGAGCGGGGTCGCCGGCTGGTCGAAGGAGGCCGGGTTCGCGACGTCGTACGACCTCGACGCGGTGCTCGCCGGCGCCAACGGTCGCGTGGACGCCGTGATGATGCTGCGCGTCCAGCGCGAGCGGATGAGCGGCGGCTACTTCCCGAGCGCGCGGGAGTACGCCGTCGGCTACGGCCTGACCCGCGACCGGCTCGCCCGGCTCGAGCCGGACACGCCGATCCTGCACCCAGGCCCGATGAACCGTGGCCTGGAGATCTCGCCGGAAGCAGCCGACGCGGTCGCCAGCCTGGTGCTCGACCAGGTCTCGGCCGGCGTCGCCGTCCGGATGTCCGTGCTCTACCACCTGCTGGCCGGGGAGGAATGATGGTCCTCATCAAGGGGGCGTCGCTGCTCGGGAAGAAGCGCGCCGACGTGTACATCGAGGACGGGGTGATCCGCGAGATCGGGTCGGTCTCGACCACCGCCGAGACCACCATCGACGCCGACGGCCTCGTCCTGCTGCCGGGTCTCGTCGACCTCCACACCCACCTGCGCGAGCCGGGCCGCGAGGACGCCGAGACCGTGCTGACCGGCTCACAGGCGGCCGCGGTCGGCGGGTACACCGCCGTGCTGGCGATGGCGAACACCACCCCGGTCACCGACACGGCCGAGGCGGCGATCCGGGTCTGGGAGCTCGGCCGGGAGGCCGGGCTGGTCGACGTGCAGCCGGTCGGCGCCGTGACCAAGGGCCTGGCCGGCGAGGAGCTCGCGGAGCTGGGCCTGATGGCCCGCTCGAAGGCGAAGGTCCGGGTCTTCTCCGACGACGGGAAGTGCGTCCACGACGCCCGCGTCATGCGCCGGGCGCTGGAGTACGTCAAGGCGCTCGGCGGCGTCGTGAGCCAGCACAGCCAGGACCCGGCGCTGGCCGGTCCGAGCGCCTGCTGCCACGAGGGCGAGCTGTCCGGCCGGCTCGGACTGCCGGGCTGGCCCGGCGTCGCGGAGGAGGTCGTCGTCGCCCGCGACGTCATGCTCGCGCGCCACACCGGCTCCCGTGTCCACGTCGCGCACGTCTCCACCGCCGGCTCGGTCGAGGTGATCCGCTGGGCCAAGGCCCAGGGCATCGACGTCACCGCCGAGGTGACGCCGCACCACCTCCTGCTCACGACCGACCTGCTGGCCGGGTACGACCCGACGTACAAGGTCAACCCGCCGCTGCGCCCGGCCGAGGACGTCGAGGCGCTGCGCCGGGCGCTGGCCGACGGGACCATCGACGCCGTCGCGACCGACCACGCCCCGCACGCGCGGCATGACAAGGAACACGCCTTCGTCGACGCCGCATTCGGAATGCTCGGGCTGGAGACCGCGCTGAGCGTGGTGACCACGGTGATGGTGGACAGCGGCCTGCTCGACTGGGCCGGCGTGGCCCGGGTGATGAGCAGCAACCCTGCCCGCATCGCCGGGCTCGACGGCGACGCGGGACACGGTCGCGACCTGAGCGTCGGCTCGCCCGCGAACCTGACGCTGGTCGATCCGGCCGCGCAGGTGGTCGTCGACCGCGACGCCTCGGTCTCCCTGAGCCGCAACAACCCCTGGCACGACCGCAAGCTGACCGGTCGGGTCGTCGCCACGCTGCTGCGTGGCCGCCCGACCGTCCTGGAAGGAGCACTGGCATGACCGACGCCCTACTCGTCCTCGAGGACGGCCGCACCTTCCGGGGCGAGTCGTTCGGCGCGGAGGGGGAGACCTTCGGCGAGGCCGTCTTCGCCACCGCGATGACCGGCTACCAGGAGACGCTCACCGACCCGTCCTACCACCGCCAGGTGGTCGTCATGACCGCGCCGCACATCGGCAACACCGGCATGAACGACGAGGATCCCGAGTCCACGAGGATCTGGGTGGCCGGGTACGTCGTGCGCGACCCCGCCCGGGTCCCGAGCAACTGGCGCTCGCAGCGCACGCTCGACGAGGAGCTGAAGGCGCAGGGCGTCGTCGGCATCTCCGGCGTCGACACCCGCGCCCTCACCCGCCACCTGCGCGACCGCGGCGCGATGCGCGTCGGCATCTCGACGCGGTCGACCGACCCGGAGGCGCTGCTGGCGAAGGTCCGCGCGAGCGCCGAGATGGCCGGCTCCGAGCTGTCCTCGGAGGTCTCCACGGCCGAGGCCTACGTGATCCCGGCCCAGGGGGAGAAGCGGTTCACGGTCGCGGCGCTCGACCTCGGCATCAAGGACATGACGCCGTACCGCATGAGCGAGCGCGGGGTGGAGGTCCACGTGCTGCCCGCCACGAGCACGCTGGAGGACGTCCTGGCGGTCCAGCCCGACGGACTCTTCTACTCCAACGGTCCCGGCGACCCGGCGGCCACCACCGACCAGATCGTGCTGCTGCAGCAGGCGCTGGAGCGGGACCTGCCGTACTTCGGCATCTGCTTCGGCAACCAGCTCTTCGGGCGTGCGCTCGGCTTCGGCACCTACAAGCTGAAGTACGGCCACCGCGGCATCAACCAGCCGGTGCAGGACCTGACGACGGGCAAGGTGGAGGTCACCGCGCACAACCACGGCTTCGCGGTCGACGCGCCCATCGGCGAGGTCGTGCAGACGCCGTACGGCGCCGCGGCGGTGAGCCACGTCAACCTCAACGACGACTGCGTCGAGGGCCTCGAGCTGCGCGACGCCGACGGAGCGCTCAAGGGCTTCTCGGTCCAGTACCACCCCGAGGCGGCCGCCGGCCCGCACGACGCGGCGTACCTCTTCGACCGGTTCATCGACCTGCTGGAGACGTCCTCGCCGGCAGCGGAAAGGAACAACGGCTGATGCCGAAGCGTGAAGACATCAAGTCGGTCCTGGTGATCGGCTCGGGCCCCATCGTCATCGGGCAGGCCTGCGAGTTCGACTACTCCGGCACCCAGGCCTGTCGCATCCTCAAGGCCGAGGGCCTGCGGGTGATCCTGGTGAACTCCAACCCGGCCACGATCATGACCGACCCGGAGTTCGCCGACGCGACCTACGTCGAGCCGATCACCCCCGAGTTCGTCGAGAAGGTCATCGCCAAGGAGCGCCCCGACGCGATCCTCCCGACGCTGGGCGGCCAGACGGCGCTGAACACCGCGACCGCCCTGCACGAGAACGGCGTGCTGGAGAAGTACGGCGTCGAGATGATCGGCGCGTCCTTCGAGGCGATCCACCGCGGCGAGAACCGGGAGCTGTTCAACGACATCGTCCGCAAGGTCGGGGGCGAGGTCGCCCGCTCGTTCATCTGCCACTCGATGGACGAGGTCGAGAAGGCCGTCGGCGAGCTCGGGTTCCCGGTCGTCGTCCGCCCCTCCTTCACCATGGGCGGGCTGGGCTCCGGCATCGCGTACGACGAGTCGGACCTGCACCGCATCGCGGGCGCCGGCCTGTCCGCCTCCCCGACCACCGAGGTCCTCATCGAGGAGTCGATCCTCGGGTGGAAGGAGTACGAGCTGGAGGTGATGCGCGACAAGGCCGACAACGTCGTCATCATCTGCTCGATCGAGAACTTCGACCCGGTCGGCGTCCACACCGGCGACTCGATCACCGTCGCGCCGGCGATGACGCTCACCGACCGTGAGTACCAGCACCTGCGCGACCTGGCGATCGGCATCATCCGCGAGGTCGGCGTCGACACCGGCGGCTGCAACATCCAGTACGCCGTCAACCCCGCAGACGGCCGTGTCATCGTCATCGAGATGAACCCCCGCGTGTCGCGGTCCTCCGCGCTCGCCTCGAAGGCCACCGGCTACCCGATCGCCAAGATCGCCGCCAAGGTCGCCGTCGGCTACACGCTGGACGAGATCGCCAACGACATCACCGCCGGCCCGCAGGGATCCACCGCCGCCGCGTTCGAGCCCACGCTCGACTACGTCGTGGTGAAGGTGCCGCGGTTCGCGTTCGAGAAGTTCCCGACCGCGGACCCGACGCTGACCACGCACATGAAGTCGGTCGGCGAGGCGATGGCGATCGGCCGCAACTTCACCGAGGCCCTCAACAAGGCGCTGCGGTCGCTGGAGAACAAGAGCGCGCCGTTCCACTGGACCGGCGCGCCCGGCGGCCTCGCCGAGAAGGAGGAGCTGCTGCAGCAGGCCACGGTGCCGCACGACGGCCGGCTCCAGAAGCTGATGCAGGCCATCCGCGCCGGGGCCACCGCCGAGGAGATCTTCGAGGCGACCAGGATCGACCCCTGGTACGTCGACCAGCTCTTCCTCATCCACGAGGTCGCGACCGCCGTCGGCGAGGCCGAGAAGCTCGACGCGCCCACCCTGCGGCTCGCGAAGCGGCACGGGCTGTCCGACGCCCAGATCGCCGGCATCCGCGGGGTGAGCGAGGTGGAGGTCCGCCAGCTGCGGTACGACCTCGGCGTCCGCCCGGTCTACAAGACGGTGGACACCTGCGCGGCCGAGTTCGCCGCGAAGACGCCGTACCACTACTCCTCCTACGACGAGGAGACCGAGGTCGCGCCCCGCGAGCGGCCCGCGGTGCTGATCCTGGGGTCCGGCCCCAACCGGATCGGGCAGGGCATCGAGTTCGACTACTCCTGCGTGCACGCCTCGCTCGCGCTGAGCGCGGCCGGCTACGACACCATCATGGTCAACTGCAACCCCGAGACGGTCTCCACCGACTACGACACCTCCGACCGGCTCTACTTCGAGCCGCTCACCCTCGAGGACGTGCTGGAGATCTACGAGGCGGAGAAGGCGGCCGGCCCGATCGCCGGCGTCATCGCCACCCTCGGCGGCCAGACGCCGCTGGGCCTCGCGCAGGGCCTGGAGGACGCCGGGGTCCCGATCGTCGGCACCTCCCCGGCCGCCATCGAGCTCGCCGAGGAGCGCGGTGCGTTCGGGCGCGTGCTGGCCGAGGCCGGGCTGACCGCCCCCAAGCACGGCACGGCGGTCTCCTTCGACGACGCCCAGAAGATCGCCCAGGAGATCGGCTACCCGGTGCTGGTGCGGCCGTCGTACGTCCTGGGCGGGCGCGGCATGCAGATCGTCTACAGCGACGACCAGCTCGAGTCCTACATCACCGCCGCCACCGAGATCAGCCCGGACCGGCCGGTGCTCGTGGACCGGTTCGTCGACGACGCGGTCGAGATCGACGTCGACGCGCTGTACGACGGCACCGAGCTGTTCCTCGGCGGCGTCATGGAGCACATCGAGGAGGCCGGCATCCACTCCGGCGACTCCTCCTGCGCGCTGCCGCCGATCACCCTGGGCGCCGAGGAGATCACCCGCATCCGGGAGGCCACCGAGGCGATCGCGAGGGGCGTCGGCGTGCGGGGCCTGATCAACATCCAGTTCGCGCTGGGCTCCGACGTGCTCTACGTCCTGGAGGCCAACCCCCGGGCCTCGCGCACCGTGCCGTTCGTCTCCAAGGCGACCGGCACCTCGTTGGCCAAGGCGGCGGCGCGGCTGATGATGGGCGAGTCCATCGCCGAGCTGCGCGCCGCCGGCGTGCTGCCGGCCGAGGGGGACGGCGGCATGCTGCCCGCCGACGCCCCCATCGCGGTCAAGGAAGCGGTGCTGCCCTTCAACCGGTTCCGCACCAAGGAGGGCCAGTTCGTCGACACCGTGCTGGGCCCGGAGATGAAGTCGACCGGTGAGGTGATGGGCTTCGACGCCGACTTCGGCACCGCGTTCAGCAAGGCGCAGGCCGGTGCCTACGGCCCGCTTCCCACCACGGGCAAGGTCTTCATCTCGATCGCCAACCGCGACAAGCGCACGATGATCTTCCCGGCCCGGGTGCTGGCTGACTACGGCTTCGAGATCGTCGCCACCGAGGGCACCGCCGAGGTGCTGCGGCGCAACGGCATCCAGGCCACCGTCGTCCGCAAGCAGTTCGAGGGCCCCGGCGAGGCGGGGGAGAAGACCAGCGTCCAGATGATCCTCGACGGGGAGCTCGACCTCATCGTCAACACCCCGAACGGCTCGGCGAGCGGCGCGCGCGTCGACGGCTACGAGATCCGGTCGGCGGCGGTGCTCAGCGGGACGCCGTGCATCACCACGGTGCAGGGGCTCGCCGCCGCAGTACAGGGCATCGCGGCGCTGCGCAGCGGCGAGATCGGGGTCCGCTCCCTGCAGGAGTGGTCGGCAGGGGCGGCCGGGAGCTCGGCCTGATGGGTCGCCCCTACCGGTTCCTCTTCGACACCTTCCTGACCAGGACCGACCCCGAGGAGGCGCACCACAACGCCTTCCGGGCGATCCGGGTGGCGAAGCCGGTGCTCGCCCGCCGGCCGGCCCCGGGCGCGCCGGTCGAGGCGCTCGGCCTGACCTTCCCGAACGCGCTCGGGCTGGCCGCCGGCTTCGACAAGAACGCGCTCGGCGTCGACGCGCTGGCGGGTCTCGGCTTCGGGCACGTCGAGATCGGGACGGTCACCGGGGAGCCGCAGCCGGGCAACCCGACCCCGCGGCTGTTCCGGCTGCCGTCCGACCGCGCGGTGATCAACCGGATGGGGTTCAACAACGACGGCGCCGACGTGGTCGCCAACCGGCTGCGCCAGCGCTACCTGCGGGTGACCCGGGCCGAGCAGCACAAGCCCACCGGCCGGCCCCGCACGATCCTGGGCGTCAACATCGGCAAGACGAAGGTCGTGCCCGAGGACGACCAGGCGGCGGTGGAGGCGGACTACGCCAAGAGCACGCGCCTGATGGCGCCGTACGCCGACTACCTGGTCGTCAACGTCAGCTCCCCGAACACGCCGGGGCTGCGCAGCCTGCAGTCGGTCGAGAAGCTGGAGCCGCTGCTGCGCCACGTCCGGCGTACGGCGGACGCGCACGCGCACCACCGGGTGCCGCTGCTGGTCAAGATCGCGCCCGACCTCGCCGACGAGGACGTCCTGGCGGTCGCCGACATGGCGCTGGCCATCGGGCTCGACGGCATCATCGCCACCAACACCACGATCGCCCGCGAGGACCTGCGGGCCCACCCGCACGAGCTCGACGCCATCGGTCCCGGCGGCCTCTCGGGCCGGCCGCTGCGGGAGCGCTCGCTGGCGGTCCTGCGGCTGCTCCGTGCCAGAGTCGGTGACGACCTCACGCTGATCGGCGTCGGTGGCATCTCCACGGTCGCCGACGCGCAGGAGCGCCTCGACGCCGGCGCCGACCTCGTGCAGGCCTACACCGCGTTCATCTACGAGGGCCCGGCGTGGCCGGCCCGCGTCGCCAGGGGCATCCGCCCGGCGTGACCGGCTACGACACGCCGGGCGGACCCGCCTCGGACAGGATGAGTGGGAGGATGCCGACATGACCTTCGGAGAGCGTCTGCACGCCGCGGTCGTCGAGCGCGGCCCCTTGTGCGCGGGCATCGACCCGCACGCCTCGCTGCTGCTGGAGTGGGGGCTGGAGGACTCCGTCGCCGGCCTGGAGACGTTCGCGTTCACGGCCGTCGAGGGCCTGGCGCCGTACGTCTCGGTCGTCAAGCCGCAGAGCGCCTTCTACGAGCGGTTCGGGTCGCGCGGGATCGCGGTCCTCGAGCGGGTCATCGCGGAGAGCCGTGAGGCGGGCGCGCTGGTCCTGCTCGACGTGAAGCGCGGCGACATCGGCTCCACGAGCCAGGCCTACGCCGACGCCTACCTCGACCCCGTCAGCCCCCTGGCGTGCGATGCGATCACCGTGTCGCCGTACCTCGGCTTCGGCTCGCTCGACCCGTTCGTCGACACGGCGGCCCGCTATGGCGCGGGACTGTTCGTGCTGGGCCTGACCTCCAACAAGGAGGGCCCCGAGGTGCAGCGCGCCACGGTGGACACCGGCGAGACCGTTGCCGCGCGGATGCTCACCCACCTGCGCAACCTCAACGGCGAGGCGGCACCACTGGGCTCCTTCGGTGCTGTCGTCGGCGCGACGATCGGCTCGGCGGCTGACTCCGAGCGCGACCACGACCTCGCCTTCAACGGCCCCATCCTCGCTCCCGGCTTCGGCGAGCAGGGCGGCACCGTCGCCGACATCAAGCGAATCTTCGGCGACCTGCCGGTGCTGCCGAGCTCCTCACGTGGCTTGCTGCGTCATGGTCCTTCGGTCGAGGCGCTGCGCGACGCCGCGCTGCGCACCAACGACGAGCTGCGTTGACCCTGCGGGAAGTGGAGACTTCCGCCAGCCGTCGGCGCGCGGCCGTGGCAGAAGTCTCCACTTTTCCTGCCAAGGCACCGGAGGTGTGTCGGTGAGCGCGACGCAGCGCGCGACGTGGGTGGTGCTGCTTCTCGCGGTCGTGACAGCCGGCTGCTCGACCGACCCGCGGGAGGCCTACTGCGACGCGGTCTCCGAGCACCAGGAGTCGCTCGGGGAGATCCTCGGGCAGGGCGGTCCGGCGGCCCTGCTGCGGGCGCTGCCGATCTTCCGCGACCTGCAGGAGCAGGCGCCCGACGACATCGCCGACGACTGGCAGGTGCTCGTCGACGCGCTCGGGGACCTGGAGCAGGCGGTGGAGGAGGCCGGCGCGGACCCGGCGACCTACGACCGGGAGGCACCGCCCGCGGGCGTCACCGCCCAGGAGCAGAGCCGCATCGACGCGGCCGCGGCCGAGGTGGGCGGCGAGGGCACCCGGGCGGCGCTGGCCGCGGTCGAGCAGCAGGCTCGCGACGTCTGCCACACGCCGCTCGCCCTCTGACGACCCCCGATTGCCGCGTCGTGGGGCGACGGCTATGTTGAGCCAATTGTTGACCCGATCGTTCTCTCGAACGTCCACCCCGGGTCGACCCGGACCGCTCGGACCGGCCCGCGACCCGAGACCGCTTGACGAAGGACCAGCCCGTGGCACTGCCCCCGCTCACGCCCGAACAGCGCCAGGCGGCGCTCGCCAAGGCCGCCGCCTCCCGCCGTGAGCGGGCCGAGGTGAAGAACCGCCTGAAGAACTCGGGAGGCTCCATCGCCGAGGTGATCGCCGAGGGGCAGGTCAACGAGGTCATCGGCAAGATGAAGGTCGTCGACCTGCTGCAGTCGATGCCGGGCCTGGGCAAGGTCCGCGCGCGGCAGGTGATGGAGCGGCTCGGCATCGCTGAGAGCCGCCGGGTCCGAGGCCTGGGCGCCAAGCAGGTCGCCGCGCTCAACCAGGAGTTCGCCGGGCGTGACTGACGCCGCAGCCGCCCCAGCCGCCGCAGCGTCCGCGCCCAGCCGCCTGGTCGTCCTCGCTGGCCCGACGGCCGTCGGCAAGGGCACGGTGGCGGCCGATCTGCGCACGCACCACCCCGAGGTCTGGTACTCCGTCTCCGCCACGACGCGCCCCCCGCGGCCCGGCGAGGTCGACGGGGTCCACTACTGGTTCGTCTCCGACGAGGAGTTCGACCGGATGGTCGCCGAGGATGAGCTGCTGGAGTGGGCGGTCGTCCACAAGGCCGCTCGCTACGGCACGCCGCGCAAGCCGGTCGAGGCCGCCCTGGCAGCCGGCCGGCCGGCCCTGCTCGAGATCGACCTCCAGGGCGCGCGGCAGGTGCGACGTACGATGCCGGAGGCGCTGTTCGTCTTCCTCTCCCCGCCGTCGTGGGAGGAGCTGGTGCGCCGGCTGGTCGGCCGCGGCACCGAGACGGCCGAGGAGCGCGAGCGGCGGCTGGAGACCGCGCGGGTCGAGCTGGCGGCCGAGGCGGAGTTCGACGTCACCATCGTCAACCACGAAGTTCATGCCGCCGCCGAAGAGTTGGTAGCCTTGATGACGCTCGACGCCCAACCAGGGCCGAGCAACCTTCCGGACTGAGTGAGGCATATCAGCGTGGCTGCCCCCGAGATCGACGCCCAGGGCGTGACCAACCCCTCGATCGACGACCTGTTGTCCAAGACCGACAGCAAGTACAAGCTGGTCCTCTACAGCGCCAAGCGCGCCCGACAGATCAACGCCTACTACTCCCAGCTCGGCGAGGGCCTGCTGGAGTACGTCGGCCCGCTGGTCGAGACCCACGTGCAGGAGAAGCCGCTCTCGATCGCGCTGCGCGAGATCAACGACGACCTGCTGACCTGCGAGGACGTCGACCCGGCCGAGCTGGCCGCCGAGGAGGCCGCCACGAAGGCGGCTGCCGCCGCGGACCCGTTCGCCGCGGCCGAGTGAGCGCGCGCTGAGCGACAGCACCGACCTGACGGCCGCTTCCCCCGCGGGGGAGCGGCCGGCGGTCGTTCTGGGGGTCGCCGGCGGCATCGCCGCCTACAAGGCGGCCGAGCTGCTGCGGCGGTTCACCGAGTCCGGCCACGACGTCACCGTCGTGCCGACCGCCTCCGCGCTCGAGTTCGTCGGCGCGCCCACGTGGGAGGCGCTGTCGGGCAAGCAGGTCGCGACCGAGGTGTTCGAGAACATCACCGACGTCCCGCATGTGCGGATCGGCCAGCAGGCGGACCTGGTGGTGGTCGCACCCGCGACCGCGAACACGCTCGCCCGCGCCGCGCACGGCCTGGCCGACGACCTGCTCACCAACACGCTGCTCACGGCGCGCTGCCCGGTCGTGTTCGCCCCGGCGATGCACACCGAGATGTGGGAGCACCCCGCCACCCAGGCCAACGTGGCGACGCTGCGCGCGCGGGGCGCGATCGTCATCGAGCCGGCCGAGGGGCGGCTCACTGGCGCGGACACCGGCAAGGGCCGGCTGCCCGAGCCGACGGAGATCTTCGAGCTCTGCGTCGACGTGCTGGCCCGTGGCACTGTCGCGGACGCGCTGGACCTGCAGGGCCGACGGGTCGTCGTCAGCGCCGGCGGCACGCGGGAGTACCTGGACCCGGTCCGCTTCCTCGGCAACCGCTCCTCCGGGCTGCAGGGCTACGCCATCGCCCGGGCAGCGGCCGCCCGCGGCGCCGACGTCACGCTGGTCGCGGCCAACGTGTCGCTGCCCGACCCCGCCGGCGTGACCGTGGTCCGGGTCGAGACGACCGGACAGCTGCGTGAGGCCGTGCTGACGGCGGCCAAGGACGCCGACGCGGTCGTGATGGCCGCCGCTCCCGCCGACTTCCGGCCGGCGGAGGTGAGCGAGGACAAGATCAAGAAGGCCGCCGACGGGTCCGCCCCGAGCCTCGGGCTGGTCCAGAACCCCGACATCCTCCACGAGCTCAGCACCGGTCGGCCGCGTGCCGCGAGCGTGATCGTCGGCTTCGCGGCGGAGACCGGTGACGCCACGGGAAGCGTGCTCGACCTCGCACGGGCCAAGCTGGCGCGCAAGGGGTGCGACCTCCTGGTCGTCAACGACGTCAGCGGGGGAGCCGTGTTCGGCAGCACCGAGAACCAGGCAGTGATCCTCGGCAGCGACGGCACCTCGCGCGAGGTGCCCACCGCGGCCAAGCGCGTCCTGGCGCACGTGATCTGGGACGAGGTCGCGGCCCGGATGTCGACCTGACCAATGACAGAGACGCCGGCCGCACCGCGGACGGCGTCACCTACGGTTGGCGTGCTGCACCTGCGGCTCGCTACATGAGAACGGGAGTTGGATTGTGACCGGACGTCTCTTCACCTCGGAGTCGGTGACCGAGGGCCACCCGGACAAGATCGCCGACCAGATCAGCGACACGGTGCTGGACTACCTCCTCGCGCACGACCCGTCGAGCCGGGTCGCCGTGGAGACGCTGCTCACCACCGGCCTGGTCGTGGTCGCGGGCGAGGTCACCACCGAGGCCTACGCGCCGGTCGCGCAGCTCGTGCGGCAGAAGGTGCTGGAGATCGGCTACGACTCCTCCGACAAGGGCTTCGACGGCAACTCCTGCGGCGTGCAGGTGGCCATCGGCGCGCAGTCTCCCGACATCGCGCAGGGCGTCGACGACGCCTTCGAGGAGCGGGTCGACCACTCGATCGACGCGCTCGACCGGCAGGGCGCCGGCGACCAGGGCCTGATGTTCGGCTACGCCTGCGACGACACCCCGGAGCTGTTCCCGCTCCCCATCAAGATCGCCCAGACGCTGGCCGAGCGGCTGACCGAGGTCCGCAAGAACGGCACCCTCGCCTACCTGCGCCCCGACGGCAAGACCCAGGTCACGATCGAGTACGACGAGAACAACCGCCCGGTCCGCATCGACGCCGTCGTGCTGTCCACCCAGCACGCCGAGGACGTCGACCTCGAGTCGACCCTGCAGCCGGACATCAAGAAGCACGTCATCGACCCGGTGCTGGAGCAGTTCAAGGACAGCGTGCCGTCGGAGGGCTACAAGCTCTACATCAACCCGACCGGCCGCTTCGTCATCGGCGGACCGATGGGCGACGCCGGCCTGACCGGCCGCAAGATCATCGTCGACACCTACGGCGGCATGGCCCGCCACGGTGGTGGCGCGTTCTCGGGCAAGGACCCGTCCAAGGTCGACCGCTCGGCCGCCTACGCCATGCGGTGGGTGGCCAAGAACGTCGTCGCCGCCGGCCTGGCCCGGCGCTGCGAGGCGCAGGTCGCCTACGCGATCGGCAAGGCGCACCCGGTGGGCGTGTTCATCGAGACCTTCGGCACCGAGACGGTTCCGGTCGAGAAGATCCAGGCCGCCGTGCTGGAGGTCTTCGACCTGCGCCCGGCCGCGATCATCCGCGACCTCGACCTGCTGCGCCCCATCTACGCCAAGACGGCGGCCTACGGTCACTTCGGGCGCGAGCTGCCGGAGTTCACCTGGGAGCGGACCGACCGAGCCGAGGCGCTCAAGGCGGCCGCCGGTCTCTGAGCGTCCGCGCCCGCTGATACAACTGCGGGCATGACCCCGTCGGACGAGCCCGCGCTGGAGCTGCCCGGGCTCGTCCGCGACAAGGTCGCCGAGGGCCGGGCCAAGGCCCGGGCCACCCGGGCTCGCAAGGCCGCCGAGGCCGAGCTCAGCGCCGTCGACCCGGTCGCCCAGGTGCTCGTCGACCTGCCGTTGGCCCACCTCGACCGGCCCTTCGACTACGCCGTCCCGGCGGCGATGGCCGAGGCGGCCCGGCCGGGGGTCCGCGTCAAGGTGCGCTTCGCCGGCCAGGACGTCGACGGCTACGTCGTCGCGCGGGCGGCTCGCTCCGAGCACCCCGGCCGCCTCAGTCCGCTGCGCCGGGTCGTCAGCCCGGAGCCGGTCCTACGTCCCTCCGTCGCGGCCCTGACGGCGGCCGTGGCGGAGCGGTACGCCGGCACCCGCTCCGACGTGCTCCGCCTCGCGGTGCCCCCGCGCCATGCCGCGGCCGAGAAGGAGCCCCCGCCGACGCCGACCGGCGGCCCACGGTTCGACGCGGCGGCGGCGCAGCGCGCCTGGGCCGGCCACGAGCCGGGC
>NZ_DASWXC010000029.1:0-13959 GCF_036405735.1 Nocardioides sp.
CGGCGGGCGCGAGCGACCCGACCACGAGCCGGCCGACGAGCGCCCCGCCGTGCACCAGCGGCAGCTCGGTGGCCGGGCCCTCCGGCACGCCGCTGGTGGCGGTCGGGCCGTCGAGCACGTCCACGGTCGCCCACGGCAGCCGCAGCGCGTGCCGGACCGCGGCGGCGACCTGGGCGAGGGCCTCGGCGCCCGCGGGCTGGGCCGCGGCCGCCTCGAGCCGGTTGCCGAGCCCGACCAGCGCTCGGTACGGGTCGGAGCGGTCGCCCCGGGTGACCCGGTCCACTAGCCGCTGCACTCGGCGCCGGGCCGGCTCGGCGGTGAGCGCGACGACGACGGTCGCCAGCAGCGGCGCGCCGGTCCGCTCGCCGAGGGTGCTGCCGAGACCGAGCACGGTCCCGACGTACACGCCGACGACGAGGGCGGTCAGCACGGCGTAGGCGAGGGTGCGCCGGATGACGAGGTCGACGTCCCACAGCCGGTAGCGCAGCGCCGCGACGGCGACGCCGACCGGCAGCGGCAGGATGCCGACCCCCAGCAGCAGGTCCGAGCCGCCCTCTGGACCGGCGACCTGACCGAGCGCGAGCAGCAGGATGCTCAGCACGGCGCCGTACGCCACCCACTTCAGCTGCTGGCGCTCCTCGCCGACGGAGGCGCGCAGTCGCAGCACCACGCAGGCCAGCCCGACCAGGGCACCCAGCATGACCAGCGGCAGCGACGCGGCGAGCAGCGCCGGGCCGGCCGCCAGCCCGGCGGGGGAGGCGACGTCGCCGGGGAGGCCGGCGAGCGGCGGGCGGTCCATCCGGTCGTACGGCGTCACGGCCCATCCGAGCGTCGCCACCCCGGTCACGACGACGGCGGCCCACCAGGCGATCCGCCATCGCGGCCCGCTCAGGGCACCGTCGGGCAGCCGCAGCGGCAGCAGCGTGGCCACCAGGCAGTAGCCCGGCACCCACAGCCACGAGCCGACCCACAGCGCCGCCTCGGCAGCCGGCAGCGAGCCGCGGTCGACCACCAGGCCGTGGTGCGCCCACTCGAGGAGGCCGCTCGACAGGCTCATCGAGAGACCGGTCGCCAGCAGCAACCACCCGACCGACGACCGCGCCTGCCGCCACCCCAGCACCGTGCCGGTGACCGCGAAGGCCAGGGCCGCCAGGCTGATCGGGGTGGGCAGCAGTCCCTCCCGGGCGCGCAGGACCGTCGCGACCGCCACGGCGAGCACCGCGAGGACGCCTCCGGTGAGGGCGGCGGCCCGCACCGGCGCGGGTGCGGGGCGGCTCGGGTCGGGATGCGGCATGCGCACATGCTGCCGAGCGCCCGGGCCCCTGTCACGGGACGGGCCGTCCCGTCCCGGTCGGGACATCCGAGCAGGGCCGGGGACGGACCGACCTCGCCAGGACGTGACCATCCGGCTCGCGACGGCGGGACGCCGCGTTCCGCAGAGTCCTCCTCATCGCGTCGGGACGTCCGGCGCCCGAACGCTGAGGAGTCAGCCATGACCCAGTCCACCACCCCGAGCACCACCCCGCCCGCCTCGCCGACCGCCGGGTCGGCGCGTGAATGGGCCCGGCAGGTCACGCCGACGGCGCCGGCCACGGTCGCCGGCCGTCGTACGACGCTGGGCATCGCGGCCGCGATGATCGCCAACCCGCTCGCCATGACCGCCTGGTTCCTCGTGGAGCCCTCCGTGCTGCCACGGGAGGACGCCGCGCTCTTCCTCGACTCCGTCGCCTCGTCGCCGAGCCGCTACCTGGCCGGGACCGCGCTGGTCATGCTCGCGGGCGCGCTCACCATCCCCGCCGCTGTCGGGGTCGCTCGGGTGCTGCGCCCGCGACTGCCCCGGCTCGGGGCGTTGGTCGGGGTGCTGATGTTCCTGTCCGGTGTCGGGCTCTGCGCCCAGGTCGGGTTCCGCGGCTTCGTCTGGTCGCTGGTCGAGGCCGACCGCGTGCCCGCGTCGTCGATCCAGAGCTTCACCGCCTTCCAGGAGGGCGGGTTCTTCTCCGTCCTGGTCGCTCCCGGCCTGGTGTTCGGCGGCCTCGCCACGCTGCTCACCGTGGTGGCCCTGCTCGTCACCGGCCTGCTGCCGCGGTGGGTGCCCGCCGCGATGGTCGCGAGCATGGTGCTCGCCTCGGGTGAGTTCCCCGACCCCGTCACGGTCCTCGGAGCCGGGCTCGGTGTCGTGGCCAACGTGCGGGTCGTCAAGGCGCTGCTCGAGCTGCGATGAGCGAGCACGCCGGCCGATCGCGCGAAAACGATGCGCGGTCGGCTGGTGTGTCGCCGTACTCTGGAAGGCGTATGACGAATCATCAGGCCCACGCCAACGACTTCAGCCTCGCCGACGAGCTCGAGGCGACCGCCCACTGGGATGACGCCGACTCCGAGGAGGAGTTCGACGACGAACCGGTCAGCCCCGACGGCGCCGATCCGGAGGAGGATCCCACCGTCGGCGCGATGGAGCTCGCCGAGCGGCACGCGCTGCGCCGGGTCGCGTCCCTGCGCACCGAGCTCGAGGACATCACCGAGGTCGAGTACCGCCAGCTCCGGCTCGAGCGGGTCGTCCTCGTCGGCGTGTGGACCGAGGGCTCGGTCCAGGACGCCGAGAACTCCATGGCCGAGCTGGCGCTGCTGGCCGAGACCGCCGGCTCGGAGGTGCTCGAGGCGATCTACCAGCGCCGGCAGGCGCCCGACCCCGCGACTTACATCGGTCGCGGCAAGGTGGAGGCGCTCAAGGAGATCGTGCAGGTCACCGGCGCCGACACCGTCATCTGCGACGGGGAGCTCGCCCCCTCGCAGCTGAGGAACCTCGAGGACCGCACCGGCGTCAAGGTCGTCGACCGGACCGCGCTGATCCTCGACATCTTCGCCCAGCACGCCAAGAGCAAGGAGGGTCAGGCGCAGGTCGAGCTGGCCCAGCTCAACTACCTCAAGCAGCGCCTGCGCGGCTGGGGTGGCAACCTCTCGCGCCAGGTCGGTGGCCGGGCCGCCGGCGGCGTCGGCATCGGTGGCCGCGGTCCCGGTGAGACCAAGATCGAGACCGACCGGCGCCGGATCCGCACCCGGATCGCCAAGCTCAACCGCGAGCTGCGGGAGATGAAGGGCACGCGCGACACCAAGCGCGCCACCCGCAAGCGCAACCAGATCCCGGCCGTCGTGATCGCCGGCTACACCAACGCCGGCAAGTCCTCCCTGCTCAACCGGCTGACCGGTGCCGGCGTGCTCGTCGAGGATGCGTTGTTCGCGACGCTGGACCCGACCACCCGTCGTACCGACACCTCCGACGGCCGGGTCTACACCATGTCGGACACGGTCGGCTTCGTCCGGCACCTGCCGCACCAGCTGGTGGAGGCGTTCCGCTCCACGCTGGAGGAGGTCGCGGACGCCGACCTGATCCTCCACGTCGTCGACGGGTCCCACCCCGACCCCGAGGGCCAGCTCGCGGCGGTGCGGGAGGTCTTCGCCGAGATCGGCGCCTCCGACGTACCCGAGCTCGTCGTCATCAACAAGGCCGACGCCGCCGACCCGGTCGTGCTCGGCCGGCTGCAGCGGGCCGAGCCGCACTCGGTCGTCGTCTCGGCCAGGACCGGTGAGGGCATCGACGAGGCGCTGCGCCTCATCGAGGCCGACCTGCCGCGTCCTGCCGTCGACTTCGAGGTTCTGCTGCCCTACAGCCGCGGCGACCTGCTCAACAAGATCCACCAGCACGGCGAGATCGACGCCCTCGAGCACACCGGCGACGGCACCAAGGTGCGCGGCCGGACCAACGAGACCCTCGCCGGCGAGCTGGCTGCCTACGCCGTCTGACCCTTTTCCCGTTGAGTCGCGGGTTGGCGTGGGTCGAGTCGCGGGTTGGCGTGGGCCGAGTCTCGGGTTGGCGTGGGTTCGCTCACGAGATCTCGGGATGTTTGCCGATTCCCGCACGTACGGCGGGGTGGGTGCTGATCATTGACCAGTGCTCCGGGTCCGTCGTGTCGTCCTCCTCTGCCTCGTCGCAGTGCTCGCTGCTGTCGTCGGCGTGGTCGTGCGCGGGACCGCCTCGGCCGACGATGTCGCTCGCTGTGAGCGGCACCAGGACGCGGCCGCCGCGCGCGCCAGGCTCGTGACCGGCTCGGGTGCCCGCACGGTCGTCATCGGAGACTCCTGGTCGGTCGGCTTCCGGCTCGACCGCCCGGCTGCGGCCTGGCCGGCGCGGTTGCCCGGTCGGATCAGCGTCGACGGCTTCTCGGGCTCGGGCTTCAGCGCGACCGCCTCTCCCTGTCCCGGGGTCTCGTTCGCGGAGCGTGCCTCCCGCGCCGTCGCCGGCGGAGCCGAGCTCGTCATCGTCGAGGGCGGCCTCAACGACTACGACCAGCCCGAGCGGTCGGTTCGCGACGGCTTCGCGGCGCTGATGAGCCGGCTGTCGCCGTACGTCGCCGACCGGGCGGTCGTGGTCGTCGGACCGCCGCCCGCGCCCGCGCGCAGTCGCGGCGCGCAGCGGGTGGACCGGTGGCTGGGCCAGCTCTGTGAGGAGTACGGCGTCGCGTATGTCTCGTCGGCCGGGCTCGACCTCGAGTACCTGCCCGACCGGCTCCACCTGACGGCCGCCGGCCACCGGGCGTTCGGGGACTGGGTCGCCGACCAGCTGCCCCGGTAGGTGCGGGTCGCCGCGGCGATCGCCTCGGGAACCCGGGACTCGACCCACGGGAACCCGGGACTCGACCCTCGGGAACCCGGGGCTCGACGTTGGTGGCGCGCGGGCGTGCGAGGATCGGAGGATGCGTCATTCGTTGGCGGGTCGTGCGGAGAGCCCGATGCAGGCTCGGATCCTGGCCGGACTACGGGACGAGGGCCCGCTCTCGAAGGCACAGCTGGCTGACCGGCTGCAGGTCTCGCGCACGACGATCGCGGTGGAGGTCGCCCGGCTCGTCGAGCTCGGCCTGGCCCAGGAAGCGGGACCCGCGGCGTCGCGCGGCGGGCGTCGCTCGACGATGGTCGACCTGGCCTCGGACATCCGGTTCGTCGGCGTCGCCATCGGCGCGACCGGCATCTCGGTCGGCCTGACCGACGGCCGGCTGGGCCTGCTGACCGTGCGCGAGCGTCCGTGCGACATCCGCAAGGGGCCCGAGGTCGTCCTGGCCTCCGCCTTGGAGGAGGTTCGGGCCGTGCTCGCCGAGGCCGGCGTCGAGCGGCCGATCGGTGCAGGCATCGCCGTGCCCGGGCCGGTGGACTTCCATCGTGGCGTCCCGGTCTCGCCGCCGATCATGCCCGGCTGGGACGGCTACCCGGTCCGCGACGCCCTCTCCCGTGAGCTCGGCTGCCCGGTCGTCCTCGACAACGACGTGAACGCGCTCGCGGTGGGGGAGCAGCACGCCGGCGTCGCGCGGGCTGCGAAGGACTTCCTCTACGTCAAGATCGGCACCGGGATCGGCTGCGGCATCGTCATCGGCGGCGAGCTCTACCGTGGTGTCGACGGCTGTGCCGGCGACATCGGGCACATCCGCGTCGAGGACGGCGGCCCGACCTGCGCCTGCGGCAACACCGGCTGTCTCGAGGCGTTCGCGAGCGGAGCCGCGTTGGGTCGGGACGCCACGGCGCTCGCGCGCAGCGGTCGCTCCGCCGTACTCGCCACGATGCTCAAGGAGCGTGACGGCACCGAGCTGACCGCGGCGGACGTCGCGGCCGCCGTCGCCCAGGGCGACCCGCACGCGGTGCAGCTGATGCGGGACAGCGGGCGTCGCGTGGGCCAGGTGCTGGCGAGCCTGGTGTCGTTCTTCAACCCCGGCCTCATCGTGATCGGCGGCCGCGTGACCGGCCTCGGGCACGCGCTGCTCGCCGAGGTCCGCGCGGTGACCTACCGCAGCTCCCTGCCGCTGGCCACCGGCAGCCTGCCGATCGTGCTGTCGGAGCTCGGCGACGAGGGTGGCGTGATCGGCGCCGCGCGGCTCATCAGCGGCTCCGTGTACGCCGCGGACGAGCGCTCCTGACGCACGCGGACAGCCACTCCCCAAAGTGTCACCGTGACACTTCGCGGCGGGAGTGACACTTCAAACTGTCGCCCTCGCCGCGAACTGTCACGGTGACAGTTTGCGGGGCGCCACCAGACCCGACGTCGCCTGCGACTTTGTATCGAACTGGCGAAAGTTATGCCGAAACTTTCGGATCTTTCGTCGGAACCCCTTGAAGTTCCCCTCCAACCGTCTTAGCGTGCGGAGCGCGAGGTTGTGATGCCGATCACGACCGAACGGCGCGAGGAGGATCCGATGGCCGGCGACGTGCTGCTGCAGATGACGGGGATCGTCAAGGAGTTCCCCGGCGTCCGCGCGCTCGACGGCGTCGACCTCGAGGTCCGCGCCGGCGAGGTCCACTGCCTGCTGGGCCAGAACGGCGCCGGGAAGTCGACGCTGATCAAGGTGCTCTCCGGCTTCCACCACCCCGACGGCGGCACCATCGCCTGGGACGGCGAGGAGGTCGCGCTGGGCAGCCCGATCCAGGCGTTGCGGCGCGGGATCGCCACGATCTACCAGGAGCTCGACCTGGTCGCCGACCTCAGCGTCGCCGAGAACGTCTTCCTGGGCCACGAGCTGACCCGCTTCGGCTTCGCGCAGCGGCAGCTCGCCCAGCGCCGCGCCACCGAGCTGCTCCAGCGCCTCGGCCACGGCGAGATCCCCGCCGGCAGGCTCGTCGGCGACCTCTCGCCCGCCGCCCAGCAGATCGTCAGCATGGCGCGCGCCCTCTCCCACGACACCCGACTGCTCGTCCTGGACGAGCCGTCGGCGGTGCTCGACCAGGAGGAGGTGCGCAACCTGTTCCGGGTCATCCGCAGCCTCACCGCCGAGGGGGTCGCGGTCGTCTACATCTCCCACCGGCTCGAGGAGATCCGCGAGATCGGCGACCGCATCACGGTCCTCAAGGACGGCCGCACCGTGGCCACCGGCCTCCAGGTCGCCGACACCCCGACCAGTGAGCTGATCCGGCTGATGACCGGCCGCTCGATCGAGTACGTCTTCCCGCCGCGCCCCACCGCTCCCACCCGCGGAGAGCCGGTCCTCGAGGTCACCGACCTCGCGCTCGCCGGCGTCTTCTCCGGGGTCGACCTCACCGTCCACGCCGGCGAGATCGTCGGCCTGGCCGGCCTCGTGGGCGCGGGGCGCTCCGAGATCCTGGAGACGGTGTACGGCGCCCGCCGGGCCAGCGGCGGCACGGTCCGCGTCGGGGGGCGGACCGTGCGCCGTGGCTCGGTGACGGCTGCCGTGCGCGCCGGCATGGGACTGGCACCGGAGGAGCGCAAGAGCCAGGGCCTGCTGCTCGACGAGGCGGTCTACCGCAACATCACGGTCTCGTCGATGGAGCGGTTCGCCCGGGCCGGGTTCCTCGACAGTGCCGAGGAGCGGCACCGGGCCGACGAGCTCGCCGAGCAGCTCGACCTGCGCCCCCGGCGTACGGACCGTGCGGTGCGCACGCTGTCGGGCGGCAACCAGCAGAAGGTCGTGCTCGCCCGCTGGCTGCTGCGCGGCTGCAAGGTGCTGCTGCTCGACGAGCCGACCCGGGGCGTCGACGTCGGCGCCCGCACCGAGCTGTACCGACTGGTCCGCACGCTGGCCGACGAGGGCGTCGCCGTCGTCGTGGTCTCCAGCGAGGTCGAGGAGGTCCTCGGCCTCGCCGACCGCGTGCTGGTCGTGCGGGAGGGCGTCGTGGTGCACGAGGCACCCGCCACCGAGCTTGACGAGTCCCAGGTGCTCGACCTGGTCATGGAAGGGAGAGTCGCTTGATCACCCCACTCGATTCCTCGCTCCTCCGCTTCGCTCCCCCGCGAACAATCGATCGGAGACCCCGATGAGCGAGACACCGCTGGGCACCCGTGCCGGTAGCGACACCGCACGCGTCGAGGAGGAGGCGCTCGCCGCCGGCAACCCCGATCGTGGGGGAGCGCTGGCGCTGCTGCGCAGCAGCACCGGCCGCAACCTCGGCCTCGTCGTGGCGCTGGTGCTGCTCTGCGTCGTCGGCATGATCACCGCAGGCGACCGGTTCTCCTCGACCGCCAACGCGATGACGATCCTGCGACTCGCGGCCACGATCGGTGTGGTCAGCATCGGCATGACCTTCGTGATCACCGGCGGCGGCATCGACCTCTCGGTCGGCGCGATCCTCGCGCTGGCGTCGGTGTGGTGCACCACGCTGGCCACCCAGCAGATGGCCGAGGACACGCACTGGCTGCTGATGGCGCTGACGGCGGTGCTGGTCGGCGCGGGGTGCGGCCTGGTGAACGGCCTCATCATCGCGTACGGCGGAGTCGTGCCGTTCATCGCGACGCTGGCCATGCTCGTCTCGGCTCGAGGCCTGGCCGAGGTCATGTCCGACCGCAAGACCCAGATCCTCCGGGTCGACGCGTTGCGCGAGTTCTTCAACGCCGAGGTCGTCGGCATCCCGGTCATCGTCATCATGTTCGCGCTCGTCGCCGCGGGCGGATGGGTGCTGCTCAACCGCACCACCTTCGGCCGCCGTACCGTCGCCGTCGGCGGCAACCCGGAGGCCGCGCGACTTGCCGGCATCAACGTGAAGCGCCACACCGTCTACCTCTACGTGCTCGTCGGCGTGTGCTGCGGCATCGCCGCGATCATGCTGGTCGCCCGCACCACCACCGGCAGCTCCACCCACGGCGGCCTGTGGGAGTTGGACGCCATCGCGGCCGTCGTCATCGGCGGGACGCTGCTCTCGGGCGGCCGCGGCACCATCGTCGGCACCGTGCTCGGGGTGCTCATCTTCACGACGCTGTCGAACGTCTTCACGCTCAACAACCTCACGTCGTCCGATCAAGCGGTCGTCAAGGGGCTCATCATCGTCGTCGCCGTGCTCCTGCAACAGCGGCTGGCGTCTCGCAACCACTCCTGACTCACCATCGAACCCAGGGAGACACCTATGAAGCACCGTCCCACTCGCCGCCTGGCCGCCGGCCTCTCCGCGGGGATCGCCGCCTTCGCGCTGGTCGCCTGCACCAGCAACAGCCCCGAGGACTCCGACGGCGACAACGGCGGCACCAACGCCGCGCCGGCCGGCGCCAACGACGAGACCGGCGACACGGTCGTCATCGGGTTCTCCGCGCCCGCCGCCGACCACGGCTGGATGGGGTCGATCACCGAGTCCGCGCGCCGCGAGGCGGAGAAGTACGACGACATCGAGCTGCGTGTCTCGGAGGGCACCAACGACGTCAACCTGCAGATCAGCCAGGTGGAGACGTTCATCAACGACAAGGTCGACGCGATCGTCCTGCTGCCGTTCGACGGTGCGGCCATGACGCCCGTCGCGCTCAAGGCGATGCAGGCCGGCATCCCGGTGATCAACGTGGACCGCGAGTTCGACGACCCCAACGCCGCCCGGGTCACTGTGCTCGGCGACAACTACGGCATGGGCGTCTCGGCGGGCACCTACATCTGCGAGCAGGTCGGCGACAACCCCGACGCGGTGGTCGCCGAGATCGCCGGCATCGACTCGCTGCCGCTGACCCAGGACCGCAGCCGGGGCTTCGAGGACGCGCTGTCGGAGTGCGGCCTGGACGTCGACAACCGGGTCGCCGCCGACTTCACCGTCGAGGGCGGCACCGACGCGGCGGAGAACCTGCTGCAGGCCGCGCCGAAGATCGACGCGCTGTGGAACCACGACGACGACCAGGGCGTCGGCGTGATGGCCGCGATCGAGAACGCCGGCCGCGACGAGTTCGTCATGGTCGGCGGCGCCGGCTCGGCGAACGCCATGCGCGAGATCCAGGCCGGCGACAGCGTCCTCAAGGCGACCGTCATCTACCCCTCCACCCAGGCCGCGGACGGCATCCGGCTGGCCCGGCTGCTGGTCCAGGGCAAGGCGATGAGCGACCTGGTGGAGGTCGAGGTGCCGCGCACGATCCGGCTCTACGCGCCGGTCGTGACCTCCGACAACGTCGACCAGTTCATCGACAGCGCCTTCGAGTCCTGATCAGCCTCCACCACCGCTGAGCACACCGCTGAGCAACACCGCTGAGCAACACCGCCGCACCGCATCCGGGATCGGGCCCGGGTGCGGGCGGCGCACCACACTGGACAGGAGCTGTGCCATGCCCCACGAAGGGTCCGCGTCCCTCCGGGTCGCGATGATCGGGCACGCGTTCATGGGGGCCGCCCACTCCCAGGCCTGGCGCACCGCGCCGCGCTTCTTCGACCTGCCGCTGCAGCCGGAGCTCGCCGTCGTCTGCGGCCGTGACCCCGAGCGGGCCGCCGCGGCCGCCGAGAGGCTCGGCTGGGCGGAGAGCGCCACCGACTGGCGCGCCGTGGTCGCCCGCGACGACATCGACCTCGTCGACATCTGCACCCCCGGCGACAGCCATGCCGAGATCGCCGTCGCAGCACTGGCCGCCGGCAAGCACGTCCTGTGCGAGAAGCCGCTGGCCAACACCCTGCCGGAGGCCGAGACGATGGCGGCAGCCGCCCAGGCGGCGTACGCCGGCGGCGCGCGCGCCATGGTGGGCTTCACCTATCGCCGGGTACCCGCCATCGCGCTCGCCCGGCAGCTGGTGGCCGAGGGCCGGGTCGGCACGGTGCGGCACGTGCGGGCGCAGTACCTCCAGGACTGGATCGCGGACCCGCAGGCGCCGTACAGCTGGCGGCTCGACAAGTCCAAGGCCGGCAGCGGCGCGCTGGGCGACATCGGGGCGCACGTCATCGACCTGACCCAGCACATCCTGGGCGACACGATCACCGAGGTGGTCGGCGCGATGGACACGTTCGTGCCCGAGCGGCCGCTGCCCGGCGGTCAGGGCGCCGGACTGCTCGGCGGCGCCGCTGCCAACGGCGCCGGGACCGCGGAGATGGGCAGGGTGACCGTCGACGACGCCACCGCGTTCCTGGCCCGCTTCGGGTCGGGCGCGATGGGTGTCTTCGAGGCCACTCGGTTCGCCACGGGCCGCAAGAACGCGATCCGCATCGAGGTGAACGGCTCGGCCGGCAGCCTCGCCTTCGACTTCGAGGACATGAACGTCCTGGAGTTCTACGACGCCGCCGAGCCGGCCGAGACCGCCGGCTTCCGCCGGATCCTCGCCACCGAGCCCGGCCACCCCTACGTCGGCGCGTGGTGGCCGCCCGGCCACGGCCTTGGCTACGAGCACGGCTTCACCCACCAGGTGGTCGACCTGGTGCGCGCCATCGCGGACGGCGACCAGCCGCGGCCGTCGTTCGCCGACGGCGCCCAGGTGCAGGCGGTGCTCCACGCCGTCGAGCACAGCGCCGCCCACGCCACCTGGCAGCGGGTGGCGCTCGCCCAGCCGGTCGGCTGAATCCCGACGTCACCCGAGGAGGACCAGATGTCCCGTCCGATCACCCTGTTCACCGGCCAGTGGGCCGACCTGCCGTTCGAGGAGGTGGCCAGGCTCGCCTCCGAGTGGGGGTACGACGGCCTCGAGATCGCCTGCTGGGGCGACCATCTCGACCCGTGGCAGGCCGCCGAGGACGACTCCTATGTCCGCGCGAAGCTGGACGTGCTGGAGAAGTACGGCCTGCAGGTCTTCGCGATCTCCAACCACCTCAAGGGCCAGGCGGTCTGCGACGACCCGATCGACGCCCGTCACCAGGCGATCCTGCCGTCGCGGATCTGGGGCGACGGCGACGCCGAGGGGGTGCGGCAGCGGGCCGCGGAGGAGATGAAGATGACCGCCCGGGCCGCGCAGCGCCTCGGTGTCGACACCGTCGTCGGGTTCACCGGCTCCTCGATCTGGAAGTACGTCGCGATGTTCCCGCCGGCCACCGAGGAGATGGTGGCCGCCGGCTACCGCGACTTCGCGGACCGGTGGAACCCGATCCTCGACGTCTTCGACGAGTGCGGCGTGCGGTTCGCGCACGAGGTCCACCCCTCCGAGATCGCCTACGACTACTGGACCGCTGTCGCGGCGATGGAGGCGATCGGGCACCGGCCGGCGTTCGGGCTGAACTGGGACCCCTCCCACTTCGTGTGGCAGGACCTCGACCCGGTCGGCTTCCTGTGGGACTTCAAGGACCGGATCTACCACGTCGACTGCAAGGACGCGAAGAGGCTCGTCGGCAACGGCCGCAACGGGCGGCTCGGCTCGCACCTGCCCTGGGCCGACCCGCGCCGCGGCTGGGACTTCGTCTCCACCGGCCACGGCGACGTGCCGTGGGAGCAGTGCTTCCGGATGCTCAACACCATCGGGTACTCCGGCCCGATCTCCGTCGAGTGGGAGGACGCGGGCATGGACCGGCTCGTCGGGGCCCCCGAGGCGTTGGAGTTCGTACGCCGGCTCGCGTTCGACGCCCCCTCGGCCGCGTTCGACGCCGCTTTCGCGACGGATTCCTGACCTGCGTCGCCGGCGTCCGCGGTCGGGACGGCCATTTCGGTGCAGGGTGAGCGATCGTGACCGGTCCGCTCCGGGCGGGTCCGTCATAACCGTTCGCCCTGCACGACTGTGGTCAGGTGGCGCAGCCGGCGGTCACTCCCCGCGGCCGGGGAAGTGCCGTCGCCAGGCGTCGGAGAGGCGTGCCGGGACGTTCGGCTCGCCACGTTCGCGGAGCGTGCGCCAGACCTTATCCACCGTGCGCTCCGGATGCTGGTAGATGCCCTTCGCGGTGACGACGAGCAGTCGGGCGTGGTCATCGTCGATCGCCTCACGGCGCTCCAGGTCCGACTCCCACTGCTCCTCCCGCTCGGCATGCTGGCGGCCGTCGTACTCGACGATGGTGTTCGACGCCGGGTAGTGCAGGTCGTACCGGCGGCGTGGCGCGCCGTCGTGCGCGCGCAGGGTCGGGTTGACCGCCGGCTCGGGTAGCCCGGCCAGGACGAGGAGCATCCGCAGGCGGGTCTCCATCGGCGAGTCCACCCGCTCGCGGACATAGCTCGCCGCCTCCCGGGCGAGCGCCGCGCCCGGCAGTGTGCTGTCCGCGCAGAAGGCGCGCAGCTGTTCGGGTTCGACGCCCTTGCGGCGCACCAGCCAGTCACCGACCACGACGAGGTCGACGAGGGACAACAGCTCGGCCAGTTCGACGAACATCTGCCGGTACGACGACACCCGTGTCCCGTCGACGACCGTGATCACCGCCGTCGTGCGCAGGTGGCAGACAGTGCCGCGGCGGCGACGCCGGTGGGTCGGCTCGAGCACCGTCACGTGTTCGTCGGGCAGGACCGGGATGGGGGTGCCGTGGATCCGGGCCGCCGAGGCGTGCCTGGCGAAGGCGGTCGCGTCGAACGGTACGACGGTCGCCTGCGCCAGCAGCCGCGGCGTCACGGGCAATGCCGCGTCGACGTACACGCCCCAGGTCAGCTGTCGGAACTCCGGTCCCCGCAGCCGCTTGGCGGTGACCCCTGCGGCGAGCGCCGTACGTCGCCGGAACGGCCGCTGCGGATCGAAGGGTGCCGGCTCCACGTCGCTCGCTGGGGTCATGCGCCGAGCATCGTCCCGCAGCGACGTCTCTTGCCGGCGTCATCCACAGGGCCCTCGGGAACCCGGGGCTCGACCCTCGGGAACCCGGGTCTCGACCCACGGGAACCCGGGTCTCAACGGGGTGGGGTCCCGAAATTGGGGATAGCCGACGGTCGGGGACCGTCACGGGCGTCCCGGGGCTGGACAGTTGCGGTCACGGGGGCCGGGAGGCACACCTTCGGGTCCGACCGCGATCTCCGTCCAACCACCGAACCGTCCGCCAGGCCTGGCGACGGATCGGAGTGCCCGCAGCGTTCCCCCCCACCTCGCAGCGGGCACGACGGGGTCGGCGTGGCCCAGTGCGCCGACCCCGTCACCTTCCTCATCCGGCAGCGCGCGAGGAGAGCCCATGGCCGTCGTCCTCATCGGAACCCCGTCGTGCGACGTCTACGGCTCCGACCTGCAGCTGCTCGAGACCGTCGCCGCCGTGCGGGCGCGCGGTCACGGGGTCGTGGTGGCCACCCCGAGCGACGGGCCGCTGCGGACCCGGCTCGAGGCGCTCGGTGCGCAGGTGCGGCTCGTCCCGGCCCCGG
>NZ_DASWXC010000030.1:0-3976 GCF_036405735.1 Nocardioides sp.
CTCCAGATCGCCTTCTCCCGCTACAACGTCGGTGTCGAACGCGCCCGCCGCGAGTACGCCGAGCACCCGTCCAGTGGCGTCATCTGGTGCCCCGGCTGTGTGCATCCAGCAGGCAGCACCAGGGACTGCGCCAACTGCAAGTCCACGCGATACCAGCGCAAGCGTCGGGCGCTGGTGCGGAAGGGGGCGGCATGAAGCCCTACTACTCCGACGACCTCGTCACGCTGTACCACGGCGACTCGCTGACGGTGCTCCGAGAGCTGCCTGACGCATCGGTCGACTGCTGCGTCACGTCTCCCCCGTACTTCGGTCTGCGCGACTATGGCGAGGAGGGTCAGTACGGCCTCGAGTCGTCGCCGGCGGAGTACGTCGAGACCATGCGCGCCCTCTTCGCGGAGGTGCGTCGGGTGCTCACCGACGACGGCACTCTCTGGCTCAACATCGGTGACAGCTACTACTCCGGTCGCGGCAACCCGGGCCCCAACGCGGCCGACGAGAAGCAGCCTGCGCGGCGCGGATGGATCCGCCCCGTAGATCGGCCGGGGCAGTCCTGGGCTAAGCCGAAGGACCTGCTCGGCATCCCGTGGCGCGTTGCCTTCGCACTCCAGGACGACGGCTGGACCCTGCGCAACGACATCATCTGGGCGAAGCCCAACGCCATGCCCGAGAGCGTGTCCGACCGGCTCGCAACGCGTCACGAGCACCTCTTTCTGCTCACCAAGGGCCGCCGCTATTGGTTCGACCTCGACCCCATCCGTGAGCCGCACAGTGACGTCTCGGTCCGCCGCGCGCAACCTCACCGGGCCGATCCTGGCAGGACATACCGCGAGGGCGACCCCTACGAAGGCGTGGGTGGCGCCCAGACGTTGCGGCTGGACCAGATGAACCACCCGCTCGGCCGCAACCCGGGCGACGTCTGGTCGATCCCCACGCAGCCCTTCCCTGGCGCCCACTTCGCCGTCATGCCGCAGGCGCTCGCCGAGCGGTGCATCCTCGGTGGCTGCAAGCCGGGCGGTGTCGTGCTCGACCCGTTCAGCGGCTCTGGCACAACCGGACTTGCCGCCGCCAAGCATGGGCGCAAGTACGTCGGCATCGACCTGAACGCCGACTACCTCGACCTGTCCCTGCGCACGCGCCTCGCTCAGCCGGGGCTCGACTTCGGGGAGGCGAGCGCATGACCTGCCACGCCCACCTCGGCGGCTTCCCCGACGGCCTCACCTGCACGCGCACCGACGCGCACGACCGGGGCCACACCTACGAATCGACCAGCGCCGGGGATGCCGAGCGCGCGGAAGGAGACTCGTGAGCACCCGACCAGGCATCCGACCAGCGCCACGCAAGGTCACCGACGAGATGACCGAGCAGATCGTCGCCGCCTACCTCGAATGTGCGCCCATCGCGGCCATCGCCAAGACACACAGCATCAGCCAGTCCACCGTCCACCGAGTCATCAGCAAGGCCGACGTCGACCGGGAAGGCGCAAGTCGGAAGGCGTTGCGCAAGGCGTGCTCGAACTGCGGCACCAAGTGCCGCGCCCGAGGTGACCTGTGCCGCACCTGCATGGGCTGGTCGAGCAGCAACGCCAACGAGGACGCGCTCACGGACGGTCGATGGGTGCAGCGGGGCGCGATCAAGGTGTGGGTGCCAGGCAGTGACGCCGACAACCCGCAGCCCGCGTCACGGCAGCGATACCGCGCACTCGTGACTGAGCGTCAAGACGCGCGCTGGTGGCCAACCCCCGCACGCCCTGAACCAGCGCCCGACGTCCTATCTGGCCGACGACGGCTCGTCGAGTGCGTGCGTGAGGCCGGGCGGGTCGAGCGACAGGAGGCGAGCTGATGGCCCGCCAGTCCCGACCACTCAAGACCGCCTTCTGGGATGACGACAAGGTCTGCCACCTCAGCCGCGACGCCCGTCTCACGCTCGCCGGCCTCATCACAAAGATGGCCGACGACGAAGGCCGATTCATCGCAACTCCGGTCGCCGTCAGCGGGTCTCTGTTCCCCTACGACGACCTGCCGCCCGCCCGCGTCAAGAAGTGGCTTGGCGAGATCGAGGCCGAGGGCATGGTGTGCGTCTACCGCGTGAATGGCGGCACCTACGGGGCGCTCACCGGGTGGGCCAAGCACCAGAAACCGCCACACCCAACAGAGAGCACGATCCCGCCGCCACCGGAGGAGCGCTCATGAGGAATTCATGCATCTCTCATGAGCGCCTCGTGAGCAACTCGCGAGCAATTCATCCCCGAGTAGGAGTAGGAGGAGGAGTGGGAGGAGAAGTGCTTCAGTTCCCATCCCATAGCCAGTTGGTAGGAGCCACCGCAGCGACGCCGACAGCCAACCTCCGAGCCACTCGGGCATGGGATGGGGCTACGCCGAGGGGTGGTTGGTGATGGGCTGCCAGTACCTCGACAGTGGCGCAAAGGTCTGCTGCATCGACCGCGAGATGACCGAGCGCACCCACGGAGTTTGGACCACCTGCGACGACTGCGGCCACGACTGGTGGTGCGTCGGTGTCGACCGCGATGACTTCGATGAGCCGACCCGCTATGTCTGCTCCGACGGCTGCGGCTGGGACTACGACGCCGAGGACGGGAGTCCATGGTGACCGTCACCGACCAGCAGACCCGCGCGATCACCTTCCTCGCCGCCGCCATGCGACCCCACGGCGCACGACGCTGGGACGAGGCAGGCATCTACGCCGCGATCAAGAAGCTCGCCGACCGCAAGCTCTCCGACGTCGTCCTCGCCATCACCAGGGCAGCCGACGACCGGGAAGCCAACACGCCCAACGTGATCCTGTCGCCCGCCTCGCCCCACTGGCGGGAACGCGACACCGGGTGGACGCCGCCACCAACACCGCACGACCGAGACGCCACCTGCGACACCTGCTCGCTGCCCGAGCACCAGTGCCGCACCAGGTGGGCCGGTGACCACGAGTTCACGCCGCTCTCACGCGCCGCGAACCGCCGACTCCCCGCCGAGCAAGTCGCCGCCGTCGTGGGCGAGCTGCGGGACCACAAGACGAAGACCGAAGCCGAGGAGGCAACAGCATGACCGTCCGAGTGTTCGAGCGCCTAGAGCGCATCAAGCACCACCGAGTGGAGTATCGCCCGGCTGGAGACACCGTCGCCGAGATGGCGGCAACGGTGGAGTGGGTCCGCGCCAAGGGCCATCAAGCCGCAAGCCTTGAACTCGACGGCTTTCGGTATCGGTCGGCTTACCCCGACGGCTCCACCGGTCCCTGGTACTGGATCGAGCCCGGTCAGTGGCTCTGTCTCATGGAAGGCGAAGCGCAGGACTCGGAGTTCGACGCGCCCCATGACGAGGGGCCGGACGACCACTTGATCTACCCCTCGGACGAATGGCACGAGATCACCGAGGCCGCACGATGACCGCCGACAAGCCCGCCGTGGCTGACCAGACCCTGATCACCGACGCCGAGCGCATGGCCGAGATCCGCGAGCGCCTTGAGGCCGCCACCCCTGGGCCGTGGCACGTCGTGACGGACTCCTGTGACTGTGGCGGCGGATACCCCTGTGGCCACGGGTCTTGGCCTCATGCGATCCGCAACGGTCATCACCGCATGTGGGGCACGCCGAACGAGCAGCCCTGCGACTCCGACAACCCCGGCGACCACTACCACCACCTGCACTCGGAGTTGTCGGAGTTTCCGGACGCCGACGCCGAGTTGATCGCCCACGCGCCGGAGGACATCGCATGGCTGCTGGCCGAGAACGACGCCCTCCGCGCCCGGCTCGCCGCCATGCCCGAGGCCACCGAGACCGTCGAGTGGGCGGCTGGCGAGACCTCAGCGCCCGGCGCTCGACCCGTCCCGATGCCGAGTGAGGCGCAGGCCCGCAAGTACCCCGGCTTCGATGTCTACCGCCGCACGGTCCGCACCTTCGCGCCCCAGGTGGGCGAGTGGGAGGAGGTGCCCACCGATGAGTGAGCACGCTGGCGAGAATGCTCGGCTC
>NZ_DASWXC010000031.1:0-10929 GCF_036405735.1 Nocardioides sp.
GCGCACCTTCCCGCTGCACTCCCCGATCTTCGAGCAGATCGAGGTCGTGACCCGCGGTGACGTCCGCCGCGCCAAGCTCTACTACCTGCGCAACCTGCGCGGCAAGAAGGCGAAGATCAAGGAGCGCCGCGAGGCCTGAGAGGCATCCGGGCGGCGCGAGCCGCCTAGACTCTGCGCGTGACTTCCGAGGACCGCGACTTCTCCACCGTCGACCAGACACCGGAGGGGTCGCGGTCCGCGGCATTTCCCGCCGCCGCGCCGGGCCGCCGGACCGGTCGCGCGGCGCGCCGAGCCGCTCGCAAGGAGCGCGGCGAGAGCCGCAAGAGTCTGCCGGTGTGGCAGGAGACGCTCCTGCTCCTCGTCGCCGCGGTCGGGCTCGCCGTGCTCGTCAAGGCGCTCTTCCTGCAGGCGTTCTACATCCCCTCGGAGTCGATGGAGCCGGGGCTGGAGATCGACGACCGGATCCTGGTCGAGAAGCCGTCGTACTGGTTCGGCGGCGAGCCGCAGCGCGGCGACGTGGTGGTCTTCGCCGACCCGGGCGGCTGGCTCGGGCCGGAGGAGGCGGGCGAGCCGACCAACCCGGTCACCGCGATGCTGGCCAGGATCGGCCTGTACCCGACCGGCGGCCACCTGGTGAAGCGCGTCATCGGCGTCGAGGGCGACGTCATCGAGTGCTGCGACGAGCAGGGCCGGATCCTGGTCAACGGCACGCCGCTGGAGGAGCGTGACTTCGCCCGGCCCAACGGACACGGCTGCGCCGACGGCGCGCAGGGAGCCTGCTTCGGCCCGATGCCCGGGACGGGGAGCTGGACCGCCGGTCCGGTGCCCGCCGGCAAGCTGTTCGTGATGGGTGACAACCGCGCCCACTCGGCCGACTCCTCCTTCCATCTGTGCACCGAGGCCGAGACCGAGTGCACGAGCGATCCGTACGTCGACGTGGACAGCGTGGTCGGCAAGGTGATGGCCGTGGTCTGGCCGGCCGGCAAGGCCGGCTTCGAGGACCGTCCCGACACGTTCGACGACGTGGCCCGGCCACGCGGAGGCGCAGGGCAGTGACCGCGGTCAAGCCCACGCTGCGCCACGAGCGGGCGCTGCTGCGCGACGGCGTCGTCCGCCTCGCGTGCGTCGACGAGGTCGGCCGCGGGGCCCTCTCCGGGCCCGTCACCATCGGCATGGTGGTCATCGACGCCGCCACGCGGACCGCGCCGCAGGGCGTGCGCGACAGCAAGCTGCTCACGCCCGAGGCCCGCGAGCGCCTCGCTCCCAGGATCCGGCGCTGGGCGCTGAGCCACGCGGTCGGACACGCCGGGCCGGCCGAGATCGACGAGTTCGGGATCATGACCGCTCTCCGGCTGGCCGGCCACCGGGCGCTGGCCCAGCTCGAGGTGATGCCGGACGCCGTGCTGCTCGACGGCAACCACGACTACCTCACCCCGCCCGAGCAGGGCGGGCTGTTCGGCTCGCCGCTCGACCTCCTCGACGCGGTGCCACCGGTCTCGACGATGATCAAGGCCGACATGCGGTGCGCCGCGGTGGCCGCGGCCAGCATCCTGGCCAAGACCGCCCGTGACGCGCTCATGCTCGAGCTCCACGCCGAGCACCCGGAGTACGGCTGGGCGGAGAACAAGGGCTACTCCGCCCCCGCGCACATCGAGGCGCTCGCGCTGCACGGTCCGACCGTGCAGCACCGGCGGTCCTGGAGCCTGCCGGGGTACGCGGTCGCCGCCGAGCAGCTCGGCATAGAGTCACACCAGCCCGCCGCCGTACCCGTGGAGACAGCATGAGCGCCGAGGATCTCGAGAAGTACGAGACCGAGATGGAGCTGACGCTCTATCGCGAGTACCGCGACGTCGTCGGCATCTTCAAGTACGTCGTCGAGACCGACCGGCGCTTCTACCTGTGCAACCAGGTCGACGTGAAGGCCCGCTCCGAGAGCGGTGACGTGTTCTTCGAGGTCTCGATGAGCGACTGCTGGGTCTGGGACATGTACCGCCCCGCCCGCTTCGCCAAGAGCGTGAAGGTGCTGACCTTCAAGGACGTCAACGTCGAGGAGCTCAACCCCTCGGACATCACGCCGCCCAAGTGAGGCGCGCGGTCAGCCGCGGTCCGGGCAGCGATGCGACGGCCCGATCGGGAAGACCGCGTGGTGGCTGATCGCGGTGCTGCCCGTGACGGCGTGCGTCAGGAAGCGGTGGTCGGCCTTGAGGTAGACCCCGAGTGAGCTCGCGGACCTCTCCGCGCACCGCGAGAGGTCGGTGCTCCAGTCGCCCCCGGCGAGCACGAACTCCTTCGCGGCCCGATCCCAGCGGTAGACGACGCAGTCGGTGCGGCACTCGGTGAACCGAGCCGCTCGGCCGGTGCCGAGGGGGTAGCCGGCCGCGTCGGCGCGGTAGATCCAGAGCTCCTCGACCGCGCCCTTGGGAAGCCTCGGCCCAGCGTGCTGGATGGCACGGACGGCGGCGGCCACGGCTGGCGCCGGGCCCTCGGCGGCGGCGCCCGCGTCGGCCTGGGTCGTGGTCGCCGTACGGCCGCCTTCGCGCGCCAAGGACGTCAGCGCGACGTTGTCCCTCGCGAGGGCTGCCAGCTCGGCGACGCCGAGGCCGATGACGACCAGCAGCGGTGCCACCGTCGCCGCCTGCAACGCGGCGCCGCCTGGTCCCGAGAACGCCCGCCTGCGCATCGCGTGGCTGCTCCCTTCTGCGGAGTCCCCCTCCGGCCGAAGGTACGGCGCGCAGAGCCGCGCAGGTGGTCCGCCACGACGCAGATGGCTCGTCCTGACGGGTACCGATGACCCGTTCGGGCCACCGGTACCTGGGCAGGCGGTGTCGCAGGTGGGACGAAGGTCCGCGAACAGGGGTCCCGACCGGGACCTTGGTCCTGTTCCTGCGGCGGGGAATATCCATATCTGTGACCCGTGTCGCAGAATGCGCTACGGGGGCGCGAAAGGGAGTGCCGTGAAGCGTGCATCTTGGGCTGGGACGCACCCGCTGCGCGAACGCGGAGCGGCGGCGGTCGAGTTCGCCCTCGTGATGCCGATCCTTCTCATGCTCGTCTTCGCCATCCTCCAGTACGGCCTGTACTTCTGGGCGGCGCAGGGCGGCTCCGACATCGCCCGCGATGCGGCTCGGCGGGCAGCAGTCGGACAGCCCCTGGAGTGCAGCACGGCGAGCGGAGAGGGGTTCGCGGACATCATCGAGGACCAGGTCGCCGCCATCGCGGGCACCTCCGACGTCGAGGTGACGCGCACCTACACCCCCGCTCCGACGTCGAACACGACCGACGGCCTGGTCGAGATCAATGACACCGTCAACGTCACCGTGTCGTTCAAGAGCATCGACCTGAGGATCCCGCTGGTGCCCCGGGTGAGGGACGGCCTCGTCACCGCGCGGGCGGAGGGTCGCGTGGAATACGTCCCCGAGCAGCCGGAGCCGTGCCCATGAGCGTGCTGCGTTCGTGGAAGGCCCGACTCGATCATGGCGAGCGCGGCGCCGTGGCCGTCATGGTCGCCTTCTTGAGCGTCGTCCTCTTCGCGGTCGGCGCGCTCGCGGTGGACATGGGCAATGCCTGGGCCCGACAGCGGGCGGTGCAGAAGCAGGTGGACGTCACCGTCATGGGTGCCGGCCACCTCTTGCCGGCGCGCGACGAGGACCATCACCGGCCGGCGGACATCGCGGATGCCGTGGCGGCGCGCCTGAACCAGCCCGAGAACGTCGCGATCGGCTCCGCTACGGTCACCGGGACGCAACTGCTGGATGGCGACACCACCAACGGCGAGGTGAGCTTCCTCGACGCGGAGGGCGGCACCTGCAGCCTCGCGGTCGCGCACACGGATCCGTGCGTCCGTCTCAAGGTGATCGCCCCGCCGGCCGACGTCGACTTCGGCATGGCCCGAATCATCGGAGTCGACGACGTGCCGGTGCAGGCGACGTCGGTAGCCGAGGTGCGCACCGGACTCCCCGACATGAGCAAGGCGTTGCCGTTCTGGCTGCCCAACGGATGTGGCTTCGGTCCGGCGATCGGCGACGCCGACGGCGGTCCGGCTCCGGCGTCGCCCACGACCTCGAGCGCCCCCGCCACCCCGACGACGGGCCCGCTCGAGGACCGGGGCTCCCACACGCTCGGCGGCCCGAACTTCAGCGTCGCGGTCGGCGGAACCTTGACCATCAGCGGCCTGACGATCACGATGACGCCGGAGGACTTTAACAAGAACGACCAGGCCTCTATCCGCTTCTACCGACCGCCGGACTACACGACCTACATCGACTTCGCGGCCACCGACGACAACAAGCTGACGAACCCGCTCAACGTGCCGTCGTTCTCCGTGACCTCGTCGGTGACAAGCACACCTGGCACCTGGCAGATCCGAGCCCTCATCGTCCCGCACGGCAAGGACGACCCGTCGATCTCCACGGATGCAAGCACCAGGACCCTGCAGGTCGGTCCGCCGCCCACCGCCAGCCCCACTCCCAGCCCGAGCGCGACGGCCACCGCGACGGCCACGGCCACGGCGACGGCCACGGCGACGGCGACGAGCGTCCCGGTGGGCTGTTACGCGCACGAGAGGGGTAACTTCGGCCAACTCGAGAGTCCCCGCGAGGGTGTCAACCCGATCCAGAACGCGCTCGCTTGGAACATCGCGCTGGGTCTGGACCACCCGATCGTCCCGTTCCCCGGGGCGACCGCCAACAGCTGTGGCAAGGAGAACCAGACGCCCATCGCGGGCGCCGTCTACGACCTGCCGAACCCGGCCAGTCCTCCGAACTGCATCACCGGCGACACCGGAAACGACGGACCGAAGATGTACGACGGTTTCATCGCCGGCCTGGGCGACGGCACGCCCGCGCGGCTCGACGCCACGGAGCCCGGACGCTCGACAAGCCCCAAGTGCACGGCACGCTCGAACATGTCGGTCGACGGCTACGTCATCAACAACGACGTCCTGTCGTGTTTCCTGCGGGGCGGTGCGACGCTCTCCGACATCGCGCAGCCGACGTCCGCGAGCAACACCCCGGACATGCAGCGGGCCCGGCTGGACCCGGCCGTCATGGACTCGCCGCGGTTCGTGTGGATGCCCGTCGTCTACGCGCACGACCGGGCCGAGAAGGACTTCCAGCCGGTCCGTGACTTCGTTGCGGCCTTCATCACCGACGAGACGCAGTTGGCGGGCGCGACGAGCGCCAACGGGCTCGAGGTCAGCGGCAACAAGATCTCCCAGTTGCGCGTCTACGTCTTCAACAAGGACGCTCTCCCGCCCGTCGAGAGTCAGGAGGACGTGGAGTACACCGACGCCATCGGTCAGCCTCTCGTCCGCATGGTCGGTTAGCAACCACCGGGCCGGTTTCCGTCCACAGCCGCCGCGGTCGTAGCCGCTCTCCACAGGGCGCGCGCGGGGCGTCGCCGTCGGTCGTCGCCGCCGTCGATGCTGGCGCCTTGAGAGCACCGAGAGCACCGAGCACGGAGGTCGGCAGATGGTGGCAACGGCAGCGCGCAGGGCGGCGTTGGGGGCGTATGGCGAGAGCGTGGCCGAGCGCCACCTGCGCCAACAGGGAATGGTCGTGCTCGACCGCAACTGGCGTTGCGCGGAAGGGGAGATCGACCTCGTGCTGCGCGAGCGCGACACCTTGGTCGTCTGCGAGGTCAAGACGCGCAGCACCGCCGTCGGAGGCAGCCCCCACGAGGCCATCACGCCGGCGAAGCTCGACCGGCTGCGTCGGCTCGCGCTCCGCTGGGCCGAGGCGGCCGGTGCGCGGCCCGAGGAGGTGCGCATCGACCTGGTCGCCGTGACGCGGCCCGCTCGCGGTGCGGCGCTGGTCGATCACGTCCGAGGCCTGTGATGGGGGTCGCCGCCGTCCAGACCGTCGCGTTGCAGGGGGCGGTGGGGCACCTGATCGACATCCAGGTCGACGTGTCGCACGGCATCGTCGCCACCACCATCGTCGGCCGGCCCGACACGGCGCTCAACGAGGCCCGTGACAGGTGCCGGATGGCCGTCAACAACTCGGGGCTGAGCCGTCCGGGCGATCGCGACGACGACCGGGTCGAGTGGCCGGCGACCCGGCGGGTGACGATCCTGCTCTCGCCGGCCGACCTGCCCAAGAGCGGCACCCACTTCGACCTCGGGATCGCCGTCGCCACCCTCGCCGCGACGGCGGTGCTCCCACCCGACCGGCTGCAGGACACCCTCTTCATCGGCGAGCTGACGCTGTCGGGAGGGCTGCGGGCGGTGCCGGGCGTCCTCCCGATGGTGATGGCCGCCGCAGGCCGGGGAATCAGGAGGGTTTTCGTGCCCGAGCCGCAGAGCCGTGAGGCCCGGATGGTCACGGGCGTCGAGGTGTTCGGGGTGCGGTCCCTCGCGCAGGTCGTCGCCCTCCTGCGTGAGGAGGAGGTCCCCGACGCGCCGCCCGTCGCGCCGATGTCGGGCAGCCGGCTGCTGGCGTGGCGCGGCCAGGGTCGGCTGGCCGAGCACGACCTCGCCGAGGTGCTCGGCATGCAGGAGGCCAAGTTCGCGCTCGAGGTCGCGGCCGCCGGCTGCCACCACCTGCTGCTCTCCGGGCCGCGCGGCTCGGGCAAGACCACGCTCGCGGAGAGGATCCCCGGCATCCTCCCCGACCTCACCCCCGAGGAGTCGCTGGAGCTGACCGCGATCCACTCCCTGGCCGGTGCGCTCGAGCCGACCGACGGACGACTGGTGCGGCCGCCCTTCTTCGCGCCGCACCACGACGCCAGTCGCGCCAGCCTGCTCGGCGGCGGCACCGGGCGGGTCCGCCCGGGCGAGATCAGCAGAGCCCACAACGGCGTCCTCTTCCTCGACGAGTTCCCGCTGTTCCACGCCGACGTGATCCAGGCGCTGCGCCAGCCGCTGGAGAGCGGGGAGATCACGATCGCCCGCGGCGAGGAGTCGGCGACGTTCCCGGCCCGCGGCATCGTGGTGGTGGCGGCCAACCCGTGTCCGTGCGGCGACTACGACGTGAGGGGGTTCGGCAACGGCTGTGTGTGCCCGGTCCCGGTCCGCAAGGCCTACCAGGCGCGGATGGGCGGCCCCATCGGCGACCGGATCGACATCACCCGTCACGTCCACCCGGTGGGGGAGACCGTCGGGGCGGACCCGTTCGAGGCGCGCCCGGAGCCGTCGGCCGCGGTGCGGGCCCGGGTCGCGCTCGCGCGGCAGCGCCAGCACGAGCGCTACGCCGACCGCTCCTGGCGGCTGAACGGCCAGGCGCCCGGGCCCACCCTCCGCGAGGAGTGGCCGCTGGAGCCCGCGGCCCAGAGCGAGCTGGACGCCGAGCTGCGCAAAGGCCGGCTGAGTGGCCGCGGCGCGACCCGGGTGCACCGGCTGGCGTGGACGGTCGCCGACCTGTGGGGCGTCGCGCGCCCCGGCCGCGACGAGCTCGCGGTCGCACTGCGGCTGCGCCGCGGTGAGCCCCTCCTCGACGCGACGTTGCGGAGGGCCGGATGATCGAGGGCCACGAACGACGGCGCGAACGCCTGGCCCGCGTCGCGCTCAACCGGATCGCCGAGCCGGGCGACCTGCGGATGGCGGCCGTGGTGGCCGAGCTGGGAGCGATCGACGCGCTCGCCTGGGCGAGCCGTCCCGGCCCGTCGGCCGAGTCCGACGACCCCAGCGCATCGACCGACGTCCGCGGCAGCGTCCGGGCCGACGTCGCGGAACGGCTGCGCCGGCTCGACCCCGCCGGGGAGCTGGCCGACGCCGAGCGACGCGGACTTCGGTTCGTCGTGCCGGGCGACGCGGAGTGGCCACTGTCGGTCGATGACCTCCAGCACGGCCCACGCCTGGTGGAGCGAGGCGGCGTGCCGATCGGGTTGTGGGTCCGCGGCCCCGTCCGGCTCGACGCCCTGGCCGAGTCGGTCGCTGTCGTGGGCGCGCGCACTGCCACCACCTACGGCACCGAGGTCGCGCGAGAGCTCGCGGCCGACGTCGCGCGCGGCGGCTGGGCCGTGGTGTCGGGCGCCGCCTTCGGCATCGACCAGGCAGCCCACCGCGGTGCGCTGGCGGCCTCGGGGGTCACGGTCGCCGTGCTGGCCTGCGGCGCCGACCGGGCCTACCCGGCCGCTCACGAGCCGCTGCTGGAGCATCTCGCCCGGCACGGCGCCGTCGTCTCCGAGGCCCCGCCCGGTGCCGCCCCGATGCGGGTCCGCTTCCTGGCCCGCAACCGGCTGATCGCCGCGCTCACGCGCGGCACCGTCGTCGTGGAGGCGGCCCCGCGCAGCGGAGCGCTCAACACCGCCAACTGGGCCGACGGGCTGAGCCGGGTGGTGATGGGCGTCCCCGGCCCGGTGACCGCCGTGACCTCGGCTGGCGTGCACGCCCTGCTCCGCCGGGGCGGGGCCGTCGTCACCAGCGGGGCGGAGGTGCTGGAGTCGGTCGGTGACGCCGGTACGCACCTCGCCGTCGAGCCGCGGGGCGCCGAGCAGCCGCGGGACGCGTTGACGCCGCGTCAGCGGCAGGTGCTGGACGGCGTCCCGGTCGCCCGGCCGGCTCCGACCACGGCCGTCGCCCGGACCGCGGGGGTGGGTGCCGCCGAGACCGAGCGGACGCTCGACGAGCTACTCGCCCGCGGCCTGGTCGACGCGGCCGACGGCGGTTGGCGGCTGGCGGAGCCCGCCCGGCCTACCCTGGGGGCGTGACCGAGCCGAACACCCCCGGAGAGGCAGCCGACGACACGCTGCCGGAGGGGTTCGCTCGACTGCTGGCCGACTACGAGCGTCACCTGCGCGCCGAGCGCGACCTCACACCGCACTCGGTGCGTGCCTACCTCGGCGACGTGGCCAGCCTGCTGGACCATGCCACGCGGCTCGGGATGGTCGACGTCGCCGGCCTCGACCTGCGCACGCTGCGCAGCTGGCTGGCCAAGCAGCAGACCATGGGCCGGTCCCGCACCACCATCGCTCGGCGCGCCACCGCCGCCCGCGTCTTCACGGCCTGGCTGGCCCGGACCGGTCGGACCACCACGGATGTCGGGAGTGCGCTCGGCTCGCCGCGCAGTCACCGCACTCTGCCACCCGTGCTGCGGGTCGACGAGGCCGACCACCTGATCCGGGCGGCCACCGCGCTGGCCGACGACGGCAGCGCGATCGGACAGCGCGACGTCGCGATGCTCGAGCTCCTCTACGCGACCGGTGTCCGCGTGGGCGAGCTGGTGGGGCTCGACGTCGACGACGTCGACCGGGACCGCAACGTCGTCCGCGTCCTCGGCAAGGGCCGCAAGGAGCGCACGGTGCCCTTCGGGGCCCCGGCCGCCGCCGCCCTCGACACCTGGCTGACACGGGGTCGCCCCCGGCTGGCGACCGACGCCGCGGGCGGTGCCCTCTTCCTGGGCGCCCGCGGTCGGCGCATCGACCCGCGGACGGTCCGAACCCTCGTGCATCGGCGCATCGCCGACGTCCCCGGTGCGCCCGACATCGGGCCGCACGGGCTGCGCCACACCGCCGCCACACATCTCCTCGAAGGAGGTGCCGACCTGCGCTCGGTCCAGGAACTGCTCGGTCACGCGTCCCTGGCGACCACGCAGCTGTACACCCACGTCAGCACCGACCGCCTGCGCCGCGCGTACCAGCAGGCCCATCCGCGGGCGTAGCAGGACCGTTGCTGCCAGCTGCCAGCTGCCAGCTGCCGTGCTGCGTGAGCTGAGTGCCCGATCCTCAGTGCGTGCGTGAAAGTGGCCGTTCCCAGCCGCTGTGGTGAGCGAGTTTCACGCACGACGTGGGTGAGCGGTCGGTGAACGACTGAGCTGCGGCTGGCGCACGGGCAGCGGATCCGGCCTCAGTCGCGGCCCGACATCTCCAGCAGCCGCACCAGCGGCCGCCAGCCGGCGTACGGGCTCGCGGGCCTGCTGGGCGGGCCGACCGGCTGCTCGCGCCACAGCGGCAGCAGTCGCACGGGAACCGCCCCGACGAGGCTCAGCGGGTCCAGATAGACGTCGTCAGCGTTGCGGATCAGGCCCCAGTGCAGGCAGGCGGCGGGGAAGCAGTGCGACCGCGTGGCGGTCAGCAGCCCGATCGCCGCGCCGGCCGTCACAGTGTCGCCCGTCCGGACCACGGCGCTCACCGGCTCGTACGTCGTCCGCGTGCTGCCGTGGTCGACGACGACGACGCCCCGGCCGGCCAGCAGGCCAGCGTAGGTCACCACGCCCGCCAGCGCGGCGACCACCCGTTGGCCGACGGTGCCCCGCAGGTCGACGCCCCGGTGACCCGGCCCCCAGGGCTCGTCGGGTGCGGCGAAGCCGCGGGCGACCTCGGGTCGCGGCGAGAGCGGCCACACGCCGGCCGGATCCGACGCCCCGGCGCTGGCCGGCACGAGAGCCAGGACGAGGCCGGCCAGCAGGACGACGACGATGGAGCCGGGGCGGCGGGTCGGGACGGCGGTGGCGCTCATGCCCCGAACCTGCCGGACCCGGACCGCCGGCGCACGGGCGGTGGTGTCGGCGGTGGACAGGCGTCGCCCGGGCTCGCGTTGTGGACGCGGGACGGCCCGTCGCGCGATTGGCGGGGGCCGACCACCGTCGACTACGCTGGCCGACGCAGCCCACCTGGGTTGACTTCGCACGTCCGCAGACCGCGACGGCTCCCTCTCCGGGGGCCGACCGCCCGTGGGCGCCGATCCTCAGTCCCGACACCACGGTGCCGGGTCGGATCGCGCGTGGACGTCAGGGCCCATCGGCACCCGCCGGTGAGCGCGGAACTGAAAACCGACCGGAGCCGGTGTCCGGCTCGTCCTCGAACGCAAGGACGGGCGTACGGAGGCCGCCTCCACCCACAGGAGAGAAACCATCATGGCAGTCGTGACCATGCGCCAGCTCCTCGAGAGCGGCGTCCACTTCGGACACCAGACCCGTCGCTGGAACCCGAAGATGAAGCGCTTCATCATGACCGAGCGCAACGGCATCTACATCATCGACCTGCAGCAGTCGC
>NZ_DASWXC010000032.1:0-5846 GCF_036405735.1 Nocardioides sp.
TAGCGACGTGCCGCCTCAGCCTGGGTGATGCCCTCGGTCTCGATCGCGGTGATGACCAGCCTCGCCTTCGACACCCGCCAGCATCGAGTTTCCTATGTCTTGAGACATGGGTTTCCGATGTGCTGAGCCAGGACACTGTCACCCCGACCGATCACGAGGGCCCGGATCCACCAGGATCCGGGCCCTCGTGCGTTCCCGGATACCGCCGCCGCGGCGTGCCAGACTGCCGTCATGGCGTCGGAGGATTCGGAGCGTAAGCAGGCCCCGTCACTGCAGGCCCCTTCGTTGCGGGCACCCTCGTTGCGGCTCGGGCGCAAGCGCCGGCCCACGGACGGTACGGCGGCCGCAGCGCCGGTCGATGTGCCGGCCGACGTACCCGCGTCGTCTCCTGCGCCGAAGGTCGAGCGCGCTCCGAAGCCGCCGCGGACACCCAAGGCACAGAAGGCACCGCGGCCGCCCAAGCCCCGGCGCCAACCGCGCCAGCCGCTGAACGCCCACCTCGCCGCCGCACTCGCGGGGCTGCTCGTCGCCGTGGCGCTGGTCGGTGGCACGGCCGGCAGCTTGCGCGCCTGTGAGGCCGTCGGCGGCAGCGACACCTGCGGCGGTCCCGGGTTCCTGCTGCTCGTCGGGATCCTGGCTGTCGCCGTGAGCCTCGGCGCCCTGGTGCTGCGCTGGCTGGGTGTCCCCAGCGGCGGCACGGTCAGCTTCCTGGCGGTCGCGCTCGTGGCGGTCGTGACGACGACGTTCCTGCTCGACTCGCTGGACTCGGTGGTGACGACCGCGGTGGTCGCCGTGCTCACCGTCCTGGCGTTCGTGCTCGCCCGCTGGGTGACGGCGCGCTACATCGACGCGGTCGCCTGATCCCAGGAGTCACACTCCGGGGGCGGTTCTTCGACTTCGGGGGCGTTGCAACGCCCCCGAAGTCGCGGAATCCCCGGTTCACCGGGGATTCCGCGCGCCACCTCAGCGCGAAGCCGCGATCAGCTCCGCGATCTGCACCGTGTTGAGCGCCGCGCCCTTGCGCAGGTTGTCGTTGGAGACGAAGAGGGCGAGGCCGCGGTTGCCGTCGACGCCGGGGTCCTGCCGGATCCGGCCGACGTAGGACGGGTCCTTGCCGGCCGCCAGGAGCGGGTTGGGGATGTCGACGAGCTGGACGCCGGGCGCGCCGGAGAGCAGCTGCGTGGCCCGCTCGGGGGTCATCTCGGCCGCGAACTCGGCGTTGATCGCCAGCGAGTGGCCCGTGAAGACCGGCACGCGCACGCAGATGCCCGAGACGCGCAGGTCGGGGATGCCGAGGATCTTGCGCGACTCGTTGCGCAGCTTCTGCTCCTCGTCGGTCTCGTTCAGACCGTCGTCGACGAGGTTGCCGGCGAACGGCAGCACGTTGTAGGCGATGGTCCGCTTGTAGACGCCCGGCTCGGGGAAGGCGACCGCCTCGCCGTCGTACGCCAGCTCGCGGGCCTTGTCCCCCGCCGCGGCGATGCCCGTGGCCAGCTCCTCGACGCCGGCGACGCCGGAGCCGGAGACGGCCTGGTACGTCGACGCGATGAGCCGGACCAGTCCGGCCTCGTCGTGCAGCGGCTTGAGCACCGGCATCGCGGCCATGGTGGTGCAGTTCGGGTTCGCGATGATGCCGCGGCCGGCCTCGATGACGCCCCGGGCGGCGTCCGGGTTGACCTCGGACACGACGAGCGGGATGTCGGGGTCCTTGCGGAAGGCGCTGGAGTTGTCGACGACGATCACGCCCGCCTCGGCGAACCGCGGCGCGTGCGCGCGCGAGGCCGTGGCGCCAGCGGAGAACAGCGCGATGTCCAGACCGGCCGGGTCCGCGGTCTCGGCGTCCTCGACGACGACGTCGCGACCCTCGTAGGTCAGCACCTTGCCGGCGCTGCGCGGGCTGGAGAAGAACCGGATCTCGTCGACGGGGAAGCTGCGCTCGGCGAGGATCTGCCGCATGGCGACACCGACCTGGCCGGTGGCGCCGACGACGCCGATCTTGACACCCATGGCTCAGCGCCCCGTTCCGCCGTACACGACGGCCTCGATCTCGTCGGACCCCAGGTCGAACGTCGCGTGCGCGGCGTTGACGGCGGCCTCGACCTGCGTCTCGGCCACGATGACCGAGACCCGGATCTCCGAGGTGGAGATCATCTCGATGTTCACGCCCGCCTCGGACAGCGCCTCGAAGAAGCGCGCCGAGATGCCCGGCGAGCTGCTCATGCCGGCACCCACGATCGAGACCTTTCCGACGCTGTCGTCGTACTGCAGCCGCTCGTAGCCCACCACGTCCTGCAGCCGGGCGAGCGTGGTCATCGCGGTCTGGCCCTCGCCGCGCGGCAGCGTGAAGGAGATGTCCGTGCGACCGGTCGCGGCGGCCGAGACGTTCTGCACGATCATGTCGATGTTGATCTGCGCGTCGGCCACGGCCCGGAACAGCGACGCGGCCTCGCCCGGCTTGTCGGGTACGCCGACCACGGTGATCTTCGCCTGGCTGCGGTCGTGCGCGACGCCGGTGATGATGGCTGCTTCCATGGTGTGTCCCTCGGTCGTGACGGCTGTGACATCGGAGGCCTTGACCACCCAGGTCCCCTCCTTCTCCGAGAAGGAGGAGCGGACGTGGATCGGCATTCCGTAGCGACGTGCGTACTCGACGCAGCGCAGGTGGAGGATCTTCGCGCCCTGGGCCGCCATCTCCAAGGTCTCCTCATAGGAGATCCGTGGGATCTTGCGCGCTCGGGGCTCGATGCGCGGGTCGGCGGTGAAGACGCCGTCGACGTCGGAGTAGATCTCGCACACGTCGGCCCCGAGGGCGACGGCCAAGGCGACGGCGGTGGTGTCCGAGCCACCGCGACCCAGCGTGGTGATGTCCTTCGTCGTCTGCGAGACGCCCTGGAACCCGGCGACGATCGCGATCGCACCGGCGCCGAGCGCGTCGACGATGCGACCGGGGGTGACGTCGATGATCTTGGCCCGGCCGTGCTCGGCATCGGTGATGACGCCGGCCTGCGACCCGGTGAACGAGCGCGCCTCGTGACCCAGGCTCTGGATCGCCATGGCCAGCACGGCCATCGAGATCCGCTCGCCCGCGGTCAGCAGCATGTCGAGCTCGCGCGCGGGCGGCAGCGGGGAGACCTCGTTGGCGAGGTCGATCAGCTCGTCGGTGGTGTCACCCATCGCAGAGACCACGACGACCACGTCGTGCCCCTGCTTCTTCGTGGCGACGATCCGCTGGGCGACGCGCTTGATGCCGGCGGCGTCGGCGACCGAGCTGCCGCCGTACTTCTGGACGACAATGCCCACAGCTAAGTCCTTGGCTCCGATACGTGCCAGGCGGTCGGCATGGCGACGGGACCGCCCGGGAAGACGGGCCGAGTCTACTGGGAGATGGGGTCCTCGCCCTCCAACATCTCATTCGCCGCCGCGAGCTCCTCCTCCTCGCCGGTGAACTCGGCGTCCAGCCGGGCGTGCGTGACGACCGACTGCAGGGCCCGCAGCACGGCGCTGGCCTCGTTCGCCCACGAGGAGACGTAGGAGAACTGCCACCACCACAGCGCCTCGCTGACGTCGCCGTTGCGGTAGTGGCGCAGGCCGAGCGCGACCTGGTTGGCGATGCTGGTGAGGTCGTCCGACAGCGTGCCGGTGACCAGCTCCGGGTCGTAGGGGTCGAAGTTGAAGGTGTACTCGTCGACGGGGCCGAAGATCCGCGCCAGCCGCAGCCGCATCTCGTCGAGGTCGGGGTCGGGGCCGACGTCGGGCTGGTACTCCTCCACCGGCGTGAAGTCCTGCTGCGCGGCGAGCCGCGCACCCGCCAGCAGGATCTGGCTGACCTCGAGCAGCATCAGCGCGATGGCGCGGCTGCCCTCGGCCTCGCGGGAGATCGCCTGCACCGAGACCAGGAACGCCTCGGCGGCGTCCGCGATCTGCTGGGCGAAGTCCTCCGTCGGGGAGTCGACGGCCGGGACGACGAGGTCGGCGACGACCGCGTCCACGGCAGCATCGGCGGCGTCGTCGACGACTCCGCCCGTCAGGGCCTCAGGCCCCGTGCTCACATCGGTCATTCCGCTGCCCGCCTTCCTGCGAACGCACGGCCGAGGGTCACCTCGTCGGCGTACTCCAGATCACCGCCTACCGGCAGTCCACTCGCCAGTCGTGTTACCCGCAACCCCAGGGGAGACAAACTTCGGGTGAGATAGGTCGCGGTGGCCTCGCCCTCGAGGTTCGGGTCGGTGGCGAGGATGACCTCGGTGATCTGGTTGTCGTTGAGGCGCATCAGCAGCTCGCGGATGCGCAGCTGGTCGGGTCCGATGCCGTCGATCGGGCTGATCGCGCCGCCGAGCACGTGGTAGCGGCCGCGGAACTCCCGCGTCCGCTCGATGGCCACGACGTCCTTGTACTCCTCGACCACGCACAGCACGCTCGGGTCGCGCCGAGGGTCGCGGCAGATCCGGCAGGTCTCCTCCTCGGAGACGTTGAAGCACACGTTGCAGAACTTCACCCGCTGCTTGACCTCGACCAGGACGTCCGCCAGCCGGCGTACGTCGTCCGGGTCGGCCTGCAGCAGGTGGAACGCGATCCGCTGCGCGCTCTTGGGACCGACGCCCGGCAGTCGGCCGAGCTCGTCGATCAGGTCCTGGACAACGCCTTCGTACAACTCAGAACCCCAGCTGGCCGGCGGGACCGGCCGGGCCGCCCGCGTCACCCAGGCCGCCGCCGAGGCCACCGGCGAGCGGGCCGAGGGACTGCGCCGCGAGCGCGTCGGCCTGCGCCTTGGCGTCGCGGTAGGCCGCGACGATCAGGTCGCCGAGGTCGGCGAGGTTGTCGGGGTCGGTGCCGTCGAACTCGCCGGCCTTGATGTCCACGCCCTGCAGCTCGCCGACGCCGTTCACGGTGACGGTGACCGCGCCTCCGGCGACGGTGCCGTCGACGGTGGTCTCGGCCAGCTGCTGCTGCGCGGAGACCATCTGCTCCTGCATCGCCTGCGCCTGCTGCAGCAGCGCGTTGAGGTCGAGACCGCCGCCGGACAGCGCGTCGAAGGGGTTCTGGCTCATGTGGTTCTCCCTGGTGGGCGGTGGGCGGTGCGGTCAGCGCCGGGTCACGAGTGGGGGATCTCTTCGATCATGGTCGCACCGAGCTCGCGCTCGAGCAGGGCGGCGCCGCCCAGCTCCGCGGACTCGGCGTCGGCATCGTCGGGATGCGCCGCCGCGTCGGCCGCGGCGAGCGCCTCCGTGCGATCCGTGCCGGCCGGCCCGCCGGCACGGGTCGGCTGGATCGCCTCCCGAGCAGCGTTGATGGGCGCGTCGTCCCACGGCGGCGGGTCGTCGGGCGGCGCCTGGTCGTAGGCGGGCGGCTCGGGTGCCGGGCTCTGGGCAGCCGGGCTGGACGCGGGTGGGGCCGGGGTCTGGGCCTGTGTCTGGGCCGGGTTCTGGGCCGGCTCGGCCGGTCGGTTCGGGGCGGGCGGGGCGGCCGGCGTACCGCCGGAGCCGGGATCGACCACCGCCTCGAAGGTCCACTCGGTGCCGATCACGTCGATGACGGCCTGGCGCAGCGGGGCGGCGTGGTTGCCGTTGGCGAACGTGTCGCGCAGGCCGGGGCTCGGGAAGCCGAGGGTGACGACCTGGCCCGACAGGCTGAGCACCTGCGCGCTCTGGCTCACCAGCGCCCAGGTCGGCTTGCGGTGCTGGCGCAGCTTCTCCAGCACGTCGGGCCAGAGCCGGCGGATGTCGACCATCCCGAGGCCGCCCGCGGGCGCCGCCGGGGCGGACCCGGCTGCCGGAGCCTGCTTCGGGGCTTGCTGCGGGGCCTGCTGCGGCGCCGCCGCCGGCTCGGGGGCAGCCGACTGCTCGACG
>NZ_DASWXC010000033.1:0-38089 GCF_036405735.1 Nocardioides sp.
TGCTGGAGGACTTGGCGCGTCCGGTCGCCGTCGCCGCCCATGCGGCCCAGCTGCGCGACGCGCTGCAGCAGTCGCGGGAGCGGCTCGTCCTGGCGCGGGAGGAGGAGCGGCGCCGGCTGCGCCACGACCTGCACGACGATCTCGGGCCCCTGCTCGCCGCCGTCGCACTGCAGGTCGGCGAGGTGCGCTCCCTCATCGGCGAGCACCCGGCCGCCCCGCTGGCCGAGCGCACCGAGACGCTGCTGACCGGCGCGGTCGCGACCGTACGCCGGATCGTGGACGGGCTGCGGCCGGCAGCCCTGGACGAGCTCGGCCTGGCGGAGGCGCTGCAGGCGGCCGCGGAGGGCTTCGCGGTCAGCGGGCTCGACGTCGACGTGGACGTCCGCGGCGACCTGCGCGACCTGCCCGCCGCGGTCGAGGTCGCCACGCTGCGGATCGCGACCGAGGCGCTCTCGAACGCCGCCCGCCATGCCGATGCCGCCCGGGTGCGCCTCGGGGTCGAGCGGCTCCCCGACCATCTGGAGGTCACCGTGGCCGACGACGGCCAGGGGCTCATCGCCGGCCGGCGTACCGGCGTGGGGCTGGTCTCGATGCGCGAGCGTGCCGAGGAGCTCGGCGGGAGCTGCACCGTCACGAGCGGACCGCTCGGCGGCACGGTCGTCGTGGCGACCCTGCCCGCTCCAGGTCCGTCTGATGAGAGGGTGCACGCGTGAGCGAGCGGGACGAGGAGACCGGGCTGCGCGTCGTCGTGGCCGACGACCACCCGGTCTACCGGGAGGGGCTGGCCCTGGTGCTCGGCTCGCTGCCCGGCGTGACCGTGGTCGGCGAGGCCGGCGACGGCCTCGAGGCGGTCGATCTCGCCGCCCGGCTGCAGCCCGATGTCGTGCTGATGGACCTCTCGATGCCGGGTCTAGGCGGCGTGGAGGCCACACGCCGCATCGTCGCGGACGTCCCGGGCGTGCATGTGCTGGTGCTCTCCATGCACGAGGGCGCGGACAGCGTCGTCGCTGCGCTGCGGGCCGGCGCGCGGGGCTACCTCGTCAAGGGCGCCACGAAGACCGAGGTCGCCCGGGCGCTGCACGACGTCGCCGCCGGGGGCGCCGTGTTCGGCGAGGGCGTCGCCGAGCAGGTGCTGCTGCGCGTGCGGGAGTCCCCGCTCACCGCGCGCCGCGGCGCCGAGGCGTTCCCCGAGCTCACCGACCGCGAGCTCGAGGTGCTCGACCTGGTCGCCGGCGGCCTGTCGAACGCCGCGATCAGCGGGAGGCTGTTCCTCTCCGACAAGACCGTTCGCAACGTCGTCTCCAACGTCATCGCCAAGCTCGGCGCCCGGGACCGGCCCGACGCGATCCTGCGGGCGCGCCGGGCCGGCCTCGGCGAGCTGCGCTGAGAGCTACTTCGGGGGCAGCCGGATGCCGCCGTCGACCCGGATGGTCTCGCCGTTCATGTAGTCGTTGGTGATGAGCTCGACGACCATGCTGGCCAGCTCCTCGGGCGCACCGAGCCGCTTGGGGAACAGCACGCTCTGGCCGAGCTGCGCCTTGAACTCCTCGGGGTTCGGGAAGGAGTTGTAGATCGGGGTGTCGATCAGGCCGGGCGCGATCGTGTTGACGCGGATGCCGGCGGTCGACAGGTCGCGGGCCAGCGGCAGGGTCATGCCGACGATGCCGCCCTTGGAGGCGGAGTAGGCGACCTGGCCGATCTGGCCGTCGAACGCCGCCACGCTGGCCATGTTGACGATGGCGCCGCGCTGACCGCCGGCGTCGGGCTCGTTGCGGCTCATCACGGTGGCGGCCTGGCGCACCATGTCGAAGGTGCCGAGCAGGTTGACCCGCACGACCGCCTCGAACTTGGCGAGCGGGAACGCCGAGTCGATCGTCCCGTCGCGGCCGATGGTGCGGATCGCGTTGGCGATGCCGGCGGAGTTCACGACGCTCTTGAGCGGCGCCACCTCGGCCGCGGCCTCGACGACGCGGGTGATCTGCTCGGTGTCGGTGACGTCGAGCTGGGCGAACACGCCACCGATCTCGGCGGCCAGCTCCTCACCGGCGTCGGCGTTGAGGTCGGCGACGAAGACGGTGGCGCCCTTGGCGGCCAGCGCCCGGGCGGAGCCGGCGCCGATCCCGCTCGCGCCGCCGGTGACGATGGCGGTAGTTCCCTGGAGATCCATGGCCCGGATCCTAGGGGGTGGCCCGGGCGCTCGCGGCAGCGCCGGGTGGCGGCGCCATCCCCTCGGGACCGTCCTCGTGGACGACGACGCGGTCCCGCCCCGAGCGCTTGGCGAGGTAGAGCGCCTGGTCGGCCCGCGACACGACCTCGGCGGGGCTCTCGGCGCCGTCCCAGGTGGCCACGCCGATGGAGCAGGTCTGGCCGTGGGTCACCGCCTGCCGCATCCGCTCCAGGACCGCGCGGACCTCGCGCGGGGGAAGCTGTGGAAGGAGGACGGCGAACTCCTCGCCGCCGTACCTGGCGAGGAAGCCGGTGTCCGGCAGCGTCGACGTCCACGCGGCCGTGGTGTCCTGCAGGACGCGGTCGCCGGCCAGGTGGCCGTGCGTGTCGTTGAACTCCTTGAAGTGGTCGATGTCGAGCACCGCCACCGAGAGCGAGGTGCGCTGATCACGAGCGAAGGCGCAGGCACGCAGCAGCTCGTGGTCCCAGGTACGCCGGTTGGCGACCCCGGTCAGACCGTCCTTGCGGGCGAGCGCGTCGAGCTGGACCGCGGTGTACTGCAGATCGTTGAGCACGTCGGTCAGCCGCAACACCACCAGGACCGCCGAGATGCAGGCACCGGCGAGCACCACCCACGACTGCCGCTGGAAGCCGGTCACGTGCGCGACCTGGTCGGCGACCGGCGCCAGCACCAGCGCGACGCCCAGCCAGCTCAGCCTCGCGGCGTTGATGCGCGCGGCCCGGTCGGGCGCGGGCTCGGAGAGCGTCCGGGCCGACGGGTGGAGGGCCGCGAAGCCGAGCAGCTGGTAGGACAGCAGATAGATGCAGTCGGTCCACGCCGGGTAAGCCGTTCCCCCCACGATGCTCACCACGTAGTACAGGTCGACGGCGAGGACTCCTCCCAGCGCCGTCAGCAGCGCCCACAGGGCGACGTTGCGCACCATCCCGGCGATCAGCATGCGGAAGACGACCGCCACGATGAGCAGGTCGCCGGCGGGATAGGCGGCAGCGACCACCTGGCTGAGGATCGTCGAGCTGGCCGCGGTCGCGGCCGGGGCGACGAAGAAGATGATCCCGACGACGCTCACGCCGGTGGTGAGGATGGCCGCATCCAGGAACGCGGCGCGGTCACGGCCGTCCCGGCGCCCTCGCACCAGCCACACCAGTCCGAACGCCAGCGCGACGTACTGCGCGAGGTAGAACGCGTCGGCCACCGTCGGGAACGGCACGTCGTCCCACGTGTGCCGGAGCACGGTCCTGATCACGTCGGCGGTGAGGAAGAGGACCTGTGCGACCGCGAAGGCGACCCAGGCGCGACGCAGGGGCCGCGGCATGCGGCGGGCGCCGACGATCGAGAGTGCGACGCCGTAGCCGGCACCGAGGAGGTAGGTCACCGACCCGGCCGCCGTGCCCAGCGTCAGGGCGAAGAGCGCGACGATGGCGCAGCCGCCGGCGAGCGCCACCCACGCGCGCCGCCCAGTCCCTGCCGGGTCCGCTGCTGGGTCCGCTGCGGGGTCCATCGGTCTCCTTCCCGGGCCGCTGCCGACCGGTGGGCCGGCGCTCCGGTCCCCGCGGTCGCGGCGCGACTGCCTCACCACCTACTACCCGAGGGAGCCTCACTTCACCACTGGCACGGGCGTACCGGTCAGAGGCTCGCCGTCCCCCTGGCGACGATGACGGCCGGACCGGCCAGCAACACCCGGTCCGCGGAGGTCCAGGTGACCGTGAGCCGGCCGCCGGGGACGTCGACGGCGTACGGCGTGTCCCTGGCCGCTCCGTCGGCCTCAGCCGTCGCGACCATGACCGCACACGCGCCGGTGCCGCAGGAGCGGGTCTCGCCGCTGCCGCGCTCGTGCACCCGCAGGGCGACGTGGTGCTCACCTTCGCGGACCACGAACTCGACGTTGACGCCGTGGGGGTACTCCGCCGTGTCGTGCACCGGCGGATCCAGGAGCGGCCCGACGGGACCGTGCGGGTCGAGGGTCTCCCCCGGTGCGAGGAACACGACCGCGTGCGGGTTGCCCATGTCGACGTGCCGGGCGCTCCAGGTCCGGTCGCCGACGCTGACCTCGGAGCTGCCGAGCAGCCTCGGTGGCCCCATGTCGGCGGTGATCTGGTCGCCCTCGACGGTGACGACCTTGATGCCGGCGCGCGTCGCGACCGGCACCGGGCTCGTGGCCAGTCCCGCGTCGACCAGGTGCCGGACGAAGACGCGTACCCCGTTGCCGCACATCTCCGAGACCGACCCGTCGGCGTTGCGGTAGTCCATGAACCACTCCGCCTGGTCCACCCACTGCGGGGCGTACGCCGCCGTCCGGATCACCCGCAGCACGCCGTCGCCCCCGATGCCAGCCCGACGGTCGCACAGCGCCCGGACCCGCTCCGCGCTCAGGTCGCCGTGCACGGTGCCGTCGTGGTCGGGCAGCAGCACGAAGTCGTTCTCGGTGCCGTGGCCCTTGAGGAACTCGTAGGTCATCGGTACAACCTTCCGGCGTAGGCCTCGCCGTAGTAGGCGTCGAGCTCCTCGAGGCTGGCCTCGCGCCGCTCGACGGTCTGGGCGATGACCGCCCGGCGCGGGACGGCGTCGGGTGCCCAGGTGGTCGGGTCCCACAGTCCGCTGCGCAGGAACGCCTTGGCGCAGTGGAAGAAGACCTCCTCCACGGCGACCACGAGGGCGAGGATCGGACGGTGCCCCTTGACGACCATCGCGTCGAAGAACGGCGCCTCGCTCACCAGCCGGGCGCGGCCGTTGACCCGGAGCGTGTCGCCCCGGCCCGGGATGAGGAAGTCCAGGCCGACGTACGGGTTCGCGAGGACGTTGCGGTAGCCGTCGACCCGCCGGTTGCCCGGACGCTCGGCCAGCGCGATCGTCACCTCGTCGAGGACGTGCACCAGCCGGCCAGCCGGGTCGCCCTTCGGCGAGGCGTCGCAGCGGCCGGTCGCGTCGGCGGTGGCGAGCACGCAGAACGGCGAGGCCGCCAGCCAGTCGCGGTCGATCGGCAGCAGCCGGTCACGGACCTTGGTGCGGACCAGCTCGGTCGGCTCCCCCACCAGCGCCTCCAGCGCAGCGACCGTCGCGATCTCGGTCCAGCCGGTCGCCGGCGTACTGGTCGGGCTCACCGGTCGATCGTACGGGTGCTGGGAGCGGGCCGTCGCGGTAGTTCCGGACGAAGGGGCCCCTCTGCCGAGGGATGAAGGGCCCGATCGTCCGGAACTACCCGCTACCGGCGTGGCCGCACCACGAGGGCGGTGCCGCCTCCCCGTCGGACCGGCTCGGCGACGGCCGTCAGCCGGCCCCGCCGCCCGATCTCGATCGCCGTGGCCGCGCCGATCTCGGAGGCGGAGCTGCCCGGCGCTCCGGCGACGGTCAGCTCCTGGCCGAAGGCCGCCAGCAGGGCGCCGTACCGGTCGATGAACGCCTGCTCGGCCGTCGACCGTGCGGTGTTGCGGTTGGTCGCCCGCGGCGCGGCGACGGCCTGCGGCAGCGACAGGCCGCGGTCGACCCGCTCCAGCAGGATCTGCAGCACCGTGGTGATGATGGTCGAGCCGCCCGGCGAGCCCAGCGCGAGCCATGCCTTGCCGTCGCGCTTCACGATCGTGGGCGACATCGAGCTGCGCGGCCGCTTGCCGGGCTGGATCCGGTTCGGGTCGGCCGGGTCGTAGACGGTGCTGAAGTCGGTCAGCTCGTTGTTGAGCAGGAAGCCGCGCCGGGGGACGACGATGCCGGAGCCACCGGTCTGCTCGATGGTGAGGGTGTACTCCACGACGTTGCCCCACCGGTCGACCACCGTCAGGTTGGTGGTCTCGCGGTTCTCGGTGTCCGCGCGCTCGGACTGCGGGCGGGGCGCGGCCGGGCAGACGCCGTCGTACGACGTCACGTCCCCGGCCGGGACCGGTTTGGGCGCGGCCGTCAGCGGGTTCAGCGAGCAGGCGCGCTCCGCGGCGAACCGGTCGTCGAGCAGCGCCCTGACCGGCACCGACACGAACCGGGGGTCGCCGAGGTAGCGGCCTCGATCGGCGAACGCCAGCGCGCTGGCCTCGAAGTAGTGGTGGTAGAACGCCGGGGCCGGCAGCGACGAGAGCGGGTAGCGCTCCAGGATGTTGAGCGCCTCACCGACCGTGGTGCCGCCCGAGGAGGACGGCGGCATGCCGTAGACGCCGAGCCCGCGGTAGCCGACCCGGGTCGCGCGGCGGGGGATGACCCGGTAGCGGCGCAGGTCGGCGCGGGTCATCGAGCCGGGCGGCACCGGCAGCGTCGTACTCCCCGTCTTCGGGGGTCGCCGCACCGCGCGCACGATGTCACCGGCGATCGGGCCGCGGTAGAAGGCGCGCACGCCCCGGCGGGCGATCAGGTCGTAGGTCCGGGCCAGCGCCCGGTTGCGGAAGACGGTGCCCACGCGCGGCGGCTGGCCGCCGCGGAGGAACAGCCGGGCGGTCGGCCGGATCGCCGCGAACCGCGCGGCGTTGTCGGCCGTCTGCTGCCGGAACGTCGCATCCACCACGAACCCGCGCCGCGCCAGCCGGGCCGCCGGGCGCAGCGAGCGGGCCAGGCTGCGCGTGCCCCAACGGTCCAGCGCCCGCTTCCAGGTCGCGAGCGTGCCGGGTACGCCGACCGAGACCCCGCTCGTGACCAGCTCCGGGCTGAAGTTGTACGGCGCGCCGGTCGCCGGGTCGATGAACGCGTCGGGCCGGATGCCGCGCGGAGCGGTCTCGCGGCCGTCCAGGGTGCGCACCTTGCCGGTGTCGGCGTCGTAGTGCACGAAGTACCCGCCACCACCGATCCCCGCGCTGTAGGGCTCGGTGACGCCGAGCGCGGCCGCGGCGGCGACGGCGGCGTCCACCGCGTTGCCTCCGGAGCGCAGCACGCGCAGCCCGACGCGGGTGGCGTACGGGTCGACCGTGCTGACGGCGCCGCCCCGACCGATGCTGGTCGCGACCTTGCGGGGCGCGCGCCGGTCGGCCGGCTGCTCGCTCGCGCCCAGGGCGCCGGCGGCGGTGCTGATCGATGTGCTCGTGGGGGCACGGGACGCGGTCGGCGTGGCGACCGCGGTCGTGGCGGGAGTGGCGACGAGGCAGGCCAGGGCGATGGTGGCCGCGGGGACAGTGTGGCGCATGTCACTTTCAGTGCCCCGCGAACGCGATCCCACGCCCGACACCTGACATTTCCAACCACTCCCTCGCGGGGAGCGGTTGAGGAGGTCAGGTGCCGGGGGCGACGGCCCGGACGGCGGCCACGGCTCGGGCGATGCGGTCGGGGTCGTCGTACCTCACCCAGACCACGCGGGAATCCTTGCGGAACCAGGCGTCCTGGCGGCGGGCGAAGCGGCGGGTCTGCTGCACCGTGCGGTCGCGCGCCTCGGCCAGCGTCAGCTCGCCGGCGAGATGGGCGGCCACGGGGCGGTAGCCGATGGCGGACAGGGCCGTCCGCGACTCCAGCAGCCCGCGGTCGAGCAGCCGCCGGACCTCGTCGACGAACCCCTGCTCGAACATCTCCCCCACCCGCTGCTCGATGCGGGCGTCGAGGGTCTCGCGGTCGATGTCGACGCCGATCTGGATCGTGGCCGGATCGACGTACTCCGGCACCGGCAGGCGCGCACTGAACGGCTTCCCGGTGATCTCGATGACCTCGAGGGCCCTCACGATGCGGCGGCCGTTGCCCGGCGTCATCTCCTCGATCCGCCCGGCGGAGACCGGGTCGAGCTCGGCCAGCCGGGCCTGCAGCGCCTCGACGCCCACGTCCGCCAGCTCCTGCTCGAGCCGCTCGCGGACGGCCGGATCGGTCCCGGGGAAGTCGAACCGGTCCACGACGGCGCGGGTGTACAGCGCGCTGCCACCCACCAGCACCGGGACCCTGCCGGCGGCTCGCAGGTCGGCGATCGTGTCGCGGGCGAGCTGCTGGAACTCCGCGACGGTGGCGGGCTCGGTGATCTCGAGCAGGTCGAGGAGGTGGTGCGGGATGCCACGGCGCTCGGCCGGCGGCAGCTTCGCGGTCCCGATGTCCATGCCCCGGTAGACCTGCATCGCGTCGGTGTTGACGATCTCGCCGTCCAGTGCCTCGGCCAGGTCCAGGCTCAGGCCGGTCTTGCCGGCCGCGGTGGCGCCGACGACGGCGACGATCGGGACGACGCCCGGGGTCGAGGCACCGCTCGCTGCCCCGCCGTCGCTCATGGTCGCCAGTGTGGCAAACCGCGTGTCCGCGATCCTCACTACCCTGACCGCATGACCGACCGAGTGGAAGCGTTCGCCGGGCCCGACCGGTTCGTCGTGGTGCCCGCCAGCTACGTCTTCCTCTTGCGTGAGGGCTCCGATGGCACCGAGGTGCTGCTGCAGCGGCGTGGCGCGGTGCCCTACATGCCCGGGCACTGGGCGGCCGCCGCGGCCGGGCACGTGGAGCGGGGCGAGACGGCGTACGACGCCGCGGCGCGTGAGGCGCTCGAGGAGATCGGCGTGACGGGGCTGTCGCTGGAGTTCGCGACCGCGATGCAGCGCACCCGCAGCGGGGAGGCGATCGACGAGCGGATCGACTTCTTCTTCACCGCCCGGTCCTGGACCGGCGAGCCGCGCATCGTGGAGCCGCTCAAGGCGACCGAGCTGGGCTGGTTCGCGCTCGACGACCTGCCCGACCCGATGGTCCCGCACGAGGCGGCGGTGCTCGCCGGTCTGCGGGACGGCACGCTGCCGGCGTACTCCACCTTCGGGTTCGCCGCCTCCTGAGGTCGCTCGCACGGCGTGTCGCGAGGGCGTGTCGGGGGTCGGGATCGGATACCGGTCCCGACGGACCAGCACCCCGACGCGAGGAGGGAACGTCATGGACCTCGGTCCACAGCCCCAGCCCGCCATCGAGCCCGGTGAGCCGAACCCGGGCGGCCCCGACGCGGTCGAGCTCGAGCCGACCGGCATCGTGCGTGACATCGGGACCGGCCTCCCGGACAACGTCGGCGAGGGCATCCCCGACCCTCTCGAGCAAGGCATGGGGGTCAGCAGCGAACGGGTCGGGCACACCGGCCCCGGCCAGACCGACACCTCCGGCGAGAAGGACACCAGCCCCGTCGAGCCGGCTCCGGAGGCACCCGCCGAGCAGTCGCCCGGCGCCGAGGAGGCCAACCCCGCCGGACTGCCCCCGAAGGCGGGGTATCCCTCCGCCGACCCGCGGTCGGACTCCTAGGCGCCGTCCGGGTCCGGTCAGCCGCAGACGGGTGCGTCCGGCAGCGGCGCGGGCACACCGATGCTCGGCATGCCGAGGCCGACCTGGCGCGGCTCGTCCGCGGGCCGGCCCTGCCGGACCGCCCACGCGTCGCCGGAGCGGGTCGGCCGCACGGCCATCACCTCGCCGTCGGCCTCGAGGTAGTGCGGCGCGCCGCGGGTGATCCGCACGGTGACCATGTCGCCGGGACGGATCTGCGTGGCCTCGACCGACGGCGCGAGCGCGGAGGAGAAGTGCACGAGCCGGTTGTCGGGCGCCCGCCCGGAGAGCCGGCCGGTCTCGCCGTCGCGACGACCCTCGCCCTCGGCGACCATGACCTCCACGACGCGCCCCTCGAGCCGCCGGTTCTCCTCCCAGGAGATCTGCGTCTGCAGCTCGACGAGCCGCTGGTAGCGGTCGGCGACGACCTCGGGCGCGATCTGGTCGGGCAGCTCCGCGGCCGGCGTACCGGGGCGCTTGGAGTACTGGAACGTGAACGCCGAGGAGAACCGCGCCTCGCGCACGACGTGGAGCGTCTCGAGGAAGTCCTCCTCGGTCTCGCCGGGAAAGCCCACGATGATGTCGGTGGTGATCGCAGCGTCCGGGATGGCGGACTTCACGCGGTGGATGATGTCGAGGAACTTCTGCTGCCGGTAGGAGCGGCGCATGTCCTTGAGCACCTTCGAGGAGCCCGACTGCAGCGGCATGTGGAGGCTCGGCATGACGTTCGGCGTCTCGGCCATCGCCTCGATGACGTCGTCGGTGAACTCCGCCGGGTGCGGCGAGGTGAACCGCACCCGCTCCAGGCCCTCGATCTCACCGCAGGCGCGCAGCAGCTTGGAGAACGCCTGCCGGTCGCCGAACTCCACGCCGTAGGCGTTGACGTTCTGGCCCAGCAGCGTGACCTCCGAGACGCCCTCGGCCACCAGGGCCTCGATCTCGGCCAGGATCTCGCCGGGGCGGCGGTCCTTCTCCTTGCCGCGCAGGCTGGGGACGATGCAGAAGGTGCAGGTGTTGTTGCAGCCGACGCTGATCGAGACCCAGGCGGCGTACGCACTCTCCCGCTTGGTCGGCAGCGTGGAGGGGAAGACGTCGAGCGACTCCAGGATCTCGACCTGGGCCTCCTGCTGCACCCGCGCCCGCTCCAGCAGGACCGGCAGCGACCCGATGTTGTGGGTGCCGAAGACGACGTCGACCCACGGGGCGCGCTTGACGACCGTGTCGCGGTCCTTCTGGGCCATGCAACCGCCGACGGCGATCTGCATGCCGGGCCTCTTGGCCTTGACGGGTGCCAGGTGACCGAGGTTGCCGTAGAGCTTGTTGTCGGCGTTCTCCCGCACCGCGCAGGTGTTGAAGACGACGACGTCAGCCTGCTCTCCTTCGGGAGCGGTGACGTAGCCCGCGTCCTCCAGCAGCCCGGAGAGCCGCTCGGAGTCGTGGACGTTCATCTGGCACCCGTAGGTGCGGACCTCGTACGTGCGCGTCATAGCAACCAAGAGCGTACGGCGGCCGACGGATCGCGCCCGAATCGCAACCTCTCCGGGAGGACAGGTGATGGCCGTCGACCCTCCGGAATGGCTAGTGTCGCGACATGACAGTCCTCGGTGAGACGTCAGGAACACCCGGCCCGTCCGGCACGGAGCATCCGATGCTCAGGCTCGACCACGTCGAGAAGCACTTCGGCGCCCTGCACGTGCTGCAGGACATCAACCTCACGATCGGCCGCGGCGAGGTGGTGGTCGTGATCGGCCCGTCGGGGTCGGGCAAGTCCACCCTGTGCCGCACCATCAACCGCCTCGAGACCATCGACTCCGGCGCGATCACGCTGGACGGCCAGCCCCTCCCGCAGGAGGGCAAGGCGCTCGCGCGGCTGCGCGCCGAGGTCGGGATGGTCTTCCAGAGCTTCAACCTCTTCGCGCACAAGACGGTGCTGGAGAACGTCACGCTCGGCCCGGTGAAGGTGCGCAAGCGGTCCAAGGCCGACGCGGAGGCCAAGGCCCGGCAGCTGCTCGACCGCGTCGGCGTCGCGCACCAGGCGGAGAAGTACCCCGCCCAGCTCTCCGGCGGTCAGCAGCAGCGGGTCGCCATCGCGCGAGCGCTGGCGATGGAGCCGAAGGTCATGCTCTTCGACGAGCCGACCTCCGCGCTGGACCCGGAGATGATCAAGGAGGTCCTCGACGTCATGGTCGACCTCGCCCAGGGCGGCATGACCATGGTGGTCGTCACCCACGAGATGGGCTTCGCGCGGACCGCGGCCGACCGCGTCGTGTTCATGGCCGACGGGCAGATCGTCGAGGAGGCCACCCCCGAGGAGTTCTTCACCAACCCGCGCAGTGACCGAGCCAAGGAGTTCCTCGGAAAGATCATCCGGCACTGACCCCGTCGCACCTGCTCGGGCGGGACCCTGCACCACCGAAGACACAATCGAAGAGAAGGTGACAAAGGATGCGATTGACCAGGTTCAAGGCTGCCGCGGCTGCTGTCCTGCTGACCGCCGGCCTCGCGGCTTGCGGTGACGCCGGCAACGACGGCGACTCCGGCGCCGACGTCGACGTCCAGGACAACGCCGCGGAGGAGTTCGACACCGGCACGCGGATGCGCGAGCTCGCCGAGTCGGGCACGATCAAGATCGGCGTGAAGTTCGACCAGCCCGGCATCGGCTTCAAGGGGGCCACCGACGACATGCCGGTCGGCTTCGACCCCGAGATGGGCAAGATCCTCGCTGCCGACCTCGGCATCGCACCGGAGGACATCACATGGGTGGAGACCATCTCCGCCAACCGGGAGCCGTTCCTGCAGTCCGGTGAGGTCGACCTCGTGATCGCGTCGTACTCCATCACCGACGAGCGGCGCGCGGTCGTGGGCCAGGCCGGTCCGTACTACGTCACCGGCCAACAGCTCCTCGTCCGCTCCGACAGCGACATCGCCTCGCTCGAGGACGTCGCCGGCACCGAGGTCTGCTCGGTCACCGGCTCCACCTCGCTGGAGAACATCGAGGCCGAGGGCGCCACGCCGCGCGGCTTCGACACCTACTCCGAGTGCGTGGACCAGGTGCTCAACGGCACGGTCGACGCGATGACCACCGACGGCGCGATCCTGTTGGGCTACGCCGCCGAGCACCCCGACGAGCTCAAGGTCGTGGTCGACCCGTTCTCCGAGGAGCGGTACGGCGTCGGCTACTCGCTGGACCACCCGGAGATGTGTGAGTGGATCGTCGAGACGATCGAGGAGGCTGAGGACGATGGCGCCTGGGCGGACGCCTTCGAGGCGACACTAGGCAAGTCGGGCGTCGAGACGCCTGAGCCGCCGACTGCCGACGCCTGCCCGGCTGCCTGACCCGGCTGCCTGACCCCAGGAGTCACACTCCCTGGCCGGTTCCGTCACTTCGGGGCTGTTGCAACGGCCCCGAAGTGACGGAATCCCCGGTTCACCGGTGATGCCGAACCCGCCGCTCGAGAGGAGCCCTGCGTGGAGGACGTGCTCTCCAACTTCGACCTGGTGCTGCGCGCGTTCTGGTTGACCGTCCAGCTCGCCGCACTCTCGGGCGTCGTCGCTCTCGTGCTCGGCACGCTGCTGGCGGCGATGCGCGTCGGTCCGGTCGCCATCCTGCGCGGTGCGGCGTCGACGTACGTGACGCTGGTGCGCAACACCCCGCTGCTCATCGTCTGCGTGTTCGTGTTCGTGGCGGCGCCCAACCTCGGGCTCTTCATCGGCACGCCCTTCCTGATCAAGGGCGTCGTGGCGGTCAGCCTCTACACCGCTCCGTTCGTGGCCGAGTCACTGCGCTCCGGCGTCAACGCCGTCCACCTCGGCCAGGCGGAAGCGGCCCGCGCGATCGGCATGACGTTCGGCCAGAACATGCGCTACGTCGTCCTCCCCCAGGCCTTCCGCGCCTCGGTCCCGCCATTGACCAGCACCTTCATCGCGATGACCAAGAACACCTCGGTCGTCGCGGTCTTCGGCCTGATGGAGGCGACAGCCCGGATGCGCTGGTTCGTCAACCGCAACGCCGACGAGACGATGTACATGTTCCTCGTGTTCGCCTTCGGCTACATCGTGCTGGTCGAGCTGATCTCCCTGGCCGGCTTCGGCCTCGAACGCCGCTGGAGGGCTGCGCGATGAGTCACCCCAAGGGACCCCGATGACCTCCGTCCTCTTCGACGCGCCCGGACCGCGCACCCGCGCGCGGCACCGGCTCTACGCGATCCTCACCACGGCGGCGCTGGTCGCCCTCGTCATCGCCGGGATCTTCTTCCTCGACAGCAAGGGCGAGCTCTCCTACGACCTGTGGGAGCCGTTCGTCACGCCTGACTACGTCTCGGCCATCGCCGAGGGGCTGTGGCAGACGCTGCAGATGGCGTTCCTGTCGATCATCTTCGCGGTCGTCTACGGGCTGGTCTTCGGCGTCGGCAAGATGTCCGACCACGCCGTCGCACGATGGCCCTCGCTCCTGGTCGTGGAGTTCTTCCGCGCCGTGCCGGTGCTGCTGCTGATGGTCTTCATCTTCTTCACGTGGGGCGTCGGAGCCGACGGCATCGGCCCGTACTGGTCGGTCGTCATCGCCCTGACGCTCTACAACGGGTCGGTGCTGGCGGAGGTGTTCCGGGCCGGCATCCTGGCGATCCCGAAGGGCCAGTCCGAGGCGGCCTACTCGATCGGCATGCGCAAGACCCAGGTCATGACGAGCATCCTGCTGCCGCAGGCGATCAAGATCATGCTTCCGGCGATCATCAGCCAGTGCGTGGTGGCGCTGAAGGACACCGCCCTCGGCATGTACATCATCGCGCCCGGCCTCACCTACATCGGCCGGCAGGTCTGGACCGAGTTCGGCAACCAGTTCCAGACCGCCGTCGTACTGGCCACGCTCTACATCGCGGTCAACCTCGTGCTGACGGTCGTCGCCACCTGGCTGCAGCGCAAGCTCGTCGGCGAGCGCAAGCCGCTCGACGTCGGGATGACGTCGATCGTCGTCGCCAACGAGTCGACCCAGGCACCGAGGTGATCAGCGCTTCTTGGGCGTCACCCACAGGTTGATGACGCCCTCGATGACGGTGGTGCCGTCGTCGCGGGTGGCCCACACCTTCACCGGGAGGTCGCCGTCGGCGCTCTCCCACTGCTCCTGGGTGGTCTCGGCGTAGCAGGTGATGTCACTGCTCGCCTTGGCGGTGTAGGTGACCTCCATGCCCTTGGGGATCCAGCGCTTGTCGGCCGGGATGGTCACCTCGGCCAGCGCACCCATCGCCATCTCCAGGCCGTTGCACAGCGCGATGGCGTGCACGGTGCCGATGTGGTTGCGGACGCGGCGCCGGTTGCGGATCAGCACCTCGGCGTGGTTGGGCCGCAGCTCGGTGACGGTGGGTCGGATCGAGCCGAAGTACGGCGCCTTCTGGCTGAACGCCACCGAGAAGATCTTCTTGCCGGCGACCTTGCCGATGACCGGCAGGCCGGTGGTGGACTTCCAGAGGCTCTCGAGCTGCGACATGCCCGCAACGTTACTCGCGGGTAACCACAACGACAACCTCGACCCGGTTGCCGAACGGATCCCGGGTGTGGAACCGCTCGAACGCCTCCGCGTTGTGGCGCTGCGACCAGTCGACGGCGAAGCCGGCCCGCTCCAGCCGGGTCCCCAGCCTCTCGAGCTCGTCGACCGTCGCCACCGCCAGGGCGGGATGCGCCTTGCGGGCCGGTGCGAACGCCTCCTCCACGCCGAGGTGGATCTCGGCCCCGCCCTCGGAGCGGAACCACGCTCCCCCGCGCGCGGCGAGTTCGGCCGGCTTGGCCACCTCGCTCATCCCGAGACCGTCGGCGTAGAACCGCCGGCCCGCCTCCTCGCCGCCGGCCGGGATCCCGACCTGCACGTGGTGCAGCCTCATGCCACCCTCCCCTGCTTGTTGCGAGCCACCACGAAGATGCGACGGAACGGCAGCACGACCTTGCCGGCGCGGGCCGGATAGGCATCCCGCAACCGCTGCCTGAGCTCCTCGGCGAACCGCTCGAAGAGGTCCGCCGGCAGCGCAGCGCGGGTCGGCAGCAGGCTGGTGCCGCTGATCCAGTCGAAGACCGCGTCCTCGCCTTCGAGCACGTGGAGGTACGTCGTCTCCCAGGCGTCCACGTCGAAGCCCTCAGCCGCCAGCACCTCCAGGTAGGTCGCCGGGTCGTGGCTGTCCGGCCGCTCCAGTCCACGCGTGTGCTCGCGGTAGGGCTCCTCCGCCGCCAGCTCCTCGCGCAGCGCATGGCTCGGCTCGGCGAAGTTGCCGGGCACCTGGAACGCGAGCCACCCGGCCGCCTTCGCGGCGAGTCGAGGCAGCAGCTCCAGGTGGCCGGGCACCCATTGCAGGGTGGCGTTGGAGACCACGACGTCGACACTGCCGCGCTCGGCCGCCCAGTCCCGGACGTCCCCGACCCGCCACTCGATCCGGGTCTCGTTCGCACGGGCACGCTCGACCATCGCCGGACTGCTGTCGATGCCCGTCATCGCGGCACCCGGCCAGCGGTCGGCCAGCAGCGAGGTCAGGTTCCCCGGCCCGCAGCCGAGGTCGACGACCGTGGCCGGCGCGTCGGCGCCGACCCGGGACAACAGCTCCACGAACGGCCGCGCCCGCTCGTCGGCGTACGTCAGGTAGCGGTCGGGGTCCCACGGCTGTGTCATGCGCTGCTCCTGGTCGATCGAGCCGGTCAAGATCTCTTGATGTCGAGATATCTCGACTCTCCTCCGGGTTTGTCTCGATGTCAAGAATCTTTATCCGCTACGCTCACCTCCATGAGGGATGAGGTCGACGACCTTTCCGAGGCCTGGGCGCGGGAGCGGCCCGACCTCGACCTTGCCCCGGTCGCGGTCTTCTCGCGACTCTCCCGGCTGTCCCGGCATCTCGACCTGGCCCGGCGCCAGGCGTTCACGGCGCACGGCATCGAGTCGTGGGAGTTCGACGTGCTCGCGGCGCTGCGGCGCGCCGGCACGCCGTACGAGCTCTCCCCCGGCCGGCTGCTGCGCGAGACGCTGGTGACCTCGGGGACGATGACCAACCGCGTGGACCGGCTCGCGTCCCGTGGCTTCGTGGAGCGCTACCCCGACCCCGAGGACCGTCGCGGCGTGCTGGTGCGCCTCACGCCGGAGGGCAAGGCGGCCGTCGACGGGGCGTTCACCGCGCTCATCGAGGCGGAGAAGGCGTTCCTCGAGAGTCTCTCCACCCGGCAGCAGACGGAGCTGGCCGACCTGCTGCGACGCCTGCTCGCGCCGTTCAGCTGAGGCTGGCGGCGCCTCGTCCTCGTCGCAAAGTGTCACCGTGACAGCTTGCGGCGAGAGTGACCGTTTGAAGTGTCACCCGTGCCGCGAACTGTCACGGTGACAGTTTGCGAGGGGGCGCGCCAGGGCAGCTCGACGATGCGGATGGCCGTGGCGGACGAGGAACGGCGTCACTCCACGACCTCGGCCGCCTCGAGCCACTCCAGCTCGAGCTCGTCCCGCTCGGCGGCGAGCGCGGACAGCTCCGCACCCAGCTCGGCGAGCCTCTCGTAGTCGGTCGGGTTGTCGAGCACCTGCTGGTTGAGCTCGGCCTCGCGGGCGCCGATCCGCTCCAGCTGCTTGTCGATGCGGGCCATGGTCTTGCGGGCGGCGCGCTCCTCGGCGGAGCCCGCCTTCGCCTTCGGTACGCCGGGCGCCGGCTGCGAACCCGGCTGGGACTCCGGTTCAGAGGGCAACGATCCGGGACTCGAAGGGCCAGGACCCGGGACTCGCGGGGCCACAACCCGGGACTCGACGGCAGCAGGAAGGCGTCGCTCGAGGTACTCGTCCACCGCACGCGGCAGCATGGAGATCTGGCCGTCGCCGAGCAGCGCCCAGACGGAGTCGGTGACCCGCTCGAGGAAGTACCGGTCGTGGGAGACGACGATGAGCGTGCCGGGCCAGGAGTCGAGGAAGTCCTCGAGCACCGTGAGGGTCTCGATGTCGAGGTCGTTGGTCGGCTCGTCGAGCAGCAGCACGTTGGGCTCGGTGAGCAGGATCCGCAGCAGCTGGAAGCGCCGCCGCTCGCCGCCGGACAGGTCGCCCAGCCGCGCAGTGAGCCGGTCGCCGGTGAAGCCGAACCGCTCCAGCAGCGAGGTGGCCGTCAGCTCCTGCCCCGACAGCGTCTTCGTGACGCGCCGGATCGACTCCACCGTCTCCAGCACCCGGCCGTCGGCGGGCAGGTCGTCGAGCTGCTGGGTCAGGTGCTGGAGGGACACCGTCCGGCCGTGCTTGACCCGGCCGGCGCTCGGCGGGAGTGAGCCGTCGAGCAGCGAGAGCACCGAGCTCTTGCCGGCGCCGTTGACGCCGACGATGCCGATCCGGTCGCCGGGGCCGATACGCCAGGTCGCGTGGGAGAGCAGCTGCCGGGGGCCACGGAAGAGGTCCACGTCCTCGACGTCGATGACGTCCTTGCCCAGCCGCTGCGTGGCCATCCGCGACAGCTCGAGCCGGTCGCGCGGCGGCGGCACATCCTCGATCAGCTGGTTGGCGGCCTCCACCCGGAAACGGGGCTTCGACGTCCGCGCCGGGGCCCCGCGCCGCAGCCAGGCCAGCTCCTTGCGGACCAAGTTCTGCCGGCGTACCTCCGAGGCGGCGGCCTGACGGGAGCGCTCGGCCTTGGCGAGCACGAAGGCGGCGTACCCGCCCTCGTAGGCGTCGACCACGCCGTCGTGGACCTCCCAGGTCCACTGGCACACCGCATCCAGGAACCACCGGTCGTGGGTCACCACCACGAGCGCGGACGGACGCGCGGCCAGGTGGGCGGCGAGCCAGGCGACGGCCTCGACGTCGAGGTGGTTGGTGGGCTCGTCGAGCACCAGGAGGTCGTGCTCGCCGAGCAGCAGCTCGACCAGCGCGCAGCGCCGCCGCTCGCCGCCGGACAGCCCCGCGACGGCACGGTCCAGCTCCACCCCGGCGAGCAGGACCGACACGATCTCGCGCAGCCGCGGGTCGGCCGCCCACTCGTGGTCGTCGCGGCCGCCGAGCACCGCCTCGCGCACCGTGTGGGTGTCGACGAGATCGTCGCCCTGGCGCAGGTACCCGATCAGCAGGCCCCGCTGGCGCGAGACCCGGCCGCTGTCGGGCTCCTCGACGCCGGTCAGCACCTCCAGGAGGGTGGTCTTGCCGTCGCCGTTGCGCCCGACGATGCCGATGCGCTGCCCCGCGGCCACGCCGAGGGAGACGTCGGAGAGCAGCGGGCGGATGCCGTAGGACTTCGAGACGCTCTCGAGGTTGACGAGGTTCATGCCAGCGTCACCACGTGCGCGCCGTGGACAGGGGCCGGTACGGCGGCCAGCCGCTCGTGCCCCCGGGCGCGCATCTCGCCGGCCACCGTGCGGGCGTCCTCGGCGTCGGCGGCCAGCAGCAGGAGCGTGGGCCCCGATCCGGAGAGCAGGACCGCTCGGGCGCCGGACGCCTCGCCGTCGGCGACGGTCCCGCGCAGGTCGGGGCGCAGGTCGAGCGCGGCCTGTGCCAGGTCGTTGTGCAGCGCCGTCGCGAGCAGCGACACCTCGCCGCTCACGAGCGCCTCCCGCAGCCGGTCCGGCACACACGGCGCCGGCGGCTCGGGGCAGACCACGTCGTAGTGCCGGTAGACCTCCGGCGTGCTCAGGCCGGTGTCGTTGAAGACCGCCACCCACCAGTAGTGCCCGTTGTCGGTGAGCGGCTCGACCTGCTCGCCGCGACCGAGCCCGACGGCGGTGCCGCCGAGCAGGGCGAACGGCACGTCGGAGCCGAGTCGGGCGGCGATGGCGAGCAGGTCGTCGTCGGAGGTCTGCAGGTCCCAGAGCCGGTCCAGCGCCACCAGGGTGGCGGCGGCGTCGGCGGAGCCACCGGCCATCCCACCGGCGACCGGGATGCCCTTGTGGATCTCGATCCGGGCCGCGAGCGCGACACCGTGGTGGTCGGCCAGCGCCCTGCCGGCCTGCACGGCGATGTTGTCCTCCGTCGCCGGCACCTGCGCCAGGTCGACGTGCGGGTCGGCGACGATCTCGACCGACCACTGCTCGGCGGTGCTGACCGTGACGTCGTCGTACAGGCCGACGGCCTGGTAGACGGTGGCCAGCGGGTGGAACCCGTCGCCACGCGGGGCTCCCACCCCGAGGTGCAGGTTGATCTTCGCGGGCGCCCGGACGGTCACCGCGTCACTGGTGCGGGTGCTCACGAGCGCGCCACCGCCAGCGCCTCCGCGATCCGGACGAAGTCGTGGATGTCGAGGGCCTCGCCACGGGCCAGCGGGTCGATGCCCGCCGCGACCAGCGCGGCCTCGGCGGCCTCAGCGCCGCCGGCGAGGCCTCGCAGCACACCACGCAGCGCCTTGCGACGCTGGGCGAAGGCCGCGTCGACGACGGCGAACACCTGCTCGCGGGACACCTTGGTGGTGGGCGGCTCGTGGTGCGTCCAGTAGACCAGCCCGCTGTCGACGTTGGGCGCCGGCCAGAACACGTTGCGGCCGATCGCGCCGGCACGGCGTACGTCGGCGAACCAGGCCGCCTTGACGCTCGGCACGCCGTACACCTTCGACCCCGGCGGCGCCGCCAGCCGGTCGGCCACCTCCGCCTGGACCATCACGAGCCCCTTGCGCAGGCTGGGCAGCAGTGTCATCAGGTGCAGCAGGACCGGCACGGACACGTTGTAGGGCAGGTTCGCCACGAGCGCGGTCGGCGGCGGCCCGGGCACCTCGGTGACCCGGAGCGCGTCGGCGTGCAGGACGGAGAAGCTGCCGGCCTGGTCGGGAGCCAGCTCGGCGATGGTGCGCGGGAGCCGGCTCGCGAGCAGCTCGTCGATCTCGATCGCCGTCACGCGGCCGGCCACCTCGAGCAGCGCCAGCGTCAGCGAGCCGAGCCCGGGACCCACCTCGAGCACCACGTCGTCGGCCCCCACGCCGGACTCGCGCACGATGCGACGCACCGTGTTGGGGTCGATCACGAAGTTCTGCCCGCGCTGCTTGGTGGGGCGCAGGTCGAGCTCGGCGGCCAGCGACCGGACCTCCGCCGGGCCGAGCAGGCGTGGCGGGGTCACGGGCATGCCGTGGAGACTAGTGGCCGAGGTTCCGCACCGCCGAGTCGGCGCGGTCCCGGGCCGCAGGGTCACCTAGGCAGGCCCAGCTTGGCGGCACAGCCGGGCCAGGCGCCGTACCCGCCCTGCGCGTCGCGCAGCTTGGTGGCGACCCGGATCTGCTCCTCGCGGCTGTGCTCGTGGGGCAGGCCGGTGCCGCCGTACGCGCGCCAGGTGCCGGGGCTGAACTGCAGGCCGCCGTAGTAGCCGTTGCCGGTGTTGATCGACCAGTTGCCGCCCGACTCGCACTGGGCGAGGCGGTCCCACACGGAGTCGCCCGCGGCGAAGTTCGCCTCCGGCTCCTTGGTGCCGACCGTGACGACCTCGTCGACCGGCTGGCGGCGCACGGACTGGCTGAGCAGGGTGCGGTCACGGAGCTCGCCGTTCTTGAAGACCAGGCGGTACGTCGCATCGCGGAGGCCGGGCCGGCCCTCGGTCTCGACCTGCTCCTCGCCCTCGAACAGCTCGTCGCTCTCGCGCTCGATGGTGTCGAAGGGCACCTTCTCGCCGGCCACGGCCTTGGTGGCGACCCGGATCCGGGTCCAGGTGATGCGCAGGCCGTCGGTGACCAGGGTGTCGGCGGCGGGAACGACCTTGTCGTCCTCGTCCGGCGTCGCGCCGAGCTGCTCGAGCACCTCGCCGACGGTGAGGGCGGTGACCGTCTGCGGCGCGCGCTTGCGGGCGCCGAGCTTGACGTCGACCTGCTTGGGGGTGACGACCTCGACGACCAGTCCACGGCGCCCGATCGGGGCGCCACGGCTCACCGACAGCGCGGCGGCGGTGTACTCGCGACCGATCTCGGCGAGCGCGTCGTCGACCTCGGTCGCCAGCACCCAGTGGGTCTGGTCCTGGCCGTCGACCTCGAGCCGGAGCGGGCGGGCGAACCGCACCGCGATGTGGGTGCCGTCCTCGACCTGCTCGTCCAGGCCGGGCGCCACCACGTCGCGCTCGCTGACGGTGACGCCCTGGGCCTCCAGCACGTCGCCGACGGTCTCGCCGCGCGCGGTCAGCTGCTGCGCCTTGCCGTCGAGGGTCAGCGTGACGTCCTTGCCGAGCGAGGCGTAGCCCACGGTCACGCCGGCGACGGCGAGGACGGTGACGGCCACCAGCGCGATCAGCACGGGGCGGCTGCCGCGGGCGACGGAGAGCCGGGTGAGGTGGACGAGGGGACGACGGGTACGGCGGAGCGCCGCTGCGAGGCGCTGCACGATCGGGTTCTGCACACTGCTCCGATGGTCGGACTGCCCGGGCCTCGGACACCGGCGCTGGCTCGTGGAGCGCCCCCGAGGGCGGTCCCGGCGCCGGTGGATCTGGCTCCCGATCCCGGCTGTCAGTCATCTACCCGAACCCACGACCCCCGTCTGACGCAACTCCTCGCGCCCTCTCCGCGCGGGCTGTGACCGGTCTCTCGCCGCTACCAGGCGCCGCCGAACGCCTGCTCGGTCGTGGCGTCGATGGCCGCGCACAGGTCCCCGAGGTCCTCGCCGCGCACCTGCGCCATGAGTCGGACGGTGAGCGGGATGAGGTAGGAGGCGTTGGTGCGGCCGCGGTGCGGCGTCGGGGTGAGGTACGGCGCGTCGGTCTCGACCAGGACGCGGTCGCGCGGGGTGATCCGGAGCGCCTCGCGGAGCGGTTCGGCGTTCTTGAACGTCACCGTGCCGGCGTACGACAGGAACGCGCCGCGGTCCAGGCAGGCCCGGGCGAAGGCGGCGTCGCCGGAGAAGCAGTGCATCACCCAGCGGTCGGGGGCGCCCTCGCTGTCGAGGACCTCCAGCACGGCGTCGTGGGCGTCGCGGTCGTGGATGACCAGGGTCTTGTCGAGCCGCTTGGCCAGGTCGATGTGACGGCGGAACGACTCGACCTGCGCGGCCACGCCCTCGGGGCCGGTCCGGAAGAAGTCCAGTCCGGTCTCCCCGACCGCGCGGACCTTGTCGTGCGCGGCGGCGAGTCGCTCGATCTCCGCGAAGGCGGCGTCGAGGTCGACGCGCGGCGCCTCGTTGGGGTGCAGCGCGACCCCGGCGACGACGCTGTCGTGCGCCGCGGCGGCCTCCACCGCCCACCGGGCTCCGGGCAGGTCGCAGCCGATCTGCACGATGCGCGTGACGTTGACGCCGGCCGCCAGCCGCAACGCCTCGTCGACGTCGAGCCGGTCGTCGGGCCCGTCGGACCCGCCGCGGGCGATGTCGAGGTGGCAGTGGTTGTCGACCACCGGGTGGGGCAGCGGCTCCGGTACAGGCGGGCGCTCGGACGGACGAGGACTGCGGGTGGCGCTGGCTGGGCTGGCTGGGGGCTCGGTCATGGCGCTCCCAGGGTGTCATGGTCCGCCCGCTACGGTGGCGGGGTGATCGGACTCACGCGTCGTGCGCTCCTGTCCCTGGTGGCCCTGCTCTGCCTGACCCTCGCGCCGACACCGGCGCAGGCGGCGGAGATCCCCGTGCCCGCCGGTGCGACCACGCTCACCATCGCGGGCCAGGGGCACGGCCACGGTCACGGGATGTCGCAGTACGGCGCCGCGGCCGCCGCCCGGCACGGACTGCGCTACCGGCAGATCCTGCGGCACTACTACCCGGGCACCGGCTGGGGGCGCAGCGGCGGGAGGATGAAGGTGCTGCTGACCGCGGACACCACTCCCGACGTGGTCGTGGTCAACCGCAAGGGGCTGCGCGCCCACGTCGCCGGCGGCCGCACCTGGAAGCTGTGGAAGCTCGCCCGGAAGGCGGCCCGCACCGCGACGCGCTGGCGCATCGTCCCGCTCGACGCCACCCGCAGCGCCCTGGACTACCGCAAGCGGGGCTGGCACCGGTTCACCGTCGTGGCCGGGACCCTTGAGTTCAGCGCCGGCGGACAGCCGATCACGCTCGTGGCCGGCGGCCGGCGGACCGCCTACCGCGGCACCTTGCGCGCGGCCAGCCCGGCCCCCGGCAGCATCGACCGGGACACCGTCAACATCGTCAGTCTGGAGGCGTACCTGCGCGGCGTCGTCCCGCGCGAGGTCCCCGCCCTGTGGCCCACCCACGCGGTCCGCGCGCAGGCCGTCGCGGCCCGCTCGTACGCCGCCTACGAGCGCCAGTACGACAGTTACGGCTACTTCGACGTCTACGACACCACCCAGGACCAGGTCTACGGCGGCCGGTCCGCCGAGCACCCCGCCGCGACCCGGGCGATCCGCGCCACCCGCGGCCAGGTGCTGACGTACGCCGGCGCGCCGGCCTTCACCCAGTTCTCGGCCAGCAACGGTGGCTGGATGCTCGCCGGCGAGGTCAAGGAGCGTCCGGTGCCCTACCTGGTCAGCGGTCCCGACCGGTTCGACCCGGTCCGACGCTGGAGTACGTCGGTCACGCTGGCGTGGCTGCGGTCCGTGGCGCCGTCGGCCGGGACCATCCAGGGGATCGACCTCGTCACCTACCCCAACGCCGGCCCCTGGGTCGACGACGTCGTCGTGCGAGGCAGCAAGGACACCGTCACGATCGACGGCGAGCGCTTCCGCAGCCTGGCCGGCCTGAAGTCCGCGTCGTTCCGCCTCACCGTCAGCTGACCCCGAAATCCGTCGCGCTCAGGGGGCGCGGTGGACGGCGTCGTACACCTCTCGCTTGGGGATGCCGGCCCGCTGGGCGACCGCGAGGATCGCGTCCTTGCGGGTGGCGCCCTCCTCCTCCAGACCGGCGACCGCCGCACGCAGGCTGTCGGGGTCGGTGGCGACCGTGCCGGTGAGCACCGCGCCGGACACCACGATCGTCACCTCGCCGCGTACGCCCGCGCTGGCCCAGGCGACCAGGTCACCGAGGCCGCCGCGGCGGACCTCCTCGTGGGTCTTGGTCAGCTCCCGGCACACCGCCGCCGGCCGGTCGCTCCCGAACGCCTCCGCCATCGCCGCCAGCGCCGCCTCGGTGCGGTGCGGCGCCTCGAAGAACACCATGGTGCGCTCCTCGGTCGCGAGCGAGGCGAGCCGGCGGGAGCGCTCCCCTGCTTTGCGCGGCAGGAACCCCTCGAAGCAGAACCGGTCGACGGGGAGTCCCGAGACGGCCAGAGCCGTCAGTACGGCCGAAGGCCCTGGCACCGCGGTGACGCGTACGCCGGCCTCGACCGCCGCCGCCACGAGGCGGTAGCCCGGGTCGCTGACCGAGGGCATCCCGGCGTCGGTCACCAGCACCACGCGCTGGCCGGCCTCGAGCGCCTCCAGCAGGGTGGGAGTGCGGGCGGACTCGTTGCCCTCGAAGTAGGAGACCACCCTGCCGCCGACCGTCACCCCGAGGTCGGTGATCAGCCGCTTGAACCGGCGGGTGTCCTCGGCGGCGACCACGTCGGCGGCCGCCAGCTCCTCGGCCAGCCGCGGCGGTGCGTCGCCCACCTGTCCGATCGGGGTGGCGGCCAGGACGAGGACTCCGGTCATGCGCCGATGATCTCAGGGCGCCCTCGGTCGCCGTCGGTCGAGCCGGCGAGCCGCCCCCGGTGGTCGAGCCGGCGAGCCGGGCCCCGGTGGTCGAGCCGGCGAACCGGACCACCGGTGGTCGAGCCGGCGAGCCGCCAGGCGAGACGTGTCGAGACCACCCACCGACACCGCACACAGAGGTCTCGACACGCTCGGCCGCAGGCGGCCTCACTGCTCGACCAACGAAAGGGGGCCCCGGTGGTCGAGCCGGCGAGCCGCCAGGCGAGACGCGTCGAGACCACCCAGCCACGGACACCGCGCACAGAGGTCTCGACACGTTCGGCCGCGGGCGGCCTCACTGCTCGACCAACGAGGGGGGCGGCCACACTGCTCGACCAACGAGGGGGGCGGCCTCACTGCTCGACCAACGGAAGGGCGGCGTCACGGCTCGACCGACGGGAGGCGCTTCCGGCCCCGGCTAAGGTTCCTAGCCGTGAGCCACCCGACCTCCGTTGCGCCGCCCGGGCCGGTGGTCGACGGTGAGCCGACGGTGACGCTCTCGCGGACGGCGACCGGCGCTCCTGTGCCCTCGGCCTGGCACCGGGTGGCCCGACGGCTGCGGGACGAGGACCCCGTCGTGGGCTGGGTCGCCTCGGTCGGCGTCGCCACGCTCGCGCTCCTGCTCCGGCTGTGGCATCTGGGCACGCCGAAGGAGTTCGCCTTCGACGAGACCTACTACGCCAAGGACGCCTGGGCCCTGTTCCATGCCGGGTACGCCCGCGACTGGAGCGACGGCGCCAACGAGAAGGTCCTGTCCGGGGCCGATCCCGCCACGCTGCTCACGGACACCCCGGCGATGATCGTCCATCCCGAGGTCGGCAAGTGGCTGATCGGGCTGGGCGAGCAGGTGTTCGGCATGACGCCCTTCGGCTGGCGGATCTCCGCGGTCGTCGCCGGCGCGCTGATGGTGCTGGTCATGGTCCGGCTGACCCGGCGGCTGACCGGGTCGACGCTGCTCGGCTGCGTCGCCGGCCTGCTGATGTGCTTCGACGGGCTCCACTTCGTGCTCTCCCGCCTCGCACTGCTCGACATCTTCCTGGCCCTGTTCACCCTGTGCGGCGTGGCCTGCATGGCCGCCGACCGCGACTGGTTCCGCCGCCGCCTGGCGGACCGGCTCGACTCCCCCGTCACGACCGGTTGGGGTCCGGTCGTCGTGTGGCGGCCCTGGCTGTTGGCCTCGGGCCTGTGCTGGGGGCTGGCGGTCGGCACGAAGTGGACGGCGCTCTACCCCCTGGCGGCCTTCGGACTGCTGGTGTGGCTGTGGAGCGCGGGCGCACGCCGGTCGTTCGGGGTCCGGTGGTCCGTGCTCCGGTCAGCGGTCGCGGACGGCGTACCGGCCTTCGTGCATCTCGTCGTGGTGGCTGCCGCCGTCTACACGCTGTCGTGGGCCGGCTGGATGGCGCACTCCTCGGCCTACGAGCAGGCGCTGTCGTCGACGCAATACACGCAGTACACCGGGCAGGGCCACTGCAACGACGAGCAGACCTGGGTCGCCGACAACCCGGACCCGAACCGCCGCTGGCCGACGGCGACCGAGCCGGACGCGAGCGGCCTCGGCGAGGTGAGCCAGTCCCTGCGGTCGCTGTGGTTCTACCACCGCGACGTGTGGACCTTCCACACCCAGTTCCTCGACTGCGCCGAGCACACCTACGCCTCCTCCCCCGCCGGCTGGCTGCTCCTCAACCGGCCGGTCGGGGTGGCGGCCCAGACGGCGATCCCGCCCGGCGACCAGGGCTGCACGGCACCGGCCGGCTCCGACTGTCTGCGGCAGGTGCTGCTGCTCGGCAACCCGATGGTGTGGTGGGGCGGCATCGCCGCCCTGCTGGCCGCCGTGGTGCTCTGGGCCGGGGCTCGCGACTGGCGCTACGGCGTCGCCGTGGTCGGTGTCGCCTCCAGCTGGCTGCCGTGGTTCCTGTACGACGACCGGCCGATCTTCAGCTTCTACGCGATCGTGTCGCTGCCGTTCGTCGTGCTCGCCCTGACGTTGGTGCTCGGCCGGATCGTCGGACCGGACCGGACGCCGACCCGGCGTCGTACGGCCGGTGTCATCGTCGCCGGCGGCTACCTCGCGCTGGTGCTGGCGAACTTCGCCTGGTTCTGGCCGGTCTACACCCACGAGCTGCTCACCCACGACGCCTGGCTGCACCGGATCTGGTTCGAGCGCTGGATCTAGCCGGCGGCGGTACGGCGGGCGGCGAGCTGGTCGGCCGCGACGACCGGATCGAAGCCGAACGGCAGCTCCAGGCGGTGCCGGGCCAGCAGGTCGGCGTCGACCAGCAGCTCCGAGGTCGGGGCGTCGGCCGCGACCACCCCGTCGTGCAGGACGACCGACCGCTCGCACAGCTCGAGCGCGTACGGCAGGTCGTGGGTCACCATCAGCACCGTCACCTCGAGCGAGGTCAGGATCTCCGCGAGCTCGCGTCGTGAGGCCGGGTCGAGGTTCGACGAGGGCTCGTCGAGCACCAGGATCTCCGGCTCCATCGCCAGCACGGTGGCCACGGCGACCCGGCGGCGCTGCCCGAAGCTGAGGTGGTGCGGCGGGCGGTCGGCGTACGCCGCCATCCCGACCTGCTCCAGGGCGCTCATCACGCGCGCCTCGAGCGCGGGCCCGCGCAGGCCGAGGTTGGCCGGCCCGAAGGCGACGTCCTGACGCACGGTGCCCATGAAGAGCTGGTCGTCGGGGTCCTGGAAGACGATCCCGACGCGGCGCCGGATCTCGGCGAGGTGCCGCTTCTCGACCGGCAGGCCACTGACCGCGACGGTGCCGGCTCCGGCCGTGAGGATCCCGTTGAGGTGGAGCACCAGCGTCGTCTTGCCGGCACCGTTCGGCCCGAGCAGCGCCACCCGCTCGCCGCGATGTACGTGCAGGTCGACGCCGAAGAGCGCCTGGTGGCCGTCGGGGTAGGCGTAGGCCAGCCCGCGGACGTCGAGGACCGGGGTCATGGGGTCTGCCTCCTCACCGTGCCGTCGTACCCGCGCGACAGCATCGCCAGGTGCACCCTCTCACCGCGCTCGTAGGAGCGGACGAAGAGGGCGCCCAGCGCGCGGGCGAGGTGCGGCCAGTGCCGCGGCGAGCGGGGCTCAAACCCGCGCGAGCGCATGGCGACGGTCATCCGGCCGAGCTCGGCGGTGACGACGTCGAGGTAGCGGATCATGAAGCCGATGATCTGCACCAGCAGCTGCGGGAGCCGCAGCCGCTCCAGACCGCGCAGCAGGTCGCTCGCCTCCGTGGTCGCCGCCAGCGTCAGCGAGGCGAGCACGCCCAGGGACCCCTTGAGCAGCAGCGCGACACCCGCCACGACGCCCTGCTCGGCGACCGTGACGCCGAGGATCTCGGTGCGCGGCCCGTGCGCGACGAACGGCATGAGCAGCGCGAACACCACGAACGGCACCTCGACCACCATCCGCTTCGCCAGGTAGCCGACCGGCACCCGGGCGACGGCGATGACGCCGAGGAGCACCAGCAGCTCCACGGCGTACGCCGGATAGGCCTGCCGCGGCGTGGCGACGACGACGAGCACGAACCCCAGCAGGGCGAGCAGCTTGAGGTGCGCCGGGGCGCGGTGCATCGGGCTGTGGCCGTGGTAGTGCAGCCGGTGCCCGTGTCCCGCTCCCATGGGTGCCCCGCCCTCAGGCCGCGTCGGAGCCGGTGTGGGTGCTGGTCGTGCTGGCCGTGCTGGCGGGCGTACGCCGGCGGCGCACCGCGTAGGCGACGCCGCTGGTCAGCAGCAGGACGACCAGGCAGCCCAGCACGCCGGCCAGACCGCCGCCGAGTCGGGGGTTGTCGACGCCCTTGGTGGCGTAGTCCGCGAACGGGCTGTCGGCGGTCGCGCTGTCCTCGGCCGAGTCGATGAAGCCGGTCTGCTCGGCGACGTACTCCAGCCCGTCGGGGTGGGCGCTGGCGTAGTAGCTGCCGACGCCGGCGACGAGCAGCGCGACGATCAGGCCGCCGAGGAGGAAGACGCGCAGCGGCAGCCGGGCTGTGGGACGGGTTGCGGGACGGGTGGGCTGACGGCTCATGCGGGCACCTTCCGGATCTCCAGCTCGGTGGCGGCGGCGAGGTCGCGCGCGCCGTGCACCAGGTCGGGGCGGGTGGTCATGACGGCGCCGACCACGAGGGCGGTGATCACGGCCTCGCCGACGCCGATGACGGTGTGCCAGCCGAGCATCGCGGTGAGCACGTCGCCGGTGTCGACCGGCGCGACCCCGCCGATCCCGAAGAGCAGGGTGAACACGGCCGCCGCTGCCGGGACCGAGAGGAACGCGGCCACACCGGCCAGCGGGGCCACCAGGCCCGGCCGGCTCGGGAGCACCCGGCGCAGTCCGTGGAAGACGGCCCAGCTGGCGACCACCGCGACGACCGCCATCAGCGTGATGTTCGTCCCCAGCGCGGTCACGCCACCGTCGGCCATCAGCAGGGCCTGGACGATGAGCACGGCGCTGAGGCACAGGCACGCCGTGAACGGCCCCACCAGGATCGCGGCGAGCGCGCCGCCGAGCAGGTGGCCGCTGGTGCCGGCGCCGACCGGGAAGTTGATCATCTGCCCCGCGAAGATGAAGGTCGCGACCAGCCCGGCCATCGGGGCGGTGCGGTCGTCGAGCTCGCGGCGGGCGCCCTTGAGGGCGACGCCGACCGCGGCGGCGGCGACGACGCCGGTGGCCACCGAGGTGGGGGCGTCGAGGAATCCGTCGGGGACGTGCATGGGCATGCCTCTCTGTCGCTTATTGCAAATCTATTGCAATAGCGCTCGGCCGCCAACAGCGGGGTCGGTCCGGACCGCCCACCGGCCCCGACGTCCCTCGCGGAAGCGGTCGCGGCGGCGTACGGTGGAGCTCCCGAGCGCTGCGAAGGAGCCGTCCTATGAGCCAGCTGCCGAGCCTGCCCCGCCGACCTCTGGGTCCATGGGCCCGGCCTCTCGCCGGCGCCCTGGTGGCCGCCGGTCTCACCGTCGCCCTCGTCCCTCCGGTCCATGCCGACGATGACGAGCGGGTGCGCAGCGGCGGGTGCTCCCGGGCAGCGGACTGGCGGATCAAGGTGGACCGGGAGTCGCGAGGCCTCGAGGTGGAGGCCGAGATCGACAGCAACCGGCCACGGCAGACGTGGCGCTGGGCCCTGCGCCGCAACGGCAACCTCGTGGCCCGCGGACGGTCCGTCACGAATGCCCGCAGCGGCTCCTTCGAGGTCGAGCGCCACACGGGGAACCGCGCCGGCCCCGACTACTTCCGCTTCCGCGCCACGAACCCGCGCACCGGTGAGGTCTGCGTCGCCCGGATCGGCTACTGACCCCGAGGCCGCGTCAGTCGCGCCGCAGTCGCGCGTAGCCGTGCTGGAGCGCGTCGGAGACCCCGACGACGCTGAAGGCAGCCGCCCAGGTCCGGGCGAGCCGGGGTGCGAGAGCCAGGCCGGCGACGTACGCCGTCCCGGTCCACACGCCGACGCAGAACGGGCAGGTGAGGAGCTCACCGACCGTGTGCCGGAAGCCGTGTGCGCCGCGCGGCTCCTCGTGGTGCTCGGCGGATCCGGCCGGGCCCTCGAACTCGGTGAACGGCGCCCGGATCGGACTGGTCACCGACCCCTTGGCCAGCAGCCGGCTGAACTTGTGGGTGGCGAGCCCGCCGAGGAGCACGTCGGTCAGCTCGTAGCGCTCCGGGAGCTGTCGCCCGCTGGCCCGCAGGGCGACCAGCCCGGCCGCCACGGTGACGGCGTACGTCGTCGCGCTGGCCGCGAAGCCGGGGAGGTCGACCTCCCCCTCGGGGTCGTAGCCCTCCCTGACCTCCTGTCGGAGCACATCGGCGATGCGGGCGGCGGCTCGTGGACGTGGCGTCACCCTGGGGCGGTACCCCAACCCCACGGCGCGATTCAGGACGGCGGCGTCAGTCTCACGCGCTGGCCGCGCTCGACGTGCCGTACGCCGGCCGCCAGGCCCCGCTCGGCGCACGCGGCGTGGAAGTCGGCGATCGGAGAGCGGAAGACGCCGTAGTCGTCGTAGTGGATCGGCACCGTGACGCCGGCGGCCAGGTCGCTGGTCAGCTGGACGCCCTGGCGGGCGTCCATCGTCAGCAGCACGCCGAGGACCCGGGTCCCGCCGAGGTGCAGCACCGCCGCGTCCAGCGCGCCGGCCCGTTCCACGACCTCCCGCAGCCACGGCCGGTAGAGGGTGTCGCCGCTGAGGTAGGTGCGGTGCACGGGTCCGCTCCCCTGCTGCAGCTCCAGCAGGCTGCCCATCACCGGCGGCATCAGCCGGCGGACCGGGCCGGGGCCGTGGACGCCCGGCACGGAGGTGATGGTGAGGGTCCAGTCGTCGCGACCGAGGATGGTCGCCTCCCAGGTGTCCATCCCCTGGGCGGCCCGGAACCCCCACTGCCGCAGGCGCCGCTCGGCCGCAGGCGTGGTCAGGACCGGGAGGTCGCGGTCGAGCTCGCGGCGCGCCACGCGGTCGAAGTGGTCACCGTGCAGGTGCGAGAGCACGATGCCGTCGAGCTCCGGCAGCGCGTCGGGCTGGCAGGCCGGCTCCGACCGGCGCCGGGAGACGAGCCCCTTGCCGAGGTAGGCGTACTGGCCGCGGTGCAGGAAGTTCGGATCGGTCAGCAGGGTGAAGGGGCCCAGCCGCAACACCGTGGTGGCGGTGCCGATGAACTCCAGCGACGCGTCGTACACCTGTTCCGGGTGCCCCGATGGGCTCCCGCGCACTACTCCGGCGACCCGTGCCCCGCGGTGTGCGCGGCCAGCTGTGCCAGGACCGTCCGCACCTCGGCCACCTCCACGTCCTCCTCGCGGCGGCCCCACTGCCCGGGCGAACGCGCGAGGACGCAGCCGGCGGGGTCGGCACACCCGACGGCGGCGGTCGTGTCGTACAGCGCGCGGAGCTCGGCGGCGAGTCGCAGCGTCTGGCGGTACGCCGGATGCGTCTGCTGCTCGGGCACCGCGACCGGCGCCAGGTCCTTGGCGAGGTCGACGACCACCTCGCCCATCCCCGCCGCCAGGTCGATCCCGGCCCGACACCCACCGAGCGCCGCCATCCGGTCCGGGACCTCCAGGCCGTCGCGCGCCGCTCTCGCCAGGGCAGCGCTCAGCAGGAGGGTCTCGCGCGGTGGCGGCACCTCGTAGGAGTGGGCTCGCCGCAGCAGCCCGCGCCGCTCGGTGACGGTGCGGGGCGGCTCCTCGGGAGGCAGCTCGACCTTCACCTGCCCGCTCCACGGGTCCAGCCGCGCCAGCTCGTGGTAGCGCACCTCGGCCGCCTGCGCGAACCGGTCCTGGGTGGCGTCGTCGGCGAACCGGACGTAGCGACCCAGCGGCTTGCGTCGGTCCCCGATCACGATGTCGCCCACGATGTCGCCCACGATGTCGCTGCCAGGTGGGGTGCGCTGCTCATGCCCCCCACTTACCCCGAGCGGCGGTTCGCACACGCCGCAACGACGAAGGGCGGCCCGGATGGACCGCCCTTCGTTTCGGTGGAGCTGAGGGGATTCGAACCCCTGGCCTTCTCATTGCGAACGAGACGCGCTACCAACTGCGCCACAGCCCCAACTGCATCAACCGATGCGCGGATGAGGTTAGCACCCAGTGCGGGGGCGACCCCAAATCACCCCTGCTGGAAGGGCTCGGGTGGGCGACCTCAGGAGCCCGCGACGCGGCGCTCGACGGCCGGCGGCTGCTGCTGGGCGGCCGCGCGGACGGCGTCGGCCTCCCGGGCCAGCGCGCTGTCGGCGGCGGTGTTGCCCGACGTCCAGACGCCGGTGGCGTCGAGGTCGATCGTGCTGACGGTGCGGTGGGCCGCCGGCTTGGAGACGTACGTCGGCAGCGTGACCGGCACGGGCGCCCAGGCGGCCTCGGCGGACCCGGCGCTCGCCTGGGTCGACTCCTCCCCGCGCGGGGACGGGACGACGGGGACCTCGGTGGTGTCGTCGTCGGCGATCGCCACGGACGGGCCGGCGGTCTCCTGCTGCGCGGGCTGCTGCGTGCTGGCCGGGCGTCGGGCGGCCGGGCGGTGGGCCCGCTCGCTGCGGACCATGAGCCGGCAGGCCACCAGCCAGGCGACCAGCAGCACGAGAGGCGCTGCCAGCCAGGCCCAGTGGATCACCCGGCCGGCGGCACAGCTGCCGACCATGGCGGTCAGCAGCAGCAGGACGCCGAGCACGCGGCGACGGCGTCGGGCAGCGGCGGCGGCCGCGCTGCGTCGTACCGTGTCCTGGGCGAGCGCCCAGGAACCGGTGTCGGTGATGCTGATGCCGGGACGGCCGATGTCGGAGCTGTCGACGACCGCCTCCTCGTGAGGCGCCTCGGTGGATCCGCTCACGGGGCGCGCGAGCGACTCGCCGGGACGTACCAGCCGCGTGGCGCGGCGGCTGACCGGCTCGCGGCGCGCCAGGACGCGCATGGTGTGGGAGAAGCGGTCCACGGTCCGACTGCGAGCACCCGCCTCGTGGTGCTCGAGCGCCTTGGGGAGCAGGTAGGCGGCCCACGCCACGGCAAGGGCGACGAAGATCAGTGCGCTCGGGTCCACGCCCCAGAGGTTATGAGCGTTAGCGCAGCACACCGGGGATGTCTACCCGTGTGTCGCAAATTGCTGGTGTGACTGGTGTGGTTTGGGTCGGCGTCATACGACGTGGCTGTCTCGGCGACCGGGTCGCATGACGTCCCCGCGCGGACCAGCCGGACGTCATACGACTCGGCTGCCAGAGCAGCCGGATCGTATGACGTCCCCCGCGACGCGCCGCGAAAGAGCGTCAGGTGCCGGCCGAGCCGGTCACCCGGGAGATCAGCCCACCCGGCGGCACGTCCTCGGCCGTGATCGCGTAGATCCGGTGGTCGCGCCAGGCGCCGTCGATATGCAGGTAGCGCGGGGCGTAGCCGACCTCAGGAATACCGAGCTTCTCGACGACCCGCAGCGAGTTGGAGTTCTCCGGCCGGATCGCGACCTCGATGCGGTGCAGGCCGGTCGCGAAGCAGTGGTCGATGACGAGCGCCACGGCGCGGGGCATGATGCCGCGGCCGGCGTACGCCACGTCGATCCAGTAGCCGACCGAGGCGAACATCGCCGAGCCGCGCACGATGTTGCTGACCGTAACCTGCCCGACGAACCGCGGACCGTGACCGTCGTCGACCTCGATGGCGAACGGCATCGCCTGTCCGAGCCGTGCCGCCCGGTGCAGCCGCCGCACCAGCGCCGCGAACGACGTCGGCCGGGCCTCGCCGTTCGGGGGCACGGTGGCGTCCCACGGCGTCAGCCACCCCGCGCTCCGCCGCCGGGCCTCACGCCACGCCCCGGCGTCGCGCCGCGAGATCGGTCGGACGGTCACCTCACCGGCGCGGAGGCGGACCGGCCACGCGGGGGGCGGTGCGCTCAATGGTCGCTCCCGACCACCTGCTCGACCGCGTGCCGCAGCACCGGGGCGAGCACCTCGAGAGCGTCCTTCACCCCGCCGCGGGACCCGGGCAGGTTCACCACCAGGCACTGCCCCGTGACGCCGGCCAGGCCGCGCGAGAGCATCGCGGTCGGGACACCCTGGGCCAGGCCCGCCGCCCGGACCGCCTCCGCGATCCCCGGTACCTCGCGGTCGAGCAGCGGCCGCGTCACCTCCGGCGTGCGGTCGGTCGGCGTGAGCCCGGTGCCGCCGGTGGTCAGCACGACCCGGGCACCCGCGTCGACGAAGCCCCGGATCGCGACCGCGACGGGCTCCCCGTCCGGGACGACGGCCGGCTCGCCGACCAGGAACCCGTGCTCGTGCAGGAACGCGGTGATCAGCGGGCCGGTGGTGTCCGCGTACACGCCGGCGGCCGCACGGTTGGAGGCGACGACGACCCCCGCGGAGAGCGCCGTCACGACCGCGCCCAGTCCCCGGACTTCCCGCCGGTCTTGGTCTCCACGCGGACGTCGGTGATGACGGCGGCCTTGTCGACCGCCTTGACCATGTCGACCACCGTCAGCGCCGCCACGGAGACGGCGGTCAGCGCCTCCATCTCGACGCCGGTCCGGTCGGTGGTGCGCACCGTGGCGCGGATCTCGACCGCACCTCGTCCTGAGCCTGTCGAAGGGTCGTCGGCGACGTCGAGGTCCACGCTCACCCCGGAGATCGCCAGCGGGTGGCACAGCGGGATCAGCGCCGGCGTCTGCTTGGCGCCCATGATCCCCGCGATCCGCGCCACCGCCAGCGCGTCGCCCTTGGGCACGCCCTCGCCGCGCAGCAGGGCGACCACCTCGGCGGAGACCAGGACGCGTCCGGAGGCGGTGGCGACCCGGCGGGTGACGTCCTTCTCGGAGACGTCGACCATGCGCGCCGCGCCGGACTCGTCGACGTGGGTGAGGCGAGTGGGATCCGACATCAGAACTCCTGGTCCAGCAGCAGTACGTCGACCTCGGCACCCGCCGCCAGCGAGGTGGCGTCCTCGGGCACGACCACGAGGCAGTTGGCCGCCGCCAGGTCGCCGATGAGATGCGAGCCGGGGCCGCCGACGGGCGTCACCGCACCGTCGTGGATCTCGCCGCGCAGGAACTGCCGCCGCCCGGCCGGCGAGCTGATCGGTCCGGTCAGCCGGCCCCGGACGGTGGGGCGCACCTCCGGCCGCATGCCCATCAGCCGGCGCAGGGCGGGGAGCACGAACTGCTCGAAGGAGACGTACGACGACACCGGGTTGCCCGGCAGCGTGAAGATCGGCACCCGGTCCTCGCCCACGCGGCCGTAGCCCTGTGGCTTCCCCGGCTGCATGGCCACTCCGCCGAACCACACGCCCTGCGGCGCGAGCGCGGCCTTGACCACGTCGAAGTCGCCCTGCGACACCCCGCCGGACGTGACGACCAGGTCGGCGCGGACCAGCTGGTCCTCCAGCGCCTCGAGGAAGAGCTTGGGCTCGTCGGGGACGATGCCGACGCGGTAGACGATCGCGCCGGCGCGGCGGGCCGCGGCGGCGAGGAGGAACGAGTTGCCGTCGTAGATCGAGTCGTGGCCCAGCGGCCGTCCCGGGTCGCGCAGCTCGGTGCCGGTCGACATCACGACCACGCGCGGCCGGGGCCGGGACGCGATGGTCGCCCGGCCCACGGAGGCGAGCAGCCCCAGGTGGCGCGGCCCGAGGATGGTCCCCTCCGCGACGACGAGGTCGCCCGCCTGCACGTCCTCACCCGCGGGCCGCACGTGCTGGCGCTCGGCCGGCGCCCGGGTGATCCGGACGTGGGCGACGCCGCGGTCGGTCCACTCGTACGGCACCACCGTGTCGGCCCCGGACGGCACCGGCGCGCCGGTCATGATCTTGGCCGCGGTGCCCGGCGGCAGCGCGAGCAGGCCGGCCTGACCGGCGCCGATCTCCCCCACCACCGGCAGGTGCACCGGCGCGTCCGGCGAGGCGCTGGCGACGTCGGCGTACCGCACGGCGTAGCCGTCCATCGCGGAGTTGTCGAAGCCCGGCAGCGAGACCTCGGCGTGGACGTCCTCGGCACTGGCCAGGCCCAGGGCGTCCAGCAGCGGCTGCTGGACCGAGGGCAGCGGGTCGATGTCGGCGAGGATCCGGTCGCGGAGCTCCTCGACGCTCAGGAGCCCGCCGCTGCTACTAGCCACCCGCCGACAGTACCGACTCCGGCGCGACCCGCTGCGCGCCGGCGGCCTGCAGCTCCACCGCGCCGATCACGCGGACGCCGCGGCCGAAGGTCCAGTCGCCGTCGATCGCGAGCCTGCTGGCCTCCCGCAGCGACGGCGCCCCCTCGGGGAACCGCTTGTCGAACTCGGAGACCACCTTGTAGTGGTCGGGGTCGAGGTCGACGTACGGCACCTCGCCGGCCACCTGGTCGAGCGAGAAGTCCTCGCGGATCTCGTAGACGTCGGAGCGCAGCACCAGCAGGTCGTTGGTGGTCTTCACCGGGATGAACCGGTCCCGGCCGACCTCGATGAGCGCCGCGTCCTCGAAGATCTCGATCGCCGCCCCCATCGCGGTCTCGATCTGGACCACCTCGGGCGAGGTCTTGTCGGCGGGGTCGACGGTCTTGACGTTGCGGATCAGCGGGAGCCCGAGGATGCCGCCGCGCACGGCGAGCGCCTGCTTCATCGCGCGCAGGTCGAACCAGATGTTGTTGGTCGAGCAGTACCGGTGCCGGTCCAGGTCGCGCAGCGCGGCGGCGTCCTCCGGCGGCGTCTGCGCGGTCTCGCGCAGCACCAGCCGCCCGTCGGTCCGGCGACGGGCGAAGTGGCCGCCCTTGCGGTCGGAGGCGGTACGCCGCACCGCCTCGATCGCGAACGGAGCTCCGCTCTGGGCGAACCAGCCGGCGACCCGCGGCTCCGGCACCGCGCCGAGGTTGTCGGAGTTGGAGACGAAGACCCGGTCGTAGCCCTGCTCGAGCAGCAGGTCGAGCAGGCCGCTCCCGACGAGCGCGGTGTAGATGTCGCCGTGTCCGGGCGGACACCACTCCTGCTCGGGGTCCTTCGGCCAGCTCACCGGGCTCAGGTCCGAGGTGCGCAGCTTGGGCTCGCGGTTCTGGAGGAACTCCAGCGGCAGCCCCTCGACCGGCAGGTCGGTGTAGCGCGCCAGCGCCGCGAGCGTGTCCCCGGAGGTGCGGAAGGAGTTCATGAAGATGAGCGGCAGCGGGGCGCCGTACGCCTGCCGGAGGTGGAGCACCTGGCGGGCGATGATGTCGAGGAACGACATGCCGCGCCGCACGCACAGCAGCGACTTGGCGCGGTCCATGCCCATGGAGGTGCCGAGCCCGCCGTTGAGCTTGATGACCGCGGTCGTCCGCAGCGCCGCGGAGGCCTGCTCGTCGGAGACCTCGACGTCGTCGAGCGAGGGGATGTCGACCGGCTCGATCGCCGCCTCGGGGATCATCCCGGTCTCGCCGTGCTCGAGCAGTCGGTAGTAGTGCGCGAAGGTCTCGATCGCGACCTCGTCGACGCCGGCGTCCCGCATCTTCGCGGTCGCCTTCTGCAACCCAGGGCTACCCATGCTGTCGATCGTAGGGTGGTCGGGTGGCCGAACCCCAACCGCTGCCGCTGCCGGCGAAGACGAGCGCTCGCGACCAGCTGCTCGCCGCCCGGCGTCGGCGCCCGCTCACGGAGGTCGCCGAGGCCGCCGCGCGGATCGCGCGGCACGTGCTCGCCGCCCCGGAGGTCGGCCGCGCGGCGACCGTCGCGGCGTACGTCTCGATCGGCGGGGAGCCCGGCACCTCCTTCCTCCTCGACGCGCTCGCGGCGACCGGCAGGCGCGTCCTGCTGCCACGGCTGCTGCCCGACGGCGACCTCGACTGGGGCACCTGGCGCGGTGACGGGTCCC
>NZ_DASWXC010000034.1:0-17470 GCF_036405735.1 Nocardioides sp.
TGTGATGTCTCAGGACATCGGAAACTCCCGGACCTACAACTGGTAGGTCCGGGAGTTGTCATTTCGGGGTCGGTCGGGTGGTGTCGGCGGGTGTTCCGGTGGGCTGGTAGTCGCGGTCGGGGTCGATGACGAGGTCGCGGAGCAGTTCGCCGGTGGCGGCGTCGATGACGCGGACGTCGAGGTCGTGGACAAGCAGGATGACGTGGGTTCGGGCGTGGGTTCGTCCGATCCCGATGTGGTGCAGTCGGCCGTTGACGCGCAGGGTGACGGTGCCGACGTTGTCAATGCGGTCGAACCGGACCCGGTCGTGGGTGTCAGCGGCGCGGTCGGCGGCTGGGGTGGCCTTGGGGCGGGTCGTGTAGGCGGTGGCCGGGGTTGCTCGGTGCGGCAGGGACCGGTGCGGCCGGTGCTGGTTGTAGGCGCTGGCGAACTCCTCGAGTAGTACCTGCAGGTCCTCGAGAGTGGTCGGCTGGACGGGCTGAGCGCGCAGCCACTTCTTCATCGTCTGCTGGAATCTCTCGACCTTGCCGCACGTGGTGGGATGGTTCGGACGGGAGTTTTTCTGCACGATCCCGAGGCGTCTGAGCTCGTTCTCGAGCATGCTGCGTCCGCCGCGGCCGCCGGCGAACCGGACGGTGTAGACCATGCCGTTGTCGGTCAGCGTGGATGCGGGGTAGCCGTGCTGACCTGCGGCTTTGGTGAAGGTGTCGAGCACGATCTTGGCTGTGATCCGCCAGTGCGCACTCACATGCAGGGCATATCGGGAGTGGTCGTCGAGCCAGGTGATGATCTCCACGTCGCTGCCTGGTCCGCCGTCGGGGCGGGTAAGTCGATAGTGGGTGAAGTCGGACTGCCAGGTCTCGTTGGGCATCTCGGCTTGGAAGCGAATGTAGGACGACCTCGGGCGTTTGGCCGGCTCAGGGGTCACCGCACCCGCGCGGGCCAGGGTCCGGTTGATCGTGGCTCGGGACAGGGCCACGTCGTGGTGGTGCTGCAGGTGCCAGCCAATGGTCTCCGCGCCGGCATCCAGGCCCGACTCGACCAGTTGCTTGCGCAGCGCCAGGACCAGGTCGACGACCGGCTCAGGCGTGGCGTTGGGTGAGGCGTGCGGGCGGCGAGACTTCGGTTCGAAGGCTGCATCGCCCTCGGCTCGTCGGCGCGACATGAGCTTGCTGACCCAAGCCTTGCTCAGACCGTAGCGACGTGCCGCCTCAGCCTGGGTGATGCCCTCGGTCTCGATCGCGGTGATGACCAGCCTCGCCTTCGACACCCGCCAGCATCGAGTTTCCTATGTCTTGAGACATGGGTTTCCGATGTGCTGAGCCAGGACACTCTCCTTCATCTCGATGGTGGGTCGGTCATCCGTCATGCTCGTCCCGGTCCTAGGGCCGGTCAACGGACCTGGAGGCGGAGCGCGGCCGCCACGCCGGGACGCCGGTGGACCCCATCCCCAATCTGGGGAACCGACGCAGGAACGCGGCCGCCACGACGACGTACGCCGGGGCCGTAGACGTCCGTCACAGCGACTGACAGCCTGACCACGTGAGCGACTGGTTCCTGCCGAGTGCGGAGCGCCCGTGGACCGCGGGCAACCTCGTGGTCCCGCACGTGCACGGGGCCGACTACTTCGCGCGGCTCATCGAGGTGGTCGAGGCGACCGAGGCGGGCGACCGGATCTTCTTCACCGACTGGCGCGGCGACTCCGACGAGCGGCTGGCCAAGGACGGCCCGACCGTGACCGAGCTGCTGAAGTCGGCGGCGGCGCGCGACGTCGAGGTGCGGGCGCTGCTGTGGCGCTCCCACTCCGACAAGGGCCATCTCAACGCCCAGGAGAACAACCACCTCGGCGCGATCGTCAACGAGTGCGGCGGGGAGGCGCTCCTCGACGAGCGGGTGCGCCGCGGCGGGTCCCACCACCAGAAGCTCCTGGTCGTACGCCGGCAGGGCCGCTCGCACGAGGACGTGGCCTTCGTCGGCGGCATCGACCTGTGCCACGGCCGGCGCGACGACGCCGCCCACAAGGGCGACCCGCAGGCGCCGCCGCTGGACCAGCGGTACGGACCGACGCCGCCGTGGCACGACGCGATGGTCGAGATCCGCGGCCCGGCCGTGAGCCACGTCCTCGACACCTTCGCCGAGCGATGGGACGACCCGACCCCGCTCGACCACCGCAACCCCTACCGCGCGCTCATGCACCGACTCGCCCGGATGCCGCGTCACCCCGAGCCGCTGCCCGAGCGCTGGGACCCGCCGCCCGACGCCGGTCCGCATCGGGTGCAACTGCTGCGCACCTATCCGGCCAAGCGGCCGGCGTACCCCTTCGCGCCTGACGGGGAGCGCTCGGTCGCGCGTGGCTACTCCCGCGCCTTCGAGCGGGCGCGGCGGCTGATCTACGTCGAGGACCAGTACTTCTGGTCCGACCTCGTCGCCGCCACGCTCGCCGACGCGCTGCGCCGCGAGCCGGAGCTCCACGTGATCGCGGTCGTGCCGCGCTATCCCGAGGAGGACAACCGCATCAGCGGCCCGCCGATGCTGCTGGGGCAGCGGCAGGCGTGGCAGCGGCTGCGGGAGGCCGGGGGCGACCGGTTCGCCATGTACGACCTCGAGAACGAGGACGGCACGCCGGTCTACGTGCACGCCAAGGTCTGCATCGTCGACGACGAGTGGATGACGGTCGGATCCGACAACCTCAACCTGCGCTCCTGGACCCACGACTCCGAGCTCACCTGCGCGGTCGTCGACCCGACCGGGGAGCTGCCGCGCCGCCTGCGCACCACGCTGTGGGCCGAGCACCTCGGCGTGCCCGCCGACGACCCGCGGCTCGCCGACCCCGCTCATGCGCCTCAGGTGTGGGCCGAGCGTGTCGGCGCCGCCGGCAGCCGGATCCGCCACCACGTGCCGCCGGCCCTGCCCGCCCGCACCCGGCTGTGGGCGGGCCCGGCGTACCGGATGTTCTACGACCCCGACGGCCGTCCCCGTGGCATGCGGGGGACCACGCGGTTCTGAGCGGCTGTCACCGGCTCGTGTGAAGCAGCCTCCGCGCAGCGAGGGTCGAGGCTGCTTCACACCAGGGCACACCGCTAACGGAGAGCGGTTCCGCGCAACTCCCGCGCGCGCCTGCCGATGAGACCTAGCGTCAACGGTGAACACGGCAGGGGCGAATGGGAGTGCGACACATGCCGAACGACTCGGGTGGGCGGCGTCGGACCGCGGAGCGGACGTACGGCGTCGGCGCGGTGCGGCAGATCCTCTCGGCCCTGCCGGCCGACGAGTGGGCGGTCCTGCCCGACGTGCGGCTCCCCGGACACGCGGCTCCGGCCCTCGACATCGCGGTGGGGCCGGGCGGCGTCTTCGTCGTCGAGTCGCGCCTGGTGCCCCGACGGCTGCGTCGCGACGACATCAACGAGGCCGGCGTACGCCAGGACATCGTGGTGAGCGTGACCGCCGCGGCCTTCACGGTCTCGCGGCTCAGCGGCCTCGCGGGGCCGGCCCACGTCCACCCGGTGGTGTGCTTCGTCGGCCGTGAGCTGGAGCCGAGCTCGGCCGGTGACGTCGTGCTCTGCTCGACCGACAACCTGCTGGCCGTGCTCGCCGACCCGCCGCGGGTGCTCGAGCCCGCGGAGTCGCAGCTCATCGCCCTCGAGGTCGACGCCGTGTCCGGCGCGCGGACCCCGATCGTGGCGCGGCGCCGGCGCTGGTTCGGACCGCAGTTCGCGGGCCTGGTGCTCGCCGCCGTCGCCTCGGTCGGGCTGTGGCAGGTCGTCGACGGGGCGAGCCAGCCCGCTGCTGCGGCCTCCGTCACACCGTAGATTTCCTCAGGGCGGAACAGCCGGTGCCGATGCGGGGGACATGACCCACGCCGCCCCGCGTCTCCTGATCGCCGGTCTGATCGCCCTGGTCCTCGCTCTGGGCCCGCTGTTCCTCGGGACGGCGCCAGCCACGGCCAAGCCCAAGAAGGCCAAGGCGTTCCCGACCAGCGTCGTGCTCTCCGCATCGGCCACCACGGTCGAGGAGGGCGACGAGGTGGTCCTCACCGCGGTCTTCACCTCCAAGCGCAAGCCGCGCAGCGGCAAGGCCACCGTCCGCTGGGTCGACGACGAGGGCGTCGACCAGGTCGCGAAGGTCAAGCTCCGCAAGGGCACGGGCCGGCTGGTCGTCGACCCGTGGGCCACCACGACGTACGTCTGGACGATGCCCAAGGCCGGCAAGGCCAAGGCGGTGACCGCGCGGATCACGATCACGACCTACCCGATGGCCGAGGATGACAGTGAGTGGGTCGAGGACGAGACGTCGGAGGACGACGAGATCCTCTGACCCCCGGGCGCGGGGACGGGTCGCCCGGACCTACGACAGCCGCGCGCTGAGGAACCCCGCCACGTCGGCGAGTGCGTCCTTCGCGACCGGCACCACGCGCGGCAGGCTCAGGAAGCCGTGGACGCCCGGCCCGTAGTCCCGGAGCTCGACCTCGACACCGGCCGCGGCCAGCGCCGCGGCGTACCGCTCGCCGTGGTCGCGCAGCGGGTCGTGGTGCGCGGTGACGATGAGCGCCGGCGGCAGCCCCGCGTGCGAGGCGGCGCGGATGGGGGAGAGCTGCCAGTCGGTCGCCACCGAGGTGTCGCCGGCGTAGAGCCGGGAGAAGGTCCGCATCCCGCGCGAGGTGAGCACGATCCCCTCGGCGAACTCGTCCTCCGACGGCCAGCGCTCGTGGATCTCGACGGCCGGGTAGACCAGCGCCTGCGCCCGGATGTCGTCGATGCCGGCGTCACGGGCCAGGAGCGCCACGACGCTCGCCAGGTTGCCGCCGGCGCTGTCGCCGGTCACGGCCATCCGGCGCGGGTCGCCGCCGAGCTCGGCGGCGTGCGCCCGCACCCACTCGAACGCCGCCCAGGCGTCGTCGGTCGCGGCGGGGTAGGGGTGCTCGGGCGCGAGCCGGTACGTCGGCGACACGACGATCGCGCCGGTCAGCTCGGCCACATGGCTGGCGAACCAGCCGGACTGCTCGGGGGTGCCGATGCACCAGCCGCCGCCGTGGAAGTTCACCACCACCGGCTTCGGGCCGGCACCCGGCGGGGTGTGGATGCGCATCCGGCTGTCGTGGTGGGCGAGCGCGACGGCCCGCTCCTCGACCGCGACCCGCGTCGACTCCCGCCCGGTGACCAGTCGACCGACCGGCGAGGCGAGCAGCCGGGCCCGCTTCTTCCGCAGAGCGATCATCTCCTCCGCCGTGTCGGCGGGCTTCGAGATCCGCTGGAGGACGGCGCCGAAGAGGCGGGTGCGGAGGGCGAGCTGGTCGGTCACGGAGGCAGTCTGCCGGAGAACCGGTCCGCAGCGGCGTTCGCCCGGTCACCGAGGGGCGTCCCGGTGGGCGTCCGGGTGGGCGCAGCGATATACCCAGCCCTCGGACGGGTACATGCTGGGTCCACGAACCACTCACCCCAGGAGGACCTGATGACCGAAGAGCCCCTGAGCGACGACGAGATGACCACGACGCCGGGTGGCGGCGGCGGGGGTCTGGGTGGCGGCGGCGACGCCGACGGCACGGACGGTGGCGACGCCGACGGCACGGACGGCGACGCGACGGACACGACCGACGGCGACGCCAGCGACGGCGACGCGACCGACACGACCGACGGCGACGCGTCGGACGGCGACGGCACCGACGGCACCGACGGCTGAGTGAGCGCGCTCGACCTGCTCAGCGGTGACGCCCAGACCTTCCTGAGCAAGGTCTGGGCGTCCCGCGTGCACCTGCACCGCACGGACCCCGACGCGCTGGTCGGACTGCTCTCGCTGGAGGACGCCGACCGGCTCCTCACCGAGACGGCCGTCCGCACGCCGTCGATCCGGCTGGCGAAGGACGGAGGGGTGCTGCCGGAGTCGGCGTACACCCGCTCGGCGACCCTCGCCGGCCAGCAGCTCACGGGTCTGGTGGACCCGCGCAAGGCGCTGGAGCTCTTCGCGGACGGCGCGACCGTCGTCTTCCAAGGGCTGCACCGCTACCACGCGCCACTGACCCGGCTGGTCGCCGAGCTCGAGTTGGAGCTCGGCCATCCGTGCCAGGCCAACGCCTACCTCACCCCGCCGGGGTCGCAGGGTTTCGCCGTCCACTCCGACAGCCACGACGTGTTCGTCTTCCAGACCGCGGGCTCGAAGCAGTGGGAGGTCCACGGCCCCGACAGTCCCGACGGGCCCGAGCAGGTCGTCCTGGAGCCGGGACTGTCGATGTACCTCCCCACCGGCACCCCGCACGCCGCCCGCGCGCAGGAGACGGTGTCCCTGCACGTCACGATCGGCATCAACCAGCTCACCTGGCGCGGGCTGGTCGAGCGCACGGTGCAGCCGCTGCTCGCCACCGTCGGCGAGGAGCACCTGCCGGCCGGCTACCTCGACGACCCGGCGCTGCTGCGCGACGGCCTGGCCGAGCGGCTGGAGCGGCTGGCGCAGGAGGTACGCCGGGCCGACCCGACCGCCGCGGTCGAGACCGAGATCCGGCGGTTCCTCACCAGCCGCCCGCCGCGCCTGGCCGGCGGCCTGAGGGACGTGCTGGCCGACGTCACCGGGCAGACCCGGCTACGGCGCCGGCCCGGCCACCCCTGCGTGCTGCTGGACCGCGGCGACCGGGTCGAGGTGCTGCTCGGCGACCGCTCGCTGACCGTGCCGGCCCGGGTGCGTCCGGCGCTGGAGGAGATCCGCGGTCGCGACACGGTGACGCCGGCCGACCTGCCGCTGGACCCGCAGAGCAACCTGGTGCTGTGCCGCCGACTGGTGCGGGAAGGGCTGCTGGAGCTGCTGGAGCCCCGGTGACGTCCTTCCGCTGCGCGGCCGCCAGCCTGGCGCGCGCCGAGCCGATCGCCGGCACGGCCACCCACGTCCGCACCTGGCTGCTCCTCGAGCACGTCGGTCCCTGGGGCAACACCGCCCTGCTCGACGCGCGCCTGCCCGACGGACTCGGTGCCGCGCTGCGGGACCGCGCGCAGGAGCTGCGCGCGAAGATCCTGCTCATCCGGCGGGTCAGCTCGCGACCGTCGACACCCTACGGGGTCCGGGTCTTCGCCGCGTACGCCGACCCGCTCCGGCCGCGGCTGGAGTCGGGCGTCGTGGGCGATCCCCGGGACGTGCTCGACCTCGACCTGGGAGCGCTGCGGCGGGGCGGCTCGACCGGCCTGCCGGCGTACGACGGGCCGCTGTTCTGCGTCTGCACCAACGGCCGGCACGACGCCTGCTGTGCCGAGCGCGGCCGACCGGTGGCCGCGGCGCTGGACGCCGCGCACCCCGAGCACACCTGGGAGGTGTCGCACATCGGCGGCGACCGGTTCGCCGCGAACCTGGTCGTGCTGCCGCACGGGCTGTACTACGGCCGGCTCGACCCGGCCGCCGCGCTCACTGTCGCCGACAGCCACCGCGACGGCCTGCTCACGCTCGACCTCTTGCGTGGCCGGGCCTCCTACCCGATGCCGGTGCAGGCCGCCGAGATTGCGCTGCGACGCGAGCTGGGGCTGCTCGGGCTGGCGGCCGTCGAGCTGGTCGACCGCAGCGTCGCCGACGAGGTCACCACGGTCGACCTGGCGGCGGGCGGCGCGATCTACCGGGTCCGTGTGCGCACCACCCGCGACAGCGGCGATACCGCGCAGCTGACCTGCAAGGCGTCGCGGCCCAACCCCGTGCCGTCCCACGAGGTCCTGGGCATCGAGCCGCTGCCACCGGCCGCCGAGCAGTGAGGCCGTCCGCCCCCCGTTGGTCGGTGTCGGTCGGTGGGTGGTCTCGACGCGTCTCGCCTGGCGGCTCGCCGGCTCGACCACCGGGGACCGGCTCGACCACCGGGGGCCGGCTCGACCACCGGGGACCGGCTCGACCACCGGGGACCGGCTCGCCGGCTCGACTACCGGGTTCGTTGGTCGAGCAGCGAGGCCGCCCGCGGCCGAGCGTGTCGAAACCCCCGTAGCGCGGTCTCCTGAGGTGCCGGCCGGGGTGTCGACGACGAAATGCATCGTGGGTGCGGCTCCTGGATAGCGGAGCAGTGAGGAGGTGGGTATGACGTCCGGACACGTGTTCGTCGCCCACGGCCGCATCGAGTCCGTGGTGCACGACGCGGCCGTCGTACCCCTCGGCGCCGACCGGGCCTTCACCGACCACTGGCGCCCGCTCCTCGGTCACGACGAGCCGGCACCGGGCGCGGGCTGGGACGAGCGCGGATGGGCGGCCAGCGACCGGGAGGGGCTCTGGCTGATCCGGGTCGGTCCGGGGGAGGACGTCGCGGTCGACGAGCTGGCCGGCCGCGTGGGGGAGGTGCTGACCGAGATCGCCGGAGCGGGACTCGCGCCGGCAGCCGGCCGGGTCAAGCCGCTGGTGGCGCTGCCGTTCGTCGGCCTGGAGGGCGGCGGCCTGGGGTCGCGGCGCGGCGACGTCGTACGGAGCCAGCTCCAGGCGGTCGCCCGGGTGGCGGTCGGTCACGACCTCGACGTCGTCGTGGTCACCCCGGAGGCCGCGGTCTACGCCGCCGCGCAGCACGTACGCCGACAGCTCGTCGGCGACGGACGCACCGGCGACGGGGACCGCCTCGACGCGGCTGCCCGGCGGCTCGCGGACCGGGCCCGCGCCGGGGAGCTGGCGCTGTTCCTCGGCGCGGGCGTGAGCGTACCGGCGGGCCTGCCGTCGTGGAGCGAGCTGCTCGGCCACCTCGCCGCCGAGCTGGACCCCGAGGAGCTGGCGCAGCTCTCCCCACTCGACCAGGCCGAGCTGCTGCAGGTGCTCGATCCGGGGTTCCAGCAGCGGGTCGCCGAGGCGGTCGAGCAGCGGCGTACGCCCTCCCTCAGCCATGTCCTGCTCGCCGGCCTGGGCTGCGGGGAGGTGGTGACCACCAACTACGACGCGCTCTACGAGACCGCCGTCGCCGCTCCGGGCGGGCATGAGCCGAGCGTGCTGCCGTGGCAGTCGGCGGTCGGGGCGCGGCCGTGGCTGCTCAAGCTCCACGGCGACCTGGCGCGTCCCACCAGCATCGTGCTGACCCGCGGCGACTTCGTGCGGTACGACGCGTTCCGGCGGCCCTCCGGATCGCTGCTGCAGGCACTCCTGCTCACCCGGCACGTGCTGTTCGTCGGGGCCTCACTGCGCGACGACAACGTGATCCGGCTGCTGCGGGAGGTCCAGGAGTACCGCCGCGAGCACGACCTGGGCAACGGCCCGTTCGGCACCGTCCTCGACATCGACCACGACGTCGTCCGCGCGCGGCTGTGGACGGGGCAGCTGGACTGGCTGCACCTGGACGGTGACGGTGTGGAGGACCGCGCCCGGCAGCTGGAGATCTTCCTCGACCGGGTGTCGATGTACGCCTGCCGCGACTCCGGCTGGCTGCTGGACCCGCGCTTCTCCGGGCTGCTGAGCCGGGAGGACGCCGACCTCGCCGAGGAGGTACGCCGGGTCGCGGGCCGGATCCGTGACACCGGCTCGCTGCTCGGCCCACTGCTCGGCCCGCTGGTCGAGCCGTGAGGCCGCCCGCCGCTGGTCGAGCAGCAGGGTGGTCTCGACACGTCTCGCCTGGCGGCTCGCCGGCTCGACCACCGGGAAACCGGCTCGCCGGCTCGACCACCGGTGGTCCGGCTCGCCGGCTCGACCACCGGGGCCGGCTCGACGGGCGAGGGGCCTAGCGCCGGCGACGGATCATCCGGCGCCTGCGGCGCTTCCTGCGCCGACGGCGCCTCCGCTTCGGCTGGGGCTTGACCGGGACCGGGGACGGCGGAGGCGGCGGCTGTGGAGCCGGCGGAGGGGTCGTGGGTGTGGGAGCGGGCGGGTCGGGCACCGTCGTGGTCGTCGACCCCCAGCCACTCTGCCCGGTCATGAAGCCGATCGGCGTGCGAGAGAGCCCCGGGAAGACCGCGGCGAGCGAGGTGCCCATCCGGGCGGTGACGACCTCGGCCAGCACGTCGCGGTAGTCGGTGGTGACCGCCAGGTCGGCGTCGAGGGTGTTCTGCAGCGCGGTCCACCGGGCGTAGTACCCGCCCTTGACCCCCGCGCCGGCGACCAGCATGACGTTGCCCCAGCCGTGGTCGAGGCCGTAGGAGGAGTTCTCGGCCACCCGGCGGCCGAACTCGCTGATCGTGACCAGCGTGACCTTCGAGCGGACTGCGCCCAGGTCCGTGAAGAACGCGGCGATGGCCTGGCCCAGCTCACGCGTGTTCGAGACCATGTCGCCCCACGACAGGGTGCCGAGGTTGGTGTGCATGTCCCAGGCGCCGTGGTCGACCGTCACGACGTTGACGCCGAGGTCGGCGCGCAGCGTGCGCGCCACCGACGACAGCGCGCGCCCGAGGTCGGAGTTGGCCGGGTAGCCGGTCCCCGCCGGCTGTGCCTCCGCCGCCGCCAGCCGGTCCACGCTGGCCATCGCGGCGCGCATCCCGGCCGCCAGCGGACCCTCCTCCGTGGCCCACATCGCGGCGAGCGAGTCACGTCGCGCCGTGCTGCCGGCCGAGGAGCCGGGCAGCGACGCCACCGAGAGGTCCTTGATCGACATGACCGTCTCCTCGCCGACCAGCGCGGTCGGCAGATCGCCGACGGCCAGCCCGGCGAGCGGGTCGGTGGAGCCGGACGCGCCCACCAGGCGGTTGAGCCAGCCGGTCCGCGTCGAGGATCCGGGCGCAGCGTCCTCGACCAGCTCCATGGCCGCGAAGTGCGACCGGTTTGCCACCCGCATGCCGGTCGCGTGGATCGCCGCCACCTCGCCCGCCTGCCACATCGGCAGCAGCGGCGCGAGCGAGGGATGCAGCCCGAAGAACGCGTCGGGCGCGAGCAGGGCGTCGCGTGGGACGCCGATCCTCGGCCGGGCGGCGTAGTACGCCGGGTCGCCGTGCGGCACGACCAGTGACAGTCCGTCGGCGGCCCCGCGCAGCGAGAGCACGACCAGCACGGCGGGCGCCGGGGCGCCGTACGCCGGCGCGGTGCTGACCACGGCGGACCCGACCGTCGTGGCCACGCCACCGGCGAGCAGGCCGCGGAGCAGGCCGCGGCGGGTGAGGGCCAGGCTCTCGGGGCAGCAGGTCTCGATACGCCTCCGCCTAGCGGCTCCGGCTACTCGACCGGCGATGTCGTTCATCGGCGGTACCAGGTCGGGTGGTCGAGCAGAGCGACCAGCAGGTGCGGCATCTTCCAGGTGAAGATCGAGTCGGTCGCCTTCACGACCCGGTCGGGCAGGTAGCCCGTCGAGAGGCATGCTCCCTCGAGCACCGACGGGGTGGAGGGTCGCCCGTGGAGCAGCCGGGCCAGGTGGTCCACCAGGTCGCGGAACGCGATAGGCAGCACCGGCGCCCACTCGGCCGGCTTGCGGTAGGTCGCCTCCTGCGACGGCCACCAGCCGCCCGCCATCGACCAGTGCACGTCCATCGAGGCGAGCATCCGCGACGGCGACCCCCAGGCCGAGGAGACGAGCGGGGCGCCGTCGGGACGCGGCCAGGCCATCGGCTCGTCGCCCAGGTCGCCGGCCTGCCAGATGATGGCGTTGGCAGCGGAGCTGCGGTCGACCGGCGGGGCGATGGTCGCGCCCAGCAGCCGCCAGGTCGCGACGAGGTCCTCCGACGGCGTGCGCAGCTTGGTGTCGGCCGCCGCGGCGAACTCCGGCGAGTCCACGAGCGCGCGCAGCACCGGCACGATGCGGGTGTCGTTGGCGAGGTAGACCTCGGCCAACCGTTCCACGAGCGTGGCCGGCGGCTCGTCGGCCACGAACTTCGTGACCAGCTTGCGCGCCACCCGGCGGGCGGTGAGCGGGTGCCGCGCGAGGTAGGACAGCAGCGCGGCCACCACCGGTCGCCCGTCGACGTCGGCGTTGGGGTGCGCGAAGCCGAGCACCTGCACCGGCCCGGTCCAGTGGTCGCGGGTGCGGTACGACGCCGCGAAGGTCGTCCACATCGCGATGTCGTAGCCCGTCAGGATCCGGGCGGCGTTCTTGACATCGTCCTCGGAGTGGTTGCCGACCCCGACGGTGTGCAGCTCGAGGAGCTCGCGGCCGAGGTTCTCGTTGGGGTGGGTCTTCGTGGAGTCGTAGCCGGACAGGAAGATCGTCATCGCGGGGTGCGTGATCGTGGCCTGCAGCAGCTCCTCGAAGGAGCCGAGCGCACGGGCGCGGATCGCGTCGCCGTACGACGCCCGGTGGGTGAACTGCGGGTCGCCGTTGGTCGGCACGTGGAAGTGGTGCTCCCAGAACTCCGTCATGACCTCGCGCACCTGCCACGGGGTGGTGATGCGCCGCAGCAGCGTCCGGCGGCCGTAGTCGTTCATCACCTCCCAGCCGCCGCGGATGTCGTCGTCGGCGCGCTGCCACAGCTCGTTCGCCGGGCGGTGCAGGTCGGGCCACCAGTCGACGGCCGCGTCGGAGCCGTCCGCGACCGGGCTCAGCTGCTGCTCGAACCATGCGCGGGCCCCGACCCGGAGCACCTCGTCGCGCAGCGCCGGCGTGACGCCGTACGAGAACCGGTTGAGCAGGTGGCGCTCACCCGCGGACAGCACGGGGGTGGCCGGGAAGGACCCGGCGACGTACGCCGTGCCGGCCGTCGCCGCGCGCGCCGAGGTCGGTACGGCGACCGCGGCCGTGCCGAGCGCGGCGGCGGCCACTGTGCTGCGACGCGAGACGATCCGCATCGTGCTGCTCCCTACGACGAGGCCCGAGATCCCCGAGATCCCGTGATGGAGATCGCATCGGCCATCCGGGGCGCGCCCTGAGCGGACTGTTCGAGCGAGTTCGGAGAAGGACTCGTTCGGTGACCGTGCATATCTGACACGAGGTGTCGCGATCGACGCCGACGAGGCTCAGATGATCGACTCACCGGCCGAACCAGACGGCATGAATCTCTTCTCGCGCACCCGCATCGGCACGCGCCTCGCCGCTGCCCTGGGGGCGGTCATCGTCCTCTTCATCGCCGTGGCCATGGTGGGCATCGGTGCGCTGGGCAGGAGTGACCGTGCCGTCACCGAGGTGAACCAGCTCCTCGAGGCCACCCGCGACGTGCAGGAGATCAAGTACTTCAACGCCGACGTGAGCGGCTGGCAGGTGGCCTACGCCTGGGAGGCGGCGAAGGGGGACCCCAAGGCCGCGGTGCAGCCCGACGCGCCGACCCGCGCCGGCTACATCGACGTCGCGAAGCGGTTCCGCGCGTTCCTCGCCGACATCAACACCGACTACCTCACGGCCAAGGAGAACGCGCTGCTCGACTCGGCCCGCATGGACCTCGAGAAGTTCTTCGAGATGGACGACGAGATCGTCGCGCTCTACGAGAAGGCCACCGACGCCTCGGTGGCGAAGGCGAACGAGCTGATCCTGGGTCCGTCGTGGGACGTCTACTACCGGGTGCTGGAGAGCACCGCCGACCTCATCGCCTCGGTGGAGAAGCGGAGCGAGGCGGCCGCGAAGGATGCGGCCGACCAGGCCGACGCGGCCCGCGTCCAGATGGGCGTCGCGGTCGTGCTCGCCGTCGTCCTCGGGGTGCTGCTGGTGTGGCTGGTCCGCCGCAGCATCACCGTCCCGCTGGCCGCGACGACCGACGCCCTGCGCCGCCTCGGCGACAAGGACCTCACCGTCCAGGTGGACATCGCCGACCGCGGCGAGCTGGGTGAGATGGCGACGGCCATCAACCAGGCCGCCACCACCCTGCGCGAGACCGTGACCGCTGTGAAGTCCGACGCGGCTCGCCTCGCCACCGCCTCCACGGCGATGCTCGGTGCCAACCAGGAGATCCTGCAGAGCACGCAGGTCGCCTCCGGCCTCGTTCAGGAGGCGGCCTCCTCGGCCGGGGAGGTCAGCCACAACGCGCACTCGGTCGCCGCCGGCACCGAGGAGATGGGCGCCTCCATCACCGAGATCTCGCGCAGCGCCTCGGAGGCGGCCTCGGTCGCCAACTCGGCGGTCTCGGCCGCGACCGACGCCTCCAGCCGCATCGACCGCCTCGGGGCCGCCTCGCAGGAGATCGGCGCCGTCGTGGCGACCATCAGCGCGATCGCGGAGCAGACCAACCTGCTCGCCCTCAACGCCACCATCGAGGCGGCCCGGGCCGGCGAGATGGGCAAGGGCTTCGCGGTCGTGGCCACCGAGGTCAAGGAGCTCGCCGGCGAGACCGCGAAGGCCACCGAGGACATCTCCAGCCGGGTCGCCGGGATCCAGCAGGAGACGGCCGAGGTGGTCGGGACGATCCGCGAGATCACCGACGTCATCGGCCGCGTCAACGACTACGTCACCACCATCGCCAGTGCCGTGGAGGAGCAGAGCGCCACCACCTCCAGCATCAGCGTCAGCGTCCACCAGGCGGCCAGTGGCTCCGGCCTCATCGCGGAGCGGGTCCGGGGCGTCGCGGACATCGTCTCCGAGACCGACGGAGCCGTCGCGGGCAGCAGCCGGACCCTGGAGGAGCTCACCGAGATGGCGGCCGCGATGGACCGCGTCACTGCCACGTTCCGGGTCTGACCTGGTCCTACCGCCGACGAGAAACTTTCCGGCGCGCCTCTTTACGGGCCGCTGACTTCGTGATGAAGTGCCCGAACGGACGCAAGCCGTCCGCTCGGCGGGGCCTCGCGAGGGGTCGCGACGACGACAAAGTTCTCGGAGGAACATCAGTGAACCGACGCATCTCGGGCGTCATCAGCATGGCCGCGGGCATCTCGCTCGCGGCCTTTGCTGTGCCCACCACCGCATCCGCCGTACCGGCCGACGACGCCGCGCAGCACACCGACAGGTCCGCCAAGCCGAAGCAGGACAACCGGCCCGACAAGCTGCACGAGAAGCGCGCCGCGCTCAAGCAGGCGGCCGTCGAGAAGGTCGCCAAGGGCGAGGCGAAGGTCGTCACCAAGGGCAAGAGCCGGGCGGTGGAGACCGCCGGCGGCCAGTGGGTCGAGTACGGCACCCAGGAGACCGCCCAGCTGCTCAGCTTCCTCGTCGAGTTCGGCGACCAGGTGGACCCGCGCTTCGCGGACGCGCCCGCCGGTCCGGTGCACAACCAGATCCCCGAGCCGCCGGCCGAGGACAACAGCACCTACTGGCAGCCCGACTTCTCGACCGAGCACTTCAAGCAGATGTTCTTCACCGGCCTGCCCGACCAGAACGGCGAGTCGTTCCGCGACCTCTACGACGAGATGTCCAGCGGCCGCTTCGACGTCCAGGGTGACGTCAGCGACTGGGTCACCGTGCCGTACCACGAGGCGTCGTACGGCCAGACCGAGTCCAACGGCGACATGACCCGCTTCATCCAGGACGCCGCGAACGCGTGGTACGCCGACCAGCTGGCCCGGGGCAAGACCAAGGACGAGATCGTCGCCTACCTGAAGTCGTTCGACGTCTGGGACCGCTACGACATCGACGGCGACGGCAACTTCGCCGAGGCCGACGGCTACATCGACCACTTCCAGGCGATCCACGCCGGTGAGGGCGAGGAGGCGGGCGCACCGGAGTGGGCGATCTGGTCGCACCGCTGGGCGGCCAACCCCACCGGCGCGCAGGGCCCGGCGGGCTTCCCGAAGGTCGGCGGTGTCCGCATCGGCGACACCGACCTGTGGATCCGCGACTACACCACCGAGCCCGAGAACGGCGGCCTCGGCGTCTTCGCCCACGAGTTCGGCCACGACCTCGGCCTGCCGGACTACTACGACACCGTCGACCCGACGCCGCTCGACAACGGCACCGGGTTCTGGAACCTGATGAGCTCCGGCTCCTGGCTGGGTCACGGCGCCGGCGACGTGGGCACCACGCCCGACCACATGGGAGCGACCGAGAAGCTGTTCCTCGGCTGGCTCGACTACGAGTACGTCGCCCCCGGCGCGACGGAGACCGTCGAGGTCGGCCCCAGCTACCACGCCACCAAGAAGGCCCAGGCCGTCATCGCCGACCTGCCGCCGGGCAAGGAGTTCGTCGACGTCGCGCCCGAGTACGACGGCGCCTACCTCTACTCCGGCACCGGTGACGAGCGCACCTCGACCGCCACGTCGGCGCCGTTCACCGTGCCGGCGGGGGCGTCGCTCGCGGCGAAGGTGAACTACTCGATCGAGACCGACTGGGACTACGCCTACGTCGAGGTCGCCACCGACGGCCAGACCTTCACGCCGCTCGCGACCAACCTATCGACGAGCACCGACCCCAACGGCCAGAACGAGGGCCACGGCATCACCGGCTCCTCGCAGGGTCAGTGGGTCGACCTGACGGCCGACCTGTCGGCGTACGCCGGGAAGAGCGTGACGCTGCGGTTCCGCCACTTCAACGACGCCGCCTACCACGAGTTCGGCATCGCGATCGACGACATCAGCGTCGGCACCGCGCTGGTCTCCGACGGCGACGCCGAGGGGTGGACCCTCGACGGCTTCAGCTCGCTGACCGGGGGCGGCTACTACGCGGACTACTCCCGCTACTACGTCGCCGAGCACCGCACCTACCGCGGCTACGACGCCACGCTGCGGACCGGGCCGTACAACTACGCCTGGACCATCACCGACCCGGAGCGGGTGCAGCAGTTCCCGTACCAGGACGGTCTGCTGATCTGGTACGTCAACGGCCTGTACGGCGACAACAACACCTCCGTGCACCCCGGCTACGGCGAGGCGCTCCCCGTCGACGCCCACCCGGTGGCGCAGAAGTGGAGCGGCGGCGACGTGACCCGCGGCCGGTTCCAGACCTACGACGCGACCTTCGGGCTGGAGCCCACCGAGCCGCTCGACCTCGTGCGCGAGATCGTCGGTGGGCTGGAGACCGTCTCGGTGCCGTCGCAGCCGGCGGTGCGGGTCTTCGACGACAGCGACGTCGACCGCTACTGGGACCCCGCCAACCCGCAGGGCTCCACCAAGGTCGCCGGCACCGGCACCACCATCGCGGTCACCGACGTGAACAAGAGCAAGGACACCATGACCGTCCGGGTCAACTGACCGCTCGCGTCCCCTCGTCGGTCGAGCATCTCGAGACCCCCGCACCGTTCCCGGGTGCGGGGGTCTCGCACGTTGAGTCTCGGGTTGGCGTGGGTCGAGACCCGGGTTGGCGTAGGTCGAGTCTCGGGTTGGCGTGGTGGCTCGGCACGGGAACCGGAGACTCAACCCTCGGAAGTCCGAGGCTCAACGCTCGGGAACCCGGGTCTCGACGGGGTGAGGGTCAGGGGAGGAGGGAGTGGAGCAGGTCGGCGGCGGGGCCGGGGCGGGCGGCGTGGTGGCCGGTGCCCGCCCACAGGTGCAGGTGCTCGGGGTCGTCGTGCTCGGCCGCCCAGCGACGCATCGGGGCGGTGAGGTGGTGCAGGCTCGGGTACGCCGGCGGTGCCCAGCCGTCGTACTGCCGGCTGAAGTCGTTGACGAGCCCGCGGGCGAGCCGGCCGGTGAAGGCCCGCATCACGGCGGTACGCCGGTTCGGGTCGGTGAGGACGCGACGATGGACCGGTCGCGTCCCCGCCTCGTCGGCCAGCATCAGGGCGGTGCCCACCTGGACCGCCTCGGCGCCCGCCGCCAGCGCGTCGGCGACGTCGGCCGG
>NZ_DASWXC010000035.1:0-1861 GCF_036405735.1 Nocardioides sp.
CGCGATCGAGCGCCGTATCGACACGCCGCACGGCGAGGCCCGGCTGGTCGTCGACCAGGCGCGCAAGCCGGTGGCGACACTGCTGCTCAGTCATGGCGCGGGCAACGGGATCGACACCGCCGACCTCGAGGCACTGGCCCGCCACCTCCCACGCAACGGCGTCACGGTCGTGCGGCTCGAGCAGCCGTGGAAGGTCGCGGGCCGCCGGGTCGCGACGGCGCCGCCGACGCTCGACGACGGCCTGGTCGCGGCCGCCAACCGGTTGCGGACCCGCACCCCGCTGGTCGTCGGGGGCCGCTCCGCGGGCGCCCGGTCGGCGGCCCGCTGTGCCCGCCGGCTGGCCGCGAGCGGCTGCCTGGCCCTCTCGTTCCCGCTGCACCCGCCGGGTCGACCGGAGAGGTCGCGGCTCGAGGAGCTCACGAAGGCCGGGGTGCCGACGCTGGTGATCCAGGGGGAGCGCGACCCGATGGGCCGGCCCGAGGAGTTCCCCGACGGGACCGACCTGTGCGTCGTACCCGGCGCCGACCACGGCCTCGCGGTGCCCGCGCGGGGGCCGATCAGCCAGGACGACGCGCTCGCGATCATCGTGGAGAGCGCGCTGGAGTGGATCGTGCGCGAGGTCACCGGCGCCGGCGCCGGGAATGGCCGCCCCGCCTGAGGCGTTGCCCCAGCATGCTGGCCGTGCTCGAACCACCCGCCCCGGGGCTAGTCTGGGACACGATGACTGACCCTGCACCGACGCCCGAGGGCGTCTTGGACCCCATCGACGCTGTCGACGCTCCGGCCGACGCTGCGGCCGACGCTGCGGCCGAGATCGATGTCGCCACCGAGACGGAGGCCGACCGGTCCGCGCGCTTCGAGCGCGAGGCCCTGCCGTTCCTCGACCAGCTCTACTCCGCCGCGATGCGCATGACGCGCAACCCGGCCGACGCCGAGGACCTGGTCCAGGAGACCTTCGCGAAGGCCTACTCCTCCTTCCACCAGTTCCGGCCCGGCACCAACCTCAAGGCGTGGCTCTACCGGATCCTGACCAACACCTTCATCAACACCTACCGCAAGAAGCAGCGCCAGCCGCAGCAGTCGATGTCCGAGGACGTCGAGGACTGGCAGCTCCACCGGGCCGAGTCGCACACCTCGACCGGCCTGCGGTCGGCGGAGATGGAGGCGTTGGAGCACCTCCCCGACTCCCAGGTCAAGGACGCCCTGCAGCGGCTCCCCGAGGAGTTCCGCCTCGCGGTCTACCTGGCCGACGTCGAGGGATTCGCCTACAAGGAGATCGCCGAGATCATGGACACCCCGATCGGCACCGTGATGTCCCGTCTGCATCGCGGCCGGCGCCAGCTGCGCGACATGCTGTCGGACTACGTCCGCGACAACGACCTGCTCACGGTCGGCCGCGGCACCTCCGAGGGCGGTGCGTCATGAGCCACGAGCACGGCGCCGACCCGTCGCCGGCCGACTGCGCCGACTTCCTCGAGCGGATCGTCTACTTCCTCGACAACGAGCTCGACGAGGGTGACTGCTCGGCGGTGCGGTTGCACCTCGACAGCTGCAACCCGTGCCTGGAGAAGTACGACCTCCAGCGCACGGTCAAGGCCGTCGTGGCGCGCTCCTGCGCCGAGTCGGCCCCCGACGACCTCCGCCAGCGGGTGATGCTGCGGATCCGCGAGGTCCAGGTGCAGATCCGCGAGACGCCGTAGGGCAACCCAGCCCCACAAGCAGAGAACCCCCGAGCCGGTGGCTCGGGGGTTCATGCATTTCAGCGCTCAGGCGTTGGGGCGCTTGCCGTGGTTCGCGCCCTTCTTCTTCCGAGCGCGGCGCTTGCGGCCGGTCTTGCCCATGATGTTCCTCCTGATCGGAC
>NZ_DASWXC010000036.1:0-7382 GCF_036405735.1 Nocardioides sp.
GTTGTTGAAGAACGGCGTGTGACGGCCGCCCTCCTCCTTCGAGAGGATGTAGACCGAGGCCTCGAAGTTGGTGTGCGGGGTCGTGGTGCCCGGCTTGATGACGACCATGCCGCGCTCGACGTCCTCGCGCTTGGTGCCACGGAGCAGCAGACCGACGTTCTCGCCGGCCTGGCCCTCGTCGAGCAGCTTGCGGAACATCTCGACGCCGGTGACGGTCGACTTCTGCGAGGTCTCGCGGATGCCGACGATCTCGACCTCCTCGCCGACCTTGACGATGCCGCGCTCGATACGACCGGTGATGACGGTGCCACGACCGGTGATCGTGAAGACGTCCTCGACGGGCATGAGGAACGGCTTGTCGGTGTCGCGCTCCGGGGTCGGGATGTAGTCGTCGACGGCCTGCATGAGCTCGGCAACCGACTCGCCCCACTTGGCGTCGCCGTTGAGGGCCGGGAAGGCCGCAACGCGCACGACCGGGATGTCGTCGCCCGGGAACTCGTACTCGTTGAGGAGCTCGCGCACCTCCATCTCGACGAGCTCGATGAGCTCCTCGTCGTCGACCATGTCGCACTTGTTGAGCGCGACGACCAGGGCCGGCACGCCGACCTGGCGGGCGAGCAGCACGTGCTCGCGGGTCTGCGGCATCGGGCCGTCGGTCGCGGCGACCACGAGGATCGCGCCGTCCATCTGGGCGGCACCGGTGATCATGTTCTTGATGTAGTCCGCGTGACCGGGGCAGTCGACGTGCGCGTAGTGGCGCCCCTCGGTCTGGTACTCGACGTGCGCGATGGAGATGGTGATACCGCGCTGACGCTCCTCGGGAGCCTTGTCGATCTCGTCGAACGGGGTGAACGGGTTCAGGTCCGGGTGCTTGTCGTGCAGGACCTTGGTGATCGCCGCGGTAAGAGTGGTCTTACCGTGGTCGATGTGACCGATCGTTCCGATGTTGACGTGCGGCTTGGTCCGCTCGAACTTCGCCTTAGCCACTGGGGCTCCTCCTGGTGTGGTTTTCTTACGTGACTCGTACTTGAGTTGGGTGGTGCCGAGGGTACGTCGGCCAGCGATTCAGCCCGCAGGCTGGGTCACTCGCCGCGCGCCTTCTTGATGATCTCGTCGGCGATGTTCGTGGGAACCTCGGCGTACGAGTCGAACTCCATCGCGTACGAAGCCTGGCCGGAGGTCTTGGACCTCAGGTCGCCAACGTACCCGAACATCTCGGACAGCGGCACGAGGGCGCTGACGACGATGTCGCCGAAGCGCTCCTCCTGCGCACGGATCTGGCCGCGACGGCTGTTGATGTCGCCGATCACGGTGCCGAGGAAGCTCTCGGGGGTCGTGACCTCGACGGCGAACATCGGCTCGAGCAGGACCGGCTTCGCCTGACGCGCGGCCTCCTTGAAGGCCTGGTTGCCGGCGATCTTGAACGCGAGCTCGGAGGAGTCGACGTCGTGGTAGGCGCCGTCCTCGAGCGAGAACTTCACGTCCACCATGGGGTAGCCGGCGAGGACGCCGAACTCCATGGCCTCCTGGCCGCCCTGGTCGACCGAGGGGATGTACTCCTTCGGCACGCGACCGCCGGAGACGTTGTTGACGAACTCGTAGCCCGCGCCGGTGCCGGTCTCGGGGTCGATGTTCGGCTCGACCGAGATGACGACCTTCGCGAACTGGCCCGACCCACCGGTCTGCTTCTTGTGGGTGTAGCTGTGGTTCGCGACCTTCTGGCGCAGCGTCTCGCGGTAGGCGACCTGCGGCTTGCCGACGGTCGCCTCGACCTTGAACTCGCGCTTCATGCGGTCGACGAGGATCTCCAGGTGGAGCTCGCCCATGCCGGCGATGATGGTCTGGCCGGTCTCCTCGTCGGTCTTCACGACGAAGGTCGGGTCCTCCTCGGCGAGCCGCTGGATCGCCACGCCGAGCTTCTCCTGGTCGCCCTTCGTCTTCGGCTCGATGGCGACCTCGATCACCGGGGCCGGGAAGGTCATCGACTCGAGCACGACCGGGTTGGCCGGGTCGGACAGCGTGTGGCCGGTCTTGGTGTCCTTCAGACCCATGACGGCGACGATCTGGCCGGCGCCGACCGACGCGATCTCCTCACGCTTGTTGGCGTGCATCTGGTAGACCTTGCCGATCCGCTCCTTGCGGCCGTTCGAGGAGTTGAGCACCGTGGTGCCGGCCTCGAGCTTGCCGGAGTAGACCCGGACGTAGATCAGCTTGCCCAGGTGCGGGTCGGAGGCGATCTTGAAGGCCAGGCCGGAGAACGGCTCCGCGTCGCTGGGCTTGCGGGTGATCTCGACGTCCTCGGCGTTCGGCTTGTGGCCGACGATGGCCTCGACGTCGACGGGCGACGGGAGGTAGTCGGTGACGGCGTCGAGCAGGGGCTGGATGCCCTTGTTCTTGAACGCGGTGCCGGTGAGGATCGGGTTCAGCTTGTCGGCGAGCGTCGCGCGACGGATGGCGGCCTTGAGGGTGGGAACGTCGAAGACGTCGCCCTCCTCGAGGTAGACCTCCATGATCTCGTCGTCGGCCTCGGCGAGGGTCTCGACGAGCTTCTCGCGGTACTCCGCGGCCTTGTCGGCGAGGTCGGCGGGGATCTCCTCGATGGTGTAGTCCTCACCCATCTGGGTCTCGCCGCGCCAGACCTTGGCGTGCTGCTCGACCAGGTCGACGACGCCGATGAAGTCGGCCTCGGCACCGATCGGGATCTGCAGGACCAGCGGGGTGGAGTTCAGCCGCTCGACGATCGAGTCGACGACGCGGTAGAAGTCGGCGCCGGTGCGGTCCAGCTTGTTGACGAAGCACATCCGCGGGACGGCGTACTTGTTGGCCTGGCGCCACACGGTCTGCGACTGCGGCTCGACGCCGGCGACACCGTCGAAGACCGCGACGGCACCGTCGAGGACGCGCAGCGCGCGCTCGACCTCGACGGTGAAGTCGACGTGACCGGGGGTGTCGATGATGTTGATCTGGTGGTTCTTCCACCAGCAGGTCGTCGCGGCCGACGTGATGGTGATGCCGCGCTCCTGCTCCTGCTCCATCCAGTCCATCGTGGCGCCGCCCTCGTGGACCTCACCGATCTTGTACGTGATGCCGGTGTAGAACAGGATGCGCTCGGTGGTGGTGGTCTTGCCGGCGTCGATGTGCGCCATGATGCCGATGTTGCGGACCTTCTTGAGGTCCGTGGTGATGTCGACAGCCACTGTCTTCAGCGTTCCTTCGAAAGTATGGGATGGAGCAGGTCCAAGGTGACCGGCCGGGGCGCGTCAGCTGACGCGCCCCGACGTCGGATCACCAGCGGTAGTGCGCGAAGGCCTTGTTCGACTCGGCCATCTTGTGGGTGTCCTCGCGCTTCTTCACAGCGGCGCCGAGGCCGTTGCTCGCGTCGAGGATCTCGTTCATGAGGCGCTCGGCCATCGTCTTCTCGCGACGGTCCTGGGCGTAGCCGACGAGCCAGCGCAGCGCGAGCGTGGTGCCACGCGTGCCCTTGACCTCGATCGGGACCTGGTAGGTCGCACCACCGACGCGGCGGGACTTGACCTCGATGGCCGGCTTGACGTTGTCCATCGCGCGCTTGAGCGTGACGACGGGGTCGGTGCCGGTCTTCTCGCGGCAGCCCTCGAGGGCGGTGTAGACGATGCGCTGGGCGACCTGCTTCTTGCCGTCCTTCAGGACCTTCGACACGAGCTGGGTGACCAGCTGCGAGCCGTAGACCGGGTCGACGTCGATCGGCCGCTTCGGAGCGGGACCCTTACGAGGCATCTCACTTCTCCTTCTTCGCGCCGTAGCGCGACCGGGCCTGCTTGCGGTTCTTGACACCCTGGGTGTCGAGCGTGCCGCGGATGATCTTGTAACGGACGCCGGGCAGGTCCTTCACACGACCGCCGCGGACGAGCACGATGGAGTGCTCCTGGAGGTTGTGGCCCACGCCGGGGATGTAGGCAGTGACCTCGACGCCGGAGGAGAGGCGCACACGGGCGACCTTCCGGAGGGCGGAGTTCGGCTTCTTCGGCGTGGTGGTGTAGACGCGGGTGCAGACGCCACGGCGCTGCGGAGACCCCTTCAGGGCAGGCGTCTTGTTCTTCGACACCTTGTCCTGGCGGCCCTTGCGGACCAGCTGCTGAATAGTGGGCACCGGGTGGTTCCCCTTCTTTTCTGCTCTCACTACGGGGCACCTTGCCCTGCAGGATCGTGCTGCCACTCGCGTGGCTCGTGCCGAGGTGGTGCGCTACCAACCAGCGGCCCGTCTCGCCCCCGAGGTCGGGCGTGTCGCGTCGGGATCCACAGTCTGGTTCGTGGCTACTGCCGAGCACGCACGACGGCCTGGTTGTCCCAGACACGAGGACCAAGGCTACCGGCCGCCCCAGAGGGGGTCAAAACGCTGGCGAGACCGCCTCGCAGGCGGGCGAGCAGCGCGATCCCGAGCGCGGTGCCCAGGATGGTCAGGGCGCCGCACGCCCACAGGGCCACGCGGGCGCCGTACGCCTCCCCCAGCCAGCCGATGAGCGGCGCCCCGAGCGGCGTCCCGCCCTGCACGACGGTCATGTAGAGGGCCATCACCCGACCGCGCATGAGCGGGTCCGACTCCAGCTGCATCGTGGCGTTGGCGCTGTTGAGCAGGGTCAGCATCAGCAGGCCGATGACGGGGCAGAACAGCGCGAACAGCAGGTACGACGGCAGCGAGCCGGCCACGATCTCGGCGGCCCCGAAGCCGACGGCCGCACCGACCAGCAGCCGGAGCCGGATGCGCGTGCGGCGGGCCGCGAGCAGCGCGCCGGTCAGCGAGCCGACCGCCAACGCGGAGCCGAGCAGCCCGAACTCGCCGGCGCCCTTGCCGTAGACCTCGGTGGCCATCAGGACCGAGGTCACCGCGAAGTTCATGCCGAAGGTGCCGGCGAAGAAGACCAGCACGAGCACGAACAGCATCTTCGGCTGCGTGCGCACGTAGGCGATGCCCTCACGCAGCGCTCCGCGGCCGCCGCGGCGCAGCTCGGCGGTGCGCAGCAGCGCCGGGTCCATCCGGTGCAGCTGGGCGATCACGGCGAGGTAGGACACGGCGTTGATCAGGAACACCCAGCCGGTCGCGGCCTGCCCCGAGCCCCACGCGTGGATGAGGACGCCGGCCAGTGCCGGCCCGACCAGGCGGGCGGCGTTGAAGGCGGCGGAGTTGAGCCCGACGGCGTTGGTGAGATCCTCGCGCGAGACCATCTCGGAGACGAACGACTGGCGCGCGGGCGCGTCCAGGGCGGCACCGACGCCCAGCGCGAAGGCGGAGGCGTAGACCAGCCACAGCTCGGCGTTGCCCGTGACCGCGACCAGGCCGATGAGCAGCGCGACGACACCCATGCTCGCCTGGGTCAGCTGCAGCAGCCGCCGCTTCGGGAAGCGGTCGGCCACGACGCCGGCGTACGGCGTCAGGAGCAGGACGGGCAGGAACTGCAGCGCGGTCGTCAGGCCGACGGCGGTGCCGCCACCGTGCAGCGGCACGAGCACCAGCCAGTCCTGCGCGATGCGCATCATCCAGGTGCCGGTGTTCGACACGACGCTGCCGGCCCAGTAGAGCCGGTAGTTGGGGTTGGCGAGGGCTCGGAAGGTAGGGCTCACTCGGTGGCGATCTTCTCCAGGATCGGGGCCGCCTGACGCAGGACGGCGCGTTCGTCGGGGGTCAGTGCCGCGAGGCGGCGGGCCAGCCACACGTCGCGGCGGCGCCGGTCGGCCTTGACCGTCTCGGCACCCAGGGGCGTGATGGCCACGTGGACCTGGCGGCGGTCGACGTCGCCCGGGCGGCGCTCGACGTAGCCGCCCTCGGCCAGCGCGTTGACGGTGCGGGTCATGCTCGGCGGCTGCACGCGCTCGCGGGCGGCGAGCTCCCCCACGGTCGCCTCGCCGTGGACGAGCAGACCGCCGAGGACCGACATCGCCCCGAGCGACAGGTCGTTGGCCGGGTCGCGCTCGGCGACCAGCCGGCGACGCAGCCGCATGACGGCGAGCCGGAGCACGGAGGCGAGTCCGGCGTCGGTGCGGGCGATGGCGTTGGTCGGCATATCGTTAGCCTAACTCGTTAGCCGTGCTAACTATTCCGTGCCGACGGCCGCGTCCTCGCTCACGTCCTCGTCCATGTCCTACGGGTGGCGAGTAGGGTGCGGAGCGTGACGCAGTTCGAGGAGGAGCAGCCGGCCGCGCACCGCATCGGTGAGCGGACCTACCTCATCGCCGACGTCGAGCCGCTCGACGTCGACGGGGTGCGCACGATCATGGTCGGCACCGCGCTGTGGGCGCTGGCGTTCGTCGCGCTGCTGCCGTTCTACGGCGAGCTGCGGGAGAACGGCGAGGGCTGGGTGCTGTGGACCTGCCTGGCCGGCTTCGGCCTCGGGCTGTTCGGCTGGGAGTACTGCCGGCGCCGGGCGCGCCACGGCGACCGGGCCTGAGCAGCCCGTCCGAGGGTTAGAACAGCTCGATCTCGTCGGGCGTCAGGGTGTCCCAGACCGGCTCCGGGACCGGCTGCGGCTCGTGCTTCTTGGCCAGCCGCACCTCGGAGTGGGCGCCGCAGCCGTGGTCCATGCTGACGACCCGGCCGTCGTCGTTGGCGTCGCCGTTGCCGCACACGCCGAACGACTCCGCGAGCGAGCCGGCGAGGCGCACCAGGAAGCCGCAGCTGTGGCAGTGGTCGGGGGCCGACTGCGCGATCGGGGCACCCGGCCCGCCCGGCCCGGCGTACCAGCGCTGGGCGGCGAGGTCGTGGCCGACCGGGCCGAGGGTGCGCACGCGGCCCAGGCCGAGGTCCTTGGCGACCTGGCGGATCTGCGCCTTGGCGTCGGGGTCGAGCGGGTCGTCGCCGAAGGCGTACGTCGGCACCAGGCGCGGGTCCTCGTCGGAGACCGGCAGCAGGTCGCCCGGGGAGAGGTCACCCGGGCGGATGCGGTCGCGGTAGGGCACCCACGGCGGGGCGACGATCGCGGCGTCGCCCGGGATCAGGACGACCTCGTCGACCGTGACCGGCCCGTCCGCGAGGTGGACCACGGTCACCGACCAGTGCCAGCCGACGTACCCGGCGCGCTCGCAGGCGAACAGCTGCGAGGAGACGGTGCCGTCCTCGCTCTCCGCCACCTGGCCGAGGTGGCGGCCGACGTCACCGGCGTTGCCGGGGCCGACCTCCTCGGTGAGCGCGGCGCGGGCGGCGTCGACGAGAGCCGGGTCGACGGTGCCGCCGGACGCTGCAGCGGTGGTCGGCGCGGTCGTGGTGGTCACGGGCGACATCTTCACCCATCAGCCGGGGTGCTGTCAGGTCGGGGTCGGTGCCGCAGGGCAGGATTGACCGCGATGGGTGAGGCCAGGGATCAGACGAGCGCGGAGGACCAGGCGCCCACCGGCGGGCGGTCGGTGGGGCG
>NZ_DASWXC010000037.1:0-100249 GCF_036405735.1 Nocardioides sp.
GGCGTCGGCGGCGATCCGGCGTGCCTCGGCGGCGGACTCCTCCGCCTCGATCCGCCGGGCGGACTCCTCGGCGGCGGCCTTCTCGGCGAGGGCGCGCAGCTGCGCGGCGGCCTCGGCGGCGGCCACCTGCTCACGGGCGCGCGCCTCGAGCTCCTCGAAGGTGACCGGGGGCTGCTGGGTGCTGTCGGGGCCCGTACGGCGGAACCACCGGCGGTCACTCGAGTTCTGAGGCTGGTCCATTGCGGGGCCGATCCTATCGGCGCGAACCGGTTCCGGCTCAGTCTTCAGCCGGATGCCCATGTCGCCCCCCGAGGCGCGGGCACCTGACATTCTCAACCGCGACACGCCGGTGGCTCGTCAGCAGCGTCAGGTGCCCGCGGCGACACCGGCCCGGAAGGCTCAGTAGACGATCGCCTGCACGCCCTCGGCCAGGATCTCCTCGGCGAACGCGGCGGCCCCCTTGATGGCCGCTCCGGGCACCAGGTCGGCCTCGGCCAGGCCACGCCGGGCGGCGCACTGGCCGCAGACCGTCACCGAGCCGCTCTCGAGCACCAGGTCGAGCAGGTCGCCGAGCGGGGTGGCGAGCTCGAGGTCCAGGGACGCCCGTCCGGGTACGCCGAACCACGCCGCCTCGCCGGTCAGCCACAGGCTCACCGACGCTCCGGCGGCCACCGCGGAGGCGGCCACGGTGAACGCCTGGTTGGCGCGCTCGGCCTCCTCGGCTCCGGCGGTGCACTTGACGACGAGGGTCCGGCTCATGCGGCCACCCTACGGAGCCGCCGGCTCCTAGAATGCCCTGGTGGCCTTCCAGATCCCGGAGAACCTGAACCCCGACTGCGCGCCCATCGCCTGGCTCCTCGGGGCATGGCGCGGCAACGGCCACGGCGACTACCCGACGATCGAGAAGTTCGAGTTCGAGCAGGAGCTCGTCTTCCAGCAGGACGGCCGCCCGTTCTTCCACTACTCCGCACGCAGCTGGGTCATCGACCCCGACACCAAGGAGCGGCTGCGCCCCGGCGCGATGGAGACGGGCTTCATCCGCTCGCGACTGGTCGAGCCCGGCAAGGCGAAGGTCGAGATGGTGCTGGCACACCAGAGCGGCGTGGCCGACGTCTGGTACGGCGAGGCGTCCGACGGGAAGATCGAGTTCGCCACGCGCGGGGTCGGGCTGACGGAGACCGCCAAGGAGGTCACCGCGGGGCACCGGCTCTACGGCAACGTCAACGGTCAGCTGCTGTACGCCTACGACATGAAGGCCATGGGCCAGGAGCTGCAGCCGCACCTGTGGGCCCAGCTGAACCGGGTGGGGTCTTGAGCGACGACTGGCGCGAGGAGCTGCGGCGCAAGGGCTACCGCCTCACCCCGCAGCGCGAGCTGATCCTCGCCGCGGTCGACAGACTGCGGCACGCCACGCCGGAGGAGATCCTCGCGGAGGTCTCCACCCAGGCGTCGGCGGTCAACATCTCGACGGTGTACCGCACCTTGGAGGTGCTCCAGGAGCTCGGCCTGGTCCGGCACATCCACCTGAGCGACCGGGCGCCGACGTACCACACCGTCCGCGGCGACCACGCGCACTTCCACCTCACCTGCCGGAATTGCGGCGGCGTCGTCTCCGTTGACGAGAAGAAGGCCGCGAAGTTCGTCGAGCGGCTGCGCGTCGAGGACGGTTTCGAGGTCGACGTCGCGCACCTGACGATCTTCGGGGCGCACACCGTCTGCCCCGTGGAGGACCGTGATGAGGACTAGCCCGCTCCTGGAGCTGCCGGGCGCCGTCGCCGCCGACGGGATCGACGCGCCCGTGGCCGCGCACTACGGCTCGTTCAACGTCGAGCAGCGCACGCTGGCCGCGGGGGAGGGGTTCGTCGACCTCTCCCACCGTGACGTCGTCGTGATCGCCGGCCCGGACCGGCTCACCTGGCTGCACTCGCTGACCTCGCAGTTCTTCGAGGGGCTGGAGCCGGGACGCTGGACCTCCGCGCTGATCCTGTCCCCGCAGGGCCACGTCGAGCACTACTTCTCCGGCGTCGACGACGGCACCGCGTTCACCGCCTGGACCGAGCCCGGCGCCGGCGAGGCGCTCGCCGGGTTCCTCGAGCGGATGAAGTTCTGGTCCGACGTGACGGTCACGCTCGCGGACGACCTGGCCACCGTCTGGCGACCCGCCGGCTACCACGTCATCGCGCGCGACCAGCTCGCCGTCTTCGCCGAGGCGGCCGGGCCGGCGTGCGGACTGTGGGCGTTCGAGGCGCTGCGGATCGAGCGGGGCGAGCCGCGGTTCGGCGTCGACACCGACCACCGCACGATCCCCAACGAGGTCGGCTGGATCGGCCCGGCGGTCCACCTCGACAAGGGCTGCTACCGGGGCCAGGAGACCGTCGCGCGCGTCCACACCCTGGGCCGGCCGCCGCGCCGGCTCGTGCTGCTGCACCTCGACGGGTCCGAGAACCGGCTCCCGGCGGTCGGGACGCCGCTCGTCCACGGCGAGCGCGAGGTCGGGTTCGTCGGCTCGTCCGCCCGGCACTTCGAGCTCGGCCCGATCGCCCTGGGCCTGGTGAAGCGCTCGGTCCCGGTCGACGGACAGCTCACGGTCGACGGCATGCCCGCCACGCAGGAGGTCATCGTCGACCCCGAGGTGGGACTGCACGTCCGGCCGTTGCGCTGACCGTGCGTCAGGGTCGCATCCGCGCGTACTGGACGTGCGTGTCGGCCCGGGCATGGGTGAACCCCAGCCCCTCATAGAGCCGTACGGCGGCCGCGTTGTCGGACTCGACGTAGAGGTGCACCTCGGCGGTGTCGCTGAGGTGCACCAGCCCGAGCGCCGTGAGCACCTTGCCGAGCCCCCGGCCCTGCGCGGACGGGTCGATGCCGACGACGTACACCTCGCCGGACTCCGCCGAGTGCCGCTTGGTCCAGTGGAACCCCAGCAGTCGCGGGGTCTCGCCGGACCGGTCCCAGGCCTCGATCAGCCCCTCCGGCTCGAACCACGGCTCCGCCATCCGCTCGGCGAGCCCGTCGCGGGTCATCGCCCCCTGCTCGGGATGGTGCGCGAACGCCGCCGCGTTGACCCGCACGATCTCGGCCTCGTCCCCGGGCCGGAAGGACCGCACCTCGACATCGCCGAGACGCTCGTCGAGAGACGGTGTGCCGGGCAGCTCCAGCGACGTCGGCCGCCGCATCACCCACAGCTCGCGCACCGCCCGGAAGCCGTGCGAGGCGGCCAGCGCCACGGCCGCCGGCTGGTGGCCGTGTGACCACGCCCGCAGCTCACCATCGGCCCCGGCACTGGGTCCACCACCGGGTACGTCGGCCAGCGCCTGCTCCAGCAGCTCGGTCCCGACCCCGCGACCCCGGCAGTCGGGCCGCACGACGAGCGAGAGCTCCGAGCCGACGACCAACGCGAACCCCTCCTGCGTCACCCAGGACCGAGCCTGCTCGGGCCGGTGCCGCAGCGACAGCCGGGTGGCCTCGTCCAGCGGCGCGACGCCGTCGTACGCCTCCGCCTCGAGCGCGATCCGCAGCACGTCGTCCATGGGCCCACCCTAGGCGTGGGCGTTTGAGGGAGCGCCACGGTCAGCCGATGACCGTGGCGCTCCCCGAACCGAGAGAAGCGACAGCACAGCTCGGCGAGCAGGGGACCGGGGCGCCGTCCCAGCCGCGCCGCTGCAGGATGCCTCCGACGGCGCCCGCCGTGAGGCACGACTCGACCATCACCTGGCGCCACCGCAGCCGGAGCACGATCCGGCCCTTCGTCAGATCGGCCAGGTCGCGGGCGGCGTCACGGTTCCCCGCCCGCCAGGAGTCGTGGTTGAGCTGTCCGTCGAGCTCGATGACGAAGTCGAAGCCCGGGTACTCGATGTCGCGCCGCTCGACCCGTCCGCCGACCCGGCTGACCGCCTGCCTCACGGGGACGGGGAGCCGGTGCGGGCGCTCGACGCGCGTCAGGTAGCCGTGCTCGAGCACGGACTCCGTGCCGTTCTCGATGTCGTCGAGCAGGCGCAGCAGCAGCTGTCGTCGCGACAGGCGACGCTGCCTGCCGACAACGTGACGCAGCGACGCCGCAGTGAGCCCCCGGCGGCCGACATGCGCGGCGAGCAGGGCGACGATCTCCTCCTCGTCCTTCGCGAGCCGGATCGCGAGCAGCAGGTTCTCCTCGAACGTCAGCCGCGGCGGGTTCGTGTGCGGCCGGATCCGCCGGGGGAGGCCGGCGACGGGGTGGTACTCCACGTCCTTCAGGCGGGCGATCCGTCGCGTGCTGTCGATCGCGAGGTGCACCGGGCCCGGTGCGCTGAGGTCCCAGGCCGACGCCAGGCACAGCGCCGCGGGCGCCGCATGCAGGACCGTGGCCCAGGCCCGTTGCCGGGACGTCAGCGGACCGGTGTGGTCGACGTACACCCGCGGGTGCACGCGGACCAGCTCCTTGCGCCGCTCGGAGCGGCGTACGTCGTTCCAGGACCAACCGCCGTCGACCAGCTGCTCGTAGCCGACCACGCCGTCCTGCATCCGACGCTGGTTGTCGAGGATCCGGCGTGCCAGCAGGGCGTCCCGCTCCTCGTCGGTGATGGGTTCCATGCCGAGGCATCTGCCCCGCGGGGCAGCCCTCAAGAGAGCTCACGAGCCCTCGAGCGAGCCCTCCAGCTGCGCCAGGTCGGCGGGGGCGGTCTCGGTCGACCGCGCGGGGAGCACGAACCGGTAGCCGACGTTGCGCACCGTGCCGATTAGCGTCTCGTTCTCGGGACCGAGCTTGGCGCGCAGCCGCCGGACGTGGACGTCGACGGTGCGGGTGCCGCCGAAGTAGTCGTAGCCCCACACCTCCTGCAGCAGCTGCTGACGGGAGAAGACGCGGCCGGGGTGCTGGGCGAGGTACTTGAGGAGCTCGAACTCCTTGAACGTCAGGTCGAGGGAGCGGCCGCCGACCTTCGCGGTGTAGCTGGCGTCGTCGACGACGACCTCGCCGGACCGGATGACGTGCGCCTCCGGGTCCGCGGCGTCCCGGGCGGCGGCGAGCCGGCCGATGGCGAGCCGGATGCGGGCCTCGAGCTCGGCCGGGCCGCAGGTGTGGAGGACGACGTCGTCCATGCCCCAGTCGTGGGCGACGACGGCGAGGCCGCCCTCGGTCACGACCAGCAGGACCGGGACGTCGGTGCCCGTCGTACGGATCAGGCGGCACAGGTCGCGGGCGTGGGCGAGGTCCTGGCGGCCGTCGACCAGCAGCAGGTCGGCCTCCGGCGCCTCCAGCAGGGCGGCGGCCTCGGCGGGGAGGATCTTGACGGAGTGGCCGAGCAGCGCCAGACCGGGAAGGACCTCCACCGAGGGCTGCAAGGCGCTGGTCAGCATCAGCAACGTGCTCATGGCCGGTTCCTCCAGAGCTCGGGCGCGACCGCGCGGAGGATCGCGACGAGGAGCACCGAAACGCAACGCTGGGCCTCGGTCGGTTGGATCGTTCCCGCATACTACCGAGACCGGCACGTCACGTGTCGAGCGTCTGAAACGGGATCGAGATGAGCCGGATACGGATTCGCTACTGGGCGGCGGCCAAGGCCGCGGCCGGTACGCCGGAGGACCAGCTCGAGGTCGAAGGCCCCCTCGCCCTCGACGAGGTCGTACGCCGCGTCGTGGCGCTCCACCCCGGCACCCGGCTGCCGGACGTGCTCGCGGTCTGCTCCGCACTGGTCGACGACCGGCCGGTGAAGCGGCTCGACCCGAGCACCGTGCTCGTGGAGCCCGGTCAGTCGGTGGAGTTCCTCCCGCCGTTCGCCGGCGGCTGAGGAAGAGGCCCTTTACCAAAAGATGGTCTAGACCACCGTTGCCTCCGGGCGCGGGCCTCGTTGCTCCCATCGAACGGCCGTCCGAGCGGGTCGGCCCCAGAAGGGAGCAGATGAGATGACCACCCCCCTGAGGCGAGTTCTCTCGACCGTCGCCGGTCTCGCGCTGACCGCCGGCCTGGTGGCAGGAGTGTCCGCGAGCCCCGCCCAGGCCGCCGACTGCGCCGCGCCGAACCAGACCTACGGCCAGACCCAGGTGCACACGGCGAAGGCTGCTGCCTGGCAGAAGAAGACGGCCACGAAGGTCAAGAGGGCGCAGAAGGCCTACGCCAAGTCCAAGTCCACGGCCAACCGGAAGAAGCTGAAGAAGGCCAAGCGGCTCAACCAGCGCGCGATCCGCAACCTCCGTGCCTGGCAGGCGCACAACGCCACCGCCCGTGACGCCGCGGCTCGCTGCAACGCCCAGAGCGACGACCGGCAGCCGGGCGGCCCGCAGGCGGCTCCCGCCGACCCGACCGTGATCTTCCAGCAGCTGATCGACGCGCTCGCCGGCCTCGGCGGCGGTGGCGGTGGCTTCTCGCCGGAGCAGCTGCAGCAGCTGGCCCAGCAGATCGCCGACGCCTTCGGTGGCGGCGAGGTGTCGCCCGACGTCCTGACCCAGATCGTGGAGCAGGCCGTCGAGGCGCTGACCGGTGGCGGCGGAGGTGCCCCGGTCGACCCGGCCGACCTGCAGCAGTACATCGACCAGTTCGCCGACGCGCTGTCCGGCGCCGGGCTGCCGGCCGACCGGTTCGCCGAGCTGTTCCAGCAGTTCGTCGACGCCCTGGGCTCCGGCAACCTCGACCCGTCCATGCTGGCCCAGGTGGTCGACGCCGTGACGACCGCGCTCACCGAGGGCGGCGTGCCGGCCGAGGCGGCCGGCGACGCGATCGAGCAGGTGATCGCCGACCTCGCGAACGGCGGCTACCCGAGCGACCCGAGCGGCCTGGTCGCCTACATCGTCAACAGCGTGCAGAACGGCCTCGACGGCACCCCGCTCGACGAGCCGATCGACCCGGTGCTGCAGCAGGTCGAGGACGGCCTCACCAGCGCCCTGGGCCAGCTGCTCGGAAGCATCCCCACCCCGTGACCGGCTGACCCGCTCCGGCGTACGGCGACGAGGCCGCCCTTCCCCCCATGGAGGGCGGCCTCGTCGTGTCCCGGGAATGACGTCCGGCCCGGCCGGCGTTGCGCTGGCATGACGACCGGTCTGTGGGTGGCGCTCGGCGCGATCGCGGTGGCGCTGTGCTTCGGCGGCTACCGGCGCGTGGTCGACGGCCGCTTCATGGCCCGCTCCGCTGGTCGAGCAGCGAGCGCCAGCGAGCGTGTCGAGACCCCCGCAGCCGCCCTCGCCACCCTGCTCCCACAGCTCGGCGAGCGCGCCACGCTGGTCCAGTTCTCCACGGCGTTCTGCGCGCCGTGTCGCGCCACCCGCCGGATCCTCGGCGAGGTGGCGCAGGTCGTTCCCGGCGTCGCCCATGTCGAGATCGACGCGGAGCAGCACCTCGACGTCGTCCGCCGCCTGGGCGTCGTACGGACGCCGACGACGCTCGTGCTCGACGCGGCCGGACGTGAGGTCGCGCGGGCGGCCGGGGCGCCCCGCAAGGAGCAGGTACTCAGCGCGATCGCCGCGATCGATCTCGATGGCTGAGACGCACGTCCACATCGCGAGATTCCGAGTTGGTGGCCCCGGGGAACGGCCCTAGGGTCTACGACATGTTCTCGACCATGCTGACCAAGCGCCGGGCAGTGGATCACTGCCTCGTGCGCTCGTCGCTGTGTCGAATGTCGTCCTGAGGACCGCTGCACCCGTCGCCTGACGCCCGCAGCAGATGCCGCGAGCCGCGCCGCCGCTCGCACCGTCCCCCGGAAACCGTCACAGGAGACCCATGTCCGCCGTGTCCGAGAACGTCGTCGCGCCGCGTGTCGGCATCGACCCGCGAGGCCCGCAGTTCACCGCTGTGGTCACCATGCTGGTGCTGCTCGCGGTCCTCGCGACGGCGGGGACATGGGTCGCGACGGTCCTGACCGCCGTCCAGGCCGGACTGTTCGCCCTCGGCGCCGGTCTCGGGGTGCAGCGCACGCCGGTGGCGGCGCTGTTCAAGGTGGCCGTCCGGCCGCGGCTCGCGCCGCCGGTGGAGCTGGAGGACCCGGCGCCGCCGCGGTTCGCCCAGGCGGTGGGTCTCGTGTTCGCCGCGACCGCGCTGGCCGCGTTCGTCGCGGGCGCGGACACGGTGGGCATCGTCGCGATCGGGTTCGCGCTCGTCGCCGCCACGCTCAACGCGGTCTTCCGGTTCTGCCTGGGCTGCGAGCTGTACCTCCTCATCAAGCGTTTCGCCTGACACCAAGACTCCCGAAGAGAAAGAAGAACCAACATGAGCCGCGAGAACTCCCTCGTCTCCGCCCAGTGGGTGGAGGAGAACCTGGACAACCCCAAGGTCGTCCTGATCGAGGTCGACGAGGACACGTCCTCCTACGACAAGGGCCACATCCGTGGGGCCATCAAGCTCGACTGGACCCACGACCTGCAGGACCAGGTGCGTCGTGACTTCCTGAACAAGGCGCAGTTCGAGGCGCTGCTGAGCAGCCGCGGCGTCGCCAACGACGACACCGTCGTGCTCTACGGCGGCAACAACAACTGGTTCGCCGCCTACGCCTACTGGTACTTCAAGCTCTACGGCCACCAGGACGTCAAGCTGCTCGACGGCGGCCGCAAGAAGTGGGAGCTCGACAGCCGTGAGCTGACCGACGAGCTGCCGCAGCGCGCGGAGACGACGTACGTCGCCCAGGAGCAGGACCGCTCCATCCGCGCCTTCCGCGACGAGGTCGTCGACGCGATCGGCGTCAAGAACCTCGTCGACGTGCGCAGCCCCGACGAGTACGCCGGCCGACTGCTCGCCCCGGCGCACCTCCCGCAGGAGCAGGCCCAGCGTGCGGGCCACATCCCCACCTCGGTCAACGTGCCGTGGAGCAAGAACGCCAACGACGACGGCACCTTCAAGTCCGACGCGGACCTCAAGGCGCTCTACGACGAGGTCGGCTTCGACACCTCCAAGGACACCATCGCGCTGTGCCGCATCGGCGAGCGCTCCTCGCTGACGTGGTTCGTGCTCCACGAGCTGCTCGGCCACCAGAGCGTCAAGAACTACGACGGCTCCTGGACCGAGTACGGCTCGCTGGTCGGCGTGCCGGTCGCGCTCGGCGACGAGCCGGGGACCGTCTGATGTGCGGCGCGACCACCGGCGGGCTCTCGCTGGCCGGCGTCGACGTCGCCAAGGAGGCGATCATCCAGGGTCAGGTGACCCGGGATGGCGAGCCGGTCGGCGGTGCGTACGTGCGCCTGCTCGACCGCACTGGTGAGTTCACCGCCGAGGTCCCGACCTCCGCGACCGGCCACTTCCGGTTCTTCGCCGGCGACGGCCAGTGGACGCTGCGCACCCTCGCCCCGAAGGCCGACCCGGTCGACAAGGTCGTCCACGCCTCCGTCGGCAACGTCGCCGAGGTCACGATCGCGATCTGACCCACTCCGCTGGTCGAGCCGGCCTGACTCCGATGGTCGAGCCGGGCGTAACTCCGGTGGTCGAGCCGGCGAGGCGAAGCCGAGACGTGTCGAGACCACTCGAGCCACGTTTCGCTGGTCGAGCCGGGCCTGACTCCGGTGGTCGAGCCGGCGAGGCGAAGCCGAGACGTGTCGAGACCACCGTGTCGAGACCACCACGACAGGGCCGCAACCCACACCGGGTTGCGGCCCTGTCGCGCTATGGCGCGGGCGTCTCGACGATCACCGTGACCGGTCCGTCATTGACCGATGCGACCTGCATGTCCGCCCCGAACACCCCGCGGGCGACGGGGACGCCGAGCCGCGACAGCTCGGCGCAGAAGGCGTCGTACGCCGGCTCGGCGATCGCTCCCGGAGCGGCGGCGCTCCACGACGGCCGCCGGCCCTTGCGAGCGTCGCCGTACAGCGTGAGCTGGGAGACCACGAGCACGGGCGCGCCGAGGGACGCCACCGACTGCTCGTCGCGCAGGATGCGCAGCCCGTGGATCTTGCCCGCCAGCCAGCGCACCTCGGCGGGGCCGTCGGCGTGCGTGACCCCGAGGTAGACCAGCAGGCCCGGGGAGTCGATGGCGCCGACGACGGAGCCGTCGACGGTCACCGAGGCTGACCGGACTCGCTGCACCACTGCTCGCACGCGGCCATCTTGAGGCATACGCCAGATGGGGGATGACCCGGCTGGCACATCGAGCGGAGCGTGGGAACATGCTGATGTCTCACCCCGTCCGCGCGTGGAAGCGCCGTCTGCTCGGTCCGATCGAGATCGAGGAAGCGACGTTGGAAGAGGCTGTCGCGATGTTCGTGCAGAGCCGTCGTGGCCGGCGGTTCGTTCGCCGCATCGAGCGGCATCGACCAGCGCGACAGGGCCTATAGGAGAGTTCCGCTGGCGACTGCCTCTAGGGTCAGCCGCTATGACCGGCTTGCTCATCACCGTCGCGCCCACCGGCGCGGAGACGGCGAAGGACGACTGCCCCCAGCTCCCCACCACCCTCGAGGAGCTCGTTGCGACCGCGAGGGAGTGTGAGGCGGCGGGCGCGCGGATGATCCACGTCCACATCCGCGACGACCAGCACCGCCCGACCCTGGACCTGGGGCGGCTGAAGGACACCGTGAGAGCTCTGAAGGAGAGCACCGCGCTGATCGTCCAGCTCTCCACCGGCGGCAGCGTCCACGATCCGCTCGAGCAGCGGCTGAAGGTCCTCGACGCGGAGCCTGACTCGTGCAGTCTGACGATGGGCACGACGAACTTCGGCGACGACGTGTTCTCCAACCCGTGGCCGTTCGTCACCGAGCTCTACCAGCAGGCCCAGGCTCGCGGGATCGTGCCGGAGTTCGAGCTCTTCGACCTGGGTCACGTCGCGAGCCTGCAGCGCCTGCTGGACCGCTACGGCCTCCCCGCCGGCGGGCGGGTCCACGTCGACTTCGTCATGGGCGTGCCCGGCGGCATGCCCGGTACGGCGGCCGCGCTGGTGGCCGGCGTACACGCGCTGCCCGAGCAGGTGACGAGCTGGAGCGCCACCGGGATCGGGCGCACCACGCTGCCGGTGATGCTCGCCAGCCTCAGCATGGGCGGCCACCTGCGGGTCGGCATGGAGGACGTACTGACCCTGGCCAAGGGCGTCCCGGTGACGAGCAACCGGGAGCTCGTGGACCGGGCGGTGGGACTGGCCGAGATGGCCCAGCGGCAGGTGCTGACGGCGGCCGAGGCCAGGCTCCTGATGGGTCTCGAGTCGACATGACTCTCGAGTAGCCCGTTCGGACTACCGGTGATGTGAACCACATCGAAAAGGCTCAGGTCGGCGGCGTGTCGGTTCGGCTGAGCGTGGATGAGCGGGGATAGCCCCTTCGGGCCGGTCTAGATCACCGTGTCGCCGCTGTCTGTCCATCCCAAATTTTTGGGAAAGTTGGGCGGCCGACCGCAACCCCATGGTCTGCTAGACCCTCGACCAAATCGATTGCGCCGCTCCGCTCCCACGGAGACCGGCGGGAGGATTCCTTAATGAAGAAGATCATCGCCAGCACCTTCACGGCCGCGCTCATCGCGTCTGGTCTGGGCATCGCGTCGGCTCCGGCCGCGTCGGCCGCCGACAACTACGGCCCGAAGAACATCGGCCAGGTCGTCAGCGCCGCGGTGAAGAAGAAGGGCAAGCTCAACAAGAAGCAGGTCGCCGCTCTGGTCAAGCAGATCAAGGCCGCTCAGAAGAGCAAGCTCATCTCCAAGAAGCAGGCTGCCAAGCTCATCAAGAAGGTCAAGAAGGACGCCAAGAAGAAGAAGTGACCTTCTGATCTCTTCGGACAAGGCCCCCGGTCTCCGGTCGGGGGCCTTTCCGTTGGATCTGGTTCGTTGCAAGAGACGCGGCCGGAGCGGGGCTCGCCCTGACCCGTGCCGCGTGTGGTTCGGAAGTGAGTGACGTGCGGTTTCAGCACCCTCGGCGCCTCGCGGTCGGCGTACTCGCCGCCGCGCTGGTCGCTCTCATCGGGTACGCCGGCTGGCTGCTGTGGCAGGCGGCCGACAGCCTGTCGGCGGCTGCCGACGACGCGGCTGCGGTCAAGACGGCCGCGCTCGGAGACGACCCGACGCAGATGGCGGAGCCGCTCGACGACTTCGCCGACCACGCCGGTCGAGCGGCGGACGTGACCGACTCGCCGGTCTGGTCGCTGATGACGAAGCTGCCGTGGATCGGCGACGACGCCCGCGGTGTGCGCACCGTGAGCCAGGTCGCCGACGATCTGGCCCGTGACGGGCTGCGGGAGCTGACCGGCGTCGTGGGTGACATCGACGCGGTGCTTCCGGCCGACGGCGGCGTCGACGTCGCCCAGGTCCAGGGGCTGGTCGAGCCGGTCGCCACCGGACACGCCGCGCTGGTGGCCGCGCGCGAGGAGCTCGCGCGGGAGGACCCCAGTGGCTACGTCGAGGCACTCAAGCTGCGCTACCGCGACCTCCAGGCCGACGTCGAGGACGCCGCCGACGCGATGGGCATCGCCCACCGGGCGCTCGGCATCCTGCCCGCGATGCTGGGCGCCGACGGGCAGCGCAACTACCTGCTGATCGTGCAGAACAACGCCGAGATCCGGGCGACCGGCGGCCTGCCGGGGGCCGTCTCGCTGCTGACGGCCGACCGCGGCCAGATCGAGCTGGTGCGTCAGGTCGCGGGCAACGCCTTTGGTGAGGCGCCCTCCCCGGTGCTGCCGATGACGGCGGCCGAGGAGGAGATCTTCGGTGAGAACCTCGCGCTGTACTTCCTCGACGCCAACCTGACGCCCGACTTCGCGCGGGCCTCCGACCTGTGGAAGGCCCGCTGGGAGCAGACTCAGCCGGAGCGCATCGACGGCGTCGTGTCGCTCGACGCGGTGACGCTGTCCTACGTCCTGCGCGCCACCGGACCGGTGCAGGTCGACGGCATCGAGCTGACCGCCGACAACGCGGTCGACGAGCTGCTGAGCCGGGTCTACTCCCGGCTGCCCGACCCGGCCGACCAGGACGTGTTCTTCCGCAACGTCGCGGCGTCGGTCTTCGCGAAGGTGACGTCGTTCGCGGGCTCGAAGAAGGAGCTGCTGCAGGCGCTGCGCACCGCCGCCGGTGAGCGGCGCATCCTGCTGCACGCCTTCGACGACGAGGTGCAGGCCCAGCTGGCCGGCACGGCCGTCGCGGGCGAGATCGCCGGCACCGACCCGGTGAAGCCGCAGATCGGCGTCTACTTCGCCGACGGAACGCTCAGCAAGATGAGCTACTACCTGCGCTACGACACCCAGGTTCAGGCGACCTCGTGCCTGGACGGCGTGCAGACGTGGACCGGCAAGGTGACGCTGCGCTCCACCGCGCCGGCGGACGCCAAGATCTCACTGCCGAGATACGTCACCGGCTCAGGGTTGCCGAAGTCGTCGGCCGGCCTGCAGCTGGTGACGGTCTACGTCTACGCGCCGGAGGGCGCGACGGCGAGCGACTTCGACGACAACGACCTGGACTTCGACCAGTTCACCGCCGAGATCGGCGGGCGCAAGGTGATCGGCACCTGGGTCGTGCTCGACCCCGGTGAGACCACGGACCTGCGCTGGACGATGACGTCGGCCGCGGACCAGACCGGCGACGCCCGGCTCACCGTCACGCCGTCGATCGAGCCGGGAAGCAAGTCGACCATGGTGCGGTCCGCATGCTGACCGCTTGTGGCGGTGCCGCCGGTGCCGACCTGACAGCCATTGAGTTCGGGAACAGCGAGGCGATTCGCCTCGTCGGAAGTTGGAGCATCACATGGAACTGAGCGACTACCTCAAGCTCGTTCGCCGTCGGTGGGTCTCGATCCTTCTCGTGACGCTGCTGTGCGGCGCGTTGGCGCTCGCCTACACCGCGCTGCAGACGAAGCAGTACGCCTCCGACGTACGGCTGTTCGTCTCGACCACGGTCGCCGACGCGAGCAACGCGGGCACGATCAACGCCGGCGGCCAGTTCTCGCAGGCGCGCGTGCAGTCGTATGCCGGCCTGGCGTCGAGCCGTGAACTCGCCGAGGCGGTGATCCAGAAACTCGACCTCGATGCCGAGCCGGAGGAACTTACGGGCAAGGTCACCGCGTCGGTCGCGGTCAACACCGTCAATCTCACGCTCACTGTCACCGATGCTGACCCGCACCAGGCCCAGCGCATCGCCCAGGCCTACGCAGAGGCGCTGACCGAGTTGGTGCGACAGCTCGAGACGCCCCCGGGGCAGACTGATGCCCCCATCAAGGCGACCATCGTCGACAACGCCTCCCTTTCGGAGAACCCGGTCGCGCCCAAGCCTGTCCGCAATGTCGGCCTTGGGATCGTGCTGGGCGGATTGCTCGGGCTCGGCCTCGCGGTACTCCGGCAGAAGCTCGATACCCGCGTGCACTCGACCGAAGAGGTTGTCGAGCTCACCGACAAGCCCGTGCTGGGTGCCATCGGCTTCGATGCCGAGGCGAAGGATGCATTGCTCATCAGTGACATTCCGTCACACTCGCCGCGCGCCGAGGCGTTCCGCGTGCTGCGGACGAACCTTCAGTTCGTGGACGTCGACAACCACAACAAGGTGTTCGTGCTCTCCTCCGCCGTCCCGGGCGAGGGCAAGACGACCACGTCGGTCAACCTTGCGATCAGTTTGGCTCAGGCAGGAATCAAGACACTCCTGATCGAGGCCGACCTACGTCGCCCGCGAGCGGCCATCCGCCTCGGCCTCGACGGCGCTGTTGGCGTCACTACGGTGTTGGTCGGAAAGGTCAAATTCGAGGACGCGCTGCAGCATGATGAGAGGACAGGCCTGGACTTCCTCGCGGCTGGTCCGGTTCCGCCTAACCCCGCCGAACTCTTGCAGTCGAACGCGATGCGCGAGCTCCTATTGCGCCTTCGCGACTCCTATGAAGTCGTCCTCATCGATGCGCCGCCGTTGCTCCCGGTCACGGACGCCGCCCTGCTGGCACGGCAGGCTGACGGTGCCATGCTCGTGATCAAGCACGGCAAGATCACGCGCGACCAGGTGAAGCTGTCCGTCGACCGCCTCACCCATGTGGACGCGCGCCTGGTCGGCGTGGTGATGAACATGGTGCCAGCCAAGCGCGGCAGCAGCTATGGCTATGGCTATGGCTACGCCCCGGACGACGCTTTGACGTCACCTGAATAGGACGTGGTCGTGGCGCGTGACCCCGAGCCCTTATCGCCGGTAGGTGGCGTGGAGACGGTCGCCTTCGCCCAGGTGCCCGTGGTGGCTACCGACCGAGTCGAGGCTGCTCGTCGGCTCATCGCGTGGCTGGGTGGACGGCGAGGTGCGTCGCACGTGCACCTTGTCAACGCCTACTCAATCGCCTTGGCCAGCACGGACCCGGCGCTATCGGCCGTCTTCGCGTCCGGCGTGTGCCTGCCCGATGGTAAGCCGCTCGGCTGGATTGCACGATGGCTGCGGGGTGTGCCGACGTTCCGCCAGGTACGAGGGCCTCAGCTCTTCCTCGATGTTATGGACGGCGGCCGTGACGTGGGATTGCGACACTTCCTGCTCGGCTCGACGGAGGAGACACTGCAACGGCTGCGGACGGAGCTGGAGCGGAGATATCCCGGCGTAGAGATCGTCGGCACCCACAGCCCACCGTTTCGCCCCCTGACCGACGAGGATTTCGTCGCCCAAGACAGCCACGTGCTGACGGCAGCACCCACCGTCGTATGGGTCGGCCTCGGCACGCCGAAGCAGGACTTCGAGGCGCTTCGCATCGCTCGGGACCTTGGACTTCCGGCGGTCGCCGTTGGAGCCGCCTTCGACTTCACTGCTGGCGTCATCGAGCCGGCACCGGAGTGGATGTCGGCGTGCGGACTGGAATGGTTCTACCGGCTGATCCGCGAACCGCGACGACTTTGGAGGCGGTACCTATTCGGGAATCTGCGGTTCCTATGGGTAGCAATGCGGCCGTCTTCGAAACGGTTCCCGCATGACGACTAAGCGCAGCGACCGCCGCAGTGCACGACCCGCCAAACCAGTTCGCGCGGCTCAGAGGGTGTTGGTCGTCGGGCCCGATGGCACGGGTAAGACGACGTTGCTGCACCTGGTCGAGGCCGAGCTGAGGCGGCAGGGGTTGACCACACGTCGGGTTCACTTCAACCCCTCACAGCCGGCTGACGGAGCCCGAGTAGTGGGGACGCCCCAAGAGCAGGCGCCCCGACAGACCATCGGCCAGGTCCTGAGCGTGCTCGCGCGCTTTGCGCTGTATCTTCGTGCCCGACTCGGCCCTGGCGGTCTACTGCGCACCGACGTCGACTTTCTCTTTCAGGAGCGAGGCTGGCTCGATCAAGTCGTCGATCCGGCTCGCTATCGCATGCGTCCAGGCGTCGCGGTGCGTCTCGTTCGAGTTCTGGCCCGCTTCGCGCCACCCCGCTACGACCTGGTGGTGACCTGCGTGGGAGATCCATCGACGATCCATGCTCGCAAGCCGGAGCTGGGGGTGAGCGAGGTTCAGCGCCAGATTGGAGTCTGGGCTCGGCTGACCGGAGTACGGACGGGCTGCGAGATCGACACTACGCAACTCAATGCTGATGCCGCCGCAGCGGTCGTCCTCAGCAGGGTCGCGGCCCTTCGCGCGGATGTCCTCACCCGGCGGTCGGTTCGGCTGGTGCCCGCGCCCCGTCGCCTGGAACTGCGCGCAACGCCGGGTGCTCAGCGTGCGGCAGGCAATCTCTATCGACCCGAGCGGCCTCTTGGCCGCCTGTCGAGGATTCTGATGCGTCGCATCGTCTGGTGGCGTGGTGTGAGCAAGGATGACCCCCTTGCCGTCCTGATGCGGCTGCTGTGCCGAGAGGACATAGTGCAGTTCGACAGAGTTGCCTCGATCCGATCCCATGGTCGCGAGAGGCTGGTCGCCGCCCTCGAGAACGCAGGTACCGAGGTCGCATATGCCAAGTTCGCGTGGGGAGCCGATCACGGTAGCCTCGGTCATGAGCTCCGTGGCATGCGTCGGGCCGAGGACCTCGAGGGCTTCGTCGTCCCTGAAGTGCTCGCCTATCTCGACAGCGGCGAGACCGAGCTGCTGGTGCTTCGCAGCTATCCGCACGTCGCCGGTCAGCGGTTGGAAGCCAGTGACGTAGTCGCGATGGCGGTGGCGCTGGCTAGGGCCGACGGGGGCCATGGGCTCACACACGGTGACCTCGCGCCATGGAACGTCCTCATGAGCAAACCCCCGGTCATCCTTGACTGGGAGAGGTGGGATGCGGAGTTCCGCCCCTATGCGGATATCGGTTACTGCCTGGGCGAGATGGTCCGCCTTGGGATCGTCTCGAGCGCCGACGCCGTGGCGGCGGTCGCGGCGTATGCGCAGACGTGTTCATTGCCGCCGCCGGATCCCGATGACATGCCGGAGGCGCTCCGGCTCTGCCTCAACACAGAAGGCGCCTGACACGTATGACTACCGTCTCCATCCTCACCCCGAGCTACAACTATGCGCAGTTCTTGCGCGCGGCCTTGGCCTCGGTATCGGCCCAAGAGACGTGCGAATCGGTCGAGCATGTCGTCTCCGACGGCGCATCGTCCGACGGTACCCGCGATCTGCTGCGCTCCTTCCAGAGTCGACACCGCTTGGTCTGGTCATCGAGTCCGGACCGCGGTCAGAGCGACGCGTTGAACCGAGCGTTGGAGGCGTCATCGGGTGACATCATCGGCTGGCTCAATGCCGACGACGTCTACCTCCCCGGTGCCATCCAGACCGTGACTGACTACTTCTCCGCACATCCGGACGTCGGGGTCGTATTCGGCGATGTCGTCATGATTCACGAGGACGGCGCGGTGGCCAGGCTGATCGCGCTGTACGATCGCCCTCGCCTGCCGCTCCGCTGGCGTGGGTGCATGCTGCAGAGCACTGCGACATTCTTCCGTCGCGACGTCCTCGGTGACGCACCGTGGGACGTCCAGCTGCGAACGGTGATGGACTGGGACGTCTTTCTCGGACTCCAGGGGTCCGGCGTTGCCTTCGCTCACCTTGCGCGACCTTTGGCCGGCTTCCGCCTTCACTCAGCCCAGGTCACCCATGGACTCGATTCTCGGTCGACGGACGAACACCGCATCGTTCGGGCGCGCCACCGTAACGCGGCTCATACTGCCGCTCTTGCACGACCCATTGGCGACGCTATCCATGGCCTGAAAAAGGTCCGCGCCGGTAGTTACCGACGCGAAGGTGCAGCCCGCGCACTGGCATCACTGCCATTGGTCGCTGGGGACGGCAGCGTCGATGAAACCACGTGGCGCAAGGTGCTCGACCTCTATCGAGCGCGCTAACCAGGCACTGCGTTGAGATCAAAGAGGGAAGTAATCTAGTGCGCGTCCTGTTATCCGCCTACGCCTGCGACCCTGTCGAAGGAAGCGAGCCGGGGGTGGGCTGGGCGGTTCTCCAGGGTGCCCGTTCGTGGTCCGGTGAAGTCACCCTCGTCACGCGCACCAACAACGTCGCCGCGATTGAGGGGGCCCTCGGTCCGACGTCGGGCGTACGGGTCATCGGGCTCGACCTCCCATCCTGGCTCATGCGGCTTAAGCACATGCTGCCCTGGGGGCACACGCTCTACTACGCGTTGTGGCAGCTCAGACTCGCACACTTCCTGTCCACCAGGCTCCGGCATGAGGCGTTCGATGTCGTTCACCACGTGACCTTTGCGAGCGACTGGCTCCCGGCGGGTGTGCTGCGGCTACCGGGCACTGCGATGAAGGTGTGGGGTCCGGTCGGAGGAGCGAGCGTCTGCCCCGTGCGTCTCTATCCCTACCTGGGGGCGCGCGGAGTATGTACCGAGATTCTTCGCCGGTTCACCGGGGGGCTCGGTCGCTGGCTGCTGGGTCGGCGAAACGCCCGGGTGTCTGACCGGGTTGTCGCACAGAACCCGGACGTCGCAGGATACTTCTCGAGCGTCGCCGTGCGCATGTTCGTCGAGCCCAATGCCTTCATCCCGTACTCACTGGTCGCCCCGTCAAGCCACGCGAGCACCGAACCTGGAATCATTGTGGGTGTCGGGCGACTGATGCCGTGGAAGGGTTGGGCGCTCGCCCTTCGTAGCCTGACACATCTGCCGTCCCACTATCGCTTGCGCCTCTACGGTCGTGGACCCGACGAGGCGCGCCTTCGTCGGCTCGTCGAGCGGCTCGGGATCGACGGGCGGGTGGAGTTCATGGGTCATGTGCCACGCGCAGAGGTTGTGCAGGCAGTTTGCTCCGCTGAGGTGATCGTCTTTCCCAGTTTCCACGACTCAGCCCCGGGAGTCGTCGGCGAGGCAATCGCTCTTGGCAAACCCCTGGTGACGCTCGATCTTGCGGGTGCGGGATACATGGCCAAGCTGGCCGGAGTCGAGCCTGTTCCCCACCGCGGCGGCGAGCTCGCTCGGCGATTCGCTGACGCGATCCGCGCGCCAGCAAGCCCGACCGATCACGCTCGATTCAACTCGGAGCGAGTTCGGGCACTCGTCGGCGAGTGGTACGGCATTGGGCAGACAGGGGCATGATCATGGGAACCACCGATACCCGACTGGCGCGACGACTACTGGAGTCCCTCGACGCTCTCGAGGTCGACTATGCCGTGCTCCATAGTGCGGCGCGCGTCGCGGAATTGCAGACGATCAGCGACATCGACCTGCTCGTCGACGACGAGCCGGCGAACGTGATCCGCCGGTTGAAGGTCGCGGTCGACAGCTGCGAACTGGCCCACGTCCTGACCTGGCGGTACGACACCGGTGCGCTCACGACGTTCTGGATGACGCCCGGCCTCGCTGACGGGGTCCAACTGGATCTGATTCGGGACCCCGAGGGCTCGGGTAGGTATGGCGTGCGAACCGTGGATCTGGCCGATGCGTTCCGCATTGATGCGCCGTGGCCGCGACACCTAACGGAGCGTGGCACGGCTCACTATCTCTTCGCTAAGCGACTGGTGAAGGGAGACGTGCGTCGTTGGGAGGAAGCAGCGCACATCCTGCGCACGGGTGGTGGGATCGACCTGGCCCTGTTCGCCCCGCGCCGGCAGCGGGTGTACCGCCGGGCATACGAGGGCCGGTTTCCGGGGCGCGCGTTTCGCGTGCAGGTACTGGCTCGCCAGCGGCTGTCACACAACGGCACCCGCCGGCTGGTCCGGCGTACCGGTGAGGTCGTCGAGGTGTCCGGGCGCCTCGATCAAGAGGCCCGAAGGTTCCTCGAAGAGCGCGTACGGCCGGTCGTCCCGCAGATCGTGTTCCTCAGGCGCCGCCCCGGCGCCCTGCGCAGGTGGTCGCTGACCCGGCGCCCAAGGATCGTCGTGGTGGAAGTCGGGGGACCGTCGATGTCGGGTGCTACGGCGGCCCGGCAGATCTGGGAGGCGCTACGAGCACGGGCATACGAGGAGTCCCCATGACTGAGGTGAGCGTCGTGTTCGTCGGCTTGGCCCGTGACTGCGAGGTCTCGGCGGCAGCGTTCGTCGAGGCGTTGGCTGGCCTTTCCGCGCAGGGCGGCCGGGTGAGCGCCGTCATCGGAGAGAATGGCTCGACCGACCGGACGCGCGAAATCCTTACGAGGTCGCCGCTGGTGCGGGTTGTCGATACGGGCGCGATGACGGACGCGGGCCCGCGTTTGCGCCGAATGGCCGTCGGGCGACAGTTGCTGCAGAAGGCCGTCGCGAACGAGCCAGCGAACTTGGTTGCGGTCATCGACATCGATGAGCGCTTCTTGGACGATGTGACCCTCGAGCAGATCGATGACGCCGCGGCGCGCCTGGCGACGGGCGAGGTGTATGCGGTGGGCGCCACGTCGCGGCCGGCCTATTACGACCTGTTGGCCTATCGGGGCCCGGAGGGTGACTTCGCAGGGCTTGATCGCCGTATCGACGAGCAACGTCGCCGACCACTTCGCTACTACCGCTTGTTCCGTGAAGAGATCTATCCCGCCCAGCGCAGGCTTACCCGTCATGAGGACATGATGTGCCGGTCCTCTTTCAACGGGCTGGCCTTCTACCGCGCTGAAGACTTCCGGTTGGGCTCCTATCTCTCTGAGGCGTATGACGAGTGCGAGCACGTCCCCTTCCACGCGTCCCTCGCTTCGGCAACCGGTCGTGGAGCGATGGTGATCGCCGGAACTCTCATCCTCCGGATGCCTCGTGAGCACGGTCCGCGCGGCGTGTTCGGCTTCTTCTGGCAGCGGATAGTTCGGCAGACTAAGCAGCGCTTCCTCTGACGGGCGGCCCGACTCGGCATCCGCCAGCGCGCTGACCGCCATAGGTCGTCGCGGTGCCCGTCGGGTCGTTACCTGGAAGTGGACCGCGGCCGAGTCGCGCGGATTACCACCACCACGACTTGCGCCGCGCGGGCGCGAGACGGTACCGAAGATCGGCCGTGCGATCGCCGATCCAGCGGGCCGGAACCCCGCCAACAAGAACACGGGGCGGAACGTCCTTGGTGACGACCGACCCGGCTGCTATCACCGCTCCTTCGCCTATCCGGACTCCCGGAAGAATAGTGACACGTTCGCTTATCCATACCCGATCGCCCACCACCACCGGAGCCTCTATCTGTTTGAAGTCCGCGTCGTTCCAGTCATGCTGCGCCGTCCAGATATGTACCTGGGATGAAATGTTCACATCGCAGCCAATAGTCAAGTTCCCGCGCGCATCCAATATCGCCCGCTCGCCAACACTCGTACGTGCGCCTACGCGGAGCTTGCGGGCTCCGCGGATCTGAAACCCATGGTAAAGCGTAGCGGTGGGATCAATTCTTGCACCCCACTGGCGCGCGACCAACAGCCGTACGCGGTGCCACGGCGAAAAGCTCGCTGCGTGGAGGGACACAAGTTCGAGATTGCCTGCGCGCGAACGCAGCCAATTGACAATGAATCCAGAGCTCACAGCAACTGCCACCTTGCGTCCTGAGGCGAATACGCGAAGAGGGGCGGTCTCCAATGTCGGCGCAACTTGTCCGGAAGCTTCCAGCGAACGCGCTCGGGCAGCATGAGAAATCGATCGACAAAGCGCAGGCGGCCAGCGATCGAATCGATTTCTTCCAAGTATTCGTCCATGGCGGAGCTCAGATGATTGCCGTGGTACCTGAATCCGCCGAGCGCGACTTGCGCGACATGGAGCTCGAAGTGTTGGTTGATGCGATGCCACAGATAAAAGTCGCCGGCGAGGCGAAACGTGGCGAGCTGGGCTAGATCGACCGTCCGCATGGCTGCTGCGGACCAGAAAGTGGACTCTTGCTGGATTCCGGGCAGCCCGCGCCAGTAATAGCCGCGCTCGAGGAACGAACGCCGGTAACGGAACGGAAGTCGAGACGAGACAATCTCGCCGGATTCGGAATAGAAGAGCTGGAGTCCACAGACCCAGTCGATCCCTCCGTGGTTGAAGACATCAGCGAGCCGGAGGAGCGCCCGCGGCTGGAGCATGTCGCCCGCGTTCAAGTAGAAGAAGACATCGCCATGAACGGCCCTGAAACCCTTGGCGAGAGCGTCGTACATGCCAGCATCCGGTACCGAGGCGACCCGCACGCGACCGCGCCCTGAGGCCAGCGCGGCCGCGACCGTCTCGTCAGTGGACGCTCCGTCCTGGACGATGTAGTCGATCTCGACCCGTCCGTCATCGAGACCCTCCTGGGACACGATGCTCTTAACCGTGTCGGTGATAAGGCTTTCGCCATTCCAGACAGGGGTAACGATCGCGAAGCGCATGAGTCATGCCTTTCGGTAGGCGAGCGTGATGGTGGCGATGACGAGGATCACTGTTCGGGGGTCGATGCCGACGAACTGCACTGGCACTTCGGTAATTGCCGTAACCAACACCAGGGCCGCCAGTCCAGGAAGCGGTCTTCTGCTCGTGCGCACCCAAGTAAGCAAAGCCCACGCGTGCATCGCGAGGTAGGTGAACACGACTCCCGCCAGCAGCGCCCCGCTGACCATCAAGGTGTCCAGGAGTTGGTTGTGAGCATGGAAGGCAAAGTTCGGAAAGCCGTCGATCCGAGCCTGTATCCCTTGCCAGTAGAACAGCCCGTGTCCTCTGAGAGGCGACGCCGTCCAGTGAGCCCGTGCGTTGTTCCAGATCTCCTGTCGCCCCATTGAGTTGATGAAGTGGGGGGTCATGAGGACAGGAAGAGCGACGATTGCGAGCAGTCCGAATGCGAGCCCGCGGCGCGCGAGCGATCCGAAGGGCCCACGGACTGCCCAGATCAGTAGCAGGATCGCGGCCGCGAGCAAGGCTGTGCGTGACCCCGCGGCAAAAGAAGTGAGACCAAGAACTGTGAGACCTAGACGTCGGTAAGGGACCCGGAAGGAGAGGCCGACAGCGAGGAGGGCGCTGGTCCAGTACGCTAATTCATTAGGGTGACTGAAGACTCCTGTCAGTCGCTCGCCCGAGACCAAGGCAAGTCGGTCCTGGGTCCCGGTGCTGACCCAGGCCAGGCCGGGTGCAAGCCCGGCCACAGCCCACGATGCGACGACGCTGATTAGCCCCCAGTTCCAGAATGTGCGGACAGCCAGTGTTGCTGGAGGGGGCGCCAGCAGGAGTCCGAGGACGGCAAGGCACAGCACCAGTACCGATCGGTTGAGCTGGTGGGTCGCAGAGTAGTTAAGTGCCAGCGCAAGCAGCGCGCCGACGATGATCAGCACCGTCGACCGCTGGGGACGGTGCCAGCCGTGCAGCTGCAGCACCACGCAACGTGCGAGCACAAGTGTTGCGATGGCTCCGTCGAGGACGAAGCCAAGCTGGCTGGATAGGGGTACCGACCCTGCTTGCGCCAACACTTGGACGTCGTAGATGTGACTCCCGTGGGCGACGGTGGCAATGAAGACCGGGAGCGTGCCACGCAGGACGGTCAATACGAGCAGCGCCCGCCAGAGCTGGTGGCCCTGCGGGTGATCGGTCGGCAGGACGACGCCGGCTGTGGTGACGGTTGCCGTGGTCACGTCGGCTCGACAGCGCAAGCCAAGCGCTCGGTGTCGGCGCTCAGTCGACCAGGCGCAGACATCCAGGGGCGAAGGAGGCGAATCACTGGCGCAATTGTAGAGGGCTTGACCGCTTGGCGATTCCCGAATCCTGGAATGGCGCAGGGCCGCGGGCGCGCCGCCGCGACTAGGGCAGCGTCGGACCGGTTGGGCGGGGCTGCTTTCGCATGAAGCGCCACCACAGGATCGACGCGTGGAACGCGACAAGGGAGACGACGGAAGCCCATACCGGTCCTGAGACACCCCAGGAGTGAGCAAGCACCAGGCTGAGTGGCACGTTGGCCACGGCCATAGCCGTGGTAGTCCATACCTGGAACCGAAGTGATGCATCATCTGTCAACGCCGCCGCAGGGACGAGCTGAACCGCGATCGCCACCAAGAGGGCACCCATCGCGACGAGCAGTTCACGGCTGTGGCGGAACTCCTCTCCGGCCCAGTGTCGTATGACAAAGGGGCCGCAACTCGCCAGGCCGACGGCGATGACTACTGCGAGCGTCACAAGAAGGACGACCCCCCGCCACGGAATGCGATGTGACTGTGCCGCTGCGCGGGCAGTCGCGAAGTGGGTCCAGAGGACGGGATAGCCGGCTGTTACGACGGTCAACCCAAGCGAGTAGAGCTTGAAGGTCACAGCATAGTCCGCTGTAGCTGCCGGACCCAGGACCGACGAGAGGATGATCGGGTGGGTTGAGTACGACACGGAAAGCATGACGCTCACCAGAGCGATCGGCCATGAGCTTGTCCACATCCGACGAACCGTTACTAGTTCCCTGTCGCTTGGGGTGACGTCTCTTGGACCGTCTGGGAGAGCTCGGTGCAGTGCACGTGATGCGAAAAGAAGCGCAGGCAGACTTGTGAGAGCGGCCGTAACGAGGAAATAGCGGATTCCTCGGTCGAGGGCTACCCCGATCGCGACGGTGCCTAGCAACCAGGCAGAGCCGAGGATCGGAAGTCGCGCGACTAGGGCGGACCGACCGACCCCCTCCAGCGCGCGGAGCGGGACTGTGGCACACAGCAGTACAACCGCGGGAACCAAGTAAAGAAGGACGACCGCGGGGGACGCGCCGGGAACGACGACTGCCCAAGGCACGAACGGAGCCGCTACTCCCAATCCTGCGACGAGAGCGACGACGATGGCCAGCATCATCCGCCACGTGGCGCGCAGTGAAGCGCGCAGCGCCAAGGCGTCGCCAGTGGCGACGGATTGGGCAACGTACGTACGTGCGGAGACGGCGAGGCCTTGGTCCGCGAAAACGAAGAAGGCTGATAGTGAAACGACGGCGGCATAGACGCCGTACTGGTGCCGTCCCAGTCCTGAGACTAGTAGCGGTATGGTGGCGAACCCCAAGATGGCCGTGACGGCGCGAGCCGCGAGGCTGCTGGCTGTCACTGCAAGCACACGCCTTCGGAGCCCGCTTGGGCCTTGTGTCACGGCTATTGGCTCCCTGGTCCGGACAGTGATACGCGGGCCGTGCCGAGGCCGCGGGTCGGCGACGAGCCTAGTGGAGCCCCGGACCGGCGGGACCCAGATGCTGGAGAGTCAGGTCACACTTGCTGAAGTCCGTGCGTCGACAAAGGGATCCTGCGAGACTCGATTGCGGAAGAAGCTCATCCGCACGGATCCTGCGGCGGACACGGCAGCGCCATGGGGACGAAGAAGACTGGGGACTAATGACTAAGAAGGCGCTCATCACTGGCATCACTGGCCAGGATGGTTCCTATTTGGCGGAGCTGCTGCTCCAGAAGGGCTACGAGGTCCACGGGTTGATTCGCCGGGCATCGACGTTCAACACGCACCGGATCGACCACCTGTATGTCGACCCGCACGACCCCGACGCCAAGCTCTTTCTGCACTACGGTGACCTCTCGGACGGCGCCCGGCTGGTGACGTTGCTCGCTACGATCAAGCCGGACGAGGTCTACAACCTTGCGGCGCAGTCGCACGTCCGGGTGTCGTTCGACGAGCCTGAGCACACTGCCGATACGACCGGCACTGGCACCATCCGGTTACTCGAGGCGGTGCGGCTCTCCGGCATCCACTGCCGCTATTACCAGGCCTCGACGTCAGAACTCTATGGTGCGACCCCGCCGCCTCAGAGCGAGGAGACCCCGTTTTACCCTCGCTCTCCCTACGCCGCGGCGAAGCTCTACAGCTACTGGATCACGAAGAACTACCGCGAGGCTTACGACATGTTCGCGGTCAATGGCATCCTCTTCAACCATGAGTCGCCTCGCCGCGGCGAAACGTTCGTGACTCGCAAGATCACGCGGGCCGCTGCGGCCATTGCTGCAGGCAAACAGGAACACCTCTACATGGGAAACATCGACTCGATCCGGGACTGGGGCTACGCAGCTGAGTATGTCGAGGGGATGTGGCGGATGCTCCAGGTGGACGAGCCGGAGGATTTCGTCCTCGCTACCGGTCTGGGCATCACTGTCCGTGACTTCTTGGAGATCGCCTTCACCGAGGTCGGCCTCAACTGGGAGGACCACGTTCGCTTCGACGAGCGCTATCTGCGTCCGACCGAGGTCGACGCCCTCATCGGTGATCCGACGAAGGCGGAGAAGAAGCTGGGCTGGAAGGCCACGATCGACGGCCGCGCCTTGGCGAAGCTGATGGTCGAGGCCGATGTCGAGGCGCTGAAACACGAAGGCCGCCCCTGGATCGACCAGGTGGACCTCCCGAGCTGGACGACAGCATGACGGGATACGAGTTCACGCTCGATAAGGACGCGCCCTTCTATGTGGCCGGCCATCGGGGACTCGTGGGGGGCGCCATCTGGCGCGCCCTAGAGCAGCGCGGGCACACAAACCTGGTGGGCCGCACCTCCGCGGAGCTCGACCTGAAGGACCGCGGAGCCGTCTTCGACTTCATGTCAGAAGAGCGCCCGGCGTACCTCGTGCTGGCGGCCGCGAAGGTCGGCGGGATCATGGCCAACAACACCTACCCGCACGAGTTCCTGTCGGAGAATCTGCAGATCCAGACGAACGTTATGGACGCCGCCTTGGAGTACGGCGTCGAGCGGCTCCTCTTCCTCGGCTCGTCGTGCATCTACCCGAAGTTCGCGGAGCAACCGATCCGCGAGGACTCTCTACTGACCGGACACCTGGAGCCCACGAATGACGCCTACGCGATCGCCAAGATCGCGGGAATCATGCAGGTCCAGGCAACGCGGCGGCAGTACGACAGGGCGTGGATCTCCGCCATGCCGACGAATCTCTACGGGCCAGGTGACAACTTCTCCCCGACCGGCTCTCATGTGCTGCCAGCCCTGATCCGGCGCTACGACGAGGCGCTGCAGTCAGGCGCCAAGAGCGTTGCCAACTGGGGCACCGGGACACCTCGCCGAGAGTTCCTCCACGTCGATGACATGGCCGACGCGTGCCTCTATCTGATGGAGCACTACGACGGGCCGCAGCAGGTGAACGTCGGCACAGGCAAGGACGCCACGATCAAGGAGATCGCTGGCTACGTAGCCGAAGCGGTCGGCTACGAGGGCAAGGTCGAATGGGACTCGACGAAGCCGGACGGCACGCCGCAGAAGTTGCTCGATGTCACCCGGCTCAACGAGCTCGGCTGGCATGCCTCGATCAGTCTGCGCGAGGGGATCAAGTCGACGGTCGACTGGTTCCGCGAGCAGCACGGACGCGTCCGCGAAGCCAACTGATCGGCCGGGCGTGGTCCTTGAGCACACGGTCTTGTTCCGGCTCTGGCCCGGTGCCGACCCAGATGAGGCGATCGACGTAATCGACCGCGCTCGCCCCGACGATCCCGGTGTGTTGAGCTGGCGGGTAAGTCGGTCGGTCGACGACCGCAAGGGCATTGTGCTGCTCGAGCGCGCGATCTTCGCCGACCGGTCGACGTTCGAGCGCTTTCTCGAGACTCCGGCGCACAGGTCGGCCGGTCGCTATATGGCGCAGTGCTCAGACTGGCTTGTAGCCGACGTGGAGCTCGGTCAGCCGTAGTGGCAGACGTAGTCCATGAGTTCCACGACCTCGATGTCGAAGCTTGAGTCGCCTGCGACGTCGAAGGAGTCGCCGGCGGCGTACTCGCTCCACTCCTTGCTCCCCGCGAGCCGGACGCGGCAGCGCCCGGCCTGGACCTCCATGCGCTCCGGCGCGGCCGTGGTGAAGACGAGCTGCGACGGGAAGATAACGCCGGCGCTCTTGCGGGTGCCGTCGGCCAGCGTGAAGGAGTGGCTGACGCACTTGCCGTCGAAGTAGACGTTGGCCATCGGGGCGAGCGTGACGCCGGCGTATTCGGAGGTCATGCGCGGAGTGTAGAAAGGGCCGCGAGCATCTCGCTCGCGGCCCCTTCCAGGTGAGACAGAGATCGTCAGCTGGCGCTGTTGATCATGCCCGCGTCGACGGTGACGCCGGTGGCCTCGTCGATCAGCACGAACGAACCCGTGGTGCGGTTCTTGGAGTAAGGGTCGCACGGCAGCGGCACCGTGGTGCGCAGCTGGACGCGTCCGATCTCGTTGAGGCCCAGCTCGTTGGTGTCCTGGTCGCGGTGCAGGGTGTTGACGTCCAGGCGGTACTGGATGCCCTTCATCAGCGCCCGGCCGGTGCTGGTGGTGTGCTGATCGCGAGCTTCTGGCGCGGCCTGGGCTGGTCATGCGAGAGGACGACGCTGGTGGCGCGGACTGTTGCATCAACTTCAAAGGTTGACGGAGGTTGAAGTTCGTTTGAAGTTGCCGAGAGCTAGGCGTCGACAAGACGAGCAGGCAAGTCCTCCGGCGCTGTCCAGGCGTGCTGACGGCCGAGCTTGTGCCAGGTCAGCAACCCCTGACGCTCGAGATCGCGGAGGTCGTTACGGGCGGCCTGTTCGGAGACACGGTGACTGCGTGCGTGGCTGGCCGCCGTGTAGTCCTGACCCGGATTCTTCACCGCGTGCTCTAGCAACGCGACCTGTCGATGGTTCAGTCCCACCGGGCCGGCTGCGGCCCGCCTGCGGAACTCGTTCAGCTCGGCCGCCTTGGCTGCCAAGTAGGCGTGAAGATCATTGATCGCGCGACTGATGACTTTGACGTTGTAGATGAAGAAATGGGTGAGGTCACCCTCGTCGTACTCGGAGTGGAGGTAGGCCTGCGCGTACTGGGAAGGCGCCTGTTTAAGGATACGGCTGATGGTCAGGAACTCCGCGAGCCAGTAACCGTTGTGGAGCAGCGTCCAGTAGAAGAGTGCCCGGGCGGTGCGGCCGTTACCGTCCTCGAAGTAGTGATCGAAGCCCATCATGAAATGCACGGTGATGGCGCGCAACACCGGCGGCATGAAGCCGTCCGGGGTCTGACCGTTGGCGAAGTCGCACAGCGCCTCCATGCGCTGCGGCAGTTCGGCGACGGGAGGAGGCTGGTGGAGCAACTGCTGGCCGTCACCCCAAACGGCTACTCGGTCAGCGTCGTCATCCTGGATTTTCCCGGCGCTGAGAGGGTCATCCAAGGTGCCGTCGGTGACGATGCGGTGGATCTCGCAGATCAACGCGGGGGTCAGCGGCTCCTCCTTCAGATCGACGATCCGCTGCATCGCATGGAAGTTGTTGAAGATCATCCGCTCACCGCGGTCGCGCGGGTCGCGTCCGCTGCGAATCATCTCCTTCGCGACGCGCCGGCTCGTCGCTGCGCCCTCGAGCTGGCTCGACGTGATGGCCTCTTCGATCAGAGAGTTGACGACGTAACGATCACGGGTCGTTGCGTTCGTGACCTGTTCGCTGATTGTGATGCTGCCGCTTGCATGGCGGTTGATGAAGTCCACGCCCTCGAGTACTTCGTCGGCGAGGACATAGGAGAACGGTTGGTGCCTGAGATCGATGAGCGTCGGTAGCATCTTGCGCGCCGCTTGGCGGGCCACCTTGGTCGCGAGCCACCACTCCTCCGGCGTCAGGTCGCCCGGAGGCTCCTTGTGACGGAGCTTGTCCCATGCGAGGTAAGGGCCACCCGAGACCTCGGGAAGCGCCTGAAACACCGCGGCCAACCGATCGTTTCGCCGGGCGGCATCCAACAGTGTCGACGTCGCAGGTGGCGGAAGTGGGGTCTTCACCATGGAACTCCAACTTCAAGCGAATGTGTAAGTTGGGGTTCAGTGTAACTTCAAACATTGAAGAAGGTTGAAGTTCGTTTTGGTTGGAGCCTCAGTGCCCGACCGGGTCGCGGGGTGCCTGCCGGCTCTGGTGCACTACTTGCCCCAACCAACGAAAGCGAAGGGCCGCGAGCGTCTCGCTCGCGGCCCTTCCAGGTGAGACAGAGGGCGTCAACTGGCGCTGTTGATCATGCCGGCGCCGACGGTGACGCCGGTGGCCTCGTCGATCAGCACGAACGAACCCGTGGTGCGGTTCTTGGAGTAGGGGTCGCACAGCAGCGGCACCGTGGTACGCAGCTGGACGCGTCCGATCTCGTTGAGGCCGAGCTCGTTGGTGTCCTGGTCGCGGTGCAGGGTGTTGACGTCCAGGCGGTACTGGATGTCCTTCACCAGCGCCCGGCCGGTGCGGGTGGTGTGCTTGATCGCGAGCTTCTGGCGCGGCCGCAGCGGCTGCGTCGTCATCCAGCAGATCATCGCGTCGATGTCCTGGCTCGGCGTGGGGGCGTTCTTGACCCGGGCGATCATGTCGCCGCGGGAGACGTCCACGTCGTCCTCGAGCCGCACCGTCACCGACATCGGCGGGAACGCCTCGGAGAGCTCGCGGTCGAACAGGTCGATGCCGGCGATCTTGGAGGTCATGCCGGACGGCAGCACGACGACCTCGTCACCCGGCTTCAGCACGCCGCCGGCGATCTGGCCGGCGTACCCGCGGTAGTCGTGGTGCTCGTCGGACTTGGGCCGGATGACGTACTGCACCGGCAGGCGCACGTCGACCAGGTCGCGGTCGGACGCGACGTGGACGTGCTCGAGGTGGTGCATCAGCGTCGGGCCGGAGTACCACGGCATGTTCGTGGAGCGCTCGACGACGTTGTCGCCCTGCAGCGCCGAGATCGGGATGACCTCCAGGTCCGGGACGTTCAGCTTCGTCGCGAACTGCGTGAACTCCGAGGTGATCTGCTCGTAGATCTTCTGGTCGAAGTCGACGAGGTCCATCTTGTTGATCGCCAGCACCAGGTGCGGCACCCGCAGCAGCGAGAGGAGTACGGCGTGGCGCCGCGACTGCTCGGTGAGGCCGTGACGAGCGTCGACGAGCACCAGGCCGAGGTCGGCGGTCGAGGCACCGGTGACCATGTTGCGGGTGTACTGCACGTGGCCCGGGGTGTCGGCGATGATGAACTTCCGCTTCGGCGTCGCGAAGTAGCGGTAGGCGACGTCGATCGTGATGCCCTGCTCGCGCTCGGAGCGCAGACCGTCGGTCAGCAGCGACAGGTCGGTGTAGTCGTGACCCTTGCTCTGCGACGTCGCCTCGACGGCGGCGAGCTGGTCCTCGAAGATCGCCTTGCTGTCGAGCAGCAGCCGACCGATGAGGGTCGACTTGCCGTCATCCACGGAGCCGGCGGTGGCGAAGCGAAGCAGGTCCATCTTGGTCTCGTTGGCCATCAGAAGTAGCCCTCCTTCTTCCGGTCCTCCATGGCCGCTTCGGAGAAGCGGTCGTCACCCCGGGTCGCGCCGCGCTCGGTCACCCGGGCGGTCGCCACCTCGGCGATGATCTCGTCGATGGTGCTGGCGGTGCTCTCCACGCAGCCGGTCAGGGTCAGGTCGCCCACGGTGCGGAACCGCACCGTGCGCTCCTCGGCCACCTCGCCGGGGCGGCACGGGTTGAACTCCGACTCGGTCAGCAGCATGCCGTCGCGCTCGAAGACGCGGCGCTGGTGCGAGAAGTAGATCGAGGGGATCTCGATGCCTTCCCGGCCGATGTAGTCCCAGATGTCCAGCTCGGTCCAGTTGGAGATCGGGAAGATGCGCATGTGCTCGCCCTCGTGGAGCCGGCCGTTGTAGAGGCTCCACAGCTCGGGGCGCTGGTTCTTCGGGTCCCACTGGCCGAACTCGTCGCGGTGGGAGTAGACGCGCTCCTTGGCGCGGGCCTTCTCCTCGTCGCGCCGGCCGCCACCGAAGGCGGCGGTGAAGCCACCCTCCTCCAGGGCGTTGAGCAGGGTGCCGATCTGCAGCCGGTTGCGGCTGGTCTTGCCGTCGTCGACGACGATGCCGTCCTTGATGGCCTGCTCGACGCTCGCGACGACGAGCCGCACGCCGAGCCGGTCGACCCAGTTGTCGCGGGTGGCGAGCACCTCGGGGAAGTCGTAGCCGGTGTCCACCTGGAGCACCGGGAACGGGATCTTCGCCGGGTAGAACGCCTTCTCGGCCAGGCGCAGCATCACGATGCTGTCCTTGCCGCCGGAAAACATCAGGACCGGCTTCTCGAACTCGGCGGCGACCTCACGGAAGATGTGGATCGACTCCGCCTCCAGCTGGTCGAGCTGGCTCAGCCGGTAGTCGGGGTGGGTCTGGGTCATGGGTCTCTTTCCGTGGCAGAGGGCAGCCCTCATCGTAGACGCGCCGACCAGTGACGCCGAACCACGTCCACCCCGCGTCCGGCGCCGTACCCTGCCGGTGTGAAGATCGCAGTGGTAGGCATGGGGTACGTCGGGCTCTCCAACGCCGTCGTGCTCGCCCAGCACCACGACGTCGTGCTGCTCGACATCGACGCCGGCCGGGTCGCCGCCGTCAACCGGCACGAGTCGCCGATCGAGGACCCCGAGCTGGAGGAGTACCTCCGCGAGCGGCCGCTGCGGCTCGGCGCCACCCTCGACCAGGCCGAGGCGTACGCCGGCGCCGACTTCGTCCTCGTCGCGACCCCCACGAACTACGACGAGCGGACCAACTACTTCGACACCTCCACCGTCGAGGCGGTGATCGCCGACGTCCTGCGGCTCGCGCCGGCCGCCACCGTGGTGATCAAGTCCACCGTGCCGGTCGGGTTCACCCGGCGGATGCGGGAGCGGCACCCCGACGCGTCGCTGTTCTTCTCCCCGGAGTTCCTCCGGGAGGGCCGCGCGCTCCACGACAACCTGCACCCCTCCCGGATCGTGATCGGCGCCGTGACCGAGGAGGCCAAGCGGTTCGCCGACCTGCTCGTCGAGGGCGCCGTCGACAAGGACGTGCCGGTGCTGTTCACCGGCTCCACCGAGGCCGAGGCGATCAAGCTGTTCGCCAACACCTACCTCGCGCTGCGGGTGGCCTACTTCAACGAGCTCGACACCTACGCCGCGATGCTCGGCCTCGACACCGGCCAGATCATCCAGGGCGTGGGGCTCGACCCGCGGATCGGCACGCACTACAACAACCCGTCCTTCGGGTACGGCGGCTACTGCCTCCCCAAGGACACCAAGCAGCTGCAGGCCAACTACCGCAACGTGCCGCAGAACCTCATCAGCGCGATCGTCGAGGCCAACACCACCCGCAAGGACTTCATCGCCGAGGACGTGCTCCGCCGCCGGCCCACCACGGTCGGCATCTACCGCCTCATCATGAAGGCGGGTTCGGACAACTTCCGCGAGTCGAGCATCCAGGGCGTGATGAAGCGGATCAAGGCCAAGGGCGTCGAGGTCGTCGTCTACGAGCCGGCGCTCACCGAGGACCGGTTCTTCAACTCCGAGGTCGTCCGCGACCTCGAGGAGTTCAAGCGGCGCTCCGACGTCATCATCGCCAACCGCCGCACCGACGTGCTCGCCGACGTCGCCGAGAAGGTCTACACCCGCGACATCTACGGCCGCGACTAGGCCCTTCCAGCCCTTCCGGAGCGGTCTATACCGGTCGGTAACCGGACGGCCACAGTCGACCCTCAGCCGGGACCACGGTCCCAGGACGGTCCTAGCCTGCCCAGATGGGGATGATCAGAAAGTGGCGACGGACCATTCGATGTCGGCGGAAGTACGGCGACCGCTGCCCGCACCTGGAGCGGCACAACCGCCGGCGCTACGTGCCGGTCAAGCCCGTCGCGACTGCTCCGGATCAGGCACCGGCTCCTGCGGCTGACTCTCGGCCACCCGCCACGCCCCCGAGTTGACGTCGAAGGCCGGCAGGCCGTGGCGCTGGCGCACCCAGCCCCAGGCCAGCGGGCCGAGCAGCAGCAGGCCGGCACCGATGATGCCGACCCACGTCGGCGAGACGCCGAGCATCTTCAGGCCGGTCAGCGTGAGCACGATGACGATGCCGCGCCGGATCACCGACTGACTCACCCAGGCCGCGGCGCGCGCACCGAGGAAGGTGCCCGGCGTACCGCCCAGGATGAGCGGGATGAGGACCGACCAGTCGACGCCCGTGGTCACGACGTGGCCGATCGCGGCGGCGATCACGAGCGGGACTGCCTGCACCAGGTCGGTGCCGACCAGCTTGAGCGCCGAGAGCGTCGGGTAGAGCAGCAGCAGCGCCACCATGATCAGCGAGCCGGAGCCGACGCTGGTGATGCCGACCAGCAGGCCGCCGATCGCCCCGACCGCGATGGTCGGCAGCGCCCGGACGGCGGTGACCTCCGAGGTCGTGACGTTGCCGCTGACGACCAGCCGCAGCTGCAGGTACATCCGCAGGGTGTAGCTGGCCGCCGCCAGCAGCAGCGCGACGCCGATCGCGTAGGTCAGAAACTCCTCGGCGTCGTCGCCCCCGACCTCCTGCACGATGAAGCCGCCCGCGAGCGCGAACGGGACCGATCCTAGGATCAGGTACCCGGCGAGGCGGAGGTTCGGCTGGCCGCGTCGCCAATGGACGCCGGCGCCAACGGTCTTGTTGACGCTGGCGGCCACCAAGTCGTTGGCGACCGCCGCCGACGGGTTGATGCCGAGGAAGATCAGCGCCGGTGTCATCAGGGCGCCACCACCCATGCCGGTCAGACCGACGACGATGCCGACGCCGAAGCTGACGATCAGCACGGACAGCGCGTCGACGGAGAAGAGCTCGTGCACCCCTGCGCTCTCTTCCTTGGTTGGTTAAGTCGATGGCTTCAGTTGAGTTGCCGCGTCGACCCTACCTGCTCGCGTCCGTGACCCAGCGATTCACGACCGCCGGGTGAGCGCCGGGACGACCACACCGAGCAGCTCGGTGATGAGGTCAGCGGCCGCCTGGGCGGCCTCCGGTCCGCGGCGGTAGGGGTCGGCCACGTCGTTGTCGGCGCTGCCGCGGGTCTCCGCGAGCCGCCGCAGCAGCTCCTCGCGCGGCAGGCTGTCCGGACCGATCCGCTCGATCGCCGCGGCGGCCTGGCCCAGCGTGAAGACCTTGCGGAACAGGCCCGGGAAGTCGTCGAGGATGAAGCTGCGATGGCTCGCCTCGGCGGTGAGCACCAGGTCGGCCTCGTCGAGCAGCTGCCGCGTCAGCGGGCGGCTACGGAACGCGGCGCCGTCGATGCCAGCGGCCAGCAGCGGCACCATCGCCTCGTCCATCTCGCGGTCGGTGAAGCCGCGGGTGCCGGCGCTCTCGAACACGATGTCGGCGTTCTCGCCCGCCAGCCGGCGGGCGGTGAGCTCCATGAAGGGGCTCCGGGAGATGTTGGCCGTGCAGACGAAGAGGACGCGGAGTGGTCGGGGGGTCTCGACGACGCCCTCGCCTAGCGGCTCGGGCTGCTCGACCAGCGGGGAGGCGGGCTCGGGCTGCTCGACCAGCGGGGTGGGCTGCGGGGTGGGCCCGAGGCCCAGGTCGAGCCCGCGCCGCTCCAGGCCACGCAGCACGTCGGCCAGCGCGTCGTCGATGGTGCGGCCGGTGGTGTCGACCACCACGTCGGCGTCCTGCGGGGTCTCGTAGGGCGAGGAGATGCCGGTGAACTCGGGAATCTCGCCGGCTCGGGCCTTGGCGTAGAGCCCCTTCCGGTCCCGCCGCTCGCACTCCTCCAGCGGGGTCGCCACGTGCACCAGGAAGAACGCCCCGCCGGCCTCGTCGACGTAGTGCCGCACCTGCTGCCGGGTCTCATCGAAGGGCGCGATCGGGCTGCACACCGCCACCCCGCCGTGGCGGGCGATCTCCGCGGCCACCCACCCGATCCGGCGGATGTTGGTCTCCCGGTCCGCCTTGGAGAAGCTCAGCCCGGCCGAGAGGTTGCGGCGCACCACGTCGCCGTCCAGGCTCGTGACGGTCCGCTCGCCGGCCTCCAGGACGCGGTCCATCAGCGCGCGGGCCAGCGTCGACTTGCCGCTCCCGGACAGCCCGGTGAAGAAGACGACGACGCCCTGCTCGCTCGGGTCGGAGCCGGCCAGCACCACCGGCGGTGCGACCACCGGGTCGCCGTACGCCGCCAGGACGCGGGGCGTCCGCGGGTCGTTGGCCGCGATCGGGATGGCGACGACGGCACTGTTCTCGGCCAACGCGGCGCGCAGCACCGCCGGGCGGTCCACGATGCCGCCGACCAGGACGGCCGTGAAGCCGTCCGGGTGCTGTGCCCGCGCCTCGGCCGGGGTGAGGTAGAGGCGGCGGAAGGGCCCGTACGCCGGCCGCGTCAGCGCCGTCACCTCGCGGCCCGGCCAGGTGACCGACGCCAGGGGCAGGCCCTCGGGGTCGACCAGCTCCACGGACCCGGCCGCGGTGGCCTGCTCGGCCACGTCGGCGGGCAGCTCCAGGTCGAGCGGACCCGGGAGCGCTCCGGAGGCGATCAGCTCCAGGTCGTCGAGCTCGCGGGCGGAGGGGCAGAACTGCGGGACGCCGGGCACGGCGGCCATCTTAGGCTTGCGGACATGTCAGCCCCCGTGCCCGTCGCCGAGATCGTCCGCTCCGGGTTCGTGGAGGGCCGGCACCACGGCTCGGTGGTCGCGCTCGACCCGGACGGGTCGGTGGCCTGGTCGGTCGGGTCGGTCGAGGAGCCGGTGCTGCCGCGCTCGTGCAACAAGCCGCTCCAAGCGGTCGCCATGGTGGAGCTCGGGCTCGACCTCCCCGGCCGGCTGCTCGCGCTGGCCAGCGCGTCGCACTCCGGCGAGCCGTTTCACCTCGACGGGGTGCGGGAGATGCTGGCGCTGGGTGACCTCGACGAGTCCGCGCTGCAGTGCCCCGAGGACTGGCCGCTCGTCGACGCCGTCCGCGACGAGCTGGTCCGCTCCGGAGGCGCCCGGAGCCGGCTCGCGATGAACTGCTCCGGCAAGCACGCCGCGATGCTGCTCACCTGTCGCGCCAACGGCTGGGACCTCGACTCCTATCTCTCGCCCGAGCACCCGGTCCAGGCGGCGATCCTCGAGCGGTTCGCCCAGCTCACCGGCGAGCCGGTCGGAACCGTCGCCATCGACGGCTGCGGCGCCCCGCTGCTGGCCACCTCGCTGACCGGGCTGGCGCGTGCGTTCCAGCGGCTGGCGCTCGCCACCACGGGCGCCGAGCGACGGGTCGCCGACGCGATCCGGTCGCATCCGGCGTACGTCTCGGGGAGCACGCGCGACGAGCTCGCCCTCCTCACCGCGCTGCCCGGCGCGATCGGGAAGGCCGGGGCGGAGGCGGTGTACGCCGTCGCGCTGCCCGACGGCCGCTCGTTCGCGCTGAAGATCGACGACGGCGGCACGCGGGCACGACCGGTGGTGATGGCGGCGGCGCTGCGGCGGGCGGGCATCCGCTCCGACGCCGTCGACGCGACCGGTCGCCACATCCTCACCGGTGGCGGCCAGCCGGTCGGCGAGATCCGGGCGCTGCTCTGATGCCGACCTTCGACGTCTTCCCCGCGGCCTGGCCGGGCGTGTGGCTGGCCGCCGCACTGCTGTGCGCCTACGCCGCCGGGCGCTGGGGCCGGTGGGCGGCGCTGCCGCTGGCCGGCTTCTGCCTGCTGTGGCTGTTCAACAACAGCCTCGCCGAGGGCGGGACGCTGGTGGAGCTGTCGGCCAACCACGGGCTGAACACCACCGACCTCGTCGGCGTCGTCGGCCTGGCCGTCGCCGGGTGGGTGCTGCTCCGCGGCCGGTGAGTGGTCTCGACGCGTCTCGGCTTCGCCTCGCCGGCTCGACCACCGGAGGCTCGCCGGCTCGACCACCGGAGGCTCGCGGCTCGACCACCGGAGCCTTTCCGCGGCTCGACCACCGAGCCGGCGTACTCCTGTGACCGGCCCCACCTGACAATTGCTTGCAATTGTTAGCGCCTGCTAGCACCATGGAAACCATGGCCAAGAGCAAGGGCAAGGTGTCCACCACGGTGGGTGCCTTGGGGGAGTACCTCAAGGAGCAGCGGGTCTCGGCCCAGCTTTCGCTGCGCCAGCTCGCTGACCAGGCCGGGGTGTCCAACCCCTACCTGAGTCAGATCGAGCGGGGGCTGCGCAAGCCGTCCGCCGAGGTGCTGCAGCAGATCGCGCGTGCGCTGCGCATCTCCGCCGAGCAGCTGTACGTCCGGGCGGGGATCCTCCGTCCGGAGGAGGGTGCGGTGGGCTCGGTCGAGCTCGCGGTGCTCGGTGATCCTCAGTTGACCGAGCGGCAGAAGCAGTCGCTGCTCGACGTCTACGCCTCGTTCCTGGCTCTCAACAACCGGTCGGTCTCGGACGCTCCCGAGGTCGGGGAGAACTCCTCGTCCGACGAGACCTGACCCCTGTCTCGCTCTACTGCCCCTACTGCAAGGAGAAGTCCTGTGCCGAAGTTCGAACTCCCGCTCCTGACCAAGCTGGAGCTGCCGAAGGTCAAGCTGCCCGAGGTGAAGCTCCCGGAGGTCAAGCTGCCCGAGGTGAAGCTCCCCGAGGTCAGCCTCGCCAAGGTCAAGACCCTCGGCGGCAGCGCCCGGTCCAAGGCCGCCGCCCGCTTCGACGCCATCACCGACGACGCCAAGGCCCGCCGGGCCAAGGTCGAGGCCCGGGTCGCCGAGCTCCGCTCGGACGCCAGCGACGCCTACGCCGACCTGACCAAGCGCGGTGAGGCGCTCGTCGCGAAGATCCGTCGCACCGAGGCCCCCGTCGCCGTCGTGGCGCCGGTCGCACCGGTCAGCAAGCCCGCCGCCAAGCAGGCCGCTCCGAAGGCTGCTGAGAGCAAGCCCGCCAGCAAGCCGGCCGCCAAGAAGCCGGCCGCCAAGAAGGCGCCCGCTGCGAAGAAGGCTCCCGCCAAGAAGGCGCCGGCTGCCACGAAGGCTCCCGCCGCGAAGAAGGCGCCGGCCAAGAAGGCTCCCGCGAAGAAGGCGCCGGCCGCGAGCGAGACCGCCACCACCAAGAAGGACTGACCTCTCCGGTCGACAAGGCACCATTGCGGAGGCCCGCATCCCACCTGGGATGCGGGCCTCTGTCGCTCCCGTAGGCTGGCCCGGTGGACCTGCTCTCCCTTCCCGGCACCATCTCGCTGGTCGTCTACTTCGTCCTGCTGGCCGTGAAGCTCTTCGCGTTCGTCAGCGCGGTGATGTACCCCGCCGAGGCCTACCGTGCCGCCGGCAAGTGGACGAAGCCGGGCTGGTGCGCCGTCCTGGGTCTCGCGCTCGTGCTGCAGGTCATCCCCGCGGCGCCGATCAGCATCATCAACCTGGCGTTCACCATCGCCGCGTTCGTCTACCTGGCCGACGTACGTCCGGCGCTGATGGGGCTGCGCCGACGCTGACCCGCTGGTGTGAAGCAGGATCGACCCGCGCTCCGCGGGCCCTGCTTCACGCAGCGGCCGGTACGCCGAGTCGCCTGAGGTCGCGTGCCACCCGGCCCGGGTCGTCACGCAGCTCTCGGCTGGTGCAGCGCACGAGGATGCGGTCGCTCGCGCTCAAGGCCCGCTGCCGGGCGATGTCGTCGGCCCAGGCATCGGCGTCCATGTGGAAGCCGCCGTCCACCTCCAGGACGAGGATGGTGCCGTCGGGCAGGCGCCACTCGCAGTCGGTGTAGCGCAGCCGGCCGTCGGCGTCACGCCGCTTCACCTGTCGCGCGGGCGGCGCGAGCCGGTAGGTCCGGCACATCCGCTTCACGTCGAGCTCGGCGACGGAGTGTGCACCACCGGCGATCTCGAGCAACGCCGCGCGCATCAGCGGTGCCTGCGGCAGCCGGGCCAGGCGGTCCAGCCAGCGGGTGAGCGCGTCGGCCGTCGTGACCTGCTGCTGGACCAGCGCCGCGAGGAGTCCCTCGACGGTGCGCGGCTTCGACTCGGTCGATGCCCACAGCAGGGCGGCCGGCTCCACTTGGCAGGTCGGTACGCCGGCGCGGACGCTGCGCCACTGCGACACGGCGCGGCGCGTCCGGACGAAGTCATAGCCGGCCAGCGGACGGGGCGCCGAGGTGTAGGGGACGAGCACCACGACCTGCTCCCGTTGCCACGTGCGCAGTCCGGCGCGCTCACACGCCTGGATGCCGCCGATGAGAGCACCCGTCCCACCGTGCAGCACGCCGAGCCGGAGCCGCTGCTCGGTCGTCAGCGCGCCAGTGGTCGTGCACAGGACGCTCGGCGCGACCCGTTGCCACCGCTCGGTCTGGACCCGGAACGCGATGGCGCGGTGCGTCACGGCAGCGTCGTGCAGCTGGGACAGCGTGATCAGACCGTCCTGGCCGCTGGCGATGTCACGCCACGAGTGCTTCGGTTCCACCCGAGCATGGTCGTGGCCGGGGCACGTCGGTGCCGCCGGCTCTCCACAGCCCCGCTGGTGTGAAGCAGAATCGACCCGCGCTCCGCGGGCCCTGCTTCACACCACGGAGAGGTAGCGGCGCAGCTCCTCGAGCTGGTCGGCGGGGGTGAACCCCGTGGCCTCGAGCTTGGCCAGCGACAGCACCGAGTTCAGCGGCCGAGGGCTGATCGGCTTGCCGGCCGCGATCGCGTCCGCGAAGTAGGCCTCGGTCGACGTGCCGGTGACCTCGTCCCCGGAGCGGCCCGAGAGCGAGAACACCTCCGCGGCGATCTGCCGCCAGGACATCGGCTCGCCGGAGTTCGTCACGTTGTAGGTGCCGTATGGCGCGCCGGAGTCGAGCAGGTGCCGGACGGCGTCGGCGATGGTGGACGTGAACGTGAGCCGCCCGACCTGGTCGTCGACGACGGCGGGCGAGACGCCCTTCTCGGCGAGCGACCGCATCGTGAGCACGAAGTTCTTCCCCTCGCCGATCACCCACGAGGTCCGCAGCACGTAGTGGCGCGGGGTGGTCGCCACCGCGATGTCGCCGGCCGCCTTGGACTGCCCGTAGACGCCCAGCGGCGTGAACGGCTCGTCCTCGGTGTGGCCGTCCTCGCTGGTCGAGCCTGTCGAGACCCCGTCGAAGACGTAGTCGCTCGAGACATGGACGAGCGTGAGCCGGTGCTCGGTCGCGATCCGGGCCAGCGCCGCCGGAGCGGTCGCGTTGGCGGCCCAGGCGTCGCAGCGGCCCTCGGGGGTCTCCGCGAGGTCGACGGCGGTGTACGCCGCGGCGTTCAGCACGACGGCGTACTCCTGCCAGGGCCAGGCCGCCAGCGCCTCGGGGGAGGTGACGTCGAGCTCGGCGCGCGTGGCCACCTCGGCCCCCGGGAAGGCGGCGGCGAGCGCCCGGCCGAGCTGGCCGTTGCCGCCGAGGATCAGCGTCTTCTTCGCCGCCATGGGGGTGACCTCGGACAGCCGGGGATTGGCGCGGTCCTTGTCGGAGATCTCGACCTCGGGGGAGTCCAGCGGGATCGGCCAGTCGATGGCGGCGGTCTCGTCGCCTAGGTGCAGCGCCGGGTAGGCGAAGCCGGGCCGCCAGTGGTCGTTGACGAGGTAGGAGTAGACGGTCCCGTCGGCCAGCGCCTGGTAGGAGTTGCCGACGCCGCGCGGCACGAAGACCGCGACCGACTCGTCGATCTCGATCGAGAAGGTGGCGCCGAACGAGTCGCCCTCGCGCATGTCGACCCAGGCCCCGAAGACCTTGCCGGTCGCCACGGAGACGAACTTGTCCCACGGCTCGGTGTGGATGCCCCGGGTGGCGCCGCGCGTGGCGTTGAAGGACATGTTGTTCTGCACCGGCCCGAAGTCGGGCAGGCCGAGCGCGGTCATCTTGGCGCGCTGCCAGTTCTCCTTGAACCACCCGCGGGCGTCGCCGTGGACGGGCAGGTGGACGACGAGGAGGCCCGGGATGGGGGTCTCGTCGACGCGCAGGTCGGTCACGGGGTCACTGCCCCTGGGCGGCGTAGGTGGCCTCGACGGCGGCCTTCTTCGGGCGCCACCACGCCTCGTTGTCGCGATACCACGCGATGGTGTTGACCATCCCGGCCTCGAAGTCCTGGAACTGCGGCTTCCAGCCGAGCTCGGTGCGCAGCTTCGTCGAGTCGATGGCGTAGCGCAGGTCGTGGCCGGCGCGGTCGTTGACGTGCTCGAAGTCGTTCTCGTCGTGGCCCATCAGGCGCAGGATCAGCTTGACGGTGTCGAGGTTGTTCACCTCGCCGTCGGCGCCGATGAGGTAGGTCTCGCCGATGGCGCCCTTGTTGAGGATCGTCCAGACCGCGGAGGAGTGGTCGTCGGCGTGGATCCAGTCGCGCACGTTGAGGCCGGCGCCGTACAGCTTGGGCCGCACGCCGTCGATGAGGTTGGTGATCTGGCGGGGGATGAACTTCTCGATGTGCTGCCACGGGCCGTAGTTGTTCGAGCAGTTCGAGATGGTCGCCTGCACGCCGAAGGAGCGCACCCAGGCGCGGACCAGCAGGTCGGAGCCGGCCTTCGTGGAGGAGTATGGCGAGGAGGGGTTGTACGGCGTCTGCTCGGTGAACCGCTGCGGGTCGTCGAGCTCGAGGTCGCCGTACACCTCGTCGGTGGAGATGTGGTGGAACCGCACCCCGTGCTTGCGGACGGCCTCCAGTAGCGTGAACGTGCCGACGATGTTGGTCGTGACGAACGGGCTCGGGTCGTTGAGCGAGTTGTCGTTGTGCGACTCCGCGGCGTAGTGGACGACCGCGTCGGCCTCCGCCACCAGCGGGTCGACGACCGAGGCGTCGGCGATGTCGCCGACGACGAGCCGGACCCGGTCGGCCGGCAGGTGGGCCAGGGACTCCCGCGACGCGGCGTAGGTCAGCTTGTCGAGGACCGTGACCGAGGCGTCGGTGTTCGCCACCAGGTAGTGGACGAAGTTCGAGCCGATGAAGCCGGCGCCGCCGGTGACCAGGATCTTGTTCACAGGGGAGGAGTCTACGGAGCGAGGCGCCAGTCCGTAGTCTTGCCGTTTGTGAAGGGAATCATCCTCGCCGGTGGCACCGGCTCGCGCCTGCACCCGATCACCCTCGCGGTGAGCAAGCAGCTGATGCCGGTCTACGACAAGCCGATGGTGTACTACCCGCTCTCGACGCTGATGCTGGCCGGGATCCGCGATGTCCTGGTCATCACGACGCCGCACGACGCCGAGGCGTTCGCCCGGCTGCTCGGCGACGGATCCCAGTTCGGCATCAACATCACCTACAAGCAGCAGCCGTCCCCCGACGGGCTGGCGCAGGCCTTCACGATCGGCGCGGAGCACATCGGCGACGACAAGGTCGGCCTGGTGCTGGGCGACAACATCTTCTACGGCGACGGCCTCGGCACCCGGCTGCGGCGCTTCGAGGACCTCAAGGGCGCGGCCGTGTTCGGCTACCGGGTCGCCGACCCGACGGCGTACGGCGTGGTGGAGTTCGACGACGACTTCCGCGCGGTGTCGCTGGAGGAGAAGCCGGCGCAGCCCAAGAGCAGCTACGCCGTCCCGGGGCTGTACTTCTACGACAACTCCGTCGTGGAGCTCGCCCGCACCCTCAAGCCCTCGGCGCGCGGCGAGCTCGAGATCACCGACCTCAACCGTCTCTACCTCGAGGCCGGCACGCTGCAGGTCGAGGTGCTCCCGCGTGGCTCCGCCTGGCTCGACACCGGCACGGTGGAGGACCTCAACGAGGCCGCCAACTACATCCGCGCCATCGAGCACCGGCAGGGCACCAAGATCGGCGCCCCCGAGGAGGTCGCCTGGCGGATGGGCTGGCTCTCCGACGAGGAGCTCGAGAAGCTCGCGCAGCCGCTGGTCAAGAGCGGCTACGGCGCCTACCTGCTCGACCTCCTCAAGCACTGACCCTTCGATGGTCGAGCCGGACCCTTCGGTGGTCGAGCCGGCTATCGGTGGTCGAGCGGGCCTTCGGTGGTCGAGCCGGCGAGCCGCTAGGCGAGACGCGTCGAGACCACCAACGGGTCGGTGGTCGAGCGGCCCCTCGGTGGTCGAGCCGGCTATCGGTGGTCGAGCCGGCGAGCCGCTAGGCGAGACGTGTCGAGACCACTCCACGGCCACCCTTCGCGCGCACGCTCTCCACAGCACCCGTGCACGACGGCGACGGATGTCCGTCGTCCGACCGATGCTGCCGAGCATGCCGTTCACCTACATGCTCAGATGCGCGGACGACTCCCTGTACGTCGGCAGCACCCGCAACCTCGAGAAGCGTCTCTTCGAGCACCAGTCCGGCCTCGGTGCGACGTACACGCGCTCCCGACGGCCGGTCGAGCTCGTCTGGTGCGAGGAGTACGACAACATCGGTGCGGCCTTCACGCGCGAGAAGCAGATCCAGAACTGGAGTCGTGCCAAGCGGCTCGCACTCATCGCGCAGAGGTACGGCGACCTGCCGGAGCTGGCGCTGCGGTCGAACAAGCGGCTGTGAGGTCGTGGGTGGTGGTCTCGACACGTCTCGCCTAGCGGCTCGCCGGCTCGACCACCGGGGTGTGGGCCGGGTCTCGACGCGTCTCGCCTAGCGGCTCGTCGGCTCGACCACCGGGGTGTGGGTGGTGGTCTCGACGCGTCTCGCCGGCTCGACCACCGGGTGTGGGTGGTGGTCTCGACACGTCTCGGCTTCGCCTCGCCGGCTCGACCACCGGGGGCGCCGGTCGACTGCCGGCGTCAGTAGGCGCCGCGGCTGCTGAGGACGGCGCCGACGGTGCGGGCCAGGATGCTGACGTCTTGGAGCATCGACCAGTTGTCGATGTAGTAGAGGTCGAGTCGGACCGCTTCGTCCCAACTGAGGTCGGAGCGTCCCGATACCTGCCACAGGCCCGTCACCCCCGGACGGACGTGGAGACGCCGCTCGGTGCCGGTGTCGTAGTTCTCAACCTCGGCTGGCAGCGGCGGACGCGGGCCGACCAAGCTCATCTCGCCGCGAAGGACGTTGAGCAGCTGCGGCAGCTCATCGAGTGAGAACCGGCGCAGCCAACGCCCCGGCTTGGTGATGCGCGGATCATCCTTCATCTTGAACAGGCCCTCGACGTGGCCGACCTCTTCGTGCAGGTCCGGCAGCCACTCCTCCGCGTCGACCACCATCGTCCGGAACTTCAGGCACGGGAACTCCGCCCCACCGCGCCCGACGCGGATCTGGCGGAACAGCACTGGGCCGCCGTCGTGCAGCTTTACCCGCAGCGCGATGACGGCGAACACCGGGAGCAGGACCGCTACGAGCGCCGAGGTGACGAGCACGTCGAAAGTCCGCTTCGCCCAACGCGATGCATACACCCAGCGGGGCGCTTCCATGTGGATGAGCGGCAGGCCGCCGACCGGCCGGATCCGCACCCGCTCGCTGGACATGTCGGTGATGCTGGGGGCCATCACCAGCTGGATGGAGCGCTGCTCGAGCTCCCACACGATCTCGCGCAGGTCGCTGGCCTTGCGGTCGCTGCCGCCGGTGAAGAACAGCACGTCGAGGCCCTCGACCGCGCCGACGGCGCGCGGGTCGGACGCGTCGCCCAGCACCGGGATGCCCGAGCCGGTCCGCTGGCCGGTGCGGCCGCCGGGGATGAGCGCGCCGACCACCTCGTAGCCCAGCTGGGTCTCGCGGTGGAGTACGGCGGCGATCTCGTCGACGTGGGCGGGACCGCCCACGATCACGACCCGCTGCAGCAGCGAGCCGCGGCGGCGGGCACGGTGCAGCAGGACGCGCAGCCCGGCGCGGCCCGCGAGCAGCGCCGGGACGCCGACGACGAAGAGCAGCACGAAGAACCCGCGTGAGAGCAGGGTCTTGGTGAGGTAGCAGCCGACGCCGATCGCGGCCGCGGCGTACATGCTGCCGTTGAGGACCCGCTTGAACTCGTCGGCGCCCGCGCCGAAGACGTCGGGCCGGTAGGCGTCGACGACGTAGAGCATCCCGAGCCAGCCCACGGCGATGAACGGCGCGGCCGGTCCGACGTTGGCGCTCAGGTCGGCCGAGGTGCTGAAGAAGTCGAGGTACTTGCGGCCCAGCACCGCGACGAGCGCGGCGACGGCGAGCAGGCCCGCGTCCACGGCCAGTGCCGTGGCGGGCAGGTAGCGCAGGGAGCGGCTGGGCGACGCGACGACGGTGCGACGATCGCTCCGCTCCGACACGATCGTCACAGATGGTCCTCACGTACCGGCTGATGCTCAGCACTCTCGCGAGCGAGGCATCGTGGAGCGCGGCCGGGCCCCCTGCCCGGTCGGCTGACTCAATGTAGAGCGGGGCGGGGACATCCGTCAGGAAGTTGGGACAATAGGCCCAAGCTGGACCGGACCACTGGCCCGGCCGGACTACGAAGGTGGTCGCGCGAGGGGTACGGCAGGGCTAGACCGGGTAGTCCGCACCGGCCCGCTGCCGGGCCGACCAGGCGCTGGCGACCATCGCGTGCAGGTCGTGCCGCATCGCCCAGTCCAGGTCGCGCCGGGCCAGCTCGCCGCTGGCCACGATCCGCGCGGGGTCGCCCGGCCGGCGCGGGCCGACGACCGGGTCGAACTCGATGCCGGTCACCTCCCGGATGGCGTCCATGATCTGCCGCACGCTGACGCCGTCGCCGCTGCCCAGGTTGTAGACCGGCTCGAGCGCCTCGCCGGCGGCGAGCTTGCGGGCCGCCACGACGTGCGAGTGCGCGAGGTCGGCGACATGGACGTAGTCGCGGACGCAGGTGCCGTCCGGGGTCGGGTAGTCGCCGCCGTTGATCCGCGGGGTGCGGCCCTCGGCCAGCGCGTCGAACACCAGCGGGAACAGGTTGTGGGGGCTGGTGTCGTAGAGGTCGTCGCTGCCGGAGCCGACGACGTTGAAGTAGCGCAGGCTCGTGTGGCGCAGCGGGTGGGCCCGCGCCACGTCGCGCAGCAGCCACTCGCCGATCAGCTTGCTCTCGCCGTACGGGCTCTCCGGGTGGGTCGGCGTCGCCTCCGTGACCAGGTCGACGTCGGGCGTGCCGAAGGTCGCGGCGCTGGAGGAGAACACGATGCTCTCCACTCCGGTGGCCAGCATGGCCTCGAGCAGGACGACGGTGCCCTGGACGTTCTGCGTGTAGGTGTGCAGCGGCCGCTCCACGCTCACGCCGGCGTACTTGTACCCCGCGAGGTGGATGACGCCGGTGACCTGGTGCTCGGTCATCGCCGCCTCGAGCGCCGGACGGTCCAGGATGCTGGTCTCCACGAACGGCACGTCCTCGGGCACGAACCGGGCGAACCCGCTGGAGAGGTCGTCGACCACGACCGGGGCCAGGCCGGCGTCCTTCAGGGCACGTACGACGTGCGAGCCGATGTAGCCCGCGCCGCCGGTCACCAGCCAGCTCATGTCGATCTCCTCGTTCGGGTCGGGGCGCCAACGATACGGACGTAGGGTCGTCGGGTGCTGCTCCGCCCCGCCGTCGTGCTGACCTCGTTGCTCCTGACCGCCGGGCCCGCCGCCGCGAAGGTCGTCTCCGTGCGCCCGCCCGCCTCCGGCGGCTCGGCCGGCGCGTCTGTCGAGGTCGACCGGGCGGCTCCGGTCGACCGGTCCGCGGGTCGGCCGCTCGCCGGCAAGGTGATCGTCCTCGACCCCGGCCACCAGCTCGGCAACAGCCGCTTCCCGCGGCAGATCAACACCCTGGTGTCGGCGGGTCCGAGCCGCAAGCCGTGCAACACCACCGGGACCGCCACCAACGCCGGCTATCCCGAGGCCACCTTCGTCTGGAAGGTCGCGCTCGCGGCCCGGCGGCAGTTGGAGGCGCAGGGCGCGCAGGTGCTGTTCACCCGCGGCACCAACAGCCGCTCGCAGTGGGGGCCGTGTGTCGACGTCCGGGGCCGGGCCGGCAACAGCGAGGGCGCCGACGCGAAGGTCTCCATCCACGCCGACGGCTCCCACGCCCGCGGCGCCCGGGGCTTCCACGTCATCGCCCCCGCGTCGGTGCGGGGCTGGACCGACGACATCGCCGCGCCGTCGCGGTCGCTCGCGCTCGCGATGCGCGGCGGGTTGGGCACGGGCGGCTTCCCGCGGGCCAACTACATCGCCGGGGGCGACGGGCTGGACTTCCGGTCCGACCTCGGCACGCTCAACCTCTCCGACGTCCCGACGGTCATGGTCGAGCTCGGCAACATGCGCAACGCCGCCGAGGCGCGTCGGATGACGCGTCGCGCCGGCCAGGCGGCGTACGCCCGGGCGCTTGTCGCCGGTCTGGGTCGCTTCCTGGGCTGAGGCGCTTCGCCCGTTGGTCGGGCAGTGGGTGGTCTCGACGCGTCTCGGCTTCGCCTCGCCGGCTCGACCACCGGGAGCCCGGCCCTCGCCGGCTCGACCACCGGGAGTCCGGCCCTCGCCGGCTCGACCACCGGGAGCCCGGCCTTGCCGGCTCTGCCACCGGGTGGGACGTTCGGTGTCGACTACCGGGTGGCGGCCTTCGCTGCTCGACCGGCAAGCGCCCGGCTAGGGTCGGGGCGTGACCTGGTTCGAGCGGAACACCCACCACTGGGGTGAGTGGACCGTCGAGGAGCTGGCCGCCGCCAAGGGTGCGACCCGCGTCAGCCTGGTGGTGCCGGCCCGCAACGAGGCGGCCACCGTCGGCGACCTGGTCACGCGTGTCCGAGCGGCGCTGATGGACACGGTGGCGCTGGTCGACGAGATCGTCGTGATCGACTCCGACTCCACCGACGCGACCGCGCAGGTCGCCGCGGACGCCGGCGCCGCCGTCTTCGCCTCGGCCGCCATCCGGCCCGACCTCGGCTCCCACCCGGGCAAGGGCGAGGCGATGTGGAAGTCCCTCTTCGTGACCACTGGCGACGTGCTCGTCTTCATGGACGCGGACCTCGTCGAATGGGACACCCACTTCGTGCCGGGCCTGCTCGGCCCGCTGCTGACCCGCCCGGCCGTCGAGCTCGTGAAGGGCTTCTACGAGCGGCCCGGCGAGACCGGCCCGCTCGACGGCGGTCGGGTGACCGAGCTGGTGGCGCGGCCGTTGATCTCACTGCTCCACCCGGAGCTCTCGGGGCTGGTGCAGCCGCTGGCCGGGGAGTGGGCGGTACGCCGGTCGCTGTTCGCCTCGCTGCCGGTCCCGACCGGGTACGCCGTCGAGCTGGCCGCCCTCGTCGACACGCTGTCCGCCCGCGGGCTCGACGCCATCGCGCAGGTCGACCTCGGCACCCGTGGGCACCGGCACCAGGACCTGCTCGACCTCGGCGTGATGGCGACCCAGATCATGGCGGCGATGCAGCGGCGTGGTCTCGACAAGCTCGACCAGCGAGCACCTCAAGGACAGGACGCCGTGTCGCTGCGCCAGTTCCGGCCGGTGGATGACCGCATCGAGCCGGTGGAGCGGTCGGTACTCGTGGCCGAACGGCCACCGGCGGAAGGGTGCTCGTCGTGACACTCAAGCTCGGACGGCACGCCTTCGACGACAACGACGCGCTGATGATGGCGATCGTCAACCGGACTCCCGACTCCTTCTTCGACCAGGGCGCGACCTGGGCCGAGGACAAGGCGTTCGAGCGGGTCCGGCAGGTCGTCGCGCAGGGCGCCGAGATCGTCGACATCGGTGGCATCAAGGCCGCGCCCGGGGTGGAGATCGGTCCCGAGGAGGAGAAGGCCCGGGTGGTCGACTTCGTGGCCCGGGTGCGGGCGGAGTTCCCCTCCCTCGTGATCTCGGTGGACACCTGGCGTGCCGAGGTCGGCGACGCGGTCTGCCGGGCCGGGGCCGACGTGCTCAACGACGCCTGGGGCGGTGCGGATCCCGAGCTGGTCGACGTCGCCGCCCAGCACCGGGCTGCGATCATCTGCACCCACACCGGCGGCGTGACGCCGCGGACGCGCCCCTACCGCATCGAGTACGACGACGTCGTGGCCGCCGTGCTGGCCGACTGCGAGGCCTACGCGCAACGGGCGCTGGACGCCGGCGTCGCGCGGGACTCGATCGTCATCGACCCGGCCCATGACTTCGGCAAGAACACCTTCCACTCCCTCGAGGTCACCCGGCGGCTGCCGGAGCTGGTCGCGACCGGCTGGCCGGTGCTCGTGTCGCTGTCGAACAAGGACTTCGTCGGCGAGACGCTCGACGTACCCGTCGGCGAGCGGCTCACCGGCACGCTGGCCGCCACGGCTGTCTGCGCCCTGGCCGGGGCGCGGATCTACCGCGTCCACCAGGTCGTGGAGACGCGCCAGACGGTCGACATGGTGTGGTCGATCGCCGGGCGCCGGCCGCCGGCGCGAGCGATTCGGGGTCTCCAATGAAGGTCGTGCTGATCCCTGGAGTGCTGGCGCTGAGGCCGGAGTACGCCTCGCTCATCGACCCTGTCGCCGAGCTGCGTGCGGCCGTCGACGCCGCGGTCGCGTGGGCCGGTTCGGACGGGCTGGTGGTCGTCGGCAACGGCTCGGCGAAGCGGACCGAGAAGGCACCCGGCTACCTCGACGAGCGTGCCGAGGGGTTCGACGCCGCCCTGCGGGACGCGCTGGCCGAGCCGTCGCCGGAGGCGCTGCGCGGGGTCGACCCTGCGCTGGCCGAGGAGCTGTGGGCGTCCGTGGAGTCGCTCGGCACGCTTGCCGACGCGCTCGAGGGGGCACGGTTGGTGTCGGTGGACTACGACGACGCGCCGTACGGCGTGCAGTACTGGGTCATGAGGTGGCAGCGATGAGGGTGCTGGTCGGGCGGGGGCTCGATACGACCAGCGAGGGGGCGGACTACTCGATCGACGAGTTGGAGGAGATCTACGCGCCCCCCGAGGGGCCGTGGCTGCGGGTCAACATGGTGAGCACCGTGGACGGCGCGGCCCAGGGCGGCGACGGCAAGACCGGGTCGATCAACAACGCGATCGACAAGGAGGTCTTCCACCTGCTGCGCCGCCAGTCCGACGCGATCGTCGTCGGCGGCGGCACGGCCCGCGCCGAGCGGTACCGACCGGCGGTGAGGCCGCTCGTCGTGGTCACCGCCAGCGGGTTGCTGCCGGAGACGCTGCAGGGCGCCGACGGCGTCCGGATCGCGCCCGGCGGCGGCCCGGACGAGCTGCGCGCGATGGTGGCCGGACTGCGGGACGAGGGGTTCGACCAGCTGCTGTGCGAGGGCGGCCCGGGACTGCTCGGCCACCTGCTGCGGGCCGGTCTCGTCGACGAGCTGTGCACCACCTTCACCCCGCTCGTCGTCGCCGGCGAGGGGCTGCGGATGGTGAGCGGCCCGCCGGTCGACGTACCCCTCACCCTGCACTCGCTCGTGGAACACGACGGGACCCTGCTCGCGCGCTGGCTAGTCTCCCGCCCGTGACTTCCTCCCCTGAGCTGCTGATCGACCGTCGTCCCGGCGTGGTCGAGGTGACCTTCAACCGCCCCGAGAAGTTCAACGCGTTCACGCGCGGGATGTACCAGGGCCTCCACGCCCTGTGCCGCGAGCTGGCCGCCGACGCGTCGGTCAAGGTGCTGGTGCTGCGCGGGGCGGGCGGGAAGGCGTTCGCGGCCGGGAACGACATCGAGGACTTCCTCGCCCAGGACCAGGTGCCGTACGAGGGTGAGATCCGGGCGATGTTCACCGCCCTGTTCGACCTCCCGCAGGTCACCGTCGCCGCGATCGACGGCGTCTGCGTCGGCGGCGGCCTCGCCATCGCCACCCACTGCGACCTGCGGATCGCCACGCCGGGCTCCCGCTTCGGGTACCCGATCGCTCGCACCCTCGGCAACGCGCTCTCCTCGCCGGTGCTGTTCCGCTGTGCGTCGGTCTTCGGGGAGTCGCTGACCCGCGAGATGCTGCTGACGGCGCGGCTGCAGTCGGCCGAGCGGGCGTACGGCGTCGGCGCGCTGCTCGCCGTCACCGACTCGCTCGAGGAGGAGCTGGCCGGGCTCGTCGAATCGATCCAGGGGCTGTCCTCGGTCACGCTGCGGACCACCAAGTCGCAGCTGGGCTTCCGCGCCTCGTTCCTCGAGCCGGTGCCGCATGGCGAGGAGGAGCTGCTGCGGGAGGTCTACGCCGGGCCCGACTTCGCCGAGGGCGTGCGTGCGTTCCTGGCCAAGGAGAAGCCCGCCTTCGGCTGAGCCGCGGGCACCTGACCTTTCCAACCGCGACACGCCGGATTCGGGTTGAGAAGGTCAGGTGGCAGCAAGATCGGCCGCCTCGATCAGGCTCGGCCCGTACCAGGTGATCAGCCGGCCACTCACCAGCTCCGTGCGCAGGTCGGGAAAGGCCTCCGGGCCGTCGTCGGCGGTGAAGACGTACGGCTCGTCGGGGAGGAGCACGACGTCGGGCTCGCGCTCGACGATCTCCTCGACGGTGACGTGCGGGTAGCGGGTCGGCGAGTCGGCGAACGCGTTCTCCCACCCGAGCCGACGCAGCAGGTCGCCGGTGAACGTGTCGGATCCGACCACCATCCACGGGTCGCGCCAGATCGGGACCGCGACCGTCCGGGTCACCGGCGGCAGCGGCCCGCACCAGCGCTCCCGCGCCTCGGCCAGCCAGCCCGGGCGCTCCCAGCCGAGCACCTCGTCGAAGAGATGCTCGTACGCCGCCACGGCGTCCGGCACCGAGCGGATGTCGGTGACCTCGACCCGGACGCCGGAGTCGCGCAGCCGGCGTACGTCGAGCTCGCGGTTCTCCTCCTTGTTCGCGATCACCACGTCCGGCTCGAGCGAGCGGATCGCGGCCAGGTCGGGGTTCTTCGTGCCGCGCACTCGAGCGACGTCGAGGTCCGCCGGGTGGGTGCACCAGTCGGTCACTCCGACGAGCGCGTCACGGTCGACGGAGGCCAGCCCCTCCGTGATCGACGGGACGAGCGAGACGATCCTCATCGCGCCTCCTCGTCGGTCGAGTAGCGAGCGCCAGCGAGCGTATCGAGACCACCGCTCGCGCCGTGGTCTCGATACGCCGTCGCTCGTTCCTCGCGCCGGCTACTCGACCAGCGAGTGCGACTCACACGTTCCGCCGATACGCGCCGCCGACCTCGAAGAACGCCTCGGTGATCTGCCCGAGCGTGCAGACCCGGGCGGCGTCCATGAGGACCGCGAAGACGTTCTCGCCCGCCATCGCCGCGTCCTTGAGCCGCGCGAGGGCCTCGGCGGCCTCCGAGCGGTGTGCGTCCTGGAACGAGCGGACCCGCTGCAGCTGGGAGGACTTCTCCGCCTCGGTGGCGCGGGCGAGCTTGACCTCGACAGGCTCGCTCGTCGACGAGCGGTCCGCCGGGGCCTCGGGACGGCGGAACGTGTTGACGCCGATGATGGGCAGCGAGCCGTCGTGCTTGCGCTGCTCGTAGAGCATCGACTCGTCCTGGATCCGCCCGCGCTGGTAGCCGGTCTCCATCGCCCCGAGCACGCCGCCGCGCTCGGAGATCCGCTCGAACTCGGCCAGCACCGCCTCCTCCACCAGGTCGGTCAGCTCGTCGATGACGTAGGCGCCCTGGAGCGGGTTCTCGTTCATGGCCAGCCCCCACTCGCGGTTGATGATGAGCTGGATCGCGAGCGCCCGGCGTACCGACTCCTCGGTGGGCGTGGTGACCGCCTCGTCGTAGGCGTTCGTGTGCAGCGAGTTGGCGTTGTCGTAGATGGCGATCAGCGCCTGCAGCGTGGTGCGGATGTCGTTGAAGTCCATCTCCTGCGCGTGCAGGGACCGTCCCGACGTCTGCACGTGGTACTTCAGCTTCTGGGAGCGCTCGTTGGCGCCGTACCGCTCCCGCATCGCGACCGCCCAGATCCGGCGCGCGACGCGGCCGATGACGGAGTACTCCGGGTCCATGCCGTTGCTGAAGAAGAACGACAGGTTGGGCGCGAAGTCGTCGATGTCCATGCCGCGCGCGAGGTAGGACTCGACGTACGTGAAGCCGTTGGCGAGCGTGAACGCGAGCTGGGTGAGAGGGTTCGCTCCGGCCTCGGCGATGTGGTAGCCGGAGATCGAGACCGAGTAGAAGTTCCGCACGCCCTTCTCGATGAACCACTCCTGGATGTCGGCCATGCAGCGCAGGCTGAACTCGGTGGAGAACAGGCAGGTGTTCTGGCCCTGGTCCTCCTTGAGGATGTCGGCCTGCACGGTGCCGCGCACCGTCTGCAGCGCCTTCTCCGGGTCGATGCCCTTCTCGCGCGCCTGGTCGAGCACGGTGTTGAGGAAGAACGCGAGTACGGCGGGGGCCGGGCCGTTGATCGTCATCGAGACGCTCGTCGTGGGGCTGAGCAGGTCGAACCCGTCGTAGAGCGCCTTCATGTCGTCCAAGGTCGCCACGGAGACACCGGACGTGCCGACCTTGCCGTAGATGTCGGGCCGCTCGTCGGGGTCGCGGCCGTAGAGCGTGACGCTGTCGAAGGCGGTCGAGAGCCGGGTCGCCGGCTGCCCCTCGCTCAGCAGCTTGAACCGCCGGTTGGTGCGGAACGGGTCGCCCTCACCGGCGAACATCCGCGCCGGGTCCTCCTCGGGCCGCTTGAACGGGAACACCCCCGCGGTGAACGGGAACCGGCCCGGCAGGTTCTCCCGCCGGAAGAACCGCACCAGCTCGCCGTGGTCCTCGGTGCGCGGCAGCGCCACCACGGGGACCTCCGAGCCGCTCAGGGAGGTCTTGGTCCGCTCGCGGTACGCCGCCTTCGTCTCCTCCCAGCCGTCCAACTGCGCCACGACGTCGGTGGGCAGGGTCTCGATACGCTCGCTGGCGCTCGCTACTCGACCAGCGAGCTCCTCGCCTTCGGTGGTCGAGCCGGCGAGCGAAGCGAGACGTGTCGAGACCACCCCACCCCGCAGCTCGCCCGCGACGATCTCGAACGCCTGCGCCCGGCGAGCCAGGCCGGCGAGCCGCTCGGTCTCGGCGTGGTAGGCCCGGACCGTCTCGGCGATCTCGGCCAGGTAGCGCACCCGCTCGGCCGGGATGGCCGGGTGCAGCTCGCTGGAGTGCTTGACCGCCACGGGGGCGAGCGCGCCCTCGCTGACGGCCAGCCCCTTGTCGGCGAGGAGGCCGCGCAGGTGCTGGTAGAGCGCGGTGACCCCGTCGTCGTTGAAGCGCGCGGCGGAGGTGCCGAAGACCGGCATGTCGTCGGGGGAGGACCCGAACGCCTCGCGGTTGCGGACCAGCTGGCGCGCCACGTCGCGCAGCGCGTCGGCCGCGCCGCGGCGCTCGAACTTGTTGATCGCCACGACGTCGGCGAAGTCGAGCATGTCGATCTTCTCCAGCTGTGAGGCCGCCCCGAACTCCGGCGTCATCACGTAGAGCGACACGTCGCAGAACGGCACGATCGCGGCGTCGCCCTGCCCGATGCCGGGGGTCTCGATGACGACGAGGTCGAAGCCGGCCGCCTTGACGACGGCGAGCACATCGGCGAGGTGCTCGGGCAGCTCGTGCGCGCCACGGGTGGCGAGGGAGCGGAAGAAGACCTGGTCCCCGTCGGCGCTGTTCATCCGGATCCGGTCGCCCAGCAGCGCCCCGCCCCCGCGTCGCCGCGTGGGGTCGACGGCGATCACGGCGACGCGCAGCTTGTCCTCCTGGTCGAGCCGGAGCCGGCGTACCAGCTCGTCGGTCAGCGAGGACTTGCCGGAGCCGCCGGTGCCGGTGATGCCGAGGACGGGCGGCCCACCGTTGGTCGTGCCCGTCGAGCCTCCCAGCGTCGCCGGGTCGAAGCGGCCCTGCTCGGCGCCGGTGATCGCCCGCGCGATGGCGGCCCGGTCGCCGGCCAGCACCTCCTCGGCGGTGACCGGGCGCGCTGCCCACAGGTCGGCGTCGATCTCGCGGACGACGGAGTTGACCATGCCCGCCAGCCCGAGCCGCTGGCCGTCCTCGGGCGAGAAGATGAGCACGCCGGAGTCCCGGAGCCGCGCGATCTCGGCCGGCACGATCACGCCGCCACCGCCGCCGACGACACGGATGTGGCCGGCCCCGCGCTCGCGCAGCGAGGCGACGAGGTACTCGAAGTACTCGACGTGGCCGCCCTGGTAGGAGCTGACCGCCACGCAGTGCGCGTCCTCCTCGACAGCGGCGTCGACGACCTCCTGCACCGACCGGTTGTGCCCGAGGTGGATCACCTCGCACCCCTGCGACTGGAAGATCCGGCGCATGATGTTGATCGAGGCGTCGTGGCCGTCGAACAGGCTGCTCGCGGTGACGACGCGGACGTGGTGCTGGGGGACGTGAAGGTCGGTCATGGCGCGGCGCAGCTCCAAAAGGTTGGAAGTCCTAGTAATCCGATAGTAGGACGTCCAACCAATCCCGTCGAGATAGCGCGGTCAGTCCTCGACGGGGTCGCCCAGCGCTGCGCGGACCGCGCCGAGCAGGTCGGTCAGCGCGACCACGTCGGCGGGGGAGGCACCCGGCTTGGCGAACACCTCGTCGTTGAGCCCGTCGGTGGCCGCCTCGACCACCTCGCGGCCCGCGTCGGTGATCGCCGCGAGCACGACCCGGCGGTCGGTCTCGCCGCGCTCCCGGCGTACGAAGCCCTGCTTCTCCAGCCGGTCGACCGCCGAGGTGACCGAGGTGGGGTGCACCTGCAGCAGCGAGCCGAGCCTCGTCATCGGCAGGGCTCCGGCGCGAGTGAAGGAGAGCAGCCGGAGGACCTCGTAGCGGGCGAACGTCAGCTCGTGCGGGCGCAGCACGGCGTCGATGCGCTCCATCAGCAGCTGGTGGACGCGGGCGACGGAGGTGACCATCGCCATTCCGGGCGCGGCGTCGGTCCAGCCGTGGGCGTCCCACTGTCGGCGCGCCTCGCGGATCGGGTCGAGCTGGGGCATGGCGACACCCTAGGGCGCCGGACCTCCGCAGAGGTTGACGTGACCTGGGCCACGAAGGCACAATGGTTAGGCCATTAGTTGGAACGAAGGGAAGTCTCGTGCCGAAGGTCGTGTACGTGGGTAGTGACGGTGACGAGCGGGTCGTCGACGCTGCCGTCGGCGAGAGCGTGATGAGTGCCGCTCTGCGCAACGGGGTGCCCGGCATCATCGGCGAGTGCGGAGGCAACAACTCCTGCGCGACGTGTCACGTGATCGTCCGCGAGGAGTTCAGCGCGGCGGTGGGCGGTCCGAACGACATGGAGGACGACCTCCTGGACCTCGGGGTGACCGATCGCCAGGACTGCAGCCGCCTCGGCTGCCAGATCGCCATCACCGAGGAGCTCGACGGTCTCACCGTCGACGTTCCCGCGCACCAGAACTGACCGCCGCCAGCCCGAGTTTCCGGACCATTGTCATCCGCTTAATGGTCTGATAGTTAAGCCTCAATCTGGTTCTGGAAGGAACGACGATGCTTCGCACCGAGATCAACGAGCTGCTCACGCAGACCGGCCCTGGTACGCCGATGGGTGAGCTCTTCCGGCGCTACTGGCAGCCCGTGCTGCTGGCCGAGGAGCTCCCCGAGAACGACTGCCCGCCGGTGCGGGTCAAGGTCCTCTCGGAGCGTCTCATCGCCTTCCGTGACAGCTCGGGCCGCTACGGCCTGATGGACGAGTTCTGCGCGCACCGCGGCGCCTCGCTGTGGTTCGGCCGCAACGAGGAGAACGGCCTCCGCTGCCCGTACCACGGCTGGAAGTACGACGTCACCGGCCAGGCCGTCGACGTGCCGAGCGAGGCGGACAACGGCAACTTCTGCGCCAGCGTCAAGCTGAAGTCCTACCCCATGGTCAAGCTCGGCGACGTCCTCTTCGCCTACCTCGGCGACCCGGCGAAGCAGCCGCCTCTGCCCGAGTGGGAGGCCTACACCGTTCCCGAGGGCCAGGTCTTCACCTCCAAGCGGCTGCAGGAGTGCAACTGGCTGCAGGCGCTCGAGGGCGGCATCGACTCCAGCCACGTCACCTTCCTGCACGGCGGCAACCTGGAGAGCGACCCGCTGTTCAAGGGCTCGAAGGGCAACGAGTACAACAAGGGCGACCTCAAGCCCTTCTTCGAGGTCGTCGACTACGAGGGCGGCCTGCTGATCGGCGCCCGGCGCAACGCCGAGGAGGACACCTACTACTGGCGCGTGACGCCGTGGGTGCTCCCGAACTTCACGATGGTCCCGCCGCGCGGCGACCACCCGGTCCACGGCCACTTCTGGGTCCCGATCGACGACGAGAACTGCTGGGCGTACAGCTTCGACTACCACCCCACCCGGAAGCTGACCGACGTCGAGGTCGCCGCCATGCGCGCCGGCAAGGGCGTCCACAGTGCCAACGACGCGGCGTACCGTCCGCTGGCCAACAAGGACAACGACTACCTCATGGACCGCGAGGCCCAGCGCCGCGGCGAGACCTACTCCGGCATCGAGGGCATCGCGCTGCAGGACTCCTCGCTCCAGGAGTCGATGGGCCCGATCGTCGACCGGACCAAGGAGCGCCTGGTCGCGACGGATGCCGGCATCATCAAGGCCCGCCAGAAGCTCCGCAAGGCCGCGCTCGCCCTGCAGGAGGGCGTCGAGCCGGTCGGCAACCGCCCGCAGGACCAGAAGGTCCGCTCCGTCGCCAAGGTGCTGCCCCGCGAGCAGGCCTTCGTCGACGGCATCGGCGAGGCGATGAGGGCCGAGCCGGGCAAGCCCCACACGACGGTCTGAGGTCGGCCATGTTCGAGAACCTGTCGATCCCGGTCGGGCCCAGCTCGTGTGCCGAGGCGACCACCGCCAAGGAGGCGGCGTTCCGCATCGACTACCCGCTGCCGGCCGCCCGCAACACCCGCATCATCGCGCTCGACGCCGAGGCGGCCGAGATCGTCCGTGCCGCGTCGGAGCTGGAGTGGGGTGAGGCCCGCTTCTACGTCACCAGTGACCCCGGCACCGAGCTGGTGACGATGGACGGGGAGACCGTGGCGCTCGAAGGCGAGATCGCCGAGTCCAACACGCTCGTCATGGTGTCGGTCTCCGGCGAGAACGCCGCGGCGATGGCTCACCTCGGCGAGGTCTGCTACAACCAGGGCATCATGACCGCGGGGCTGGCGATGACGCCCGGCGATCTGGACAGCGACGCACTGCACCACCTGCGGCCGCACGCCCGGGTGCTCCTGGTCCCGGCGGAGCCGGACGACCTGGTCGAGCTGCTCTGGGCGACCCGCGCATGAGCACGGGCGCGCCCTCGAAGGTCAGCGTGCCGTCGCTCCAGGCGATGAAGGCGGCCGGCGAGAAGAGCGTCTGCTTCGTCGCCTGGGACTACCAGATGGCCCAGCTCGCGGACCGTGCCGGCGCCGACATCGTCTCGGTCGGCGACACCGTCGGCGTCAACCTCTGGGGGCAGCCGCACCCGCTGGAGATCACGATGGACGAGATCCTCGTGGTCGCCAAGGCGGTCCGCCGCGGGGTGCGGCGCGCGTTGCTCAGCGTGGACTTCCCCTTCGGCCCGCTGCAGGAGGGGCCGGCCAGCGCCGTCACGGCCGCCATCCGGATGGTCAAGGAGGCCGGCGTCGACCTGGTGAAGCTCGACGGCGCCTCGGACCACCCGGAGGCCGTGGAGGCCATCACGCGGGCCGGCATCCCCGTCTTCCCGCAGTTCGGCATCACGCCGCAGACGTCGCTGAAGTACGGCATCGACTACCAGGCCGCCGAGGGCGTCCACGTGCCCGACGAGATGGTCGACGAGATGGTCGCCGAGGCCAAGCGGCTCGAGTCCGCGGGCGCGGTCGCGCTCAACTTCACCAACTCCGGTCCGGTCGTCGGCCCGGCGGTGGTCGAGGCGGTGGGCATCCCGGTGCTCGGCGGCTTCGGGGGCGGCCCCTGGCTCGACGGCCGGATCCGGATGGTGACGGCGGCGATCGGCTACAGCGCCGGCAACGTCGACAAGGAGCCGGACACCTACGCGAACGTCGCCAAGGTGGCCTTCGACGCCCTCGTCGAGTGTGCCTCCGACATCCGGGGAGCCAGGAAGCTCCGCGGCCAGAAGTAAGCCCGTCACAGCACCAGTCAGCGCGAATCAGAGCCAGTCAGAGGAGCAGCCGTGCCCATCGTCGACCTCGACGGAATCAGGACCCGTTACGAGACCGTCGGCGAGGGGCCGGCTGTTCTCATGTTCAGCCCGGGCGGCTTCGACTCGAGCCTGGAGAACTGGACGACCTTCGGTCGCTACAAGGACCTCGGGTTCGTCGGCGCTCTGTCGGAGAGCTACACCTGCATCGTCTTCGACCGCCGCGAGTCCGGGCAGTCCGGCGGCCGCCTCGAGCGCCTCTCCTGGGACAAGTACGTCGCCCAGGCGGTCGGGCTGCTCGACCACCTCGGCGTCGAGAAGGTCCACGCCATGGGCGGCTGCGTCGGCTGCTCGACGGCCGCGGCCCTCGCCGTGGCACGTCCCGACCGGGTCAGCAGCATGGTGCTGTTCTCGCCGGCCGGCGGCTACACCTACCGCGCGGCGCAGCACAAGCGCTTCCACCAGCACATCGGGTTCGTGGTCGAGCACGGCTTGCAGGCCGTCGTCGACCTGGCCCGCGAGTCCGGCGCCGGGTTCAGCAAGGACCCGCGGGTCGGCCCGTGGGCGGCGCCGCTCCGCACCGACGACAGCTTCGCCGCGTCGTACGCCGCCACCAGCCTCGACCGGTACCTCGCGATCGTCAGCGGCACCTCCCGGGTGCTCTTCGACCGTGACACGGTGCCCGGCGTCGAGCCCGAGGACCTCGCCGTCCTCGACGTCCCCGCCCTGATCGTGCCGGGCGAGGACCTGTCCCACACCCGCTCCGCGGCGCGGTATCTCGAGGAGTGCCTCCCCGACACCGACTACTGGGACGTCCCCGTGGCCGAGCAGACGCCGGCCGCCTCGCAGCAGCGCGTGCTCGAGTTCCTCGGCCGGCACTAGGTCGGCCCGATGCTGATCCTCGTCCGCCACGGCGAGAGCGCCTGGAACGCCACCGACCGGTTCGCCGGTTGGGCGGACGTCGCGCTCACCGAGGTGGGTCGGACCGAAGCCCGCTCGGCCGGCCGATGGCTGCGGGAGCAGGGGATCGTGCCCACGCTCGTCCACACCTCGCTGCTGGCCCGGGCACGCAACACCGCCGACCTGATGCTGGACGCGTGCGGCGCCTCGACGGTGCCGGTGCTGGCCACGCCGCGGCTCAACGAGCGGCACTACGGAGCGTTGCAGGGTATGGCCCGGACCGAGGCCGTCGAGTGCTACGGCGCCGACGCGGTCGCACGCTGGCGGCGTGGGATCGAGGACCGACCGCCCGCCGACGCGTCCGGGCGGGGGGAGAGCCTGGCCGACGTCCGCGCCCGGCTGGAGCCGTACCTCGACGGCGAGCTGCTCCCCGCGCTGGACGCGGACGAGACCGTGCTCGTGGTCTCCCACGGCAACACCCTGCGGATGCTGACCCAGCTGCTCGTCGGGCTCAGCGACCCCGACGCCAGCGCGCTCGAGGTGCGGACCGGTGTTCCGAGGGTCTTCCGCGACCTCAGCCCTGCAGGTGCAGGGTCTCCGCGGCGAACACGTCCTCGATCGCGACCGGTTGCGTGAGGATCCCCTGGGCGACGGCGTTCTCCATGAGCTTCTCCAGGACGGCGCGGTTGGGCTCGACGCCGTAGGGGAGCGGGTCCGCGTCGCCGGTGATCTCGGTGAACCTCTGGAAGTTGCGGTCCTGCTTGGTCTCGGCCAGGCCGTCCTGCAGCCGTGCCACGTAGCGGCGCTTGGCCTCGGCGAAGGCCTCGAACAGAGCGACCGGCAGGTCCGGGTGCTCGGCGATCAGGTCGTCGCGGACCACCACGAGGTGGTTGACCGGCACGAAGCCCGTCTCCTTCAGCGAGTCCCAGGCGGCGTCGGCGGGCAGCAGCGAGACCACGGCGTCGTTCTCGATGCCGGCGTTGACGACCGCGTCGAGCTCGCCGGCGAGCAGCAGCTCCTCCAGGGTGCGGCCCTCGGGCGCGGACTCGACGTTGGCCGGCGGCACGTACGTCGCGACGTGCTCGTCACCGGAGAGGACCCAGGTCACCGACGACAGGTCGAGCCCGGCGTCGGCGAGCGCCGCCCGGGCCCAGACGCCGGCGGTCACGGTGTAGCCGCGGTTGACGCCGACCCGCTTGCCGGTCAGGTCGGCGGCCGTCCTGATGGGTCCGTCCTCGAGCACCTGGGTCTTGCCGTGGTGGAAGTCGCGGACGATGAAGATCGGCAGCGCGGTGAACGCCGCACCGTGCTCCTTGGCGGTCAGGTAGGTGGTGACGGCGAGCTCGGCGACGTCGTACTCCAGGCCCCGGACCATCTTTCGGAAGCCCTTCACCAGGACCGGCTCCTCGGCGAACGTCAGCGAGTAGCCCGACGGGGTGACGTCGCCGTCGATCAGCGCGCGGTTGGCGCCCTGGGCGCGGGTCAAGGTCGAGAGCTGTCGCATAGGGCGATGATATGTTGGTCAGACCATTCTGCCAATGGACGTTCGATCGATGGAGAACAGATGACCGACAAGGTGCTCGCGGCCGTCCGAACCGCGCCCGGCACGACCGAGATGCGCGAGTTCGACAAGCCGCGGATCGATGCCGAATCCGCGCTGCTGAAGGTGGAGGTCGCCGGCATCTGCGGCACCGACGTCAAGCTCTACACCAACCCGCCCACCTTCGCCGCCACCCAGGGCGAGGTCATCATGGGCCACGAGAACGTCGGTGTGATCGCGGAGGCGGGGGAGAAGTTCCTCCAGCGCCACAACGTCGAGATCGGCGATCGGATCTTCCTCGAGCACTACGTCGCCTGCTACAGCTGCGAGTGGTGCCGGATCGGCGAGTACCGCCACTGCGAGGCGACCGACTGGCGCACCAACCCCGACGCCCGTCGCTTCGGCTACACCTCGACCGGCTTCGAGGGCACCTTGTGGGGCGGCTTCTCGGAGTACGTCTACCTGCCGTGGAACGCGGTCATGCACAAGATCCCGGACAGCATTACAGCGGAGGAGGCCGGCCTGGTCATGCCGCTCTCCAACGGCATCGAGTGGGCGCTGCTGACGGCCGGCGTCGGCTACAACGACACCGTCCTCATCCAGGGGCCGGGCCAGCAGGGCCTCGCCCAGCTCGTCGCGGCGAAGACCGCGGGTGCGGCGCAGGTCATCGTGTCCGGCACCACCCGCGACCAGCACCGCTTCGAGCTGGCCGAGGAGCTCGGTGCCGACGCGGCCGTCGACGTCCTCACCGAGGACCCGCGCGAGAAGGTCATGGACCTGACCGGTGGCCGCGGCGTCGACTACGTCCTGGACTGCACCTCGCGGGCCGGAACCGCCCCGGTGCTGCTCGGCGTCGACGTCCTCAAGCGCCGCGAGGGCACGCTGCTGATCCAGGGCGAGCTGGCGGCGTTCCCGGACTTCCCGGTCAAGAAGATCACCGAGAAGGCGATCACCATCAAGTCCGCCCGCGGCCACTCCTTCAACGCCTGCGAGCTCGCCGTGGCCCAGCTCGCCTCGCACCGCTACCCGCTGGAGAAGCTCGCCACGCACCGCTACGGCATCGACCAGGTCGACCACGCCATCCGGGTGCTCGCCGGCGAGACCGACGAGGACGCGATCCACGTCTCGATGATGCCGTCGATGATCGGCCAGGCCGGCGGGGTGGTCGCCCGATGAGCCCCATCGTCGTCACCAACCCGCCGCGCGCCGACCGCGAGGTCGTCGGCGCGCTCGCCGGCTACGGCGTCGCGACCGTCCACGAGGCGCAGGGTCGCCGTGGGCTGCTCGGCTCCCACATCCGGCCCCGCCAGCGCGGGGTCCGGGTCGCCGGCACCGCGGTCACCGTCACCGTCGCTCCCGGTGACAACACCACCATCGGCGTCGCGGTCGAGCAGTGCGGCGAGGGTGACGTGCTCGTCGTCGTGCCGACCGCTCCGTGCGACATGGGCTACTTCGGCGACCTGCTCGCCACGACCCTGAAGGTGCGCGGCGTGCGCGGGCTCGTCATCGAGGCGGGCGTGCGCGACGTCGCCGACCTCAACGAGATGGGCTTCCCGGTGTGGTCCAAGGCGGTCTCCGCCGAAGGCTGCGGCAAGGGCAACCTCGGCGACGTCAACGTCCCGATCGGTATCGCCGGCCGGATCGTCCACCCCGGCGACGTGATCCTCGCCGACGACGACGGCGTGGTCGTCGTACCGCGTCTGGAGGCCGCCGACGTGCTCGCCGCGTCGCAGGCGCGCGAGGAGAAGGAGGCGAAGGCGCGGGCCCGGTACCTGGCCGGCGAGATCGCCCTCGACGTCAACAACATGCGTCCGCTGCTCGAGCAGGCGGGCGTCCGCTACGTCGACTACGAGGACTACCGCAAGGAGCAGGGGCTGTGAGCCGTCCGATCATCGACATCCACGGTCACTACACGACCGCTCCGGGTCAGCTCCAGGCGTTCCGTGACGCCCAGCTGGCTGCGCTCTCCTCCGGTGGCGCCGCCCCGGCGATGGCACCGATCAGTGACGACGAGCTGCGCGAGAGCGTCGAGAGGAACCAGCTCCGCGTGCTCAAGGAGCGCGGCGGCGACGTCATGCTCTTCTCGCCGAAGGCATCCGGCATGGAGCACCACGTGCCCGACGCCGCGGTGGCGACGGCGTGGGCCCAGGCGTCCAACGACCTGGTGCACCGCATCGCCGAGCTCTACCCGACCGCGTTCGCGCCGGTGGCCCAGCTGCCGCAGACGCCGGCCGGGAACATCGACGGCGTCGTCGCGGAGATCCGCCGTACCGTCGGCGAGCTCGGCTTCGTGGGCGTCAACCTCAACCCCGACCCCTCGGGCACGTGGGCCGGCAAGCCGATCACCGACGAGTCGTGGTTCCCGGTCTACGAGGTGCTCGAGGAGCTCGACGCCCCGGCGATGGTCCACGTCTCCACGGCGTGCAACCCCAACTTCCACACCCTGGGCGCGCACTACCTCAACGCCGACGTCAGCGTCTTCGTGCAGCTGCTGCAGTCCGACCTCTTCAGCCGCTTCCCGAGGCTGCGCCTGCTGATCCCGCACGGCGGCGGAGCCGTCCCGTACCACTGGGGCCGGTTCCGGGGCCTGGCCATGCGCAACGGCTGGCAGGACCCGGCCGAGCTGTGGCGCAACGTCTTCTTCGACACCGCCGTCTACCACCAGCCGGGCATCGACCTGCTGCTCGACGTCGTCCCGGCCGACAACGTGCTCTTCGCCTCGGAGATGCTCGGTGCCGTCCGCGGTGCCGACCCGGCCACCGGCATCGAGTGGGACGACACGCTGCGCTACCTCGAGGCGGCGGAGCTGAGCGACGCCGACCGCGCCAAGGTCATGACCGACAACGCGCTGCGCGTCTACCCGGGGCTGGCCACGCGCCTCGGCACCGGCGTCTGATGCGGCGACTCCCGCTGACGCTCGCGTGCGGGGACTACGACCGCACGCGAGCGCTGCTGGAGGGGACCGTGGTGCCGGACGGCATCGACCTGACCTACCTGCGGCTGCCGGTCGAGGAGACCTTCTTCCGGATGCTGCGTCATCGCGAGTTCGACGTCGCGGAGATGTCGCTGTCGACGTACGCCGCCACGCTTGGCCGGGATGACCCGCCGTTCGTCGCGCTCCCGGTCTTCACCTCGCGGATGTTCCGTCACGGCGGCATCTTCGTGAACGCCGACGCGGGCATCGAGCAGCCGTCCGACCTGCGCGGCAAGCGGGTCGGCAACGCGGAGTTCCAGCTCACTGCCAACGTCTGGATCCGCGGCATCCTCGAGGACGCGTACGAGGTCCCGGTCGGCTCGGTCAGCTACCTGACCGGCGGCCAGGAGACCCCCGGGCGGATCGAGAAGGGCGCCATCGAGACGCCGTACGACCTGAGCGCGATCCCGGCCGACCGCACCCTCGCCGACATGCTGCACACTGGCGAGATCGACGCGTTCTACGGCCCTCGGATCCCGAGCTCGTTCCACGCCGGCGACGGTCGGGTGCGCCGGCTCTTCTCCGACCCGGTGGCGGCAGAGAAGGAGTACTTCGCGCGCACCGCGATCTTCCCGATCATGCACGTGGTCGCCATCCGCCGCGACGTCTACGAGGCCGACCGGTGGATCGCGCAGTCGCTCTACAAGGCGTTCACGCGGGCCAAGGACCTGGCGTACGACGCGTTCCTTGACTCCTCGGCGCTGCGGTTCATGTCGCCGTGGCTCATCCAGCACGCCGAGGCCGACCGCGCGCTGCTGGGGGAGGACTTCTGGTCCTACGGACTCGAGCCGAACCGCCGGGTGCTCGAGACCTTCCTGCGCTACCACCACGCGCAGGGGCTCTCGCCTAAATGCCTGCGCCCCGACGACCTGTTCGCCCCGGAGTCACGGGAGAGCTTCGTCATCTGAGCGTGACGGTTGCCACTCCCATCTCGTTGGTCTAACCTTTGGACCATAACCACCCGCGCACCCACTGGAGGCTCATTGATGTCCGAGGACAAGACGACACAGAAGGTCTGGCAGGAGCCGACGGGACACGCGCGGGCGGGCTTCGGCGACTTCAAGAAGCAGCCGACCCCCTACGACACCTTCATGGAGTCCGAGGGCATCCCGGTGTGGCGCGGTCTTGGAGTGCGCACCGTCCTCGACCTGCCGCGCGAGGACTGGGAGCGCAAGGGCGGCCGTGGCAGCTACATCCAGACCTACGGCACCGAGACCAAGTGGGGCCACTTCGTCGTCGAGGTCCCGGCCGGTGGCGCGCTCAACCCCGAGAAGCACATGTTCGAGGAGATCTACCTCGCCGTCGAGGGTCGCGGCACCTGTGAGGTCTGGCAGGAGGGGGACGTCAACAAGCACGTCTTCGAGTGGCAGAAGGGGTCGATGTTCTCGATCCCGATGAACGCCTGGTTCCGGATCGTCAACGCCACCTCCAAGCCTGCCGTGCTGATGGCCGGCAACACCGCGCCGAACGTGCTCAACCAGCTCAACAACGTCGAGGCCGTCTTCAACAACGACTTCATCTTCCGCGACCGCTTCAGCGGTGCCGACGACTTCTACAAGTACCGCGAGGAGGTCGAGCCCGACCCGGTCCGCGGTCTCGCCATGCGGCGCACCAACTTCATCCCCGACGTCGTCAACTGCGACCTGCCGCTCGACAACCGTCGCTCGCCGGGCTACCGCCGCGTCGAGCCGTACATGACCGACAACCAGTTCTACTACTGGATCGCGCAGCACGAGAACGGCCGCTACTCCAAGGCGCACGCGCACACCTCCGCGGCGATCCTGATCTGCCTCAAGGGCAAGGGGTACACCCACACCTGGCCCGAGCACCTCGGCCCGACCCCGTGGGCCGACGGCAACGGCGACCAGGTGCAGCGCCTCGACTACGAGCAGTTCGGCTTCATCACCGCCGCCCCGGGCGGCCAGCGCTGGTACCACCAGCACTTCTCGGTCTCCAAGGAGCCGTTCCGCCTCAGCGCCTGGTTCGGTCCGCACAACCCGGGTCGTGACCCGGGCGCGCCGGGCTCCAAGCACACCGACTACACGGCGCGCGAGCTCCACGAGGGCGGCACCGCGATCGCGTACTGGCAGGAGGACCCGCACGTCCGCAACGAGTACGAGTCGCTCCTGAAGGAGAACGGCGTCGAGCTGCGGATGGACCCGACGTGGTACGAGAAGCCAGAGGGCATCGAGTGGGACTACAAGAAGCGGCAGATGGCTGATGGGATTCAGTGACCCCGCTGAGTCCACGCCGCTCGACCACGCCGGCGGCCGGATCTTCACCAGCGGAGGGCGCAGCCTGATCCTGGAGGACGACGAGATCCGGCTCGTCAGCGTGGGCGTCGACATCGGCTCGTCCACGACGCACATGGTGCTGTCGCGGATCGTGCTGGAGCGTCGGGACAACCGCTACGTCGTGACGTCACGCGAGGTGACGCACACCTCGGAGGTCCTGCTGACGCCGTACAGCACGAGCGACACGGCGGGCGACACGCTCGACGGTGACGCGCTGCGCGCGTTCTTCGACCGGCAGTACGCCGAGGCCGGCGTGCTGCCGGAGCAGATCGACACCGGCGCCCTGATCATGACCGGTGTCGCGGTGCGTCGCCGCAACTCGCGCATCATCGCCGAGGTGTTCTCCGAGCACGCGGGCAAGTTCGTCTCCGTCAGCGCCGGCGACGCGCTGGAGACGCAGCTCTCGGCGTTCGGGTCCGGGGCAGTGAGGCGGTCCGAGCGCAACCGCGACCGCACCATGAACGTCGACGTCGGCGGCGGCACCTCCAAGATCGCCGTCTGCCGGGACGGCGAGGTCGAGGCACTGACCGCGATCGACATCGGTGCCCGCATCGTCGCCTTCGACGCGGACGGTCGGGTCACCCGGATCGAGGAGGCGGCCCGTCGCCTCGGGGCCGAGGCCGGCCTCACCCTCGTCCTCGGCGAGGTGCCGGATCCGGACGGGCTGGCGCGCCTCGTCGACGTGATGGCCGACCACCTGTTCGCCGCCATGCAGGGAGGGACGCCGCCGGCGGCCACGAGCGACCTGCTGCGCCTGGAGCCGCTGCCAGGTGGCCCGGTGCCCGGGGCGCTCTCGTTCTCGGGCGGTGTCGCGGAGTACGTCTACGGGCGCGACACCAGCGAGCACGGTGACCTGGGCCCGCGGCTCGCGGAGGCGATCCGCGCCCGGGTCGACGGCTGGGGCCCAGAGCTGCAGGTGGCCGAGCAGGGCATCCGTGCCACCGTGGTCGGTGCCTCGCAGTACACCGTGCAGGTCAGCGGCACCACGATCTTCGTGGAGCCGACCTCCCTCCTCCCGCTGCGCAACGTCCCGGTCCTGATGCCGCAGCTGCCGCTGGGCGACGAGGAGCTGGACGCGGACCGGATCGCGGCTGCCATCCGCGACGAGCTGCAGCACTTCGACGAGATGCCGAAGGACCAGCCGATCGCCCTGTGCTACGACTGGCAGGGATCCGCGACCTTCGGGCGGCTCGATGCGTTCTGCCGCGGCGTCGCCGCCGGCATGGCCGAGTGGACCCCCCATGATGGCGCGAGCGGCGTGCCGCTGGTGCTGGTCGGCAGCGGCGACGTCGGCGGTCTGATCGGCATCCACGTCAACGAGGAGCTGGGGCTGCCGGTCCCGGTGGTCTCCATCGACGGGCTCGTCCTGCAGGCCTTCGACTTCATCGACATCGGCGAGCTGCTGGCGACCTCGGGCGCCGTACCCGTCGTGATCAAGTCCCTCGTGTTCCCGACCACCGCGGCGCTGGGCCGCGCCACCACTACTGAGGAGGTCATGACTCCATGACGCAGACGTCCGACGCCCCGCTGGCGCAGGCCGAGCCCGGGTACCTGGTCGACCCCTACAAGGACTGGGCCGAGGGCGAGGGCATCCCGATCCACCTCGACTTCGGTCACGACCTGCTCGCCCTCGAGACCGGCCCGTGGGAGCGCTACGGCGCCAAGGGCTGCTTCGCCCACACCAAGGGCATGGGCGACTTCATGGCCAACTACGTCCTCGAGGTGGAGCCGCGCAAGAACACCGAGGTCGTGCGGCACCTCTACGAAGCGTTCTTCTTCGTCCTCGCCGGCCACGGCTCCACGGTCGTGTGGCTGCCGGACGGCACCCAGCGCACCTTCGAGTTCGGCCCGAAGGCGATCTTCGCGATCCCGCTGAACTGCAAGTACCAGATCTTCAACGGCTCGTCGTCCGAGCCGGTCCGGCTCTCGGTCACCAACGACGCGCCGCTGACGATCAACCTGTACCACAACCTCGACTTCGTCTTTAACAACGACTTCGACTTCACCGACCGCGTCAGCGACCCGAAGTACTTCGACGGCGAGGGTCAGCACAACGTCTACAACAAGTCCTCGGTGAAGGTGCAGAACGTCTGGGAGACCAACTTCGTCCACGACGTCAGCTCCTTCAAGCTCTACGAGTTCGAGGGCCGCGGCAAGGGCTCGATGAACGTCAACTTCATCCTGGCCGAGGGCACGATGCACTCGCACGTCTCGCAGATGCCGGTGGGCCGCTACAAGAAGGCCCACCGCCACGCGGCCGGCACCCACGTGCACGCCGTCGACGGCTCCGGCTACTCGCTGCTCTGGTACGAAGGCGACGAGGAGTTCGTGGAGCTGCCCTGGCGTCACGGCATCATGTACACCCCGCCGTTCTGGATGTTCCACCAGCACTTCAACACCGCCGACCAGCCGGCCCGCTACCTCGCCTGCAGCCTGGGCAGCCGGCGCTACCCGTTCATCGCGCTGCGCCGCCGCAGCGCCGAGGGCGCGGGTGCGGTCTCGGTCTCCAAGGGCGGCCGCCAGATCGAGTACGACGAGCAGGACCCGCGGGTGCACCGCAAGTTCCTCGAGGAGTGCGCCAAGACCGGCGTACCGTCGCAGATGGGTGACATCTTCGACGAGCCGGCCATCCTCGCGATCCCCGAGTCGGAGCTGACCGGCGTCATCTCGACCCCGCAGTCCACCGGCCCGGCGGTCTGAGCCGGTGCACGACCTGGACTTCGAGCACTACCACGAGCTCGGCATCACCGAGGACGAGGCCGCCGCGATCGCGAAGCTCATCGAGGAGCAGGACACCCTCGAGCTGGTCACGGTCGGCATCGACATCGGGTCGTCCACCTCGCACCTGCTGTTCGCGAAGGTGGTGATGCGGCGGCGCACGACGGACCTGTCGAGCAAGTTCGAGGTGGTGGACCGCCAGGTCGTGTGGACCTCGCCGATCATCCACACGCCGTTCCGCGAGGACGGGATGATCGACGCCCACCAGCTGTCGCACTTCATCGCCGACGCCTACGGCGCCGCCGGCTTCACCGCCGCCGACATCGACAGCGGCGCGGTGATCCTGACCGGAGAGGCGATCAAGCGGCCCAATGCCCGGGCCATCGACGAGATCTTCGCCAGCCAGTCCGGCAAGTTCGTGTGCGCCACCGCGGGTCACGAGCTGGAGAGCCTGCTCGCCGCGCACGGCTCGGGAGCCACCCGGCTCTCGCGCCAGCGCGGCGGCACGGGTCTGCACGTCGACATCGGCGGAGGCACCACGAAGCTGGCGCTGATCAGTGACGGTGAGGTGCTCGACGTGGCGGCGTACGCCGTGGGCGGTCGCCTCCTCGCGCAGGACGCCGACGGCGCCTGGACCCGCATCGACGACTCCGCCCGGCTCGTGGCCGACGACCTCGGTCTCGACCTCACCCCGGAGACGGCCGCGGACCCCGAGGTCCGCCGGCGCATCTGTGAGCGGCTCGCGCAGGTGTCGGTCGACGAGATCCTCGGCACCGGCGTCGACGAGCTCGGGAAGGCCCTCGAGCTGACCCGTCCTCTCGAACGCAGCGTCAGCCCGGCGTACCTCACCTTCTCGGGTGGTGTCTCGGAGTACGTGTTCGGCAACGAGCCGGGGGACTACGGCGACATCGCCCGCGAGCTGGCCGACCAGATCGTGCGCCAGCTCGCCGAGCGCGCCGACATCCCGGCCATCGACGCCGGCCAGCGGATCCGGGCGACGGTCATCGGCGCCTCGCAGTACACCGTGCAGGTCAGCGGCAAGACGATCTACGTCAGTGACGAGTCGGTGCTGCCCGTGCACAACCTGCCGGTGGTCCACCTCGGCGTCGTGGACGCCACGACGGTCAGTCACGAGGAGATCGCCGCCTCGATCCGGCGTGGCGCCGAGATCCGGGGGGCGGAGCTGTCGGCTCCGGTCGCTCTCGGTCTCAGCTGGACCGGGCTGCCGGCGTACGCCGCCCTGGAGCAGCTCGCCCTCGGTGTCCGGGAGGCGGTCGGTGCCTCCGCGTTGCCGATCACCCTGGTGATCAACGGCGACGTCGGGCAACTGGTCGGCCGGATCCTCGCCGTCGACCTCGGCCTCGAGCGACGGGTCGTGTCGGTGGACGGGGTCGAGCTCAACGACCTCGACTTCATCGACATCGGTGAGGTTCTCACGCCGCCGGGAGTCGTCCCTGTGGTCATCAAGTCGCTGCTGTTCTCCTAAGGGCCCGCCCGTGTCGATGCCAGAGGTCCTGCGCAACCGCTCCTTCGTCGCCTACCTCAGTGGCGTCGTCCTGTCCCAGATCGGGACGCGCGGCGCCATGGCGGCCAGTCTCTATCAGGTCTATGACCTGACCGGCTCGCTCGCGACGACGGGACTGGTCGGCGCGGCGGGCGGGATCGCGGTGATGGTGCTCAGCCCGTTCGGAGGCGCGCTCGCCGACCGGATGGACCGCCGCCGCCTGCTGCAGCTCGCTCAGGCGGCCGGGGGTATCGTCGCGGCCGCGCTCGCCGTCCTGACGCTGAGCGGCCACGTGCAGCCATGGCACGTCATCCTCGCCTCGCTGCTGTCGATGGCGGCCACGACGTTCGACAACCCGACCCGCCAGGCGCTCATCGGCACGATGGTCCCCGCGCACCAGCTGCCCCAGGCCTTCGCGCTGGTGAACCCCTGCCGCGAGGTCGCCGTGCTGGTCGGGCCCGGCCTGGCCGGCGTGCTGATCGCGGTCGGCGGTCCTGGGCTCGTGCATGCGGTCGACGCGGTGACGTACGCCGCGATGATCGTGCTGCTCCTCTTCATCAACGCCCCGACCGATCACCTCTCCCGTGAGCACAAGCCGATCCTCAGCGCGATCGTCGAGGGCGCCCGCTACGTCGCGCACCGGCGGATCATCCTGCTGCTGATGTCGCTCGACCTCTCGGCGATGGTGTTCGGCGCCTACCGGGTGCTGCTCCCGGCCATCGCGCTGGACGTCCTCGAGATCGGCCCCACGGGCTACGGCCTGCTCGCCGCCGCGCCCTCGGCGGGGGCTCTCCTGTCGACCTACAGCATCGTCTCGCTGGTCGGCCGGTCCCGGCGCCACGGTCGGATCCTGATGCTCGCGACCGGCTGCTTCGCGGTCGCCGACCTGGTGCTCGCCAACTCGCACTGGTTCGCACTGACGCTGCTGGCGGCCCTCGGCCTCGGCGCAGCCGACGCGTTGGCGACGTCGATCCGGCACGCCGCCATCCAGATCGAGACGCCCGACGAGCTGCGGGGCCGGGTGTCGTCGATCTCGCAGATCTCCTCGCGGGGTGGCCCGGCGATGGGGGACGCCTTCATGGGTGCGCTCGCCGGGGCGCTCGGCCCGGCCCTCGCGCTCACCGTCGGCGCCTGCGTCACGCTCAGCTATGTGACGGCCATGCTGGCGCGACCCAACCCGGTGCGGTCCTATGCCGGACCCGAGCGAGATCCGGCTCCCGCCGCCTGATCAACTGTCCGCGTGAGCAGGACCGTCCATCTCGCGCTCGGCCCTCACGACGCCGCGGTCCGGACGTCGGTCGGCGGTGTGCTCGTGCACGAAGGGCGGATCGCCTACCGGTCCTCGCCGTGGGGGCTGTCGCGGTGGATCGACGCCGAGGACGGCGGCGCGTACGTCGTCGGCAGTGGCGCGCTCGCCGGCGCGGCCGATCTGCTCGGCACCGTGACCGGTCCGGACGACCTGCTGCCGACGACGGTGCTCGTCGACCCCGGCCACCCCGTCGAGGCCGACGTGGTCGTCGCCCCGCGGCCCGGGACGCTGCTCGCCGGTCATCAGCTCGGGTTCGCCGCCGGTCCGTGGGCTCGCCACCGAGGCGACGGCGTCACGGTCTTCGCCCGACGTACGCTGCCCGACGACGTGACGCCTCTGCTCGGCGAGAGTCGGCGGGCGCTCGACTGGATGCTGGAGTGGTTCGGCGACCCGGCACCGTGGGGAACCGACTACGCCCAGGTGCTGGTGCCCGAGGCGCCCTGGCTCGCGATGGAGCACCCCGGGTGCGTCCTCCTCTCCGAGCGGCTGCTCACGACCACGGCGGACCGTCGCGTCGCGGTGGTGGCGCACGAGGCGGCGCACCAGTGGCTCGGCAATCTCGTCCCGCCCCGGACGTGGGCCGACCTCGGCGTCTTCGAGGGGCTCGCGGAGCTGCTCGGTCAGCTGGCGTGTCGCGCGCTCCTCGGGACTGACGCCGACCGCTACCTGGAGCACCGGCGCCGCAGTGCGCCGCTGGCCGACGTGCCGGGCGTCGATGTCAGGACGCTCGCGGCCACAGCCGGTCTGACGGAGGTGGCCGGGCCGATCCAGCACGCCGTGCTTTTCCACCGCGTCCGCACCGACCTGGGGCCACGGGTGTTCCAGCGGCGCATCCGGAGCCTGGTACGCCGTCGTACCAGCGTCCCGACCAGCGTCGACGACGTCTGGGCGGCGCTCGGGGTCGAGCCCCGCCAGCCGACGCGCGTCCGCCTGCCCGGTCCGCCCGGTGCACGACGTGGGGCTAGACCGGGGGAATGGACCGGCGGCCTCCGCGCACTGGCGGATGTTGATCCCGCCACCGCCGTCGTGGAGGCCCGCCGGGCGTTCCGCGGCGCCGGCGGTCGACGGGTGCTCGAGGCGTTGGACGCGCTCGCCGACCCGTCCCTGGATCCAGCGGTCCGGGTCGGACTGGCAGCCGAGCTGGCGATTGGCACGGTCCAACGGAATTTTCCCGAATAAGGTCTAACCATAAGTCCCTCGGTGTGATATCCATCTCCTAGTGGACTAACCAACAGTCCGACGCGGCCGGTGCGGCCTCGAAGAAGAGCCCTGGGAGAAACCATGATGAAGAAGGCCCTGATCGTTCCGGCGGCCGTGCTGACGGCCGTCCTCGCCGCCTGCGGCAGCCCGACTGCCAGCGGCTCGGACGACGGCGGTGCCTCGAAGGTCGACAGCCACGCGAAGGAGGTCTTCGACAAGTACAACGGCATGTCCGGCCAGGAGCGGACCGACGCCCTCGTCGCGGCGGCGGAGGAGGAGGGCGAGCTCTCGATCTACACCTCCAACACCGACCTGGACGCCATCGTCGACGCCTTCAGCGACAAGTACGACATCGACGTCAACGTCTACCGCGGCAACTCCGAGTCCGTGCTCCAGCGGGTCCTGCAGGAGGCCAAGGCGGGCTTCGCCGGCGTCGACCTGATCGAGACGAACTCCGGTGAGCTGAACATTCTTGGCAAGGAGGGGCTCTTCTACCCCTACGAGGGCGAGTTCCGTGACGCCGTACGGGCCGAGGGCCAGAAGGAGCACTGGACCGCTGACCGGTTCAACGTGTTCGTCGTCGCGTCCAACACCGACCTGGTGAAGGCGAGCGAGCTGCCGACGTCGATCGAGGGCTTCGCCGACCCGAAGTGGAAGGGTCGGATCTCCATGGAGCTCGGGGACGTCGACTGGTTCTCGGCGATGTTCACCCACTTCGTCGAGCAGGGCAAGACGGAGGCCGAGGTCACCGAGATGTTCAAGGCGATCGCCACCAACGCCAAGGTGGTCAAGGGCCACACGGTCCAGGCCGAGCTGCTCAGCGCGGGCGAGTTCGGCGTCGGCATCTCGATGTACTCGCACTCCGTCCAGGAGGGCACCGAGGACGGCCGTCCGATCACCTGGCGGCCGAAGGGCGTGGCGCCCATCCAGCCCCTCGTCCTGCGTCCCAACGGCGCCGGCCTGATGGGCAACGCGAAGCACCCCGCCGCCGCGCTGCTGTTCATGGACTTCCTGCTGACCGACGGCCAGCAGAACATCGCCGACGAGTTCCGTGTCGGCTCGGTCCCGGTGGCGAACGACCCGCTGGCCGGTCTCGACACCATCGAGGTCGACGAGAACGAGATGCTCAACAACCAGAAGAAGTGGGACGACCTCTACGCCGAGGTCGTCCAGGGCGGCGAGCTCGCCGAGGAGTGACCTCTGCCCCCATGCGGCGCCCCGGCTCGTACGTCGAGCCGGGGCGCTCGCGTTTGACGATGCCCGCGGACCCGATCGAGGAGCACTGCTGATGGACCTGTCCCGGCTCATTCCGAGGTTCGAGGGCGACGGGCAGTGGGTCGCCGCCGCCAACGTCGGCTTCTCGTTCGCACTGGGGATGGCGTCGGTGGCCGTCCCGCTGCAGGCCGTCGCCGTGGGCTACTCGGCCGTCGAGGTCGGCGTGTTGACGGCGGTCTCCGCGGTCGCGCAGATGGTGGGCCGGCTCTTCTTGGGACAGGTGATGCGGCGCGTGCCCGACTGGCTGATCGTGGCCGCTGCCTGCGTGTTCCTGGCGGCGTCGTGCCTCGTCGTCGTCGGCAGCAGTGCGGTCGCCCCGTTCGTCGTGGCGCAGCTGCTCCAGGGCGTCGCCCGGGCGGCGTTCTGGACCGGCAGCCAGACCCACGTCGTCCGCGGCGACGGGTCCTCGGTCAAGGCGCTCGCGTCGGTCAACCTGGTGGGGAACCTCGGACTGCTGTCGGGTCCGGTGGTGGCGGGGCTTCTCATCGCCGACGACGCCCGGCTGGCTCTCGGCGTCTCCGCGGGCGCGGCGCTGCTCGCCGTACTGCCTGCGGCGAGGCTCGACCGTCTGCCGCCGTTCCAGAAGCTCCGCGACCGTCCTCAGGGCTACCTCTGGCAGCGCCGCGGCGTCTGGGAGGGCTGCTACGCGGGCGTCACGGCCGGCGCGTGGCGCGGGCTCCTCGGCTCCTACGTTCCGATCGCCCTGGTGCAGGCCGGCCATACGTCCCTGACCGTGGGCGTCCTGGTCGCCGTCGCCAACGCCGCCGCGATCCTCGGGGCCTGGCTGGTCCGAGGCGTCGACGAGTCACGCATCCAGCACGTCCTGCTGGCCGGCACGCCTGTCACCGGACTCGCGCTCGCGGCCATCGGTCCGCTGGCGTTCTCCTCGGTGCTCGCCGCGCTGGCGCTGGTCGTCTCGGGCACCGCGGCCGGTGTGCTGCAGGTGCTCGGCCCGGCTACCGCGGCCGACGCGGTCCATCCTCAGGAGCGGGGCGAGGCGGTGGCGGTGACCGGCACCTGGCGCGCGGCGTCGCTGTTCGTGGCGCCACTCGCGACGGCAGGACTGGTCGCGGTCCTCCCCGTCGGCGCGGCGATGGTGATCACCGGCGCTGTCATGGCCGTCCCGTTGGGCCGCTGGCGAGGGTCCTCGACCTAGCAGCCGGCCCGACGCTTCACTCCTGGTCCGACGGCTCCAGGTCGCGCACGAGCGACGCGGTCCGGTTCAGGTGGGTGTTCATCACCCGGATCGCCGCCTCGACGTCGCGCTTCTCGATCGCATCCACCAGGGCGGCGTGCTCGTCGGTTCCCTTGCGGCCCATCGCGGGCGCGACCAGTTGTGCCTGGCGCAGCGAGAGCAACATCGGGCCGTGGAAGCTCTGCACGAGCATCTCGATGGCCGGGTTGTGCGCGCAGGTGGCGACGCCCACGTGGAAGGCCGCCGACAGGTTCATCGTGTAGGCGTTGCGGTCGAGCGCCTCCTGACCCTGGTCGACCATGCGCCGCAGGTTCGCGATGTCCGCCTCGGTGGCGCGCTCGACGACGAAGGGGAGGATCCCCACCTCGATCACGGTCCGTGCCTCGGTGACGTGTGCGGGGGTGAGCGGGGACAGGGCCATCAGGTCGGCGAGGCCCTCGCCCAGCCGCTCCGTGGTGGGGGAGGCGACGAAGGCGCCACCGCGGGCGCCGACGCGGATCGCGATCAGGCCACTTGCCTCCAGGACGCGCAGCGCCTCGCGCACGGTCACGCGGCTCACGCCGAAGCGCTGGCACAGGTCGCGCTCGCTGGGAAGCCGGTCGCCCTTGACCAGCTTGCCCTCACGGACGAGCGCCTTGATCTGATCGACGATGACCTGCGAGGCGCGGTCGACCGACACGGGGCGGAAGATGTCCTGGCCGGCGGGTTCCTCGATCATGGGTGCCTCGTACCTGTTGATTGGATGGATGGTCTGACCTCACAACCTATCGCCGTGCGGTTCGGTTGTGTCGCTCCTCCGCGCGCAAGCGAAGAAATCTTCAAGGACACTTCCCTTCCCGCAATGTGATGTGCCACACTCAGGCTAATGGTCTGACCGTCAGGCCACTGAAGTAGAGCCTGAGCGCTTGAGGAGCCTTCTGATGTCATCAGCCCGCGTCTTCCGGGGCCAGTCGTGTGGGGAGGCGATGTGAGCGCCGCAGCCACCTCCCCGTCGCAAACGCACGTACCCACCGAGGCTGAGGCCGCCTGGAAGCGCTTCGTGCCCACGCCGAAGCTGCTCATCCTCGGCGTCGTCGCGTTGGTCGTCGCGTACCTGGCGATCGTCCCGCTCTGGTTCCTGATCCAGGGCACCTTCTTCGACTCGCAGACCAACGCCTTCACCTTCAGTGGCTTCACGCGTGCCTACACCGACGACCAGGCGTTCGAGATGCTGCGGAACTCGGTCTGGTTCGCGATCGGCTCCGCGGTGCTGTCGCTGGTCGTCGGCACCGCACTGGCCTTCCTGAACGTGCGCACCGACGTGCCGTTCAAGGGGCTCTTCTTCGCCGCGTCGATCATCCCCCTCGTCATCCCCGGCATCCTCTACACCGTCGCCTGGATCTTCCTGGCCAGCCCCGACATCGGCCTGGTCAACTTCGTGCTGGAGCCGATCTTCGGCGAGGGCGCCGTGGACATCTACACGGTGTGGGGGATGATCTGGGTCGAGGGCCTTCACCTCTCGCCGATCACCTTCCTCTTCATGGTGGCGGCCTTCCGTGCCCAGGACCCCTCCCTCGAGGAGTCCGCTCTGATGTCGGGTGCCTCCCGCATCGCGGTGCTGCGGAGGATCACCGTGCCGTTGCTCCGGCCGGCCATCGCCGCGAGCGTGCTGATCATGACGGTCCGCGCCCTGGAGAGCTTCGAGGTCCCCGCGCTGCTCGGCCTGCAGAACGGCATCTACGTCTTCACCAGCAAGATCTACTTCATGCTGCGGACCTACCCGCAGGACCTCAACGGCGCCGGCGCGCTGGCGCTCGGCCTGCTCGCGATCGCCGCTCTCGGCATGATCATCGAGCACCTGCTGAGTCGCGGCGCGAAGGCCTACCAGACCGTGACCGGCAAGGGCTTCCGGCCGCGCCCGATCGAGCTGGGCAAGTGGCGCCCGCTCGCCGGCGTCGCGATCATCGGCTACTTCCTGCTCACGGTGATCCTGCCGATGCTGATGCTGGTCTACACGTCGCTGCTGCCCTACTACCAGCGGCCGTCGGCCAAGGCCTTCCAGTCGATGTCGTTCGACAACTACGGAGACCTGCTGCACCTGTCGCAGGCGACGACCGCGCTGAAGAACTCCCTCATGCTGGGTGCCGGTGCGGCGACGCTCGTGATGCTGTTCATGGCGATCGCGGCCTGGATCGTGGTGCGCTCCAACATCCCCGGGCGCAAGATCCTCGACCTGCTCTCGTTCGCGCCGCTGGTCATTCCCGGCCTGGTGCTCGGTCTGGCCCTCCAGTTCGTCTACCTGCGGCACCCGATCGCCATCTACGGCACGATCTGGATCCTCCTGGTCGCCTACTGCACCCGCTACATGCCGTACGGCATGCGGTACGCCGTCACCTCGATGCAGCAGATCTCCTCCGAGCTCGAGGAGTCGGCGTCGGTGAGCGGCGCCACCTGGTGGCAGGTCTTCCGCCGGGTGCTGCTCCCGTTGCTGATGCCCGGCCTGCTGGCCGGCTGGATCTACATCTTCGTGGTGTCGTTCCGTGAGCTCTCCAGCTCGATCCTGCTGTACAGCTCGGGCAACGAGATCCTCTCGATCCTGATCTGGGAGCAGTTCGAGAACGGCAAGTTCACGACGCTGGCCGCGCTGGGTGTCGTGATGGTCGCCATCCTGATGCTGCTCGTCTCCATCGCCTACAAGCTCGGGGCCAAGGTCGGCCTCCAGCAGGACTGACCACGAGTTCGGAAAGAGAAGGACAAGCCATGCTGGAGATCAGCAACCTCGTCAAGTCGTACGCCGGGGAGAAGACCGGCAAGCGCGGCTCGAACGGCGCGAGGGTGTTCGCCGTCAACAACGTCAACCTCAGTGTCGAGCCGGGTGAGATGTTCACGCTGCTCGGCCCGTCCGGATGCGGCAAGACCACCACGCTGCGGTCGATCGCCGGTCTGGAGCGGCCCGACTCGGGCACCATCTCCGTCAAGGGCCGCGCGCTCTTCGCCGCGGGCAACGGCGTCAAGGCCGTCAACGTGCCCGCCAACCGCCGCGGCCTGGGCATGGTGTTCCAGTCCTACGCGATCTGGCCGCACATGACGGTGTTCGACAACGTCGCCTTCCCGCTGCAGGTCCGGCCTCGCCAGGAGCGACCGAGCAAGGCTGAGATCGAGCAGCGCGTGGGCCGTGTCCTGGAGGTCATGGAGCTGCGGCAGTACTCCGAGCGCCTGGCCACCAAGCTCAGCGGTGGCCAGCAGCAGCGCCTGGCGCTCGCTCGTGCTCTCGTCATCGAGCCGGAGCTGCTCCTGCTCGACGAGCCGCTGTCGAACCTCGACGCCAAGCTGCGGGAGTCCCTGCGCTACGAGCTCAAGCGCCTCCAGCGCGAGCTGGGCATCACCTCGATCTACGTGACCCACGACCAGATCGAGGCGCTGTCCCTGTCGTCGCACATCGCGGTCATGCGCGATGGCGAGGTCATGCAGCTGGGCAAGCCGCGCGACATCTACGAGAACCCGACCAGCAAGTTCGTCGCCGAGTTCATCGGCTCGTCCAACTTCGTGCAGGGACACGTGCTGAGCCGCACGGGCGAGGACTACGTCGTCGAGTCTGCAGCGGGCCGGCTCCACCTGCAGTCCGCGGCCGCGATGCCGGCCGGCTCGGAGGTGTCGGTCTCGATCCGGCCTGAGGCCGTCGAGCTCTACACCCAGCGTCCGGCGGACCTCCAGAACGTCTGGGAGGGCGTCGTCGGCACCCGCGCGTTCCTGGGCGACGCGGTCGACCATCTGGTCGCCGTCGACAAGCTCGAGCTCCGCGTCCGCTCGCTGCCCAACCTGTCGTTGGAGCCGGGCACGAAGGTCTTCGCGAAGCTGCCGTCGGACAAGCTGGCGCTGGTTCCCATCAGCTGAGGAGAGACATGGAGTCGACAACGATCGGACTGATCGGCGTCGGCGGGATGGGCCTGCCGATGGTCGGGCACCTGCTCCAGGCAGGGTTCGCCGTCGTCGCCCACGACGTGGAAGAGGGCCGGCTCGGCCTCGCGCGCGAGCGCGGGGCGGAGCCGGCCCTCGGCCTTCCCGATCTCGCCGCGCGGGCCGACACGGTGATCGCCTGCCTCCCCGGAGACCGCCAGCTCGCCGCCGTCGTCGGCGAGCTGGCGTGCTGCACGAGGGCCGGGCAGGTGCTGGTCATCGCCGGAACCCACAGCGTCGCAGCGACCAGGGCGGCCGCCGCCGCGCTCGCTCCCCGGGGTGGCACGGTGGTCGACGCGCCGGTGGTCTTCGGCGCTGCCGGAGCGCGCGAGGGCACGCTGCTCTCGCTGTGCGGCGGCACCGCGGAGGACGTTGCGCGCGTGCGCGACGTGCTCGCGGCGTACAGCGGAAGGGGGGTCGAGCACGTCGGCCCGCTGGGCGCGGGACAGATCGCGAAGACCTGCAACAACCTGCTGCACTGGATCCACAGCATCGCCAACTACGAGGCCATCGCGCTCGCCAAGCGCTACGGCATCGACGCCGAGCGGATGCGGCAGGTGCTCACCAGCTGCCCGGGGGACAACGGGACCCTGCGCCGGTGGGAGGACTCCCGGTTCACCTGGCAGGAGAAGGACATGGACCTCGTCATGGACCTGGCCCAGGACGGCGGCCTGGTGCTGCCGCTGACCGGTCAGGTCGACCAGCTGGTCAAGCTGATGACGGCCGGCGACGTGACCGACCTGCTGCACTCCGACGTCGCGCACTACCTCGGCCGCGAGATCCGGGCGCTCTCGCCGGACGAGGGCGGCCTCAGCGAGGGATGAGCGTCTTGAGCTGCACCTCGGTGTCGCCGGCCAGCTCGCGGGGCACCGATCCGCCGGTCTCGAGGATCTTGCGCACCGCCATGTAGTCGCGCGGGGCGTTGACCGCGTCGATCGCGATCAGGTCGGCACCGGAGTAGTAGAGCGCTGCGAACCGCTCGCTCCGCGGGTCGCCCCGCAGCACCACGTCGTCGTACCCCGCGCTGAGCCCGGCGATCTGGAGCTTGAGGTCGCCCTGGTCGGACCAGAACCACGGCACCGCGGAGAGCGGGTCGTGTACGTCGGCGATCGTCGCCGCCGCGGCCCGCCCCTGGGCGATCGCGTTCGCGACCGACTCGATCCGCAGCAGGCCGTCGCCCGACGCCTGGCGCAGCGTCGTGCAGTCGCCGGCGGCGACGACACCGCGGCGGCTGGTCCGCGCGTGCTCGTCGATCACGATCCCGCCCTCACAGGCGAGGCCGAGCTGCTCGGCGAGCTCGGTGTGGGCGACGAGGCCGATGCCCACCAGCACGATGTCGGCCGGCAGGCTGGACCCGTCGGACAGCTCGACGGACTCGACGGTCTCCTGTCCGCCGAGACCGACCACGCCGGTGCCGAGCAGCACGCGGACGCCGCGGCGCCGGTGGGCCTCGAGGTAGAACTGCGAGACCACGGGAGCCACGGCGCGCGCCATCAGCCGGTCGAGGGCCTCGACGACGGTCACGTCCTTGCCGAGGGACCGGCCGACCGCTGCCGCCTCGAGGCCGACGAAGCCGCCGCCGACGACCACGACCCGCTGCGCGCGGCCGAGCGCGGCGCGCAGGGCGGTGGCGTCGTCGAGGTCGCGCAGGTAGAAGACGTTGCCGAGGTCGGCGCCGGGGACGGGCAGGCGGCGAGGGGAGCCGCCTACGGTCAGGGCCAACTGCGAGAAGGCGAAGGTGCGGCCGGACGCGGCGACGGCCCGTCCACCGGCGTCGGCGAGCTCGACCTGCTCGATCCACTCACCGGTGACGACGTCGATGTCGTGCTCGGCGTAGTAGGACGCCGAGCGCAGCAGCAGTTGGTCCGCGTCCGTCTTGCCATTGAGGAACGACTTGGACAGCGGCGGACGCTGGTAGGGCAGGTGCGGCTCGCCGCCGACCAGCGTGATGGGGCAGGTCGCGCCGAACTCCCGCAGCGACGTGGCGAGCTGGGCGCCCGCCTGGCTCGCGCCGACGATCAGAACCCCGGTATCGGTCGTCATCGCATCTCCTCGTGGTGGTCATACCATTAAACCACGGCACTTGACGAGGCGCGAGTAGTACGCACTGCGTACTATTATCCTGTGTCGGTCCCCGAAGCAGCGCAGGTCGACGCGCTTCGACTCGCCGTGGTGCGCCTGGAGCGAAAGCTGCGCAAGAGCGCCGGGTCGGCTGCGGTGACGCCGTCGCAGTACTCCGCGCTCTTCTCGCTGGACCGTCACGGCCCGTTCCGCCTCGGCGAGCTCGCCCGGCGCGAGCAGATCGGCAAGTCCACCGTCACGCGGCTGGTCGCCGGACTGCTCGCCAAGGGACTGGTCGAACGGCACGTCGACGACCTGGACGCTCGCAGCAGCATCATCGCCATCGCGCCGGCCGGCAGGAAGCTGCTCCACGACATCGCCGAGGGGTCCAACGACTACCTGCGCGGCCGGCTCGAGGGACTCGCGCCCGACGACCTCGCCCGGCTGCTGGACGCGCTCGGCGCCCTGGAGCAGCTCGGCGAGCGGCCGTGAGCGGCTATCTGCGGGCGACGTTCCGGTCGCTGCGGCATCGGGCCTACCGGCTGTACTTCATCGGCCAGACCATCTCCACGGTCGGCACCTGGGCCCAGAAGGTCGCGCAGGCCTGGCTGGTCCTCCAGCTCGGTGGCTCAGGCACGGTGCTGGGCGTCACCGTCGGCCTCCAGCAGGCGCCGACGCTCTTCCTCACCCCGTGGGCCGGCCTGCTCGCCGACCGGATCGACCGCCGGACCATGCTGCTGTGGACGCAGGTGTGCGCGGCCGTGCCGGCAGCCGTCCTGGCGGTCCTCGCGCTGCTCGACCGGGTCACCCTGCCGGCGGTCATGGTGCTCGCCGTCGCTGTCGGGGTCGTCGAGGCGTTCGACAAGCCCGTGCGCCACACCTTCGCGGCCGATGTCGTCCCGCCCGAGGACATGACGAACGCCGTCACGCTCAACGCGACGATGTTCAACGCGGGCAAGGTGCTCGGTCCCGCGGCCGCCGGCATCGCCATCAGCGTGCTCGGCGTGGCGGCGACCTTCCTGTTCAACGTCTTCTCGTTCCTGGTCATGATCGTGACGCTGGTCGCCATCCGGCCCGGCGAGATCCGGCCGCGCGAGCTCGTGCCGAAGGAGCTCGGGGCGCTGCGCGCCGGCCTGGGCTACGCGCGACGTACGCCGGTCATCTTCACCGCGCTGGCGCTCACGACCCTGACCGGTCTGGTCGCCTATGAATGGAACACGGCCGTGCCGCTGCTGGCACGCGAGTTCTCCCCCGACGCGGCGACGATCGGCTTCTTCTTCGCCGCGATGGGGGCGGGGGCCATCGTCGGCAGCCTCGCGCTGGCGGGAGCGCTCGTGGCGTCGCCGCGGACCTTCCTGATCGGCGGCGGCGTCTTCGCGGTCACGCTGGGGCTGGTGGCGGCGGCCCCCACGATGGGCCTCGCGCTCGTCGCCCTGTTCATGCTCGGTGCCACGGCGACGACCTTCCGTGCCCTGGCGACCTCGCTCATCCAGCTGGAGTCCGAGCCCGGCATGCGTGGCCGGATGGTGTCGCTGTTGATCATGGCGCTCAACGGCACCTCGCCGGTGAGCGCACCACTGATCGGTGCTGTCGCGGAAGGCCTCGGCGCCCGGGTGGCCGTCGGCGCCGGCGCAGGCCTCTCGCTGGCCGCCGCGGTGGTCTGCTGGCGCTACCTCGCCGCCGTCGCTCCGGAGCGGCTGCGACGCGAGTCGCTGGTCGGGGCCCGGCGGGCGTGAGCCGGATCCGGTTCCGGTCGACGGGTGCCGGATGCTGTGGGCGTCAGCGGAGCACGAGCCAGAGACCCAGCGCCGTCGGAAGCAGCCCGGGCAGCAGCCAGGGCGTGAGGAGCGGTCGACGGTGGATCGCCAGCCACGACATGATCGCACCGACGCCGAAGGCACCGGCGATCACGCACAGGCCGACCTCGGGGACCGTCTGGTCGTCCGGCATCGCGATCGCGGCCAGCACGAGCCCCGCCGAGAGGTGGAGGATCGTCACGACGGCCAGCGACGAGACCACCCAGCGCTGCACGTTGGTCAGTGACTGGTCGTTGACCGGCCGGCGCAGGTTGTCGGGGTCCATCAGGTGACGCGGGCGACGCTGCGGCTCGGTCATGGCGATCCTCCTCGGTGGGACGAGGACAAGGATCCCACGCGAGCACCCTGCAGCTGCCAACCGGGCGGGTGAGAGAGTGACGCCATGACCATCGCTGACTCCCTGGTCGGCAGGACCGTCGCGATCCTCGGCGGTGCCGGGCCCGAGGGCCGCGGGCTCGCCCGCCGCTTCGCCGTCGCGGGGCTGCCCGTCGTGGTGGGCAGCCGCAGTGCCGAGCGTGCCGCCGCCGCGGCAGCCGAGCTCAGCGCGGCCACCGGGGCCGAGGTCCGCGGCGCCGGCGCGACCGACGCGGTCCGCGACGCCGACCTGGTAGTCGTCGCCGTGTCCTGGGACGACCACGCCGGCATGCTGCACGACCTTCGCGACCAGCTCGCGGGGAAGATCGTCGTCGACACCGTCTGCCCAATCGCGCTCGACGACCACGGCCCCTACCTGCTCCATGTCTGGGAGGGCTCCGCCGCCCAGCAGGCGCAGAGCCTGCTGCCGGCCAGCTCGGTCGTCGGCGCCTTCCACCACCTGCCCGGGGACGTTCTGGACGCCGAGGGCGAGCTCGACACCGACGTCCTGGTCGTCGGTGACGACGACACGGCGGTCGACGTCGTGCGCGACCTCGTCGCCACCATCCCGGGCGCCCGCGGCGTCTACGCCGGCCGGCTCCGCAGCGCGCTCCAGGTCGAGGCGCTGTGGGCGAACCTGCTCTCGGTGGAGGAGCGCACCGGCCGACGGGCCGGCTACCGCGTCACCGGCCTGTGACCACGCCGCCCACGCCCGCTCTCGGACCCAGGAGGACCCTATGCCCGTGAAGATCGGCTACAAGGCATCGGCCGAGCAGTTCGGCCCCCGCGACCTGGTCGAGTACGCCGTGCTGGCCGAGCAGGTCGGCCTGGACTCGGTGATGGTCAGCGACCACTTCCAGCCGTGGCGACACGTCGACGGCCACGCGCCGTACTCGCTGGCCTGGCTCGCGGCCGTCGGCGAGCGCACCGAGCGGATCCAGCTCGGGACGAGCGTGCTGACGCCGACGTACCGCCACAGCCCGGCGATGACGGCGCAGGCCTTCGGCACCCTCGGCTGCCTCTACCCCGGCCGGATCATCCTCGGGGTCGGCACGGGCGAGGCGCTCAACGAGATCGCGGTGGCCGGCGACTTCGCGTGGCCGGAGTTCAAGGAGCGGTTCGCGCGGCTGCGCGAGGCCGTGCGACTGATGCGGCTGCTGTGGACCGAGGAGCGGGTCACCTTCGAGGGCGACTACTACCGCACCAAGGACGCCACGGTCTACGACCGTCCCGAGGGCGGCATCCCGGTCTACGTCGCGGCCGGCGGCCCGGTGGTCGCGAAGTACGCCGGCCGCGCCGGTGACGGCTTCATCTGCACGTCCGGCAAGGGCATGGAGCTCTACACCGAGAAGCTGCTGCCCGCCGTCGAGGACGGGGCGGCCGCCGCGGGCCGGACGACCGAGGGCCTCGACAAGATGATCGAGATCAAGCTCTCCTACGCCCACAGCCGCGAGGAGGCGCTGGAGAACACCCGGTTCTGGGCGCCGCTCTCGCTCACCCCCGAGCAGAAGCACGGCCTCGAGGACCCGGTCGCCATGGCCGAGGCCGCCGACCGGCTCCCCATCGAGCAGGTCGCCCAGCGCTGGATCGTCGCCACGACGCCCGAGGAGGTCGTCGCCGGGGTGCGGGCCTACGTCGACGCCGGCTTCGACCACCTCGTGTTCCATCCGCCCGGTCACGACCAGGCCGGCTTCCTCCGGTCCTTCGCCGACGAGGTCGTGCCGGGCCTCCGGGAGCTCAGCACCTAGCCTCAGGTCGGGGTCGGGTGCGCCGATGAGCGAGCCGAGGACTCCGCAGAGGGAAGGAACCCGATGGCCACCGTGAGCATGGATGCTCCGGCGATCGGCATCGACCAGGGCGAGCGCACCCGCCGCATGGCCTGGATCGTCGACCGCAGCATCACCACCAAGATCATGCTCGTCGTCGTGGGACTCGGCCTGGTCGCCTGCGTCGCCGCCATCTCCGGCGTACGCGGCACGCAGGCCGGCCGCGACGCCGCCCATGCGCTCGCCGTCAACCAGGAGGACATCGCGACGCCGCTGAACCGGATGGGCCGCGCGACGCTCACCTCGCAGCTGCGGCTCTCGCAGCTGATCGCCGTCGGGGACAACCCCAGGATCGTCGAGGAGCTGACCACCGACATGGCCGCGGCCGACGCCACGGTCGAGGACGCGTTCGAGCGGCTCGAGTCCACGTTGTCCTACGAGGACTGGTGGGACGACCTGACGTCGGCCTGGGCGACCTACATCAGCGTCCGCGACGGCAAGGCGATGCCGCTGCTCGAAGCCGGTGACGCCGAGCGGTTCATCGCGGTCTACGAGCGCGAGCTCGACCCCGCGCTCCTCGCCATCAACGAGGCCATCGCGGCCGCCGACGAGTCCACCAACGCCTTCTACAAGCAGAGCGCGGCTGATGCCGACGAGTCGGCGGCGAGCTCGGTGCGGCTGCAGTGGATCGTGCTCGCCGTCGGGCTGCTGCTCGCCCTGAGCCTGGCGCTGGTCATCGCGCTGGCCATGAGGAAGCGCATCGGCGTCGTCAAGACCGCTCTGAGCGCGATGGCCGAGGGCGACCTGACGGTCAGCGCCGGCGTCGCCGCCCGTGACGAGCTCGGCCAGATGGCCGACGCCTTCAACCAGGCACGCGCGAACTTCCGCGACGTCATCGCGCAGGTCGTCGGGTCCTCCGACGCCGTGGCGGCGTCCTCGCAGCAGTTGCAGGCCAGCGCCGTGCAGATCGCCTCGGCGGCCGAGGAGACCAGTAGCCAGGCCGGCCTGGTCGCCGGCTCGTCCGACCAGGTGGCTCAGAACGTCCAGACGGTGGCCGCCGGCGCGGAGGAGATGGACGCCTCCATCCGGGAGATCGCCCGCAACGCCAACGAGGCCGCCCGGGTGGCCTCGACCGCGGTCGACGTCGCGACCGCGACCACGGCCCGCGTCGAGCGGCTCGGCGCGTCCTCGGAGGAGATCGGCGCCGTGGTCAAGGTGATCACCTCGATCGCCGCGCAGACCAACCTGCTGGCGCTCAACGCCACCATCGAGGCGGCCCGCGCCGGCGAGATGGGCAAGGGCTTCGCCGTGGTCGCCAACGAGGTCAAGGACCTGGCCCAGGAGACGTCGAAGGCCACCGAGGAGATCGCCGCCAAGGTGCAGGCCATCCAGGCCGACACCGCCGGCGCGGTCGAGGCGATCGCCCAGATCGCCGACGTCATCGCCACGATCAACGAGTCGCAGCTGACGATCGCCTCGGCGGTCGAGGAGCAGTCGGCGACGACCAACGAGATGGGCCGCAACGTCGCGTACGCCGCCCAGGCGACCGGCGAGATCACCACCACCATCAGCAGCGTGGCCGAGGCCGCTCGGACCACCACCGAGGCCGTCGCCCACTCCCGCGCCGCGACCGAGGAGCTCGCCCGGATGGCGGTCGACCTCCGCACCCAGGTCGCTCAGTTCACCTACTGACTCGTCGAGCCCCGGGTTCCTGTGTGTTGAGCCCCGGGTTGGCGAGGGTTGAGTCCCGGGTTGCCGTGCGTTGAGTCGCGGGTTCGTGAGGGTTCGGATGCGCAAAGAGCCGGGTCGTCATCATGACGACCCGGCTCTCGGCGTACGGCGGAACGCGGCCCGGGCCCCACGGGAGCCCGGGACTCGACCTACTTGTTGGCCTTGCGGGCGCGGGATGCGATCTTGGCGCGCTCGTTGGCGTCCAGGATGACCTTGCGGATCCGGACCATCTCGGGCGTGACCTCGACACACTCGTCGTCGCGGCAGAACTCCAGCGACTGCTCGAGCGAGAGCTTCTTCGGCGGGGTCAGCTTCTCGAAGTTGTCCGAGGTGGCGGAGCGGATGTTGGTCTGCTGCTTCTCGCGGGTGATGTTGACGTCCATGTCGTCGGCGCGGGAGTTCTCGCCGACGATCATGCCCTCGTAGACCTCGGTACCGGGCTCGACGAAGATCGTGCCGCGCTCCTGCAGCGACGTCATCGCGTGGGCGGTCGCGGCCCCCGCGCGGTCGGCGACCAGGGAGCCGTTGTTGCGAGCCCGGATCTCGCCGGCCCACGGGGTGTAGCCCTCGGAGATCGAGGACGACATGCCGGTGCCGCGGGTCTCGGTGAGGAAGTCGGTGCGGAAGCCGATCAGGCCACGGGCGGGTACGACGAACTCCATCCGCACCCAGCCGGTGCCGTGGTTCGTCATGTTCTCCATGCGGCCCTTGCGGTTGGCCAGCAGCTCGGTGATGGCGCCGAGGTACTCCTCGGGCGCGTCGATGGTCAGGCGCTCGAGCGGCTCGTGGAGCTTGCCGTCGATCTCCTTGGTGACCACCTGCGGCTTGCCGACGGTGAGCTCGAAGCCCTCGCGCCGCATCTGCTCGACCAGGATCGCCAGGGCCAGCTCGCCGCGGCCCTGCACCTCCCACGCGTCGGGCCGGTCGGTCGGGAGAACGCGGAGCGAGACGTTGCCGATGAGCTCCGCGTCGAGACGGTCCTTGACCATGCGGGCGGTGACCTTGGAGCCCTTGACCTTGCCCACGAGCGGGGAGGTGTTCGTGCCGATGGTCATGCTGATGGCCGGCTCGTCGACGGTGATCAGCGGCAGCGCGACGGGGTTCTCGGCGTCGGCGAGGGTCTCGCCGATCATGATGTCCGGGATGCCGGCGATCGCGACGATGTCGCCCGGGCCGGCGTACTCGCCCGGCACCCGGTCCAGGCCCTTGGTGACGAGCAGCTCGGTGATCTTGACGTTCTTGATCGTGCCGTCACCCTTCATCCACGCGACGGTCTGGCCCTTGCGGAGCTCGCCCTGGTGGATGCGGAGCAGCGCCAGCCGGCCGAGGAACGGCGAGGCGTCGAGGTTGGTGACGTGGGCCTGCAGCGGCGCGCCCTCGGTGTACGTCGGCGCGGGGATCGTCTCCAGGATGGTCTTGAACAGCGGCTCGAGGCTGTCGCCGTCGGGCAGGGTGGCGTTCTCCGGCTTGGTGAGCGAGGCGATGCCCGCCTTGCCCGAGGCGTAGACGACCGGGAAGTCGAGGGCGTCGTGGCTGTGGCTGTCGTCGAGCAGGTCCATGAACAGCTCGTAGACCTCCTCGACGACCTCGTCGATGCGCGCGTCGCCGCGGTCGACCTTGTTGACGACCAGGACGACCGGCATGTCGGCGTTGAGCGCCTTGCGCAGCACGAACCGGGTCTGCGGCAGCGGCCCCTCGGAGGCGTCCACGAGCAGCACGATGCCGTCGACCATCGACAGGCCGCGCTCGACCTCGCCACCGAAGTCGGCGTGGCCGGGGGTGTCGATGATGTTGATCGTCATGCCCTGCGGGGCCGACGGGCCGTTGTAGTGGATCGCGGTGTTCTTCGCGAGGATCGTGATGCCCTTCTCGCGCTCCAGGTCACCGGAGTCCATGACGCGGTCGGCCACCGACTCCGCCTGGTGCTCGCTGAACGCACCGCCCTGACGCAGCATCGCGTCGACGAGCGTCGTCTTGCCGTGGTCGACGTGGGCGACGATCGCGACATTGCGAAGGTTGGCGGACTTGGTCTCAGGCATGCGTCATCTCTCGGTCGGCGAGGGGGGAACCGGTTGATCCTACCGACGGTCCGCCGCCCTGCCCGCATCGTCGGATCGCATGACGGGCGCTACCCGAGGGAGCGTGCGAGCCGACCCCACGGGGTATCCGTCCGGTATGAGCCGCTGTCAGTTCGTCCCGCCGTACCTCGTCGAGCGGCTGCAGCCGCCGTCCCTGGTCGCCCGCGACCGCGAGCTGCGTGCCGCCCGCGAGGCCGGTCCACGGCCGGTGCCGCGCAGCGCCGTCGCCCAGGAGGCGTGGGTGGTGCACGACTGCGGCAACACCGCCAACCTGCCCGGACGGCGGGTGCGCGCGTCGGGCGAGCCAGCGGAGAACGACGCGGCGGTCGACGTGGCGGTCGACGAGGCGGCGTACGCCGTCGACGCCGCGCTCGCGTTGTGCCAGCTGTTCGGGCGGCGCTCCTTCGATGACCGGGGCGCGCAGGTGAGCGTGAGCGTCCACTACGAGCAGGGCTACGCCAACGCGTTCTGGGACGGCGCCCAGCTGGTGTTCGGCGACGGTGACGGGGAGGTCTTCGGCCGGTTCACCGGGCCGGTCGACGTGCTCGGTCACGAGTTCGCACACGCGCTGGTCGAGCGCACCACGGGGTTCACCTACTGGGGCCAGCCCGGTGCGCTCAACGAGTCGTTCGCCGACGTCTTCGGCGCCTGCCTCAAGCAGCGGGTGCTCGGCCAGACGGTCGACGAGGCCGACTGGATCGTGGGGGAGGGGCTGTTCCTGCCGGGTGTCGGGGCGCGCGGGCTGCGCGACATGGCGGCACCGGGAACGGCGTACGACGACCCGCGACTCGGCCGTGACCCGCAGGTCGGCCACCTGCGCGACTATGTCGACACGTCCGAGGACAACGGTGGCGTCCACTACAACTCCGGCATCCCCAACCGCGCCTTCCACCTCGTAGCGACCGCGATCGGAGGCAGCGTCTGGGAGGGCGCCGGGCGGATCTGGTGGGAGGCGCTCACCACTGCCGACCTGGCGGCCGAGTCCGACTTCGCTGCGTTCGCCGCCGCGACGATCATCGCCGCCGGCCCGCACGAGCGGGCGGTGGCCACCGCCTGGGACCAGGTCGGTGTGACGCCGATGGCGGGCTCGGCCGACCAGCCATCGCACTCCGCGGCCGGCCGGGATCCGGCTCCGTCGCCGATCGTCTTCGTCCGCCGTACCGGCGGGCTCGCCGGGATGATCTCCGAGGGCTCGGTCAACCTCGAGACCCGTGACGAGCGGGTACCCGAGCTGCAGGCCCTCGTCGAGCGGGTCGACGTCGCCGCCGTCGGAGAGCGTGCCCCCGCTCCGGCGCCGGACCGCTTCGTCTACGACTTCGACCTCTGCGGCGCCAGCTGTCAGGTCGGCGAGCAGGACCTCACCCAGGAGCTGCGCCGCATCGCCGACCTCCTGCTCCGTTGAGACCCGGGTTGGCGTGGGTCGAGTCCCGGGTTGGCGTGGGTCGAGCCCCGGGTTGGCGTGGGTCGAGTCCCGGGTTGGCGTGGGAGAGCCCTCGGAAACCCGGGTCTGAACCCTCGGAAACCCGAGACTCAACGCACGGGAACCCGGGGTTCGACCGGCCTAGGCGAGCGCGCGCTCCAGGGCGGCCTCGACGTGGACGGTGATCACGTCGAGCACCGGGACCTCGACATCCTGCTGGCGCACCAGCAACGACAGCTCGGAGGCGCCGAGGATGACGCCGTTGGCGCCGCCGTCCCACAGCTCGTCGATCATGGAGAGCACCCGGCGGCGAGAGCTCGGGTTCACGGTCCGGAAGACCAGCTCGTCGTAGATGATCGAGTCCAGCGTCTCGATGTGGAGCGGGTCGGGCAGGTTGACGTCGAGACCGTGGTCGGCGATCCGCTGGGCGAAGAACTCGTTCTCCATCGTGTACGCCGTGCTCAGGAACCCCACGTTGGTGATGCCCTCGGCCTTGCAGCGCTCCGCGAGCACGTCGGCCAGGTGCAGCACGGGGACCGAGACAGCGGCGGCGACCGCGGCGTAAGCCCGGTGGAAGGTGGTCGCGCACAGCAGGATGAAGTCCGCCCCTGCCTTCTCGACCCCCACGGCGGCGTCGGCCAGGATCGCCCCGGCCTCGTCCCACGCCTCGCGCTCCTGCAGGGCGGTCAGCTCGGCGAAGTCGAGGGAGCCGAGCACGATCTTCGCGGAGTGCAGGCCGCCGAGCCGCTGCTGGACCCCCTTGTTGAGGCCCTCGTAGTACGCGGCGCTGCTCTCCCAGCTCATCCCACCGATGAGTCCGATCGTCTGCATGCTCGGCAGTGTGGCACCGGCCTCGGAGTGTCGCGGAATCCGCGGCGCCGGTCTCCGCGCGGCCGCTCGACCTCCACCGCGTCAGGCCTTCGCACGCTCGGGCCTGGCTGGTCTCGAACCGCCCGTCGCGACCTCCTTCGTTGGTCGCGGGGCTCGCTCGACCTCCACCGCGTCAGGCCTTCGCAAGCTCAGGCCTGGCGGTGGACCTTGTGCTGGGCGGCCTGGGCGCGGGGCCGGATGACGACCTCGTCGAAGTTCACGTGGGGCGGGCGGGTCACCATGAACGTGATGGCGTCGGCCACGTCGTCGGCCACGAGCGGCTCGGCGACGCCGGCGTACACCGCCTCGGCCTTTTCCCGGTCGCCCTCGAACCGCACCAGCGCGAACTCGTCGGTCCGCACCATCCCGGGCGCGATCTCCATGACCCGCACCGGCTGGTCCCACAGCTCCAGCCGCAGCGTCTCGGTGACGACCTGGGTGCCGTGCTTGGCGGCGGTGTAGCCGGCGCCGCCCTCGTACGCAATCCGCCCGGCGGTCGAGCCGACGTTGACGATGGTCCCGGCGCCGGTCGCGATCAGCTGGGGCAGCAGCGCCCGGGTGACCTGCATCAGGCCGATGACGTTGACGTCGTACATCCGCCGCCACTGGTCGCTGTCGGCCTGGGCCACCGGCGTGGCTCCGAAGGCGCCCCCGGCGTTGTTGACGAGTACGTCGAGCCCGCGCGGCGACAGCTCGGCGACCAGGTCCGCCAGGGCTGCCACGGAGTCCTCGGAGGTCACGTCCGTCGCCGCGGCCGTGCCACCGATCTCCGTGGCCAGCTCCTCGAGACGATCGGCACGCCGGGCCGCGGCGACGACGTGGTAGCCGGCCTGCGCCAGGTGGCGTGCGGTCGCGGCGCCGATGCCGCTGCTCGCGCCGGTGACCACGGCGATCCTGCGGTCCGCGGGGAGGGTCATGGCGCCATTGTGATGCGCGCGGAGGTGTCGGAGGGAATGTGAGGGGCACCGGCGAGGTTCACGTCTGGGGTCGACGCGTCCGGTCGACCCGCGTAGAGAGGAGCAGTCGATGCGCGTGGACGCCGTCCGGCGGGTCGCGATGATCAGCCTGCACACCTCGCCGCTGGACCAGCCCGGCACCGGCGACGCGGGGGGCATGAACGTCTACGTCCTCGAGCTGGCCCGCCAGCTCGTCGCCCGGGGCGTCGAGGTCGACATCTTCACGCGCGCCACCTCCTCCCGACTGCCCGCGGTGGCCGCGCCCGACGACGGCATCCTGGTGCGCCATATCCATGCCGGTCCGTTCGAGGGTCTGGCCAAGGGTGACCTGCCGGGGCAGCTGTGCGCCTTCGCGCGCGAGGTGCTGCGGACCGAGGCCGCCCATCCGCTCGGCCACTACGACGCCGTGCACTCCCACTACTGGCTCTCCGGACAGGTCGGGGCACTGGCCCGCGACCGCTGGGGTGTCCCGCTGGTCCACTCCATGCACACCATGGCGAAGGTGAAGAACGAGGCGCTCGCCGAGGGCGACACCCCCGAGCCGGCCGCCCGGGTGATCGGCGAGGAGCAGGTCGTCGACGCCGCCGACATGCTCATCGCCAACACCGACCTCGAGGCCAAGCAGCTCATCGAGCTGTACGACGCCGACCCCGGCCGGGTCGAGGTCGTTCACCCCGGCGTCGACCTGGGCCGGTTCGGGCCGGTCGCGTCGGCGCGCGCACGGGTGGGGCTGCCCGCCGATGCGACTGTGCTGATGTTCGCCGGCCGCATCCAGCCGCTCAAGGCGCCCGACGTGCTGCTGCGCGCGGTCGGGGTGATGCTGACTCGCGACCCCTCGTTGCGGCAGCGGCTGGTGGTGCCGATCGTGGGCGGTCCCTCCGGGTCCGGCCTGGACCGGCCCGAGTCGCTTGCGGCGCTGGCCGCCGAGCTGGGGATCACCGACGTCGTGCGGTTCGTCCCGCCGGTGTCGCAGGAGGAGCTCGCGGCGTGGTACTCCGCTGCGACGCTGGTCGCCGTGCCGTCGTACAACGAGTCCTTCGGGCTCGTCGCCGTCGAGGCCCAGGCCTGTGGAACACCCGTCGTCGCGGCCGCGGTCGGTGGGCTCACGACCGCCGTACGCCATGGCCGCAGCGGCCTGCTCGTCGACGGTCACGACCCGCAGCAATGGGCCGACGCCCTGACGCGGGTCGCGTTCGACGACCGGCTGCGACTCGAGCTGGAGGCCGGCGCGCTGGCTCAGGCGCGCAGCTTCACCTGGGAGGCGACGGCGGCTGGCACGCTGACGGCCTACGAGCTGGCTCGGTCGACGATGCAGGAGGACGTGGCGTGACGGCAGCCGACGTGGTGCGGGACTACCTCTCCTGCAACGACATCGAGTTCACCGAGGACGCCCGGGAGACCGGCGAGACGGTCTTCTCGTTCTCCCTACCCGGCGAGAAGAAGCTGCAGACGCCGGTCCGCCTCGACGTGGGCACGCACGCGCTCGCCGTCCACGCGTTCGTGTGCCGCCGCCCCGACGAGAACACCGACGGCGTGCACCGCTGGCTGCTGGAGAAGAACCTGCGCCTGTACGGCGTCGGCTTCGCCATCGACCGCCACGGCGACATCTACCTCGACGGCCGGCTGCCCCTGTCGGTCGCCACCCCCGACGAGCTCGACCGCCTTCTCGGCGCGGTGCTCTCCTACGCCGACGACTCGTTCAACGTCATCCTCGAGCTCGGCTTCGCCTCCTCCATCCGCAAGGAGTGGGAGTGGCGCAAGCTCCGTGGCGAGTCGACCGCCAACCTGGAGGCGTTCCGCGGCTGGCTGGAGCGTTGAGCCCCGGGTTTCCGTGGGTTGAGCCGCGGGTTTCCGTGGGTTGAGCCGCGGGTTGGCGTGCTGGTGGCCAGTTGTCATCCACAGGTACGCCGTCGGCGGCTCTTCTTCACAGCCCACTGATCCGGCGGCTGCGTCGGACCGGGCGCCCGACGACCGTGATCGGCATGACCACCTCACTCGTCGACGCGCTCCCTGAGCTCCCTTTCACCGTCGCTGACCTCGACGACCTCCGACTCTCCGCGTGGTCCCTGCGTCAGCTCGTGGCGGCCGGCCACGTGCGCGCGCTGGTGCGGGGCGTCTACGTCCGCTCCGAGGTGCCCGACTCCCTGGAGCTGCGCGCCGCGGCCCTGATGCTCGTCGTCAGCACCGAGCACATCGTCGTCGACCGGACAGCCGCCTGGCTCCATGGCGTCGACACCCTGCTCTCGAGGGAGAAGGAGCTGCTCCCGCCGATCGAGGTCTGCGCGCTCCGCGGCCACCATCCGACCGAGCGGCGCCAGGTCGACAGCGGGCAGCGCGACCTCGCTCCCCATGACCTCATGCGCATCGGCGACGTCCGGGTGACGACGCCCCTTCGCACGGCGCTCGACCTCGGGTGCCGGCTGCGACGTCGCGAGGCGCTCGCCACGCTCAACGAGTTCACCCGCAGCCAGGGCGTCACCCGGGCGATGCTGACCCACGAGCTGCCACGCTTCCGCCGCCGGCGCGGAGTGATCCAGCTGCGCGAGCTCATCGGGCTCATCGATCCACGCATCGAGTCACAACGCGAGTCCTGGGTCTGGCTCGCCATCCGCGACGCCGGCCTGCCGCTCCCGACGCCGCAGGTGTGGGTCGAGGACGACGACGGGCGGCCGCTCTACCGCCTGGACTTCGCCTACCAGCTGTGCCGAGTCGCCGTGGAGTACGACGGCATCGAGGCGCATCTCAAGACCCCGGAGCAACGCCAGGCCGACGAGGCGCGTCGGTCATGGCTGCGTCGCCGAGGCTGGACGGTCATCGTGGTGCGGCGTGGCGACTTCACCGGCCGGCGTCTCGACGACTGGCTCGACGAGCTGTCGAAGGCGCTGATGCCGACGTACGACAACCGGCGCTGGTGACCGACACCAACCCGAGACTCGACCCACGGAAACCCGAGACTCGACCCACGGAAACCCGGGACTCGACCCACACCAACCCGGGGCTCGACCGACGGGAACCCGGGACTCAACGCTTGCGGCGCGCGACCGCGACACCCACGAGAGCGAGCGCGCCGCCGACGTACGCCAGCGCCGGCGGGGTCTCGGCGAGGAAGAGCCAGCCGAGCAGGATCGTGATCGGCGGCACCAGGTAGGTCGTGATGCCGAGCCGGGAGGCGTCCATGTGGCGCAGCGCGAAGGCGTAGGTCGTGAACGCGATGGCCGTCGGGAAGACGCCGAGGTAGATCAGCCACCCGGTCGAGGACGCCGGGGCGTCGCCGATCTCGGAGACCAGCTGCCCGGCGAACGGCAGGCAGGCGATGGCGCCGATCGTGCACGCGATCCAGGTGACGTGCAGGGCCGGAAGCCGGCCGACCAGTGGCTTCTGCAGGATCAGGCTGACGGAGTAGACGACCGCCGACACCAGGCACAGCAGGACGCCGACGACGTCCTGGCCGCCGCCGGAGCCGTGCGTCGCCAGGCTGATGACGGCGACGCCGCCGAAGGCGAGCGCGAGGCCGAGGGCGAGGTACGGCGTGAACCGCTCGCCGAGGAAGAAGGTCGCGAGCACGGCGATCAGCACCGGTGAGAGCTGGATCAGCATCGCGGCCGTGCCCGCGTCGACCCGGCGCTCGCCCTCGTTGAGAGCGACGTTGTAGACGCCGAACCACAGCACGCCGATCACCACCAGCGACAGCCACTCCCGCCGCTGCGGTCGAACCCGTGTCCCGGTGGCGCGCCGGCCCGTCACCAGCACCGCCGCGCCGAGACACAGCGTCCCGACCAGGAGCCGGCCGAGCGAGAGGGCGCCCGGCGAGAAGTCGCCGGCGAGATGGCGGATCCCGACGAACGCCGACGCCCACAGGACGAGCGTCACTCCGACGGCGGCCGGCGGCAGCCAGGCCTTGAGGAGCGGTACGTCGGCATCAGTGGCTCGAGCAGATCGTGATCCCGGCGTCGTCGTACTCACGACAGCAGCCTAGGAACTGTCGACACCTGGCGTCGCGCGGGTTTCGGACACGCAGGCGCGAGATCGAGCCAGACCCCACGGGAACCCGGGACTCGACCCACGGGAACCCGGGACTCGACCCGCGGGAACCCGGGACTCGACGCGACGGTCAGAGGTCGAGCTTGTAGCCGAGGCCGCGGACGGTGACGAGGTACTTCGGCTCGGAGGGGTCGGGCTCGAGCTTGGCGCGCAGGCGCTTGACGTGGACGTCGAGGGTCTTGGTGTCGCCGACGTAGTCCGCGCCCCAGACCCGGTCGATGAGCTGGCCGCGGGTGAGGACACGGCCGGGGTTGCGCAGGAACATCTCGAGCAGCTCGAACTCCTTCAGGGGCAGCCGCTGCTCGACGCCGTCGACGGTCACGACGTGACGTTCCACGTCCATCCGCACCGGGCCGGCCTCCAGGGCGACCGGCGCAGCGTCCGGCTCCTGGCCGCGGCGCAGCACGGCGCGGATCCGGGCGACCAGCTCGCGAGGGGAGTACGGCTTGGTGACGTAGTCGTCCGCACCGAGCTCGAGCCCGACCACCTTGTCGACCTCGTCGTCCTTCGCGCTGACCATGATCACCGGCACCGAGGAGGTCTGCCGGATCTGGCGGCACACCTCCGTGCCGGGGATCCCGGGCAGCATCAGGTCGAGCAGCACGATGTCGGCACCGTTGCGGTCGAACTCCTTGAGCGCGTCGGTGCCGTTCTCGGCGACGGCGACCTCGAAGCCCTCCTTGCGCAGCATGTAGGAGAGCGCCTCGCTGTAGCTCTCCTCGTCCTCCACGACCAGAACCCGCGTCACGGGCGTTCCTCCCTCTCAGTGATGGGGTTGAAGGCGAACGTGTCGGCGTCCGCGGGCACGTGCGAAAGATGCTGGGGCAGGGTGAGCGTGAACGTCGACCCCTGGCCCTCCACGGACCAGACCCGCACGTCGCCGCCGTGGGTGGCCGCGACGTGCTTGACGATGGAGAGTCCCAGGCCGGTGCCGCCGGTCGAGCGGTGCCGGGCGGGGTCGACGCGGTAGAAGCGCTCGAAGATCCGGTCCAGCTCGCCGGACGGGATGCCGATGCCCTGGTCGACCACGGCGATCTCGACGGCGCCCGCCTCCGCGCGGGTCTGCACCGAGACGGTCGCGCCGGCGTCGGAGTAGGCGACGGCGTTCGAGACCAGGTTGGTGACCGCGGCGAGCACCTGCTCCTCGTTCCCGAACACCTGCAGCCCGCGCTGGCCACCGGCGACGATGTCGATGTGGCGCTCGTTCGCGTCGACCTCGACGGTGTCGACGGCGGTCGAGATCACCGCGTCGACGTCGACCGCGACCGGGGTCTCGATCGGCTCGTCGCCCTGCAGCCGCGACAGCTCGATGATCTGCTGCACCAGCTGGGTGAGGCGGTCGCTCTCGGTGAGCATCCGGCCGGCGAACCGCTTCACCGCCGCAGGATCGTCGGACGCCTCCACGACCGCGTCGGCCAGCACCCGGATCGCGCCGACCGGCGTCTTGAGCTCGTGGCTGACGTTGGCGACGAAGTCGCGTCGCACCGCCTCCACGCGGCGCTCGCGGGTCCGGTCCTCCACCAGCGCCAGGACCAGCCGCGAGCCGAGCGGGGCGACGCGTGCCGTCACGTGGCGCACCGGTACGCCGGGACGGGCCATGACCAGCTCGGTCTCGCGGATCTGCCCGTCGCGACGGACCTGGCGCACCAGGTCGGCGAGCTCGGCGGAGAGCAGCGAGGTCCCACGCACCAGGCCCAGCGCGTACGCCGGCGCCGAGGCCTTCACGACCGTGTCCTGCTCGTCGATGATGACCGCGCTGCTGCGCAGCACCGACAGCACGGTGGCGACCTCGGGCGGGACGACCGGCTCGCTCACCTGCGGCACGCGGTGCTGCTGCCGTTCGCTGACGTGCCAGGCGAGCACCGCGGCTCCGGCCACGACGGCTCCGAGCAGCGCGGCGAGAAGGGCCTGCGTCGTCGGGTCCACGGCCTCAGCGTAGGCCCGGATTCACCGTGGGTTCTCCAGCGGGGCATCTCCCCGCCGAACGTTCATTCGGGGTTCACCCAGCGACCCCGTGTCGTCACCTGGGCTGCCTACCTTTCCTCCCATGCGTAACGCGTTCCACGACCAGCTGGACTCCATCTTCGACGACCTCGCGGCCATCTGCGCCGACGTGGAGGTCGCCGTCACCCGAGCCACCCACGCCCTCTTCGACGCCGATGCCGACCTGGCCGAGCAGGTGATCAGCGGCGACGCGGCGATCGACCTGGCTCGCGAGCGGGTCGAGGACAACGCGCTCTATCTCCTCTCGCTGCAGGCTCCGGTCGCCGGCGACCTGCGGATCGTCGTCGCAGCACTGCGGATGGTGAGCGAGCTGGAGCGGATGGGTGACCTGTCGGTGCACGTCGCCAAGATCGCCCGGCTGCGCGTGCCGCACCGGGCCGTGCCGGCCGGGGCCGAGCAGACCGTCGGCCGGATGGCCGAGGTGGCCGAGGCGATGGTGCGCCGGGCCGGTCAGATCATCCGCTCCCGCGACGTCGACGCCGCGGCGGCGTTGCGTGCCGACGACGAGGAGATGGACCTGCTGCGGCGTACGTCGTTCACCGAGCTGCTCGGCGACGACTGGGCCCACGGCGTCGAGGCGGCCGTCGACATCGCCCTGCTGGGGCGCTACTACGAGCGGATCGCCGACCACGCCGTCTCGGTCGCCAACCGGGTCGTCTTCGTCGTCACCGGGCAGTACCCCACCTCTGACTGAGCCTGACGGCGAAACCCGGGTTGTGGCCCCGCGAAACTCGGATCGTGGCCCTCGTCAAGGGCCAGAACCCGGGACTCGCGGGGCCACAA